>NZ_FQVU01000003.1:0-600000 GCF_900129455.1 Jatrophihabitans endophyticus
CGGCGTTGACCGGCGGTGCGCGGGTCCTTCGTGCCGTCGATAGAAAGCTTGGGCGCGGCCAGCGCGTCTAGGACGGTCAGCAGTCGTTCGGCCAGTTCGGCGGTTGCCTCACCGGTGATGCTGGCGGACCCGTCCGGGCGCTGCCGGATGGTCAGGTCGCGGTGCCGGTCGCGGTAGGCGACGTCGGCCAAGGTGCCGTCCTGATCCAGCAGCGTCGTCACCCGCAGCGCCAGCGTGCCGAGTTGGTGCGGATCGAACTGCGTCGCGTACTCCACCAGGTCGGCCTCGACCCGGGCGCCGTCCTCGACCTGCACCACGTCCGGCAGCCGCTCCACCGCGGCGACGATCACCTGCGCGTGCCGGGGTGAGATCGTGCCCTCGGTCTGTGCGGCCGCGACCCGCGGGAACGGCGCCGGCACCGTCTCACCGGTCAGCGTCGTCCGACCCGCGGCCGCATCGGCGGCGCGCACCCGGGCGACCGCCTCGCGCGGATGGACTCGCAGCAGGCCGCGCACGAACGCGGCGGTGTTCTTCGCGCCGCAGGTGAACGGCAACCCCCGCCGCTCGGCCTCGGCGATCAATCGGTGCTCCATGGCGGCGAGCCGGTTGCGCGTGCGCTCCAGCTCCCGCCACGACTCCAGCAGGACGTCGTCGTCGCAGCGCGCCAGATCGACCGGCACCAGGTCGTCGACAACGCTGCTCACGTGTTCGATTCTACTGTCGGGACCGACACCCGACAATCGTCAATCGCAGCCTGTGGGCAACCCACGTCGGGCTACCTCGTCCGTGCGGCCTCCGACCATGCCGCCGCGCCCGCTTCGGGAGGGTGCGGGTAGAGCGTGCGGGTCCAGATCGTGGCCAGCGTGTCGGTCACCGCGGCGGGGTCGGGGAACGGCTCGCGGCCGAAGGAACGCAGCAGGTACCGCTCCATCAGGGCGCTGAGCGCGCGTGACATCTCGTCCGGGTCGTCGACCTCGGTGTGGCCGTTGGCCATGTCGCGGCGGATGCCGTCGGCGGTGGCGGCGACGATGCCGGCGGCCAGGTGTTCGTAGGCGTGGGCGACGTCCGGCTCACTGACCGCGGCGTCGAAGACGGCCTGGAGCAGGCGGCCGTGGGTCAGGTACAGCTCGGTGAGGCCGGCCAGGCTGCGACGGTGCTCCGCGGCCGGGTCGTCACCGCCGGTCATCCACGCGTCCGCGACACGCGCCAGGTTGTCGGCCAGGGTCGCGAACAGGGTGAGCAGCAGGTCCTGCCGGTCGGTGAAGTGCTGGTAGAACGCGGTGCGTGACATGCCGGCGTCGTGGGTGATGTCGTCGATGGTGATCTCGGGCCAGGGGCGGGACTCGAGCAGCCGGTGGGTCGCCGCGATCAGGCTTCGTCGCGCGAGATCACGTCGCTCCATCCGCGCCGATCGATCGGTGGGCACGCCCCAATACTGAGGCCCTTGGTCCTTTGACGCTACGTCTGACGCAATGTCAAGATTGCCCGGCCGATCGGATCGTGCCGCTGCGGGGGGCTGCCGATCCGATCGGCACGACCGGCGTGGGTGACGCCGGCGGGACGCTGGGGGCAGCATGCGGATCAATCACGTCCGGCGCACCGTGGCCGGGCTCGGCGTGGCGGCGATGGCACTCGGGGGAGCCGTCGTCGTGACCGGCGCGGCAGCCTCGGCCGAGTCGCCCGATCCCGACGCGACCCTCGCCTACGTCGCCATTCCGCAGGCAGGTCGCGTCTCCGCCCTCTCGGCGCACGCCGTCCAGGACGCGGGTGCGGGACTGGTACGTCCGACGGGGGTGGCCGTCGGGGCCGACGGGGATCTGTATATCGCCGATCAGTCCGCGGCGAAGGTGTACCGCGTGGTGGCGAAGACCGGCGAACAACAGACCGTGGCGTCGGGGCCGGACCGTCCGTACAAGGTGGCGGTGGACCCCGCCGGCAACGTCTACACCGTCGACGTGGACGCGGGTTCGCTGATCGAGCGGGCCGCGGGGGGCGGGACGCCGAGGGTCCTCGCGGACGGTCTGGACAAACCCAGTGGCGTGGCTGTCGACGTGGCGGGGGACGTGTACGTCGCCGAGCGCGGAGCAGGACGCGTGCTGCGGGTGCCCGTCGGCGGCGGCAAGGCCGAGGTGGTCGCCGCGGGGCTCGGCGATCCGACCGGGGTGGCGGTCGATGTCGACCAGAACGTGTTCGTGGCGTGCGGTGAGGACTGTCTGGTCAAGATCGACCCGGTCACGGGTCGGCAGATACCGGCCATGTTGGCGGAGTGGACGTCGCTGCGGGCCGTCGACGTCGCCCTGGACGCGGACGGCAACCTCTACGTCGCCGACGCCGGCTCCGGGCGGGTGCTTCGGATCGCGGACGGCATTCCCAGGGTGGTCGCAAGCGGCCTGCCGGGACAACCACTCGCGGTCGCCGTCCCCGTCGGCGTGCTCACCTTCACGGCATCGACTCCGGGCACGCTCGCGGCAGTCGGCACGTCGTACAGCTACACCTATGCCGCGTCGACGCCGGACGGGCAATCGGCCGCCCGGTTCCAGGTCGCGTCCGGCGAGCTGCCGCCGGGGTTGACGCTCGACCCGTCGACAGGCGTGCTCGCCGGCACCCCGACGACGGGCGGGACGTACACCTTCACGGTCCAGACGCGCAACGCCGCCACCGGCACACTCGCCGCGCCGACGACCATCGCCGTCGCCGCGCCCGGTGCCGTCTACGTCGCCGAAAACCAGAAGAATCAGGTGGTCGTCCTCGAGACCGACGGCACGCAGCATGCGATCGACGGGGTGCGCCGCCCGGCCGGGATCGCGGTCAGCCCGACCGGGGACGTCTACTACAGCAACTACGCAGACAACCAGGTGATGAAGGTGCCGGCGGACGGCGGCGCGACCACGCCGATCGGTCGGGACCTGTTGCGGCCGTACGGCGTGGCGGTGGACAGCGCCGGGAACGTGTTCGTGGCCGACTCCGGCCACGGCAGGATCGTCGAAGTGCCGGTCGACGGCGGCGAACAGACCGTGGTCGTCGACGGGCTGAAACAGCCGCTGGGAGTGGCCGTCGACGCCGCCGGAGACGTGTTCGTCGCGGAGATGCCCACGAACCGAGTGCTCGAGGTGGCACCGGGCGGCGCAGCGCACGTGATCACCAGCGACGTCTACCAACCGGACAACGTGACGGTGGACGCGCTCGGCAACGTCTACGTCGGAGACGGCCAGAACGATCAGGTGGTGATGATCCCGGCCGGCGGCGGTCCGCAGTCGACCTTCCGCACCGTCGATGCACCCCGTGCGACGGCGCTGGACGCGGCCGGAAACCTCGTCGTGACGGTCGGCAACCGGGTGATGCGGCTACCGGTCGCCGCCGCGGCGGAGACCGGACGGGACGTGGGCAGCGGGTTCGTGATGCCTGTCGGCATCGCCGTGTCGGCGCCGGCGCCGACGTTCACGGCGGCGTCACCGCCGACGTCCGCGCCGCAGGGTGAGGCGTACGCCTACACCTACGCCGCGACGACTCCGGCGGGCCAGCCGGCGGCGCGGTTCCGCGTGTGGTCCGGTGCGCTGCCGCCGGGGTTGACGCTCGACCCCGCGACGGGCGTGCTGTCCGGGACGCCGACCACCGCGGGTTCGTACACGTTCACCGCCGAGACGCACAACGCCGCGAACGGCACGCTGGCCGCGCCCGTCACCATCGTGGTGCCGACGCAGTCGCAGGCCATCACGGTCACCTCGGAACCGCCGGCACCGGCCTACGTGGGTGGCGGCTACACGCCCGCCGCCAGCGCGCCCGGCGGCGACGTCGCGACGACGATCGACGCGACGACCACCGGTTACGGCACCGACAGTCCGGCCTGCACGCTGGCCGCCGGCACGGTCTCGTTCACGGCGGCCGGCAGCTGTGTCGTCGACTTCGATCAGACCGGCGAGCGGAGCGACTACTCGCCGGCACCGCAGGTGCAGCAGACGATCACGGTGAGCAGGGTGCCGGCGACGGTGCGGCTGCGCGCGTCGTCGTCCGCCCCGGTCTACGGCCAGCCGTTCACCTTCACGGCGACGGTCACCCCGGCGACGGGGACGGCATCGGGCACGGTGCACTTCGTGGCGAGCGGCGTCGACATGGGTCCGGCCGTTCCCGTGGTCGACGGCGTGGCCACCTCGCGGTCGTTCCTGCTGCACGGCGCGGTGCCAGCGGGCATGTACCTGATGAGCGCGGACTACGACCCGACCGATGGCGTGACCTACGCGGACGGCTACACGGCGACCATCGTCGAGATCGGCCGCGCCGCGACCACGACGGCCGTGAGCACGGACGCACGTTCGCTGTCGGCGCGGATAGCGGTGGCGGCGCCCGGGTCGGGCGTCCCGACCGGCACGGTCACCTTCCTGGTCGACGGCGTGCAGGCGGGCACCGCGGGGCTGCGAGAGGGTGTCGCCACACTGCCGTACACGCTGCCGCGCGGGTCCCACGTGGTCACCGCGCAGTACGCGGGGGACGTCAACGTCACCGGCTCGTCCCTGGCGATCTCCGCCGGCGGCACCACCCCGGTCGAGCCGCACGATCCGACCATGACGGCACGGGTGAGCAGCGCACACGCCAAGACCCGCGCCGGTTGGTACCGCTCGCCGGTGACGGTGAGCTTCCGGTGCACCACGCACGGGTCGCCGCTGAGCCGGCCGTGCCCGGCACCGGTCACACTGCGACGCGACGGCGCCGGCCAGTCGGTGACCCGGACGATCACGTCCGCCGACGGCGGCACCGCCACGGTCGTCGTTCCCCGCATCGCCATCGACCGCACCCGCCCGACCGTCCGCATCGCAGGTGTCCGCGACGGCGCCACCTACGCCGGTACCGCGCCCACGGCGCGCTGCACCGGCCGCGACGGCCTCTCCGGCATCGCCTCGTGCACGGTGCGCCGCGTCGGATCGAGCAGCAGCCGCAGCGGGCGCACCGTCACCTACGTCGCGACGGCGACCGATCGGGCCGGCAACGTGCGGCACGCTTCGGCGCGGGTCACCGTGCGCTACGTGACGATCATCGGCGCCCGGTTCGACGACGGCGTGTACACGGTGACGCGCGGGCGCACGTACACGTTCGCCGTCTACACCACGGGCAGGAGTCGACCTCGCTACGTCAACGCCGCGCCCGCGCCGCGGCGACCCCACGGCGACGACGCCTGGTTCGTCAGGGCCGGCCGGGCCGGCGGGCTCCACCGCTGGACGCTCGGCGTGACGATGGAGCCCCGGCTGCGATCGCACCGGTATTGGAACGTCGGGGTGCGTAGCGGCGGGACGGTGCACGTGCTGAAGCTCAGGGTGATCGGCTGACCTCACCCGTCGAGCGGGGACGCCGGACGCCTCGACGTCAGGCTGGACCCGACGCTGGCCGTCGCCACCAGGACCACGGCGACGGCCAGTGCCACCGACACGTCCTCGCCCAGGACCAGCACGCCGGCCAGCGCGGCCATCGCCGGTTCGAGGCTCATGAGCAGTCCGAACACGGCCGTCGACAGTCGGCGCAACGCGACGAGCTCGAGCGAGTAGGGGATGAGGGAGGACAGCACCGCGACCCCCAGGCAGCCGGCGAGGACGCCGGGGTGCAGCAGGGCCGTCCCGCCCTGCGCCACCCCGGCCGGGGCGACGAGGACCGTCCCGACCGCCATGCCGAGCGCGAGCGCCTCGAGCGCGCCGTAGGACGCGCCCACGCGCTTGGCCAGCAGGATGTAGAGCGCCCAGCAGCTCGCGGCGATCAACACGAGGGCGATGCCGATGGGTTCGACGCCGTCCTCGCCGCCGCGCGAGGCGAGCAGCGCGACCCCGCCGCCGGCGAGCAGCACCCACACCCCGTCCAGGAGCCGCCGCGAGCCGGCCACCGCGACGGCGAGCGGGCCGGTGAACTCCACGGTGACGGCCACCCCGAGCGGCAGGTGGTCCAGCGCCTCGTAGAAGCTCCAGTTCATCCCCGCGAGCGCGAGCCCGTAGGCGGCGACGAGGCGCAGCTGCGCCGGGGTGCGACCCGTCAGCCGCGGCCGGACGACGACGAGCAGCACCACGGCGGTGAACAGCACGCGCAGGAACGCGACCCCGCCCGGCCCGACCGAGCCGAAGATCTTGTCGGCGAATGCCGAGCCGAACTGCACCGAGCCGACCGCGCCGAGCAGCAGCAGCTGGGGTGGGGCGGCGTCGGCCCGGGCCGAGCGTGCGGGGGCGGAACGGGCAGCGGGCATCGCTCGCGGATGATAGTCCGACGACGGTGCGCGCCCGGGCGGTGCGTGGGAGCATCCCGGTCCATGCGAACCCCCCGTCCCGCGCTCCGCGGCGTCACCGGCGTCGCGCTCCTCACCGCCGCGGTGCTGACCCCGCTCGGCCCGGCCGCCGCTCCGGCGAGTGCCCGCGCGGCCGCGCGTCCCGGCGCGACGAGTGCCCGCGACCCGTTCTTCCCGCGGCAGGGCAACGGCGGTTACGACGTCTCGTCCTACGACCTCGTGTTGCGCTACCGCACCTCGCCCAAGCGGCTGAGCGGCAGCGCGACGATCCGCGCCACGGCGACCCAGCACCTGTCGCGGTTCTCGCTCGACCTCCGGCGCACCATGCGGGTCTCGGCCGTCACCGTCGACGGTGCGGCCGCCCGCGTCAGCCGGCCGACGAGGCTGGTCCAGAAGCTGCTGGTCACGCCGCGCACGCAGCTGGCGGCCGGGCACCGCTTCACCGTGGTGGTGCGTTACGGCGGTGAGGTGGCGGCGCTGCGTGACGCGAACGGCTCGCTCGACGGCACGGTGTCGACGTCGGACGGGATCGTCGTGGTCGCCGAGCCGCAGGGTGCGCCGACGTGGTTCCCCGTGAACGACACGCCCCGGGACAAGGCCCGCTACCGCGTCTCGATCACCGCGCCGACACGGCTCGTGGCGGTCTCGAACGGCGCGTACCGCGGCCGCACCCGGCACGGCGGCGTCACCACGTGGCGCTGGTACCAGGCCCAGCGGGTGTCGAGCTACCTCGCGACCTTGGCCGTCGGGAAGTTCACGGTGCGCACGGGGCGCACGAAGTCGGGCATCCCGTACTTCAACGCCGCCGACCCCTCGCAGCGCGGTTCGGTGTCGATGCTGGCGAAGACCCCGCGGGTCGTCGAGTACTTCGCGACCAAGTTCGGCCGCTACCCCTTCGGCGCCACCGGCGGCATCGTCGAGAACGCCTCGTTCCTCGGCTACGCGCTGGAGACCGCGTCGCGACCGGTGTACGACCGCACGCCCTCGATCCAGACCCTGTCGCACGAGCTCGCCCACCAGTGGTTCGGCGACACCGTGACGCTCAAGCGCTGGCGCGACATCTGGGTCAACGAAGGCTTCGCCCAGTTCGCGTCCTGGCTGTGGGACGAGCACCGGGGAGCGACCAGCGCGCACGCCCACCTGCGCACCCTGCTGTCGGTCCCGGCGTCGAGCCGCGGGACGTGGAACCCGCCCCCGGCCGACCCGGGGTCGCCGCGGACGCTGTTCGCGGGGTCGGTCTACGACCGCGGCGCCGGTGCGTTGCAGGCGTTGCGGGAGCGCGTCGGCAGCAAGGTCTTCTTCCGCATCCTGCGCGGCTGGGTCGACACGCACCGGTACGGCAACGCGAGGGTGGCGCAGTTCGTCGACTACGCGGTGCGGGTGTCGCACCGCAACGTGCGACCGATGCTGCACGAATGGCTCTATCACCGCGGCAAGCCGCGGGCCGGCCGCCGCTGACCCGCCCGATCGGTGGCAGTATCTGGCGGATGCGGACGAATCGCGTGCTGACCGTCGCGGCGGCAGCCCTCACCGCCCTGAGCCTCGCGCCCGCCGCCCTCGCGGCACCGCACCGGCCTACGCCCGGTGCGGCCGGGGGCGGCGACCCGTACTTCCCGCGGCAGGGCAACGGCGGTTACGACGTCTCGTCCTACCGGCTGGCCATCGGCTACACGCCGAGCAGCAAGCGGCTGACCGGTCACGCCCGCATCACCGCCCGGGCGACGCAGTCCCTGTCGCGCTTCGACCTCGACCTGCGCCGCACGCTCACCGTCTCCTCGGTGCGGGTGGACGGCCGGCGCGCGGCGTTCAGCCAGCCCGCCGCCCAGGTGCAGGAGCTCGTCGTCACGCCGCGGCACGCCCTTCGCGCCGGGCACCGGTTCTCGGTGGAGGTGCGCTACGCGGGCACCGCGACGCCGACCACCGACCCCGACGGCTCGCTCGACGGCTTCATCCCGACGAGCGACGGCGCGTTCGTGGCGAGCGAACCGCAGGGCTCGCCGACGTGGTTCCCGGTCAACGACACCCCCCGCGACAAGGCCCGCTACGCGGTGTCGGTCACCGTGCCGAAGGGGTTGACCGCGGTGTCGAACGGTCGGTTCGTCGCCCATCGCACGCACGGGGCGGCGACCACGTGGTCGTGGCGCCTCGACCGTCCGGTGTCGAGCTACCTGGTCACCGCCACACTCGGGAAGTTCGACGTCACCCGCGGCCGGACCCCCGCCGGCGTCCCGTACTTCGTCGCCGTCGACCCGACCCAGGCGGCCAAGGCGAACCCGGTGCTGGCGAAGCTGCCCTCGATCGTCGACTGGCTCGCCCGGACCTACGGTCGCTACCCGTTCGGCGAGACCGGCGCGATCGTGGACGACGCCCCGAACGTCGGCTACGCGCTGGAGACCGCGACCCGGCCCGTCTTCGACCGCGCCCCGTCGGTCGGAACGCTCGCCCACGAACTCGCCCACCAGTGGTACGGCGACACCGTGACGCTGCGCCAGTGGCGCGACATCTGGCTCAACGAGGGCTTCGCCGAGTTCTCCACCTGGCTCTACACCGAGCACACCGGGGGGAAGACGACGGCGCAGCAGCTCGCCGACCTCGAGGCGCTGCCCGCCGACGACGACGTCTGGTCGCCGCCGCCGGGCAACCCGGGCTCGGGCGCGGACATCTTCGCCGGGTCGGTGTACGACCGCGGGGCCGCGACGCTCGCCGCGCTGCGCGCCGAGGTCGGCGACCACGTCTTCTTCCGGATCATGCGGGGCTGGCTGCGACAGCACTACTACGGAAACGCCGCCGTCGGGCAGTTCACGGCCTACGCGGGGCGGGTCGCGCACACCGACCTCACCGCGTTTTTCCAGACGTGGCTCTACCACGACGGCAAGCCCGCGTTCTCGTAGTCCGTACACTCGGACGGCGTGCCTGTCGAGTCGCTCTTCCCCCGCCTGGAACCGCTGCTGCCGCTGGTGAGCAAGCCGATCCAGTACGTCGGCGGTGAGTTGAACGCGCAGACGAAGGACTGGGACGCCGCGGCGGTCCGCTGGGCGCTGATGTACCCCGACGCCTACGAGGTCGGCCTGCCCAACCAGGGCGTCCAGATCCTGTACGAGGTGCTCAACGAGCGCGACGACGCGCTGGCCGAGCGCACGTACGCCGTCTGGCCCGATCTCGAAGCACTGCTGCGCGAACACGGCATCGGGCAGTTCACCGTCGATGCGCACCGTCCGGTCGCG
Organism: Jatrophihabitans endophyticus; assembly: GCF_900129455.1. Taxonomy (NCBI): domain Bacteria; kingdom Bacillati; phylum Actinomycetota; class Actinomycetes; order Jatrophihabitantales; family Jatrophihabitantaceae; genus Jatrophihabitans; species Jatrophihabitans endophyticus. The sequence goes on from NZ_FQVU01000003.1 coordinate 9,481, forward strand.
GCCTTCGACCTGCTGGGCGTCTCGTTCTCGACCGAGCTCGGCTACACCAACCTGCTCACCGCCCTCGACCTTGCCGGCATCCCGCTGCACGCGGCCGAGCGCACCGTCGACCACCCCGTCGTGGTCGCCGGCGGTCACGCCGCCTTCAACCCCGAGCCGATCGCGGACTTCGTCGACGTCGCGGTGCTCGGTGACGGCGAGCAGGCCGTCGGCGTGATCACCGAGGTCGTGAAGACCTGGAAGGCCGACGGTCGCCCCGGTGGTCGCGACGAGCTGCTGCTGCGCCTGGCCGCGACCGGCGGGGTCTACGTGCCGCGCTTCTACGACGTGACCTACCTGCCCGACGGCCGCATCGCCGCAGTGACGCCCAACCGCGAGGGGGTGCCCGAGCGCGTCAGCAAGCACACTGTGATGGACCTCGACGAATGGCCCTACCCCAAGACCCCGCTCGTGCCGCTCGCCGAGTCGGTGCACGAGCGGATGTCGGTCGAGATCTTCCGCGGCTGCACGCGGGGCTGCCGGTTCTGCCAGGCCGGCATGATCACGCGCCCGGTGCGCGAACGATCCATCGACGGCATCGGCGAGATGGTCGCCCGCGGCCTGGCGGCCACCGGGTTCGAGGAGGTCGGCCTGCTGTCGCTGTCGAGCGCCGACCACTCCGAGATCGCGCCGCTGACCAAGCAGCTCGCCGATCGGTACGCCGACGAGAAGGTCGGCCTGTCGCTGCCCTCGACCCGCGTCGACGCCTTCAACATCGACCTGGCCAACGAGATCAGCCGCAACGGCCGCCGCTCCGGGCTGACGTTCGCGCCTGAGGGCGGCTCGGAACGGCTGCGTCGCGTCATCAACAAGATGGTCAGCAAGGACGACCTGATCGACACCGTCTCGACCGCGTACGGCAACGGCTGGCGGCAGGTCAAGCTGTACTTCATGTGCGGTCTGCCCACCGAGACCGACGACGACGTCCTCGAGATCGCCGAGATGGCGCACGACGTCATCCGCGCCGGCCGGGAGTCGGCCGGGCACAAGGACATCCGCTGCACGGTGTCGATCGGCGGCTTCGTGCCCAAGCCGCACACGCCGTTCCAATGGGCGGCGCAGGCCTCGCCCGGGGTCGTCGACGAGCGGCTGCGCAAGCTGCGGGCCGCGATCAACGCGAACAAGTCGCTCGGCCGCGCCGTCGGGATGCGCTACCACGACGGCGAACCGTCGATGGTCGAGGGCCTGCTCTCGCGCGGTGATCGCCGCGTCGGCGCCGTGATCGAGCAGGTGTGGCGCGACGGCGGCCGCTTCGACGGCTGGTCCGAGCACTTCAGCTACCAGCGCTGGCTCGCCGCCTGCGACACCGTCGACGTCGACATCGAGTGGTACACCACCCGTGAGCGCGACGGCGAGGAGGTGCTGCCCTGGGACCACCTCGACTCGGGGCTCGACAAGCAGTGGCTCTGGGACGACTGGCAGGACGCGCTCGAGGAGTTCGAGCAGGACGACTGCCGGTGGACGCCGTGCTTCGACTGCGGGGTCTGTCCCAACCTCGGCACCGACATCCAGGTGGGCCCGACCGGCCGCTCGCTGCTGCCGTTGGCCACCAAGCCGTAGGCGCGGGCGCCCCGTCAGGACAAACACCCCTGACTCGGACATACTGCCGCGGTGATCATCAGCCGCACCGGAACCCCCGTCCGCTGCGACCCCCGGCGCGTCCTGCGCCGGGCGGCCGTCCTCACCGCCGTCGCGGTGCTCGCCCTCGCCGGCGCCGAGTCACTCGCCGCCGCGGGCGCCGCCCCCGCCCCGCCGACCGTCACCCGGCATCCCGAGCGCGACTGGCTCGGTTCGCAGGCGGCGAAGCACTTCGGCGGTGCCGACCGGCAGGCCGCCGTCACCCCGGCCGCGGCGGTGGCGGCCGTCCCAGGACTGGACGTCAGCAGCTGGCAGGGCAACGTCGGCTGGGCGGCAGTGGCCAAGAAGGGCGCGAAGTTCGCCATCGTCAAGGCCACCGAGAGCACCGACTACCAGAACCCGTACTTCAGCCAGCAGTACACCGGCGCCTACGACGCCGGTCTGGTGCACGGCGCGTACCACTTCGCCACGCCCGACACGTCGAGCGGCGCCGCGCAGGCGACGTACTTCGCCAAGCACGGCGGTGGGTGGTCGAAGGACGGCAAGACCTTTCCCGGCATGCTCGACATCGAATGGAACCCGTACGGGAGCACGTGCTACGGCAAGAGCAAGTCGGCGATGACGTCCTGGATCAAGGACTTCAGCGACACCTACCACTCGGTCACGAAGCGGTGGCCGATGATCTACACCGCGAACGGCTGGTGGAGCCAGTGCGTCGGCACGGCCGGTGACTTCTCCTCGACCAACCCGCTCGTCCTCGCCTGCTACTGCTCGTCGGCGGGGACGATGCCCCACGGCTGGAGCTACCAGACCATCTGGCAGTACGCGGACTCGGGGACGTTCCCGGGCGACCAGGACCGGTTCAACGGCTCGCTGTCACGCGTGAAGGCGTTGGCCGACGGGTGAGGCGGCGGCCGGGCCGGGTGCCGGCTCGATGCGGTCGGTGTCGCGGCCGCCGCGCTTGGCCGCGTAGAGCGCCTCGTCGGCCGCGTCGAACGTCTCGTCGTGGGTCCGCCCGGCCCGGCAGACGGCCACGCCCGCGGAGAACGTGACGTCCGGGCGGATGCGCTGCCAGCGCCGGTGCAGGCGGGCCAGCACGGCGGTGACGTTCTCGATGGACGTGTGCGGCAGCAGGAGGGCGAACTCCTCGCCGCCGTAGCGTGCGCAGTAGTCGCCCTCGCGCAGCGCCCCCAGGAGCAGCTCCCCGAAGTCGGCCAGCACCTGGTCGCCGACGGCGTGTCCGTGGGTGTCGTTGATCGCCTTGAAGTGGTCGATGTCGCACAGCACGAGGGCGTCGCCGGGGGCCGCGGCGGCGATGCGGGCCTGCCAGTCACGGCGGTTCGCCACGCCGGTCAGCGCGTCGGAGTGCGCCGCGGCGCGCAGCGCGCGGGTCAGTGCCGCCTGGCGGGCCGACATGTGGGCGAGGAGCTCGGCGAGCAGCAGCCAGATGAGCAACGCGATCGCCAGGCGGACCAGGACGGCCGCGGTGAGCTCGTCGTACACGACCAGGTATGCCCCCGAGGCCGGCAGCAGCGCGAAGACCGAGGTGCCCGGGCGCTGCGTCAGGCCGATATAGGCGAAGCACAGGACGAGCACCCCGACCAGCGGGCCGAAGACCGTCGGCGCGGCCAGCCCGAGGACGGTCAGGGCGAGGGCGACCATCGCGGGGTGGACGAGCGTGGCCTGCCGAGGCAGCCGCGTCCAGTCGATGCGCGCGCTCACGACGAGCGTGGCCGCCATGACGACGCTGACCACCGCGAGGACGAGCCAGGTGTGCGAGCTCGGGCGTAGCAGCGGCGCGCCGACGGCCACGGCGAGCCCGGCCGCGACGAGCAGCAGCCGACCGACCGCGGCCGGATCGCCCGTGGCGTCGGCGAGCGACGACAGCCGCGTGACGAACAGGCGGCCGTGGTGCGGGACCGCCGTCCCGCGGGCAGCGGGGCCGGCGGGCGTGGGGTCGACCGGCACGCTGACAGGGGCCACGTGGTGGTGATCGGCAGGAGTCGCCCGGAGTTGAGCGGTTCCGCTCCGGCGTTCGCCACGGTCGCCCGGGTGCGGCCTCGACCGGTTCGCGCATCGGTGCGGCAGACTCGCGTCATGGCACGTCGCGTCCCCGAGGGCCCCCCGCCGCCGCCCGTGGTGCAGCGGATCCGGCTGCGCTACGCCAAGCGCGGCCGGCTGCGGTTCTCCTCGCACCGCGACTTCGCGCGCGCGTTCGAGCGGGCGCTGCGGCGCGCCGAGGTGCCCATGGCGTACTCCGCCGGCTTCTCGCCGCACCCCAAGATCAGCTATGTCGGCGCCGCGCCGACCGGCGTCGCGAGCGAGGCCGAATACCTCGAGATCGGGCTCGCCCGCGCGGTCGACCCGGCCGTCCTGCGCGCCGAGCTCGATCGGGTGCTGCCCCCGGGCCTGGACGTCGACGAGGCGGTCCTGGCCGGGCCGGGATCACTCGCCGAGCGCATGGTGGCCTCGAGCTGGCGCATCGAGCTGCCGGGAGTGGACGAGGTGACCGCGCGGGCCGCGCTCGCGCGATTCCTCGACCGCGACGAGGTGGGCGTGGAACGCCTCACCAAGAGCGGTCGCCGCACCCTCGACGTCCGCTCGCCCGTGGTCTCGGCCGCGGTGCTCGGCGCGGCCGAAGCGCCGTCCGGGGAGTCACGTGCGATACTGGGTCTGGTCGTACGACAGGTGACCCCTACCGTCCGACCCGACGATGTCGTAGCCGCACTGCGCGACGTCGCCGGTCTCGCCCCGACCGGTCCGCCCGTGGCGGTCCGTCTGGCGCAGGGACCGCTCGACGACGACGGTGCGGTCGGCGACCCGCTGGCCGCCGACCGGAACCAGGCCACGACACCGCCGTAGCACCATCGCACCACCGACCGGTCGACACCTTGTCGGCCGACGCAGACTTCGCGGCACGGCCAGCTCGTTCGGCCGGGTCGCCACAACCGCCTCTGCGCGGTCGCGGTCCACGATCCCACCGTGGGCGCGCCCGGAGGCCGAAACGGAGTGACGCGAGCACATGCTCGAATCCGACGACAGCACCACCGACCGCCCCACCGACAGCAGCCCGGCCGACGCGCCCGACGCGACGCCGCCGGCCCGCGCCCCCCGCAAGCGGGCTCCGCGCAAGGCCGCCGCCAAGGCGGGGCCGCCCCCCGTCGCCGAGCCCGCCGAACCTACGGAGCCCGGCACGCCCGCGACCGGGGACGGATCGCACGCCTCGGCCGGGATCACCCCCGGCGCCGCAGCTCCCGACGCCGCCGACGTGGAGCCGACCCCGCCGCCGCGCAAGCGTGGTGCCCGGACAGCCGCGGCGAAGAAAGCTGCACCTCAGGTCGAGACCGACGGCGGAGACATCGACGCCCCGGCCGCTCCGGCGAAGAAGGCTCCGGCGAAGCGGGCCCGCCGCACCGCCAAGGCACAGCCGTCGGCCGACACCACCGCCGACGCCGCCGCCGCGCCGATTGCCGACGCCGCCGCCGCGCCGGTCGCCGACGCCGCCGGCGAGCCGGATCGGCCCGCCGACGCACCGGCACCGGCCAAGAAGGCGCCGCGCAAGCGCGCGGCGAAGAAGGCGCTGCCGCCCGCCGGCGAGACCGAGCCCGGCTCGGTCGACGCCGATCCCGCTGTCGACCCCGCCGGCGCGTCGGATGCCACCGTGCCGGCCGGCGACGAGTCCGGCGCGGCGACGTCCGCCCCCGGTGTGCTGTTCCTCGCGCCCGACGCCGAGGAGCCCGCCGCCCCGGCGCCCCGGCGCCGCGCCGCCCGTAAGACGGGCCGCTCGGCCGCGAAGAAGACCGCGGCCGAGGCGCCCGCCGACACCGACACCGACACCGACACCGACACGGCGACCGGGACTGCCGCCGAGGCCCCCGTCCCCGCGGCCGGCGACGAACCGCAGCCCACCGCCGCCACCGCCGACACCGTCGACTCCGGCGAGGCCGTCGGCGTGCCCGACGACGAGGACGACGACGAGGGCACCGAGCCCGAGGACGTCCGTGAGGTCGCCAGCGAGCAGGCCAGCGGTGCGCGTCGCCGCCGTCGCCGCGGTCGCCGCGGTCGTGGCGGCCGGGCGACCACCGACGACGGGGACGACCGTCCCGAGGGGTCGGCCGGCGCCGAGGACTCGGGCGAAGGCTCGGCCGAGGGCTCGGCCGCCGACGCCGACACCGGCGACACCGACGCCGACACCGCGGACACCGACGCCGACGCCGCGACGGGCGAGACCAGCTCGAGCCGGCGCCGACGCCGGCGGCGGCGTTCCGGGTCGAGCGACGACGACGGCTCGGACGACCCGCCGAACACCGTCACTCATGTCCGCGACACGCGCGAGGGCAAGAAGAAGGACGACGGCGACGACGGCGTCCGGGGCGTCAAGGGCTCGACCCGGCTCGAGGCCAAGCGGCAGCGGCGTCGCGACGGCCGCGACACCAGCCGCCGCCGCGCGCCCATCCTGACCGAGTCGGAGTTCCTCGCTCGCCGCGAGGCCGTCGACCGCGTGATGGCCGTGCGCCAGCTCGGGGACCGCACCCAGATCGCCGTGCTCGAGGACGACGTCCTCGTCGAGCACTACGTCACCCGGGCGAGCGCCACCTCCTATGTCGGCAACGTCTACCTGGGGCGCGTGCAGAACGTGCTGCCCTCGATGGAGGCCGCCTTCATCGACATCGGCAAGGGCCGCAACGGCGTGCTCTACGCCGGCGAGGTCAACTGGGACGCCGCCGGGCTCGAGGGCAAGTCGCGCGCGATCGAGCAGGCCCTCAAGTCCGGCGACAGCGTGCTCGTCCAGGTCACCAAGGACCCCATCGGGCACAAGGGCGCGCGGCTGACCAGCCAGATCTCGCTGCCCGGGCGGTTCCTCGTGTACGTCCCCGGCGGCGGGATGACCGGCATCAGCCGCCGGCTGCCCGACACCGAGCGGCACCGGCTCAAGGCCATCCTCAAGAAGATCGTCCCCGAGGACGCCGGGGTGATCGTCCGCACGGCCGCGGAGGGCGCGAGCGAGGACGACCTCACCCGCGACGTCGAGCGGCTGCAGGCGCAGTGGGAGGCCATCCGGAGCAAGTCGGAGCAGCGGAAGTCGGCCCCGGTGCTCGTCCACGGCGAACCGGACCTCGCGATCCGCGTGGTCCGCGACGTCTTCAACGAGGACTTCCAGTCGCTGGTGGTCGAGGGCGACGAGGCCTGGCAGACGGTGTCGGAGTACGTCGGCGGCGTCGCCCCCGACCTGGCCGAGCGCGTCTCGCGCCACACCAAGGACACCGATCTGTTCCACGACCTGCGCGTCGACGAGCAGCTGATGAAGGCCCTCGACCGCAAGGTCTGGCTGCCGTCAGGCGGCTCGCTGGTCATCGACCGCACCGAGGCGATGACGGTCGTGGACGTCAACACCGGCAAGTTCGTCGGCTCCGGCGGCAACCTCGAGCAGACCGTCACCCGCAACAACCTGGAGGCGGCCGAGGAGATCGTGCGCCAGCTGCGGCTGCGCGACGTCGGCGGCATCGTCGTCATCGACTTCATCGACATGGTGCTCGAGTCGAACCGCGAGCTGGTGCTGCGTCGGCTCACCGAGTGCCTCGGTCGGGACCGCACCAAGCACCAGGTCGCCGAGGTCACGTCGCTGGGGCTCGTCCAGATGACCCGCAAGCGCGTGGGTGAGGGCCTGCTCGAAGCCTTCAGCGAACCGTGCGAGCACTGCCGCGGCCGCGGCGTGATCGTCCACGCCGAGCCGGTCGACGAGCCGGCCGGGGGCGCCGCGTCGTCCACCGCGGACGACGACCGCCCCAAGGGCAAGCGGCGACGCGGGCGTGGCTCGGGCGGCTCGGGCGGCTCGGCGGGCGCGGGCAACGGCGCCGCCCCCGACACCGTCGAGCTGCCGCCCGCGGCCTCCGACGAGCAGCGCAAGGCCGCGTCTGCCGCCATCGCCGCGATCCACCGTGCCGCGGGCAGCGAGGACGACGCCGCGGACGCGGACGACGCGGGCAGCGGCGGCGAGGTCGCCGAGCTGGCGTCCGGGCTGGTGCAGGCCGTCATGCGCATCGAGCCGGCCGCCTCGACCCCACCTACGTCGAACGGGTCGGCCCCGGCGCGGCCCGTCCCCGACGAGCAGCCGGTCGTCGACGGGCAGCCGGTCGTCGACGAGCAGCCGGCCGCCGCGCCGGCGGGCAGCGGTCGGCGGCGTCGCCGGGCCGCGAGCCGCCCGGCCGGGCCGCCCGGCGGACCGTCCTGACAGGCGTTTTGCCTCGGTCGACGGCCGTGCCGTAATCTGAACGACGGCCCATCGTGCGGTGGGCCCGTGCTTTGCCAGTGTGCATGTGAAACGAGGAGTGGATCCGCGATGTACGCCATCGTCAAGACCGGCGGCAAGCAGTACAAGGTCGCCGAGGGCGATGTGATCGAGGTCGAGAAGCTGGACGCCGAGAACGGCGCCGAGGTCTCGCTGGCAGCGATCCTGCTCGTCGACGGCGAGACCGTCACCCACGAGGCGGCCGCGCTCTCGAGCGCCAAGATCACCGCCGAGGTGCTCGGGCTGAACCTGGGCCCGAAGATCCGCATCCACAAGTTCAAGAACAAGACCGGCTACCACAAGCGGCAGGGTCACCGTCAGAAGCTGACCCAGCTGCGCATCACCGGCGTCAGCGCGAAGTAGAGGAGACACCGCCATGGCTCACAAGAAGGGCGCGTCCAGCTCGCGCAACGGCCGGGACTCGAACCCGCAGTACCTCGGGGTCAAGCGCTTCGGCGGCCAGACCGTGAAGGTCGGCGAGATCATCGTCCGGCAGCGCGGCACCAAGTTCCACCCGGGCGCCGGCGTCGGCCGCGGCAAGGACGACACGCTGTTCGCCCTCGCCCCCGGCAGCGTGCAGTTCGGCACCTCGCGCGGCCGCAAGACGGTGAACGTAACCCCAGCCTGACGCTGGGAGTTACCAGCAACCGCGGACCGGACGTCTCTGCTGGAACGTGACGAGAGCAGCAGAGTTCGGAGAGGCGGGATAGCGCCATGGCCAAGTTCGTCGATCGCGTGACGCTGCACGTCACCGCGGGCAACGGCGCGCACGGCGTGGCCTCCATCCACCGCGAGAAGTTCAAGCCGCTCGGCGGCCCGGACGGCGGGAACGGCGGGCACGGCGGTGACGTCGTGCTCGTCGTCGACAACAACGTCCACACCCTGCTCGACTTCCACCACCACCCCCACCAGAAGGCCGGCAACGGTGCGCAGGGGGCGGGTGGGCACCGAGCCGGCGCCAACGGCACCGACCTCACGTTGCGGGTGCCCGAGGGCACCGTCGTCCTCGACCCGGACGGCGAGGTGCTGGCCGACCTGGCCGGCGTCGGCAGCTCGTTCGTGGCCGCCCGCGGCGGTCGCGGCGGGCTGGGCAACGCGGCGCTCGCCACCGCCCGACGCAAGGCGCCCGGTTTCGCCCTGCTCGGCGAGCCGGGGGAGACCCACGACCTCGTGCTGGAGCTCAAGAGCGTGGCCGACGTCGGGCTCGTCGGCTACCCGAGTGCGGGCAAGTCCTCGTTGATCGCGGCGCTGTCGGCGGCGCGGCCCAAGATCGCCGACTACCCGTTCACCACCCTCGTACCGAACCTCGGCGTCGTCGACTCCGGCGACACCACCTTCACCGTCGCCGACGTTCCCGGCCTGATCCCGGGGGCGGCCGAGGGCAGGGGACTGGGCCTGGACTTCCTGCGGCACATCGAGCGCTGTGCGGTGCTGCTGCACGTGCTCGACTGCGCCACCCTCGAACCCGGCCGTGACCCGCTCAGCGACCTCGACGCCCTCGAGGCCGAGCTCGGCCGCTACGAGGGCACCTTCGGTGAGCTGCTGGCCAAGCCGCGCCTCGTCGCGCTGAACAAGGTCGACGTTCCCGAGGCCCGCGAGCTGGCCGAGCTCGTCCGCCCCGACCTCGAGGCCCGTGGCCTCACCGTCTTCGAGATCTCCGCCGTCGCCCATACCGGGCTGCGCGAGCTGACGTTCGCCCTCGCCGCCACCGTCGAGGCCGACCGCGCGCAGCGAGCCGTGCCCGACACCACCCGCATCGTCATCACGCCGCGCGCCGTCGACGAGCAGGACTTCACCGTCGTGCCCGATCCGCACGAGCCCGGCGGGTTCGTCGTGCGCGGGGTCAAGCCCGAGCGCTGGATCAAGCAGACCGCGTTCGACAACGACGAGGCGGTGGGTTACCTGGCCGACCGGCTCGCGCGCCTCGGCGTGGAGAAGAAGCTCGCCGCGCTCGGGGCGCAGCGCGGTGCGCCGGTGACGATCGGCGACGTCCAGTTCGACTGGGAACCGACCGCCGGCATCGACGGCGACGACGCGGACGACTTCGTCGCCGGGTTGCGCGGTACCGACGCCCGGCTCGAGTCCGACGCGCGGGTGCGCGCGAACGATCGGCTGGCGCAGAAGCGGGCGCGCCGCGACGGCAGCGGCCGGCAGGACGACGAGTGACCCGCGCCGCCGTCGCCGCCGCCGCGCGCACGGTGGTCAAGGTCGGCTCCTCCTCGCTCACCGAGCACGGCCGGCTCGACCCGCCGCGCCTGGCCGCGATCGTCGACGCCATCGCGCGGCGCGTCGGCGCGGGACAGCAGGTCGTGCTCGTCTCGTCGGGGGCGATCGCCGCCGGTATCGCGCCGCTCGGCCTCGCCTCGCGGCCCCGCGACCTTGCGACGCAGCAGGCCGCCGCGAGCGTCGGCCAGCTGTTGCTCGCCGAGCGGTACGCCCAATCGTTCGCCCGGCACGGGCTGCAGGTGGGGCAGGTGCTGCTGACCGCCGACGACCTGCACCGGCGCGGCCACTACCGCAACGCCGAGCGGACGCTGGAACGCCTGCTCGGTCTGGGCGTCGTGCCGGTCGTCAACGAGAACGACACGGTCGCCACGCACGAGATCCGCTTCGGCGACAACGACCGGCTGGCCGCGCTGGTCGCGCACGTGGTCCGCGCCGACGCGCTCGTCCTGCTCAGCGACGTGGACGGCCTCTACACGGGCAAGCCCGGCCGGCCGGGCTCGACCTTCATCCCCGAGGTGGTCTCGATGGCCGAGCTGGCCGACGTCGACGTGTCACGCGCCGGCAGCCACGTCGGCTCGGGCGGCATGGTCACCAAGATCGACGCCGCCGCGATCGCGACGAGCGAGGGCATCCCGGTCGTCCTCGCCGCCGCCGCGAGCATCGACGCGGCCCTGGTCGGCGCGACCGGCACCGTCTTCCACGCCGCCGGCGACCGCAGCGCGTCGCGGCTGTTCTGGCTGCGGCACGCCACCACCCCGCGCGGCCGGCTGACGCTCGACGACGGTGCCGTCTCGGCCGTGGTCGACCGCCGCACCTCGCTGCTGCCGGCGGGGGTGGTGGGGGTGTCGGGCGAGTTCTACTCCGGCGAGCCCGTCGACCTCGTCGACGCCTCCGGCCACGCGGTCGCGCGCGGGCTCGTCGGCTACGACGCCGCGGACCTGCCGCCGCTGCTGGGCCGCCGCACCAGCGAGCTGCCCGACGAGTTCCGTCGCGAGCTCGTCCACCGCGACGACCTCGTGCTGCTCTGACGGCGACCGCGTCGACCGCGGTCGGCGCGGCGGGTCAGCCCCCGACGAGCTGCAGCGAGGCCTTGACCTCCGCGCAGCCGATCCGCACGGTTGCCGGGCTGTCCTGGCTCTGGCACGCGACGGTGGCAACGGTCCGGCCGAGATAGATCGTCGTGTTGTCGGTGCGCACCCCCGTGCGGTAGCGCCCGGGTTGCCGGAAGGCGCGGGCGCCGGCGACCGTCGTCGTGGTGACCGCGCCCACGCGGACGAAGCCGTACGTGCCGACCCGCAGCGCCAGGGTGTCCTCGAAGCGCGCGCGCAGCTCACGCTGCGAGAGGGTCGAGGTGTCGGCTATGGGCGAGGCCAGCACCTCGACGAGGTCGTGGCGACCGACCGAGACGAGGGTGCGGTACCTCCACTCCTCGCCGTACCCGGTGATGGTGGAGAAGTCGGTGAACCCGCTCGGCAGCCGGTAGCAGAACGGCGCACCCGATGCGGTGATCGCGCCGGCGGGGCAGCGCAGTGCGGCCGCGGTCGTCTCGCCCGTCGTGGCGTGGGTTCGGGGCGCCGCGCCAGTCGTCTGTGCGCCCGCGGTGCCGCTCGACGTCGTCCGCGACGTCGAGGCGGCGAGCGCCCCGTCGCCGTCGACACTGCGCGAGCAGGCACTCCCGGTCGCGACCACGGCGAGCAGGCAGGCAACGAGAGGGCGGCGCACGGCCCGAGTGTTCCGCACGGGGGGCCCGGCCGCACCCGATGCGCGGTCGCCCGGCACCGCGGGGCGGTTCGGCCACTACCCTGGCGTGGTGAGCGAGCAGACGGCCTCCGAGACCGACGTCCGGGCGTGCGCGGCCCGCGGCCGCGACGCGGCGGCCGAGCTGGCCCCGCTCTCACGCGCGGCGAAGGACGCCGCACTGCGGGCCATGGCCGACGCCCTCGACGGCGCCACGGACGACGTGCTCGCCGCGAACGCGCGCGACGTCGCCCGCGGCCGCGAGGCCGGCCTGGGCGACGGACTGCTCGACCGCCTCACGCTCACCGTCGACCGGGTCGCCGCCATGGCGCAGGGTTTGCGCGACGTCGCGCAATTAGCCGATCCGGTGGGTGAGGTCGTCCGCGGGTATTCGCAGCCGAACGGCCTCGAGATCCGGCAGGTGCGGGTGCCGTTCGGCGTCGTCGCCATGATCTACGAGGCCCGCCCCAACGTCACCGTCGACGCCGCGGGCCTCGCGATCAAGAGCGGCAACGCGGCGCTGCTGCGCGGCTCGGCCTCGGCCCGCGAGTCGAACACCGCGCTCGTCGACGTCCTCTCGCGCGCCGCCGAGAAGGCGGGCCTGCCGCGCGACGCCGTGCAGCTCGTCCCGGGCACCGACCGCTCGTCGGTGCTGCACCTGCTGCGGGCGCGGGGGCTGGTCGACCTCGTTATCCCGCGCGGGGGAGCGGGGCTCATCGACCACGTCGTCCAGAACGCCACGGTGCCGGTGATCGAGACCGGGGTCGGCAACGTCCACGTCTACGTCGACGCCGCGGCCGATCTCGACGTGGCCGAACGGATCGTCGTCAACGCCAAGGCGTCGCGGGTGAGCGTGTGCAACGCCGCCGAGACCCTGCTCGTGCACCGCGCGGTCGCCGACGCGTTCGTGCCGCGGATCGTCGCGGCGCTGCAGGCCGCCGACGTCGTGGTGCACGGCGACGACGCCTTCGCTGCGTGTGCCGGCGTACTGCCCGCGGGCGACGACGACTGGGGGCGCGAGTACCTGTCGCTCGACATCGCGGCGCGCGTCGTCGACGACATCGACGAGGCGCTCGCGCACATCCGGCGCTGGTCGTCCGGGCACACCGAGGCGATCGTCACCGGTGACCTCGCCGCGTCGCGCCACTTCGTCGCGCGGGTGGACTCCGCGGCGGTGATGGTCAACGCGTCGACCCGCTTCACCGACGGCGGCGAGTTCGGCTTCGGCGCCGAGATCGGGATCTCGACCCAGAAGCTGCACGCGCGCGGGCCGATGGGGTTGACCGAGCTCACCTCGACGAAGTGGGTCGTCACCGGCGACGGTCACACCCGCTGATCGCGGCGGCCGCCCGGCACGTCGGTGACGAGGACGGCCGCGGCCAGGTAGCAGCAGCCGACGACGAGGACGGTGGCCGGCCAGCCGCCCGCGGACCAGGCGAGGCCGAGAGCGGTGCCGCCGACGCACGAGCCCACGTAGTAGGCCATGAGGTAGAGCGCGGCGGCCTGCGAGCGATGGTCGACGGCGCGCGTGGCAGCCCAGCCGCTCGCGACCGAGTGCGCGGCGAAGAACCCGGCGGTGAACACGACCAGCCCCGGCAGCACGGTCAGCGGGGTGTCCGGGACGGTGAGGGCCAGGCCCGCCGTGGCCAGCACCGCGCCGGCCAGGACGACGGCGCGGGGGCCGTGCCGGGCGGCGCGGCGCGCGGCGACCGTCGAGGTCACCGTGCCGGCCAGATAGGCCAGGAAGACGAGCCCCACCACCGCCGGTGACCAGTCGAACGGGGCACGGCCCAGCCGGAAGGTCAGGAAGTTGTAGGTGCCCACAAAGCCGCCCATGAGCAGCACGGCGGCACCACACAGCCGGCGGATGCCGGGGTCGGCCAGCTGACGACCGATCGCGGCGCGGCCGCCGTCAGGGGACGGACGGTGGCGCGCCGGTGCCGCGAGCAGGGTGAACACCGCCGCGCCGACGGCGCCGACGAGCCCCAGCGCCGCCATCGACCACCGGTAGGACGCGACCTCGCTCACCCCGGCCGGCACCAGCCGGCCGAGCAGACCGCCGACGGTCGTCCCCGAGACGTAGACGCCGATCGCCGCTCCGCTCGCACCGGTCTCGACCTCGTCGCCGATGTGCCCCACCGCCACCGCGACGACGGCGGCGAGCGCGAGTCCGTCCAGCGCGCGCAACGCGAGGAACGACCCGAAGCCCGGGGCGGCGGCGCCGGCCACGACCGACACCGCCGCCACGGCGAGACCGGCGGTCATGACCCGCGTCCGGCCGAGGCGTTCGGCCATCGCGGACATCGGCAGGACGGTCAGCGCCAGCACGCCGGTCGTCACCGACACGGTGAGGCTGGCCGTCGTCGCCCCGACGCCGAACTCGACGCCGATCTCGGGCAGCAGGGCCTGCGTCGCGTACAGCAGCGCGAACGCGGACAGACCGGCCGCGAGCATGGCCAGGTTCAATCGGCGCAGCTCGCGACTGCCGGCCTCGATGCGGGGCGGGACGGCGCAGGTGATGCTCACCGAGCCACGCTACGTCTGTCGCCACTCATGCATCCATGACGAAGTCGACTCTAGAATCATGCAATGGCGTATGAGACGGCCGGCCTCGCGCCGGGCCTGGAGCAACTGGTCGCCGTGGTCGAGGCGGGCAGCATCACCGCCGCCGCGGTGCGCCTCGGCACGCCGCAGCCGACGCTGAGCCGTGCGATCGCCCGGCTCGGGCGCGAGCTCGGCACCGAGCTCGTCGTCCGCGACGGTCGGGGCGTTCGGTTGACTCGGCAGGGAGAGCAGCTCGCCGAGCATGCGACCCGTGCCCTGCGTGAGGTGCGTGCCGGCGTGGCGACCGTGCGCGCGGACGCCGACGCCGATGCCGGCCACGTCGTCCTCGGCTTCCTGCACAGCATGGGGCCGCGGGCGGTGCCGTCGCTGCTGCGCGGCTTCCGCGACGCGCATCCCGGAGTCTCGATCGGGTTGGTGCAGGAGGCGAGTGACGTCGTGCTCGACGGCGTGCTCGCCGGACGCATCGACCTCGCCCTCGCTTCGCCGGTCCCGGACCGGCCGGAGTTGCGCCGGCGGGCCCTTGCCCGGCAGCCGTTGGTGGCGGTGGTGCCGGCGAAGCACCGGCTCGCGGCGCGCAGTCGCGTGCGGCCGGCCGATCTCGCCGGCGAGCCCGTGATCACGTTGCGCCCGGGGTACGGCGTTCGCTCGCTCACCGACGCGCTGCTGCGGCGTGCGGGACTGCCCCTGACGTACGCCTTCGAGAGCGACGAGATGACGACGGTCGCGGGCCTCGTGGCCGCCGGGCTCGGGGTGGCGGTGCTGCCGCGCGGCGCGGCGAGCGGTTCGGGCGCCGTCGAGATCGCGTTGAGCGCGCCGGGGCCGGCGCGGGTGATCTCGCTGGCCTGGTCGGCGAGGCGAACGTCGACCGCGCCGGTCACGGCGCTCCGGCGGCACCTCCTCGCCCACGGCCCGCCGGCCCTGGCGTCGGCCTAGCCGCGTCGGCCTAGCCGCGTCGACCTGGCCGCGTCGGACCGGTCACGCGGCGAGCGGGGCGTCGAGGATCGTCTGCAGGTGCGCGCGGGGATCGGCGACCGCGCCCGTGACGACGTCGTCGAGCCACACCCGGAACCCGGCGATGGTGCGTGCGACCATCAGCCGGGTGCGCCAGTCGGGCTCGTCGTGGCCGTGCCGGGCGGCGAGCAGGCCGGCGATGCGCCATTCGTGGTCGGAGAGCACGGTCGCGGCCGACACGTGCTCGGGCCGGCTGTCGCGCAGCACCGTGCGCATCTCCACGAGCCGCCGCCGGCGGTGCAGCGAGTCGTCGGCCAGGGCCGACAGCGCGTGCCGCAGCGCCTCGGCGTCCGGGAGCTCGGCCGGCGCCGCGGCGATCGCGAGGTCGACGCTGGCCGCGATCTCGCGCATCGGTTCGAGCAGGACGTCCTCCTTGGCCGCGAAGTAGCGGAAGAAGGTGCGCCGGCCGATGCCCGCCTCGTCGCAGATCTGCGCCACGGTGACGTCGTCGTAGCCGTCGCGCAAGAAGAGCCGGAACGCGGCGTCGACCGTGCCGCTGCGGCTCGCCGTCCGCTTGCGCTCCCGCAGTCCGGTCACGTGCGCCTCCTCGGTTGCGGTCCAGCGTAACAAAGTGGCACGCTGTGCCTCGTGGCGCAGCGTGCCACTTTCTCACTAAAGGATGTCCGCATGACGGTCTCGACCGATAGGTCCGCTCGCACCACCCCCGCCGAGCACGATCACGACGGCTGGACGGCCCAACGCATCGCAGCGCTCGCCGTCGTCGGCGTGGGCGGCCTGCTCGTCTCGCTGACGCAGTCCCTGCTGGTGCCGGTGCTGCCCACGATCGAGGCCGATCTCGGCAGCTCGGCCACCGCGACCCAGTGGCTGCTGACCTCCACGCTGCTCGTCGCGGCGGTGGCGGTGCCCGTCGTCGGCCGGCTCGCCGACCTGTACGGCAAGAAGCGGATGCTCCTCGTCTCCTCGGTCGCGCTCACGGTCGGCTCGCTGGTCTCCGCGCTGAGCACGTCACTGGCGCCGATGCTGGTCGGCCGGGCGATCGTCGGCGTCTCGACGGTGGCCATCCCCGTCGGCATCAGCCTCATCGGCACCGTCCTGCCGCGCCACCTCGCGTCCTCGGGCATCGCGCTCGTGAGTGCCACGCTGGGCATCGGTGGAGCGCTCGGCCTGCCGTTGGCCGGCCTGGTGGCCGAGCACTCCGACTACCACGTGCTGTTCTGGATCTGCGTCGTCGGTGGGGCGCTGGCCTTCGCCGGCACGCTCGTCTCGCTGCCGGAGACGGACCGGGCCGAGCACGGCCGGATGGACTACCCGGGCTCGCTGCTGCTCGCGGCCGCGCTCGTCAGCCTGCTGCTGCCGTTGAGCCAGGGCGGCAGCTGGGGGTGGGGCTCCGCCCGCACGCTGGCGCTCTTCGCCGCCGCCGCCGTGCTGTTCGTCGCGTTCGTCTCGCTCGAGCTGTGGCGGCGCTCGCCGCTGGTGGACGTCCGCAGTGCGGCCAAGGCGCCGATCCTGCTCACCAACATCGCCTCGATCTGCGTCGGCTTCGCCCTGTTCGCGAGCCTGATCGGCACCGCGTCCTACGTGCAGGCGCCCGAGGCGTCCGGGTACGGGTTCGGCTCGTCGATCCTGGTCGCGGGGCTGTGCCTGCTGCCCAGCGGCCTGGCGATGCTGCTGCTCTCGCCGGTGTCGGCGCGCATCTCCGACCGCTTCGGCCCCAAGATCACGCTCGCGCTCGGGGCGGCGATCGTCGCCGCCGGCTTCGTGGTGCGGATGGTGTGCACGGGAGCGCTGTGGGAGGTCATCGTGGGCACGAGCATCGCCGGGGCCGGAACCGGTATCGCCTACGCCGCCATGCCGGGGTTGATCAACCTGGCGACGCCGCGGGCCGCCCTCGCCGCCGCGAACAGCCTCAACGCCCTGTGCCGCAGCCTCGGCAGCTCGCTGGCGAGCGCCGTCGGCGGCACGATCCTCGCCGCGCAGGTCATCACGCTGGGGCCGGCCACCCTGCCGTCGCTCACCGGCTACCGCATCCTGTTCGCCCTCTGCGCGGGCGCGGCGCTGCTCGGTGCCGTCATCGCGCTGCTGGTCCCGCGGGTGCCGCACCGGGACTGACGGCCAGGGCGCGCAGCCGGGCCGCGGTGTCGTCGTCGGCCGGGTAGAAGCACTCGATCACGAGCTCGTCGACGGTGACGTCGGCGGCGGTCTCGACCGCCGCCGAGATCGAGAACAACGACAGCTCCGCGGCGCCGTCGCGCAGCCGCAGCGGGACGACGACGTCGTCGGCCCGCGCGGTCGGCGGCGGCGCCTGGACGTCGTCGCCGGCGTAACCGAGCAGCTCCGCATGCAGGGCGCGCAGCCGCGGGTCGCCGGTGCGTTCCACGCGATGCTGCAGCTGCGCGAGCAGCCGGCCGCGCCACTGTGCCAGGTTGGCGATCCGCGGCGCGAGGCCGTCGGGGTGCAGGCTGAGTCGCAACGCGTTGACCGGCGGCGCCAGCAGCCTCGCGGCGCACCCCGCGGTCATCACCCCCAGGGCGGCGTTCGCGTCCTGCACCTCCCACCAGCGGTTCAGGACCAGTGCGGGGTAGGGCTGGTGACCGTCGAGGACGCGGCGCAGCGCGGCACGCACGCCGGCCAGCGCCGGGGCGTCGAGGCCGTGTTGCGGGTAGGCGGGTGCGTACCCGCCGGCGAGCAGCACCTGGTTGCGTTCGCGGAGCGGGACGTCGAGCTGCTCGGTCAGGCGCAGGATCAGTTCCGGGGTCGGCCGCGACCGGCCGGTCTCGACGAAGCTCAGGTGGCGGGTCGAGACCTCGGCCCGCGAGGAGAGCTCCAGCTGGCTGAGCCGGCGCCGCTCGCGCCATTCGCGCAACAGCACGCCGACCGGTCGTCCCACCGTGGAGGTCATGGCCGCCGACGCTAGCGACCACCGTGCGGCCACGCGATTACCTGCGAGGGAATCGACGCGGGGCACGTCCGGGCCCGAGGCTCGACGCCATGACCACCACAGCGAACGACACCACCGACAGCACCGCTCACGACCTGCGCGCCGCCTACCTCGACACGTGGAACGCGACCGAGCCGGCCGGGCGCCGCGCCCTGCTGGCACGGCACTGGGCTCCCGACGCGTCCTACGTCGACCCGCTCGCCACCGCCACCGGAACCGACGAGCTCGACGCGACGATCGCCGCCGTCCAGGCGCAGTTCCCCGGCTTCGTCTTCACTGCGCTCGGCGAGGCCGACGGCCACCAGCGCCTGGTGCGGTTCCGCTGGGCGCTCGGCCCGGCGGGCGCCGACGCGGTGGTCGAGGGCTTCGACGTCCTCGTCACCGACGGGGCCGGGCGCATTCGGCAGGTGCTGGGGTTCCTCGACCGGGTACCCGGCTGAGTCTTCTCTACCGAATCGATGGGTAAAGTGCCGGCATGGCGCTGCCGGACTTCCTCCTCGTCGGGGCCCCCAAGGCGGGGTCGACGGCGCTGCACGCCGCGCTCGTCGGGCACCCGCAGCTCTACCTCTCCGACCCGAAGGAACCCAAGTTCTTCCTGACCGACGGGCGCCGGCCGCGGCGGAGCGAGCAGCGGGGACCGGGCGACGCGCACAGCGCGCAGGAGTGGGTGTGGCGGCGCGACCGCTACGAGGCGTTGTTCGCCGGGGCGCCACCCGGGACGCTGGCGGGCGAGAGCACGCCCTTCTACCTCTGGGACGCCGAGTCGCACCGGCGCATGGCGCGGCTCGTCCCGGCGGCCAGGCTCATCGCGGTGATCCGCGATCCCGTCGACCGCGCCTACTCGAACTGGACGCACCTGCGCGCCGACGGTCTCGAGCCCGAGGCCGACTTCCTGCGGGCGTGCGACCTGGAGGCCCAGCGGGCCGAGCGGGGTTGGGCGCCGTTCTGGCGGTACCAGGGCCTCGGCCGCTACGGCGAGCAGCTGGCGCACCTGTTCGAGCACTTCCCGCGCGAGCAGGTCGCGGTCGTCCGGTACCGCGAACTCATCGACTCACCGGCCGAGACCCTGGACCGGTTGACCGGCTTCCTCGGCGTCGACCGGGGGGTGGTCACCGCCATCCCCGGCTCGAACGTGTCGAGCTGGGCCGCGGACGGCGTCGTGAACGCGGGGCTGCGCCGAGCGGTCCGCGCCGGCGCGGCGCTCGGCTCGCTCGCCCCGCCGGCCGTGTGGCGGCAGGCCTCGCGACCGCTGCTCGCCGCGTTGCACCGCGGACCGGGCGCGCGACCGTCGCTGGACGTCGCGGTGCGGCGCGAGCTCGTCGGCCGGTTCGCCGACGACATCGCGCTGCTGGAGGAGCTGCTCGGCAACTCCTATCAGGACTGGCTGGGCGACTCGGGCCGCGGCACGTACGCGGTGCGCAGGTCGTTGGCGCCGTCCGAGCGTGACGCCTCCCAGTAGAACCGGGTCCCCAGCGGGGACTCGGCGAGGCTGACGTAGCGCACGGTCCGGCCGTGCGGCGTCGGCCCCGCACTCGTCGCGAACGCGTCCGGCCCGGTGCCGAGCGCGACCCCGGTGCGCTCGAACCAGTTCTCGGCCGCCGAGGCCCGGCCGTCGTAGAACGCGAGCCAGCCGTCGCCGGTGCGCACGACGCTCGTGATGCGGGTGCCGCGCGCGTCCCAGGTGTCGGGGGTGGGGCCGAGCGCCGTGCCGCGTTCCTGCCACTGGAGCCCGTCGTCGCTCGTGAGGTACACGCTCGTCATGCGGTCGGCGTGGTCGTCACCGCCGTCGAGCGGGTGACGGCACGCCCACATCTGCCACTCCGGGCCGCTGCGGCGCACGACGACGTCCTTCCAGGCCGTCGCGTCGTCGCCGGGCAGGACGACGGTGCGCTTGCCGTCGGCGAGCGTCGCGAGCTCGTCGGACTCGATGGCCTCGACCCACCAGTGCTTCGAGTTCTCGGTGGAGCACGAGACGTAGAGGCGCCACCCGCCGTCGGCCAGCGGGACGAGGGCGGGCCGCTCCAGCGACGCGGAGTCGAACTGCTCGCTGGTGACCGTCGCGACGGTCTCGAACGTCTCGCCGTCGGCGGACCTCGCGACCACGTTGGCGTACCCGCGCCCCTCGGTGACCGGCCGACGCAGTCGGTAGGCGAGGTAGAAGCTGCCGTCCTGCCACACCGCCGACGGGCCGCCGGCCCAGAAACCCACGCCGTCGCCGGGCGGTTCGATCACGGTGGTGGCGGCGGGATCGGCGACGAGCTCGAGCAGGTGGGACGGGTCGGTCACGGCGCCGAGCCTAATGGGCTCGCGTCGCCGGCCTACGGTGACGGCATGGCCCGGGAACACCACTTCGCCTCACGGTTGCGCTGGAGCGGGTCGACGGCGGCCGGTTATCGCGGGTACGAGCGCACGCACACGGTGACGACGCCGCCCGCGGCGCAAGCCCTGCAGGTCAGCGCGGCTCCCGCCTTCCTCGGCGACGAGACCCACGCCAACCCCGAGCAGCTCGTCCTCGCCGCGGCGAGCTCGTGCCAGCTGCTGTCCTTCCTCGCCGAGGCGGCGCGCGCCGGGATCGAGGTCGTCGACTACGCCGACGACGCGGCGGCGGTCATGCCCGTCACGCGGGGCCCGATGGCCATCACGCGCATCGAGCTGCGCCCGGTGATCACGGTGGCGGCCGGGACCAATCACGAGGCGGTCGAGCGTGCCGCGCACCGGGGCCACGAACAGTGCTTCATCGCCAACTCGCTGCGCAGCGAGGTCGTCGTCGAGGTCACGGTCCGCGAGGCCGGGACGACGCGGCCCGCGACGTAACCTGAGCACATGAGTAGTACCGCGCCCGCCCTGGGCAAGCCCCCGGCACGGCAGCGGGGGCCGTTCGCGTGGGTCGGCGCCTTCACCGGCTTCTACCCCGCGCAGGCGTCGGAGTTCTCGCACCTCGACCCGGTCACCCGGTTCCTCTACGCCGCCCGCAGCGTGATCCTGGTGATCTCGGCGCAGTCGGCCCTCATGGCCGGTCTGCTGGCCGCCACCGATCGTCGTTTGGCCTGGCTGCCCTTCGCCCTGGTCTTCGTCGGCTACCTGGTGCTGCACGCGATCAGCAACCTGTCCAACGACTACTTCGGGTACCGCCGGGGACACGACACCGACGACTCGCCGCGGCGACGCTACACGCTGCACCCGATCGCCAGCGGCGCGGTGACGCCGCGGCTGCTCGCCACCGGGCTCGTCGTCCTCGGCGTCGTGGCGATCGCCATCGCCGCCTACTTCGTCGCGCTGCGCGGCTGGCCGGCCGGCTGGCTCGCCGTCGTCGGCGCGGTCCTGCTCTACGCCTACGACGCCGCGCCGCGTGCCCTCAAGGAGCTCGGGCTCGGGGAGGTCGCCGCCTTCGCGGTGTGGGGCCCGTTGATGATCGGCGGCGGCTACTACGTCGTCACCGGCCACTGGTCCGGCGCCGCGTTCGTGGCCTCGGTGCCACCGGGGCTCGGCGTGATGTCGATCCTGGTCGGCAAGCACATCGACCAGCGCGAGTTCGACACCGTGCACAACCAGCGCACGCTGCCGCTCATCCTCGGCGACACCGTCGCCCGGCGGTTCGACCAGGTGTCGGTCGCGGCGATGTACGTGGTGACGGTGCTGGCGATCCTGCTCGGCTCGTTGACCCCGTTCGCGCTCGTGAGCGTGGTGGCGCTGCCCCGGGCACTGCGCGCGCTGCGGGTCATGAACGACCCCGCACCGGCCGAGCCGCCCGCGGGCTACGTCGGCTGGCCGCTCTGGTACCACCGGGTCTGTCTCGTCCACAACCGTGCCTTCGGCTGGCTGTTCGTGCTCGGCCTGGCGGCCGGCGCGTTCTTCCCGGACGTCCGGATCGGCTGACCCGCCCCGCGCGCATCGCCCGCCCCACGACGTCCGGGTGGCTTATCGGCACCCGGTAAGCCAGGATTCGCAGCATGGGGTACTTCGTCACCGGCGCGACCGGCTTCATCGGACGGTTCCTGCTCGCCGAGCTGCTCGACCACCGCGAGGGCCCGATCTACTGCCTGTGCCGCGCCGGCTCGCTCGATCGCATCGACGAGCTCAAGAGCCGCCTCGGCGACGAGCACGACCGGATCGTGCCCGTCGTCGGCGACCTCACCCGCGAGCGGCTCGGTGTCACGGCCGAGGACATCGAGAAGCTGACCGGCGACGTCGAGCACTTCTTCCACCTCGCCGCGATCTACGACATCACCGCCGACGCCGACACCCAGCGCGTCGCGAACGTCGAGGGCACCCGGCACGCGCTCGACCTCGCGGCGGCGGTCGAGGCGGCGCACTTCCACCAGACGAGCTCGATCGCGGTGGCCGGGCTCTACCGCGGCGTCTTCACCGAGGACATGTTCGAGGAGGCGCAGGACGTCGCGCACAACCCCTACTACCTCACCAAGCACGAGGCCGAGGCCGTCGTGCGCAGGGAGACCCGGGTGCCGTGGCGGGTGTACCGGCCCGGCGCCGTCGTCGGTCACTCCGAGACCGGCGAGATCGACAAGGTCGACGGCCCCTACTACTTCTTCAAGACGATCCAGCGGGTCCGGTCGCTGACGCCGTCCTGGCTGCGCGGCGTGGGGCTGGAGGGGGGCGAGATCAACCTCGTGCCGGTCGACTTCGTCGCCAAGGCCATGGACCACCTCGCGCACGTCGCCGACCTCGACGGCCGGACCTTCCACCTCACCGACCCGGAGCCGATGACCGTCGGAGGGCTGCTCAAGGCGCTCACCAAGGCGGCGAAGGCGCCGCAGCCGTCGGTCAACATCGACGCCCGCGCACTCGACGCGCTGCCGGCGCGCCTCACGTCCTCGCTCACCCGGCTCCCCGGGGCCCGACAGCTCACCGATCTCGCGCTGGCCGAGCTCGGCATCCCGCGCGAGTCGTTCGCCTACCTCACCTACCCGACGCACTTCGACTCGACCAAGACCCGTGACCTGCTCGCCGAGGCCGGCATCGAGTGCCCGCCGTTCGCGCTGTACGCGCAGCATCTCTGGGAGTACTGGGAGCGCACGTACAGCCCCGACCGGCGCAAGGACAAGCAGCTCGCCCGCGCCATCAAGGGCAAGACGGTGATGATCACCGGTGCCTCGTCGGGCATCGGTCGGGCGACGGCGCTGCGGGTCGGGGCCGCGGGTGCTCGGGTGGTGCTCGTCGCCCGCGGTGTCGAGAAGCTCGAGCAGACCCGCATCGAGATCGAGGACCTCGGCGGCACCGCGTTCGTCCACCGCTGCGACCTCGCCGACCTCAGCGACATCGAGCGGATGGCCAAGGAGGTCCTGCAGGAGCACGGCCGCGTCGACGTGCTGGTCAACAACGCGGGCCGGTCGATCCGCCGGTCCATCGCGCTGAGCTACGACCGGATGCACGACTACGAGCGCACCATGCAGCTGAACTACTTCGGCCCGGTGCGCCTCGTGCTCTCGTTGCTGCCGGTCATGCGGCAGACGTCACCGGACGGACGCAAGGGCGGGCACATCATCAACGTCAGCTCCATCGGCGTGCAGACCAACATTCCGCGCTTCTCGGCCTACGTGGCGTCCAAGGCCGCGCTGGACGCGTTCTCCCGGTGCATCGCGTCCGAGGTCATCGACGACGGCGTGCACCTCACGACGATCCACATGCCGCTCGTGCGCACGCCGATGATCGCGCCGACGAAGATGTACGACCGGTTCCCGACCATGACCCCGCCCGAGGCGGCGGACCTCATCTGCAAGGCGATGATCCGCAAGCCGAAGAAGGTGGGGACGGCGATGGGCAACGCCGGCGCGCTGGCCTACCAGGTGGCGCCGAAGGGCGTCGACGTCGTCCTGAACGCCGGCTACAAGCTGTTCCCCGACTCCCACGCCGCGCGGGGCGGCGCGAAGAAGGACGACCAGCCCAGCACCGAGAGCGTCGCGTTCGCGCACATCCTGCGGGGGGTGCACTGGTAGCGGCCCACCGCCGTCGGGCACAGTGATCGGTACGTCAACGAGGCGGAGCCGGCACGCAGAGCCGGTGAGGCAGAACCCGGAGGGAGCTGGCGTTGACCTACGACCCGGCCCGCGACGATCACCCGATCTTCGGCCGCGACGACGACGGTGACGGCAGCGGCCCGAACGCGTCCGACGAGCGACCGCCGAGGCACGCGCACGAGGACGGCGCCGGCCCCGACCCGGCGGGTGCCGCGGCCGGTGACGGTGCTGCGGGGGACGCCGGAGACGGCGGCGGGGTCAGCGACGCCACCTACGCCGCGCCGGCCGACTACGAGACCCGCCCCTCGCCCGGCGCGCAGACCGGGTCGCCGTCGTGGTCCGAGCCGCCGGCCTGGTCACAGCCTCCTGCGTACAGCGAGCCGCCGGCGTACAGCGAGCCGCCGGCGTACAGCGAGCCGCCGGCGTACAGCGAGCCGCCGGCGTACAGCGAGCCGCCGGCGTACAGCGAGCCGCCCGCGTACCAGCAGCCACCGGCCTACAGCGAACCGTCCGCGTACCCGCAGGAGTGGCCGCCGCACCAGGACTCGAGCCCGGCCGGGGGCGCCGACGACCGTCCGCAGCCCGGCCCCGCCGGCGATGCCGGGTACGGGGACGCGCACCCCTACCCCCGCCCGCCGTCCTACGTCGAGCCGGCGGCGTACGACGAGGCGCGGGCCGCGCAGGGCGGTGGGGACGGTCGCGGCGACGACCACGCCGCGGATCGCGAGCAGCCCCCGCACTTCGCCGCGCAGCCCGGCCAGCACTCGGGGGCGCTGCGCGACCTCCCGCCGCAGCCGCAACACCAGCCGCAACCCCCGCCGCAGCCGCAGCACCAGCAGCACGGTGGCGGCCCGCAGCCGACGCCGTACGGCGCCGGCGGGGCGCCGGCCGGGTACGGTGGCGCGCCCGCCGCGCCGACCCCCGCGCCGCGACCGGAGGACCTGCTCGTCCCGAACCGGTCCGACGTCGCGGCGACCCCGGCCAGCTGGGGATGGCGCGGTCGGGTCAACCGCGCCTCGGGCGGCCTGCTCAAGCCCAAGGCGGCCCCCGACGAGGTCGCCGCGCGGCAGGCGATCGTGCGCATCCAGCGCAGCTTCTCCCGGCCGATGACCGTGGTCGTCGTGCAGCCCAAGGGCGGGGCGGGCAAGACGCCGACCACCATCTGCCTCTCGGCGGCGTTCGGCGCCAACCGTGGCGGGTACGTGGTCGGCTGGGACGACAACGAGACGCGCGGCACGCTCTCGGTGCGGGTGCGCAATCCCGACAACCAGCAGGCGACGGTGTGGGACCTGCTCAGTGACCTGCCGGCGTTCGAGCGCTTCGACGCCCGGGTCGGCGATCTCAGCTTCTACGTGCGGGCCCAGCCCGACGCGCACTTCGACGCCCTGGTCAGCGACGACAACCCGGGCAACATGGCCCAGATCGGCGACGACGAGTTCAGCCGGCTGCACCAGGTGCTGCAGCGCTTCTACCGCATGATCGTCGTCGACACCGGCAACAACGTGCGCTCGCCCAACTGGCAGGCGGCCGTCAACAGCGCCGACCTGGTCGTCGTCGTGTCGACCTACCAGCGCGACGTCGGGTTCAGCGCCTCCTGGGTGCTCGACCACCTGGCGCAGACCGGCCGCGAGGAGCTCGCCCGCAACGCGGTCACCGTCCTCACCGCGGCCGACCCCACGTCGGACAAGCAGGTGCGCGGCGAGCTGCTCGAACACTTCACGCGCCGCACGCGGGCCGTCGTCGAGATCCCCTACGACCCCGAGCTCGCGCACGGCGGCCCGATCGGGTGGCTGAAGCTGGCCCCGGCGACCCGGACGGCCTGGGTCGAGGCCGGAGCCAAGATCGCCGACGCCCTCGGCGAGCAGGACGAGCGGACGCTGCGGGAGCGGCGTACCTGACGCCGACCGCGGCAACCGCCGGGTCAGTAGCGTGGGCGACATGCCCTCGCTGCCCCGCCGTCGTGGCCGTCTGCTCGAGCTCGATCTCACGACCGTCCCGATCGAGGTCGAGCCCGAGGACGTCGTCGGCCGGTTGCGCAGCCGGCACCGTCCGCGCCTCACGGCACTGCTCCGCGCGCTGCACGAGGCCGGCGACGACCCGTCGGTGCGCGGGCTGCTGGTCAAGGTGGGCGGGAGCGCGTTGCCGTGGGCGACGGTGCAGGAGATCCGATCGGGCCTCGTCGCGTTCGCCCGCAGCGGCAAGCCGTCGACGGCATGGGCCGAGACGCTCGGGGAAGGGGGCAGCGGCACCGCCGACTACGTCCTCGCCACCGCGTGCGGGCAGGTGTGGCTGCAGCCGTCGGCCGAGCTCGCGCTCGTCGGCGTCGCGTCCGAGACGACGTTCCTGCGCGGTGCCCTCGACAAGCTCGGGGTCGAACCGCAGCTCGACAAGCGTCACGAGTACAAGAACGCCGCCGACCGCATCATGCGCACCGAGTTCACCCCCGAGCACCGCGAGGCGGTCGACCGGTTGGCCGCGTCGGCGTGGGAGGGTGCGGTGACGACCGTGGCGGCGGCGCGGGGGTTGTCCGTCGACGACGTCCGCTCCGTCGCCGAACGCGCGCCGCTCTCGGCGGCCGAGGCGCGCGACGCCGGTCTCGTCGACCGCATCGGCTACCGCGACGAGGTTTACGCGGAGATGCGCAAACAGGTCGGCGACGATGCGCAGCTGCTGTACGCCGACCAGTGGACTCCCCGGCGCAGTGTCGGCACGCTGCTCGCCCGCCAGCGTGACTTCGTCGCCGTCGTGGACGGTCACGGCGAGATCGTCCCCGGTCGTACCCGGCAGGGCCCGCGTGGCCGGCAGCTGGGCAGCGACACGGTGTCGGCAGCCCTGCGAGCGGCGCGCGACGACGAGCACGCGAAGGCGGTGCTGTTCCGCGTCGACTCGCCGGGTGGGTCGGCGGTGGCGTCCGACACGATCTGGCGCGAGGTGACGCTCGTCCGCGACGCCGGCAAACCGGTGATCGTGTCGATGGGCGCCGTGGCCGGGTCCGGCGGCTATTACATCGCGTGCCCCGCCGACGTCATCGTGGCGCAACCGGCCACCATCACCGGGTCGATCGGCGTGCTCGGCGGCAAGATCGTCGTGACCGGGCTGCTCGACCGGTTGGGGCTCGGCACGGGTGCGGTCGAGCACGGCGGCGCCGCCCGGATGTTCTCCTCCCGCCGTGGTTTCACCGACGACGAGCAGCAGCGGTTGGCGGCGATGCTCGACCGCATCTACGCCGACTTCGTGCAGAAGGTCGCCGACGGCCGGGGGCTCACCCGCGACGCCGCGGACGCGGTCGCCCGTGGCCGGGTCTGGTCGGGCGCCGACGCCGCGGGCAACGGCCTGGTGGACGTCCTCGGTGGCATGCGGGACGCGGCGCGACTGGCCCGGGAGCGGGCCGGCCTGCCCGCCGACGCGCCGCTGCGCCCGGCGCTGCACGTCCCCCCGCTGGCCCGGCTGGGCCGCGCCCGTTCGAGCGAGGACCCGCGCGCGCTCGCGCGCGTGACGCTGTCGCCGTGGGGTGATCTCGCCGCCCTGGCGGCGGAGCTCGGCCTGCCTGGTGGTGGCCCGTTGCGCATGCCGGGCATCAGATTGCGGTGACCGATCGCGGCGCGGACCCCGGGCACGGCTCGCCGCGGCCCCGGCCGGGGCCGCTGCGCTGGCTGCTGTACGCGTTCTGGGTCCCGCTGCCCGAGCGGTACCGGCGCTGGGTGCTCCACGACGCCACCTGCTCGACCTGGGTGCTGCGCCACATCGCCCGCACGCTGGTGGCGGTCGCCGTCCCGGTGACCCTGGTGGCGGTGTTCCTGCCCGCGAACGGTGGGATCCGCGCGCTCACCGCGTTCGTCGCCGGGGCGTGTGCGGCGCTGTTCGTGACCATGTACATCAACGAGGCCACCGACCACCGCCTGCTGCAGGCCGGCTACCCGTGGGGCACGGGGGAGCGGGTGCGCGCCGAACGGGCCGAGGTCGACGAGTTCAACGCGCGGGTGCGGCGGTGGGAGCGTCAGCAGCGCCGCCGCGGTCGATGACACCGCGCCGCGGCCGGCCGCCGGACGGTCAGTCGAGCCCGCGGGGCACCGACAGCCGCGGCACGCCGCCGAGTCCGAGGTTGTACCGGACCCGGCCGCCGTATTCGGCCAGCTTGTCCCAGAGGGCCGCGTGGGCGGGCCAGGGAAGGGGCTCGTCGCCGTCGAGCCAGCTCTCGCCGAAGGTGACCCAGACGACGGTCCAGTCCTCGGCGACGGCCCAGGCGCCGTTCTTGTGGTCGAGCAGCGTGCGCCGGATCTGGAAGGCCAGCCGGCGCGGATCGGGGAAGGTGGGCGCGGTGTGCACCAGCCAGACCCGCAGGTCCCGCGACATGAGGTCCAGCTCGAAGTCGGCGAGCACGGCGGGGTCGACCAGCACCGTGGCGACGTTCTCGAACCCCTGCGGTCTCACCCCGTCGAGTCTACGAAGGCGGTCCGACACCGGCCAGGACCGCGATGCCCGGCTCGCGGGCGGGGTCGGGGCGGACGCGCTCAGACGAGGCAGGCGTCCAGGATGCGCTCGCGGGTGGCGGCGACGGCGTCGGCCAGGGTGTCGGTGCGCTGCAGGTAGCCGAGGAACATGGCGACGATGACGCGGGCGGAGATGCCGGGGAACTCCGAGGTGAGCTGTTCGAGGGCTCGGTCGCGCTTGGACATTGGTGTCTCCGGGGGTGAGACGGCCTGCCGGGGCGGTGGGGAGCGTCCTGGCAGGTGTGCGGATGATGCGGCAGCGCGGTGGGGACGCGCTGTGTGGTGCTGGTACCCCTATCAAACCAGATTTTCACGTCCGACACGCGCCCGGCGACAAGCTGACGAGTTTGCCGGATTTCGTGGGTTCCCCTCGTTTTACGGCGCGAAAAGCGGATCTTCCGACCCGGCTGGCGCGGCGTTCGCCCGGGTATGGCGGGTTTCGGGCGGTCGGACATCGCGTGCCGTGTGAACGAGATCGCGCGGGGCATGCCGGCCGAACCCGGGCACGCCCGGTGATCAAGGCCGAAGGTCCGGCCTTCCTGCGACGACACCGGCCGTGATCGGCGCCACACCCGGACCGGTCCCGGCGACTCCGGCCCCGGTCGCCGTCACCACGGGGGCAGATCGGCGAGCGGCGCGCTGAACCGGGTGAAATCGGTGGTGGTCCGGAACGGGGCGAGGGCGTAGAGCCGTCGCGCCCACGCCCACAGGTGCGGGAAGGCGTCGAGTCGTGGCCCGACGGCCTTGTGGGCGTTGGGCCCGGCGTCGTAGCGCACCAGCTGCACCCACAGCCGCACGTCGGCGTCGGTGACGTGCTCGCCGACGAGATGGGGACGGTCGGCGAGCAGTCGGTCGAAGCCGGCGAGGGCCGTCCGCAGGTCCGCCGCGACCTGGCGCCGGTAGACCGCGCACCCCACCTGCCGCTCGATCTCGGTGGCGACCCGGCGCGACATCGCGTCGATCGCCGGGACGAGCGCGGCCGGGCGCAACGAGGGGCGGTCGGTGCGGCCGAGGCCCGCGAAGGCCGTCGCGAGATCGATGCCGATGCCCACCGGCGAGGTGCTGCGGACCGTCGCCTCCACCCGGTCCCACAGGACCGGCACCGAGACGATCCCCGCGTACCCGGGGTCGGCGGCGAGGTAGACCTCGCGCAGCAGGGTGAATCCGTTGACCGGATCGGGGCCGGTCGCCTCGCGGAACGCCCAGCCCCGGGCGTCGCGCAGCTCGTCGATGTAGGACATCGAGACGACGTCCTCGAGACCGGCCCACGCTCGGATGACGGCGAGCCGGTGCGACGCGGGGCACGACCAGCCGCCGTACACGTGGTAGCGGCCGGGGACGGCGTCGGTGACGCGGCCCGCGAACGCGTGGGCCGGTGCCGCCGGGCGGCGGTACTCACCCCAGCGGGCGGCGTCGACGGGGGAGGCGAAGCGGTGCGACCCCGAGGCCGCCTCCGACGCAGCGGGCCGGGTCGGGGTGGCGGTCACGCGAGGCTCCGATAGGTGCTCGCGTGGAACACCAGCGGCGGCACGCCCTCGGCGATGTCGAGGTCGTGGACGGCGAACACCACGATGTCGTGGTCGCCGGCCCGGACCTCCTGGGCGATCGAGCAGTCGAACCAGGCCGCCGCGCCGGCGAGCAGCACGCAGCCGTCGTCGGTCTCGCGCCGGCCGATGCCGGCGAAGCGATCGACGCCCTTCGCCGCGAACTGCCGGCTGACCCACTCCTGGTCCGAGCCGAGCACGTTGATGCCGAGCCGGGCGGATCGCCGCAGCACCGGCCAGGTGGCCGACGAGTGGGCGACGCACACCGACACCAGGGCCGGGTCGAGCGAGACGGTGGTGAACGAGCTGGCCGCCATGCCCACCGGGGCCCCGTCGACGACCCCGGCCAGCGCCGCGACGCCGGTCGGGTAGGCGCCGAAGACGCGGCGCAGGTCGAGCTCGGTCGCGGTCACGAGGCGTCCTGCGCGGGGCCGGCCAGGCCGAGGGCGCGGCGCGCGGTGGGCAGCCACGCCGCGAGCGTGTCGCCCGAGTCCCACTCCGAGTCGAGCAGGTAGAGCGCGGCCGTCGGGGTCGCGGCGCCGAGCTCGGCCAGCAGCGGCTTGAGATGGACCTCGGCGGCGAGCGCGTGCTTCCAGTGCCCGCCCAGCATGAGCGGCACCGCCGGGAGGCCGCCGAGGGCGCCGCCGCCGATGCGGTCGCAGAACAGCTTGAGCAACCCGGTGTACGTGGCCTTGTACGTCGGGCTGGCCACCACGAGCAGCGAGCTGTCCTGGACCCGGGCGACGGCGTCGGCGACCGCCTCGGAGCCCCAGTCCAGCAGGGCCGGGCCGAAGGACGCGAGATCGAGGTCGACGTCGGCCGGCCGGCCGGTGAGCTCCCGGGCCACGAGGTGCGCCGCCTGCCACGTGCGCGAATGCGG
Organism: Jatrophihabitans endophyticus; assembly: GCF_900129455.1. Lineage (NCBI taxonomy): Bacteria > Bacillati > Actinomycetota > Actinomycetes > Jatrophihabitantales > Jatrophihabitantaceae > Jatrophihabitans > Jatrophihabitans endophyticus. Next base: position 40,714 of record NZ_FQVU01000003.1, read on the forward strand.
TTTCGGGTTGCCGACCAGGACCGTGACGCCCATTCGTCCACCGTGCTTTCTCTACTATGCCTGTGGAGATTTAGTAAGTCTGCCACGCCCGGCGGCGGACGGGCGCGGCGGACGCCGCAGGTGGGCGGTGTGCCGGATAACGCAACAGTCACGGTTTGCGCGGCTTGGCAACGGAACGGCCCTTTCAACCGTCATTACGTCGTAGGGCATGGGACCGTGTTAAACGGACGCGATCGGTGGAGGACACAGGTGCAGCGAACGGCTTCGGCGCGACGACCGGCACAGCGACCCCTGGGGCGCCCGGCCCGCGGACGGCGGCCCGTCGCGCTGGCCGCCACCCTGGCCGCGGCGCTCGCGGCGACGTTGCTGGCCGCGTGCACGTCCGGATCCGCCTCGTCCGGCGACGCCGGGCCCTCGCGGGCCACCGGCGACTCCGGCACCCCCGGTGCCACCTCCGCCGCCCCGTCCAGCTCCGCCGCCACCAGCGCCGCCGCCGCAGCGGCGGTCATCACCGCCTCGCCGGTCTCGGCCGAGAACGCGATCAGCCCGGCCGAGCCGGTCACGGTCTCGATCGCGCACGGCGAGCTCAGCAAGGTCTCGCTGCTGAACCCGGCCGGCAAGCAGGTCAAGGGCAAGCTCGCCGCCGACCGCACGTCGTGGCGCAGCGCCGAGGTGCTGGGCTACGACAAGACCTACAAGCTCACCGCGACCGGCAAGAACGCCGACGGCGTCGCGGTCACCAAGAAGTCGTCGATCGCCACGGTCGCCCCCGACAACTACACGATGCCGAGCATCACCGACATCTACGGCACCGGGATCTCCGGCGGCGCCACGTACGGCGTGGGCATGGTCGCCCGGGTCCACTTCGACGAGGCGGTGAACCGCAAGGCGGCCGAGAAGACCCTGAGCGTCTCGACGACGCCGAAGGTCACCGGCGGTTGGTACTGGAACGACGACCAGAACGTCTACTGGCGTCCGAAGCACTACTACCCGACCGGCACCAAGGTCTCGATCGCCGCGAAGGTCTACGGCAAGAAGCTCGGCGAGGGCCTCTACGGCCAGGCCGACCGCGCCACCGACTTCACGATCGGTCAGAAGCGGGTGTCGGTCGCGAGTCCGACCAAGCACAACGTCAAGGTCTACTTCGACGGCAAGCTCGAGCGCACGATGCTCACGTCGATGGGCAAGGGCGGCTACGAGCCGTCGAACTCGGCGATCAACTACTGGACGATGCACGGCACCTACACCGTCATCACCCACGAGAACCCGGCGATCATGACCTCGGGCAGCTACGGCGTGCCGAAGAGCTCGCCGAACTACTACCCGCCGGAGAAGATCTACTACTCCACCAAGATCAGCACCGACGGCATCTACCTGCACGAGCTCAACACCACGATCTGGGCGCAGGGCCACCAGAACGTCTCCCACGGCTGCCTCAACCTGCGCACCGCCGACGCGAAGTGGTTCTACAGCCACTCGCGGGTCGGCGACGTCGTCAAGGTGACCAAGGGGCTGGGCAACCCCGAGATCAGCTTCGACCAGGGCGGCCAGTGGTCCGTGCCGTGGTCGACGTGGGCCAAGGGCAGCGCGCTGACCTGATCCGCCCCGCGGGTCGGTCGGCCGGCGCGGCACACTGGATGGAGTGAGCCGCGCCCCGACCTCCGCCGACCCGGGCGCGCCGGCCGATCTCGATCCACGCCGCTGGTTCGTGCTCGGCGTCTGCATCTCGGCGCTGTTCATGACGCTGCTGGACGCGACGATCGTCAACGTCGCGCTGCCGTCGATCGGGCAGTCGCTCTCGGCCGACGCCGCCGAGCTGCAGTGGGTCGTGTCCGGCTACGCGCTCGCCTTCGGCATGGTGCCGATCATCGCCGGCCGGCTCGGAGACGACCGCGGCCGGCGCCGCATGCTGCTGCTCGGCATCGGCGGGTTCGTGCTGACCAGCCTGCTGGCCGGCCTGGCGCCCACCCCGCAGATCCTGCTCGTGGCTCGCATCCTGCAGGGCCTGGCCGGCGGGCTGGTCAACCCCCAGGTGTCCGGCCTGGTGCAGCAGATGTTCCCCGTGCCCGAGCGCGGCCGGGCCTTCGGGCTGCTGGGTCTGAACGTCGGCCTGGCGCAGGCCGTCGGGCCGGTGCTCGGGGGGCTCATCATCGCCGTCGGTGGCGTGGAGTTCGGCTGGCGGCTGACGTTCCTCGTCAACGTCCCGGTCGGCGTCCTGGCCTTCGTGCTCGCGTGGCGGCTGCTGCCGCGCGACCGGGTGTCGGAGCAGCCACGCCGGCTCGACCTGCCGGGGGCGGCCCTGCTCGCACTCGGCCTCGGCGGCGTGCTCTACCCGGTGGTCGAGTACGACGCCGACCGCAACGCCGCCCGGCTGGCGCTGCTGGCGCCCGCGCTCGTCGTGGTGGGGGCCTTCGTGTGGTGGGAGCGGGGGCCGGGGCGCCGCCGCGGGCACCCGCTGATCGACACGTCGCTGTTCCGGGTGCGGTCCTACGCCGGTGGCCTCGGACTGGCGCTGCTGTACTTCGCCGGCTTCTTCGGGACGTCGCTCGTCCTGTCGCTCTTCCTGCAGGACGGCCTCGGCTTCTCCGCCCTCCAGGCCGGCCTCACCGCGTCGGCGTTCGCGGCCGGGCTCGCCGTCGGCGCGCCGATCGCCGGCCGCCTCGTCGCCGGCCGGGGCCGTAGCGTGCTGGTGGTCGCGCTCGTGCTCTTCCTCGCCGGCATTGTCGGGACGCTGCTCACGACGCGCGCCGCGGCGGGCCACCTGGGCAACGCCGAGGTCGCGCTGCTCATGGCGCCGACGCTCTTCCTCGCCGGCCTGGGCGGCGGGGGCGTCATCACGCCCAACCAGTCGCTGTCGCTCGCCGAGATCGACGTCTCCGGCGGCTCCACCGCGGGCGGGATGCTGCAGACCGCGCAACGGGTGGGGGCCGCCGTCGGCGCGGCCGTCCTCACCGCGGTCTTCTACGGCCAGCTCGCCGGCACCGAGGCGACGGGGGAGCGCACCCGGGCCGCGCACTACGGGCACGCCTACGCGGCCGCGTTGCTCGTGACCGTCGTCATGGCCGCGGCCGCCCTGCTGCTCGCCGTCGGCGAGGTCCGTCGGGCGCGACGCGGCTGACGGCGTCACCGACCCGACGCTGGCCCGGGTCACGCCGCCGGCGGCGCGGGCTCGTCGTCAGCGGTGGGCGATCCGGTCCAGGTAGTCCACCAGCACGGACGTGAGCCCGCCGGAGTGGCCGGCGTCGTCGACGACCACGAGCTCGGCCGCCGGCCAGACCTTCGCCAGCTGCCAGGCGACGTCCAACGGGCCGCTGACGTCGTAGCGCCCGTGGACCATGACTCCCGGGATGTCGGCCAACCGGTGCGCGTCGCGCAGCAGCCGACCGTCCTCGAGGAAGCAGCCGTGGCCCCAGTAGTGCGTGACCACGCGGGCGAACGCGAGCTGGGAGGCGGGGTCGGCCACCGACAGCGACGGCGCGGCGTCCGGGGCGAGCGAGACGTGGGTGTCCTCCCAGTCGCACCAGCGCTGCGCGGCCGCGGCCCGGACCGCCGGGTCGGGGTCGTGCAGCAGCCGGCTGTAGGCCGCCGCGAGATCGCCGTCGCGTTCGGCGGCGGGCACGCCGTCGCGGAACCGCTCCCACTCCCGCGGGAACACCCGCCCCATGTCCCGGGTGATCCAGCGCAGCAGCCAGCGGTCGGGGCTCGTGATCGCCGCCAGCGCCAACTCGGTGACGCGATCCGGATGGGTCTCGGCGTAGGCGAGCCCGAGCGTCACACCCCACGAGGCGCCCCACACCAGCCACCGGTCGATGCCGAGGTGCTCGCGCAGTCGCTCCACGTCGCGCAGGAGGTGGGGCGTGGTGTTAGTCGACAGGTCGACGGTCGGCTCGCCGGCCCACGGCGTGCTGCGGCCGGCGTTGCGCTGGTCGAAGAGCACCACCCGGTAGCGAGCCGGGTCGAAGTGCCGCCGCATGCCCGGCGAGCAGCCCGAGCCGGGGCCGCCGTGCAGCACGACCGCCGGCAAGCCGTCGGGGTTGCCGCACTGCTCCCAGTAGAGGAGGTGGCCGTCGCCGACGTCCAGTCTGCCGGTCTCGTAGGGCTCGATCGGTGGGTGTCGACGATCGGTCACGGCCGGCGACGCTACCCCTACGGGGCGCGGTCTCACGATGAGACCGGCGGGGGCCGGCCGGCGTCGCAGGGTGGTCCCATGACCCGCCCGGCCGTCGCCCTGCTCGCGCTGGCGGCCCTGCTCGCCGCCGGGCAGTGGCTCTACGTGCGCGCCGCCGCCCATGTCGACCTGCACCTCGTGCCCGCGCACGCCCGCCGCCGCGTGCGCTGGCTGATCGTCAACTCCGGACGGGTGCAGCTGGTCGCCGGCGTGCTCGCCGCCGCCGCGGTCGGCGTGCAGGTGGCGGCCACCGCGGGCTGAGGCCGGTCACCGCGGGTCGGTGTGCCGGTAGGACGGGCTGACGATGCCGAACTCGCGGATCTTTCGGTAGATGGTCGCGCGGGACATCCCCAGCGCCTGCGCGGCCTGCAGCTTGTTGCCCTTGGCGTCGGCGAGGCTCTCGATGATCGCGTCGCGCTCGATCGACTCGAGGGTCGAGAGCACCCGCCGGGTGATGGAGTGCATCTCCGGCGGCAGGTCGTCGAGCGTGATCACGCCGGACCGGCGTCGCTGCACGACGTCGTGCAGCAGCTGCTGCAGCTGGGCGACGTTGCCCGGCCACGTCGAGCGCAGCAGCACGCGCATGGCCTCGGGGGAGCAGCTGATGCGCGCGCCCTTGCCCAGCTTGCCGAGGAAGAACGACACGAGCGCGGGGACGTCCTCCAGCCGCAGCCGGAGGGCAGGGACGCGGACGGTCGTCGGGAACAGGGCGAGCAGCTGGCCGAGGGCGCGGCCGCTGCCGGAACCGACGTGCATGGTCGCCGCGACCACGAGGTCCGGCCGGGCGTCCTTGACGTCCTGCAGCACCGCGGCCAGCGCCCTCGTGCCGGGCGCGTCGAGCTCGTCCACGTGCGCGAGCACGAGGCGTTCGGCGTCGACCGTCGCGCTGCGCACGCCGGCGAGCCAGCGTCGGTCGCGCCGCGCGTCGCGCGCGTCGAGCGAGACCGTGCGGCGCGCGGGGTGCTCGCGTAGCTGCACGGCGCGCAGCAGCGCCGACTTGCCGACGCCGGCCTCCCCCTCGACGACGAGCCAACCCGCCGCGGCGCTCTCGACCTGGCGGCAGGCGCGTTGCCACAGCGCCGCGCCGCCCACCAGTCCGGGCAGCAGCATCGCCCGGTCGCCGCCGGCGCGATCCGACCCGTCGGCCGCCGCGGCGCGGAGCTTGACGTGGACGACGATGCCGACCGACTCGTCGCCCACGCCGATCTGCTGGCAGAACATCCGGGCCTCGGCGCCGGTCGGCAGCGTGACGGCGAGCGACCGCCGTCGGCCCGGGCGCAGCTGCGCCGCCGTCTCGACGGCGTGACCGACGAGCGCGTTCTGGTCGACCGGCTCCAGCTCCGCGCGGGCCTGCGCGTTGAGCAGCACGGCGTCGCTCGTGACCGCGAAGACGACGCCGGTGGTGCGACGGCAGGTCTGCCGGTAGGCCTGCAGCACCTCGACCTCGGTGGACCCGGACGCCGTGAGCAGGGCCTGCTGGATCTGTGCCGCGGTGCTCTTGGCCAGCGCCAGCAGCAGCGACTGGGCGTCCCGGCGCCAGCACGTCAGGTCGACGACGCCCAGCAGCCGGCCGTTGATCGGGTCGTGGACGGGCGCCCCCGCGCACGCCAGGGTCTCGAGGTCCTCGGCGTAGTGCTCGTGCCCGAACACCTCGGTGGCGCAGCCGACCTCGAGCGCGGTGCCGATGCCGTTCGTCCCCACGAACTCCTCGGCGTAGCTGAAACCGGGAGCGAGCAGCACGCGATCCAGGCGGCGTTCGAGCGCGGCGTCGCCGGTGCGCCGGCTCAACACGAGTCCGGAGGGGTCGGTGAGCACGATGCTGACCGGCTGCTCGGCGAGCTCGTCGTGCAGCCGGCGCAGGATGGGCTCGGCGCTGCGGGACAGGACGGAGTCGACGTCGGGGTCGCGCTGGAACGTCGGCTGCACCCGGTCGGCCGCCACGTGCGCGGCCTTGGAGCGGTGCCACGACGCGAGGATCGTCCGCCGGACCCGGTCGGGGTCGGCCCGCTCGGCGGTGAGGAAGCGCAGCCGGTGCACCGCCACGTCGACGCCGTCGGGCAGGACGAGCTGGTGGCCGGGCGCAGTAGGCGCCATCGCCCTACCTCCTACGTCCGCGGCAGGGTCGAGGCCGCGGTTCGGCGCGGGCCTGCCGGTACGCCGATCACGCGTCATCATTCACCGGCCAGGTCGAACCGCGGTCTCAAATTGAGAACGCGGCACCGCGACGACGGCATTAGACCGAAGTGCGTGGACGACGCGACGGACGTGGCCGGGGAGTCGTACAACCCGTGGACGGTCGTCCATCTCGTGTTCACGCATCTCGCCGAGCAGGGGTTGCACCCGGCGCTCGGCGAGACCGGTGACCCCGCCGCGCCCGCCGCGGCCCTGCTGGTCGCGCTGGGCATCGAGCCGCGGGCCGAGGGCAACCGCGAGGTGATGCGCCGGGTGCACGACCACCTGGCCGAGATCCGCAACGTCGTGTTCGAGGCCGACCGCTGACGCGGGGGACTGTCTCGTTCTGAGACCTGGGAGGGCCGCCGCGCCGGGTCAGATGGGACACGACGCACCGGCCTAGTCGAGGAGTGTGGCGATGAGTCGTCAGAGCGTGGCGAAAGCCCACGAGAAGATCCAGGAGCTGTCCTGGGACCCGCTGTACCACACGCCGGTCTCCCAGTACGGCACCGACTACACGTTCCAGAAGGCGAAGAAGAAGGATCCGCTCAAGCAGGTGCTGCGGTCCTACTTCCCGATGCAGGAGGAGAAGGACCACCGCGTCTACGGGGCGTCCGACGGCGCGATCCGCGGCAACATGTTCCGGCAGGTGCAGGAGCGCTGGCTGGAGTGGCAGAAGCTGTTCTTGTCGATCATCCCGCTGCCCGAGATCTCCGCCGCCCGCGCCATGCCGCTGCTGTTCAACACCGTGCCCAACCCGGAGCTGCACAACGGCCAGGCCATCCAGATGATCGACGAGGTCCGGCACTCGACGATCCAGCAGAACCTCAAGCGGCTCTACATGAACAACTACATCGACCCGGCGGGATTCAACTCGAGTCTGCGCAATTTCCAGAACGACTACTGCGGGACGATCGGGCGGCAGTTCGCCGAGGGCTTCATCACCGGCGACGCCATCACCGCCGCGAGCATCTACCTGACGATCGTCGCCGAGACGGCGTTCACCAACACGCTGTTCGTCGCGATGCCGGCCGAGGCCGCCGCCAACGGCGACTACCTGCTGCCCACGGTCTTCCACTCGGTGCAGTCCGACGAGTCGCGCCACATCAGCAACGGCTACGCGACGCTGCTGATGGCGCTGTCGGACGAGAGCAACCACCAGCTCCTGGCCCGCGACCTGCGGTACGCGTGGTGGAACAACCACCGCGTCGTCGACGCCGCGATCGGCACGTTCATCGAGTACGGCACGAAGGACCGGCGCAGGGACCGCGAGAGCTACGCGGAGATGTGGCGCCGCTGGATCTACGACGACTACTACCGCAGCTACCTCGTGCCCCTCGAGAAGTACGGCCTGGAGATCCCGCACGACCTGATCGAGGAGTCCTGGAACCAGATCTGGAACAAGGGCTACGTCCACGAGGTCGCGCAGTTCTTCGCCACCGGGTGGCTCGCCAACTACTGGCGGATCGACCCGATGACCGACAAGGACTTCGAGTGGTTCGAGTACAAGTACCCGGGCTGGTACGACAAGTACGGCGCGTGGTGGGAGAACTACGCGCGCCTCTCGGTCGCGAACGGGCACAACCCGATCGCGCTCGAGGACGTCGACTACGTGTACCCGGCCCGGTGCTGGACGTGCATGGTGCCGTGCCTCGTCCGCGAGGACATGGTCATGGCCGAGGTCGACGGGCAGATGCGCACCTACTGCCACGAGGCGTGCCGCTGGACCGACACGGTGGCCTTCCGGCCGACGTACGAGGGGCGCGAGACGCCGAACATGGGCCAGCTCATCGGCAAGCGCGAGTGGGAGACGCTCTACCACGGCTGGAACTGGGCCGACGTCGTCTCCGACATGGGTTACGTGCGGGACGACGGCAAGACGCTGGTCGCGCAGCCGCATCTGGACCTCGACCCGAAGAAGATGTGGACGCTCGACCACCTGCGCCGGTGCCCGCCGCTGCAGAGCCCGAACGTGCTGCTGAACGAGATGAGCGCGGCCGAGCAGCAGGCGTACCACGCCGACTACGTCAAGCAGGGACCGGCCGGCAGGCCGGCTCCGGCGGCCAACTGACCGACGAACGGGTTCGGGGCCCGGCGCACGTCGCCGGGCCCCGCGCCCGCTCCGGAACCGGACGGATCGATGGACAACAAGCACACGGTGCGTTTCGAGCCCGTCGGCATCGAGATCGAGGTCGACGAGGAGCAGACCGTCCTGCGCGGCGCGGCCGAGCAGGGCATCATGCTGATGCACGGGTGCAAGGAAGGCCAGTGTGCGGCCTGCAAGTCCTTCGTCCTCGACGGCGACGACATCGACCTCGAGAAGTACTCGACGTTCGCCCTCCCCGACTTCGAGAAGGAGGAGGGCTTCACGCTGCTGTGCCGGGCGCACGTCTACGAGGACGTGACGATCGAGCTGCTGAACTACGACGAGGAGATGATCCGCTCCGGCCATCCGATCCAGCGGGCCAGGGCCGAGGTGGTCGCCAACGACCCCGTCACGCACGACATGCGCCACCTGAGACTGAAGATCGTCGAGCCGGACAAGGTGGCGTTCTTCGCCGGCCAGTACTTCGACTTCACCATCCCCGGCAGCGAGGACACCCGCTCGTTCTCGATGGCGAACACGCCGGCCGGCGGCGGCACCGAGCTCGAGTTCGTGATCCGCATCTATCCCGGCGGCCGGTTCTCGTCGCACCTGGCCGACGAGCTCGCGGTCGGCGACGTCCTCGACATCACCGGCCCGTTCGGGGTGTTCACGCTGCGCGACGGCCGCGACGCGGACATGGTCTTCGTCGGCGGTGGCGCCGGCATGGCGCCGATCCTCTCGGTGCTGCGCTCCCTCGCCGAGCGCGGCAGCACCCGCAAGGCGACCTACTACTACGGCGCGCGTGGCAAGCGGGACCTCTGCTTCACGGACGAGCTGACCGGGCTGGCCGAGCAGCTGGGGAACTTCACCTTCGTGCCCGCGCTGTCGGAGCCGGACGACGCGGACGACTGGGACGGCGAGACCGGGCTGATCACCGACGTGATGAGCCGGCACGAGACCGACCTGGCGCTGACGGACTGCTACGTCTGCGGGCCGCCGCCGATGGTGGAGGCCGCGATGGAGGCGCTGACGAAGCTCGGCGCCGACGAGAAGCACATCTACTACGACAAGTTCACGACGACCGGCGACCCCGAGAGAGAGTAGCCATGACCCAGACCGAGGAACGGCGCGCGCCAGCGGAGCGCAGTGCGCCGAAGCCCGTCTTCACCGACGCGGAGGCCGGCGCCAAGGAGTTCCCGGACTCCACCGCGCGCAGCTACAACTACTTCACCCCGCAGAAGCGCCGGCAGTCGCACTACGAGGACGTCACCGTCGAGGTGCAGCCGGATCCGCGCCACTACCTGTCCCAGGGCTGGCTGTACGGGTTCGCCGACGGCCGTGGTGGCTACCCACTGGACTGGACCGCCCTCAAGGCGTGGGGCAGCGACCGTCCCGAGCCCGAGCGCTACCCGGGGTCCGGTGGGAAGGGGTACGACTGGCCGGCGCACGGTTGGCACGAGTTCCGCGACCCCAACGAGGAGTGGGAGCTCACCTTCTACCGCTACAACTCCAACGTCGTCCGCCAGATCAACCAGAACGTGGAGACGGCCAAGCAGACCAAGGCGTTCGAGCAGTGGAACCCGAACTGGGTGACGTTCGTGGAGCGCAACGTCGGTGCGTGGATGCACGTCGAGCACGGGCTGGGCCTCTACGTCTTCGCCAACGCCAACCGGCGGGCGCCGACCAACATGCACAACAACGCGATCTCGGTGAACAGCATGCACCGGATCCGCTTCGCGCAGGACCTCGCGCTGTACAACCTCACCCTCTCGGAGGAGATCGAGTCCTTCGACGGCACCGCGCACGTCGCGACCTGGAACGAGGACGCCGCCTGGCAGGGCGTGCGCGAGACGTGCGAGCAGCTCACCTGCGTCGACGACTGGGCCGAGGCGGTGTTCGCCACGAACGTGGTGTTCGAGCCGCTGATCGGCGAGCTGTTCCGCAGCAACCTGGTGCAGCAGGCGGCTCCCAAGAACGGCGACTTCGTCACGCCCACCGTCGTGGGGGCCGGCGAATGGGACTACGCCGAGCGGGACCTGCGCTACACGCGGGCGATGTTCGAGCTGTTGACCGACGACCGGGAGTTCGCCGCGCACAACATCGGGATCATCGACGGCTGGCTTGCGACGTGGACGGCTCGCTGCCTCGCCGCCGCCCGGACGCTGCAGCCGATCTGGTCGCAGCCCGACGCCAAGCCGCCCCGCTTCGAGGACGCGCTCGACCGGGCCAAGAGCCGGTTCGCGGGCATCCTCGCCGACCTCTCGCTGTCGACCCCGAAGGAGCTGACCCAGTGACCACCGCGAGCGAGCCGCGCTTCACGACCGCCGAGAGCCCGTACAAGTCCGACAAGACCTTCTCGAACATGTGCGGCTTCACGTTGATGAACAACCAGGTGGGCGCGGTGATGGCCAGGGTGCTCGCGCAGCTGGGCAACGTGACCGTCACCCCGCTGCCGTCGATGATCCGCGTCGACGGGGTCGGCCGGTTCGACGTCGTCTACGACGACATGGACGACGCGCTCGGCGAGGAGCAGGGCTTCTTCAGTGCCGCCGAGTTCGAGAACAACATGTCGACCCACTACGGCCGGATGGTGCACGAGGACGACCGCACGATCATGTTCTCGAATCCGGAGGAGGCCGCGGAGTACCTCGGCTTCGACCTCAAGTCCCGTTGATCGCCCCGCGTCCCGGCGCGAGATAGGAGCAGCCACGATGTACGAGAAGGATGGCGAGAAGTACTTCGTCGTGGACAGTCACATGCACTTCTGGGACGCCACGCCGGAGAACTGGGTCGAGGGCCACGAGCAGTACGCCAAGGGCTGGATCGAGTGCTTCCACGCGTACCAGTCCCTCGGGCCGCCGGAGACGCACTGGTCGATCGAGCACTTCGAGGGTTACTCCGAGGACGACCTGATGAGCGACGTGTTCGACAAGGGGCACGTCGACGTCGCGGTGTTCCAGCCGACCTACCTCAAGGAGTGGTACGCGGAGGGCTTCAACACCACGGAGAAGAACGGCGCCCTGGCCGAGAAGCACCCGGACAGGTTCATCGTCAACACCCGCTTCGACCCGCGGGACGGCGACGCCGGGCTCACGGAGCTCGAGGAGAACGTCAAGCGCTGGGGGGCCCGGGGTCTCAAGCTCTACACCGCCGAGTGGAAGGGTGATTCACGAGGCTGGACGCTGAAGGACCCGGAGGCGTACCGCTACCTGGAGAAGGCGCAGGAGCTGGGCATCAAGAACGTCCACGTCCACAAGGGACCGACGATCTGGCCGCTGGACAAGGACGCGTTCGACGTCTCCGACGTCGACCACGCCGCCACCGACTTCCCCGAGCTCAACTTCATCGTCGAGCACGTCGGCCTACCGCGCATCGAGGACTTCTGCTTCATGGCGACGCAGGAGCCCAACGTCTACGCGGGGCTGTCGGTCGTCATCGGCGGGCTGATGCACGCCCGACCGAAGTTCTTCGCCAAGGTGATGGGGGAGCTGCTGTTCTGGGTCGGCGAGGACAAGATGACCTTCGGCAGCGACTACGGCATCTGGGAGCCGAAGTGGCAGGTCGAGGGGTTCGTCGACTGGGACTACCCGAGTGACGAGTTCTCCGACTACCCGCGGGTCAACGTCGACACCAAGAAGAAGATCCTCGGGCTCAACGCGGCGAAGCTGTACGACATCGAGGTCCCGGCCGAGTGCCGGATCGCGGACTCGACGCCGGGGGCCCGCGACGACGCGGAGCTCGTGACGAACGCGTCGTCGTCGGCGTGACCGCGGTCGGCGACCGGGTCGCGTACGACGTCCGCGAGGCGCTGGACGCCGTACGCGACCCGGAACTCGACGAGCCGGTGACCTCGCTCGGGTTCGTGGCGTCGTGCGAGGTCACGGGTGACGGCGCGGCCGAGGTCCACCTGCGGCTGCCGACGTACTTCTGCGCGCCGAACTTCGCCTACCTGATGGTGGCCGACGCCCACGACGCGGTGGCGGCCGTGCCCGGCGTCCGGCGCACCACGGTCGTCCTCGACGACCACTTCGCCTCGGCCGAGATCAACGCCGGCGTCGCCGCGCGCGCCGGCTTCGTCGCGACGTTCGGGGACGAGGCCGTCGACGAGCTCGACTCGCTGCGGGCCGACTTCGTCCGCAAGGCCGTGCTCGCGGGGACGGACCGGGTGTGCCGTCCCCTGCTGGTGCGCGGAACGACGCCGGCCGAGCTGGCCGACCTCACCCTCGGCGACGTCGCGCCGTCGGCGGACCTCGAACGGTTGCGGGCACGGCGGCGCGAGGTGGGGCTACCGGCGGACGACGCCGCGCCGCTGCTCGTCGACGCGGTCACGGGGGACCGCGTCGCCCGTGACGACCTGCGCCTGCATCTCGGCCGGGCCCGACTGACCCGCGTGAACATCGAGGCCAACGGCGGCGTGTGCCGGGGCATGCTCGCCGCCCGCTACGGCCTGCCCGACCCGGCGCCCCACACCGACCAGGAGGAGTGAGCGATGAAGGCCGTCCGTCTGCACGCCTACCACCAGCAACCCACGATCGACGAGGTGGCCGAGCCCGCGGTGACGGGGCCGATGGACGTCGTCGTCAGGGTCGGCGGCGCCGGGGTCTGCCGCACCGACCTGCACATCATCCTCGGGCAGTGGGACGAGGCGATGAGCCCGACCCTGCCGTACACGATCGGCCACGAGAACGCGGGCTGGGTGCACGAGGTCGGCTCGGCCGTCACCAATGTGGCCGTCGGCGACACCGTGATCCTGCATCCGACGCCGACGTGCGGGCTGTGCCGCGCCTGCCGCGCCGGGCAGGACATGCACTGCGTCGCGAGCACCTTCCCCGGCCTCGACGGCACCGACGGCGGCATGGCCGAGTACCTGCTGACCTCCGCCCGTGCGTGTATCAAGCTCGACCCGTCGACGCAGCCCAAGGACGTCGCCGCCCTCGCCGACGCCGGCATCACCGCGTACCACGCCGTCCGCAAGGCCGTCCCGCTGCTCCACCCCGGCACCACCGCAGTCGTGATCGGCGCCGGCGGGCTCGGCCACATCGGCGTGCAGTGCCTGGCGGCGCTGACCGCCACGAACATCGTGGTCGTCGACCGCAACCCCGACGCGCTGAAGCTGGCCGAGGCGCTGGGGGCGAACCAGACCGTCGTCGCCGACGGCAGGCACGTCGACACCGTCACCGAGCTCACCGACGGCGCGGGCGCCGACGTGGTGTTCGACTTCGTCGCCGAGGAGGGCGCCGAGAGCGACGGCTGGGCGATGACGCGTCCCGGTGGCTCGTACTACGTGATCGGGTACGGCGGCGAGCTGCACGTCCCGACCCTTGACGTCATCAGCACCGAGCGCAACGTCGTCGGCAACATCGTCGGCACGTACAACGAGCTCGCCGAGCTGATGGTGCTCGCACAGGCCGGCAAGGTCACGCTGCACACGAAGACCTACCCGCTCGACGCCGCCCAGGAGGCGCTGCACGACCTCGACGCGGGCGAGGTCCGCGGCCGGGCGATTCTCGTTCCCTGACCCGCACCGACGACCCGCTCGACCCGAATCCGAGGAGGAACCATGGCCAAGGACCTGCGTTTCGGCAGCGACGCCCGCACGCTGCTGCTCTCCGGCGTCGACCAGCTCGCCGACGCCGTGAAGTCGACGCTCGGCCCGAAGGGCCGCAACGTCATCCTCGAGAAGATCACCGGCTCGCCGGTCGTGACGAACGACGGGGTGACGATCGCGCGGGAGATCCACCTGCCCGACCAGTTCGAGAACATGGGTGCGCAGCTGGTCAAGGAAGCCGCGATCAAGACCAACGACATCGTCGGCGACGGGACGACGACCGCGACGGTGATCGCCCAGGCGATCATCCGCGAGGGCATGCTCGCCATCAACTCCGGCGCCAACCCCGTCCTCGTCAAGCGAGGGGTCGACCTTGCCGTGGCGCGGCTCGTCGAGCGGCTGCACGAGGTCGCGCACCCGGTCGCCAGCCACGCCGACTACGCCAGGGTCGCGGCCGTCTCGGCCAACGACGACGACGCGGTCGGCGACGTCCTCGCCACCGCGCTGCACACCGTCGGCGACACCGGCATCGTCACCGTCGAGGAGTCGGCGACGCACGGCATGAGTGTCGACTTCGTCGAGGGTTTCGAATACGACAACGGCTACGTGTCGCCCTACCTCGTCACCGAACCGGCGAGCCTCGAAGCGATCCTCGACGACCCGTACATCCTGCTGTGCAGCGAGAAGATCACGCAGGTGCAGCAGCTCATGCCGATCCTCGAGAACGTCATGCGGGAACCCCGCCCCCTGCTGCTGATCGCCGAGAACGTCGAGGGCCCGGCGCTGTCGATGCTCGTGCACAACCACGTCAACGGCATCTTCCGGTGCGTCGCGACCAGGGCGCCGGGGTTCGGCGACCGGCGACTGCGCAAGCTCGAGGACATCGCGACCATCACGGGTGGCACGGTGATCAGCAAGACCTCGAGCGTCGGGCTCGACACGATCCGTCGCGAGCACCTGGGTCGTGCCCGGCAGGTCCGCGTGACCGCGGACCGCACCGCGATCATCGACGGAGCCGGCCGGCCCGGGGACGTGGAGTTCCGGCTCGGTCAGCTGCGCGCCGAGCTGGAGCGGGCGACCTTCGGCATCGACGAGGACGTCCTCAGCGAGCGGATCGGGGCGCTGTCGGGCAAGGTCGCGGTCATCCGGGTCGGTGCCCCGACGAACGCCGAGCTGACCGAGCTGCAACACCGGGTCGAGGACGCGCTGTCGGCCACCCGCGCCGCGATGGCCGAGGGCATCGTCGCCGGTGGCGGCGCGGCGCTCGTGCACGCGGCCCCCGTGCTCGACGAGCTCGGCGTCGAGAAGGACTACGCGATCGGTGTCGAGATCGTGCGGCGCGCGTTGACCGAGCCGGCCTACCTGATCGCCGCGAACGCCGGGTACGGCGGCCACGAGGTCGTGGAGCGGGTGAGCGGGATGGGCGTCGACGACGGGTTCGACGCGTTGCGCGGCGAGTTCGGGAACATGGTCGAGCTGGGGATCATCGACCCGCTGCGGGTGTGCCGGTCGGCGCTGCAGAACGGCGCGTCGGTCGCCGGGCTGCTGCTGACGACGAACACGCTGATCGCCGAGGAGCAGACGCCGTGGGGCGGCAGCCGAGCGCTGATGACCGAGTACGGCCAGCTCGACGAGGGGCTGCACCAGCCCTCGCCGGACGCCAGCACGCCGCAGTCGCTCGGGCTCGGGCCCTCGATCGGCTGAGACCCGTGTTCGCCCCGGCCGCGCCCCGGCGCGACGACGTGCCTGCGCCCGGGCAGGACGGCATCGCGTCCGGCCGCGGCCCGGGGCCCGCGACGACCGGCGACGTCGGCACGTTCGCGTCGCTACGTGCCCGGGGCCGGTTGCGGGGCATGCTGGGGTTCGTCGGGCCGGCGTTCGTGGCCGCCGTCGCCTACATCGATCCGGGCAACTTCGCGACCAACTTCTCGGCCGGTGCCCACTACGGCTACACGCTGGTGTGGGTCGTCGTCGCGGCGAATCTCGTCGCGATGCTCGTCCAGTACCAGTCCGCGAAGGTGGGCGTGGCGACCGGCCGCGACCTGCCCGAGCTCTGCCGTGACAGCTTCCCGCGCGGCGTGTCGGTCGGCCTCTGGCTGCAGGCCGAGGTCGTGGCGATGGCGACGGACGTGGCCGAGTTCGTCGGGGCGGCCGTCGGGCTATACCTGATCTTCGGCGTGCCGCTGCTGCCCGCGGGCCTGCTCACCGCGGTCGTGGCCTTCGTGATCCTCGCCCTCGACCAGCGCGGCCACCGCCGCTTCGAGCTCGTGGTCGCGGGCCTGCTCGGCATCGTCTCGCTCGGTTTCGCCTACGACCTGGTGGCCGTCGGCGCGAGCGCGCCCGATCTCGCCGGTGGCCTCGTGCCCGGTTTCGCGGGCACCGGCAGCGTCGCGCTCGCGGCCGGGATCGTCGGGGCGACCGTGATGCCGCACGTGGTCTACCTGCACTCGTCGCTGACGAAGCGACGGGTGGGGTGCCGCGACGACGCCGAGCGCCGGCAGCTGCTGCGCTTCCAGCGCGTCGACGTGGTGCTCGCGCTCGGCGTGGCCGGCCTCGTGAACGTCACGATGATCGTGGTCGCGGCCTCGGTCTTCCACCGCACGAACCCCGGCAGCGGTGACTCGATCGAGGCGGCGCACTCCGGACTGGCCCACCTGGCCGGGGGAGGGGCGGCCCTGGCCTTCGCCGCCGCCCTGCTTGCGTCGGGGCTGTCCTCCGCGAGCGTCGGCACCTACGCCGGGCAGGTCGTCATGCAGGGTTTCCTGCGCCGGCGGGTGCCGCTGTTCGCGCGCCGCGCCGTGACGATGCTGCCGGCACTCGGCGTCCTCGCGCTCGGGCTGCCGATGACGACGACGCTGGTGGTGTCGCAGGTCCTGCTCTCCTTCGGCATCCCGTTCGCGCTCGTGCCCCTGACGGTGCTGGCCGCGCGGCGTGACGTCATGGGCACGTTCGCCAATCGCGCCGGCACCACCGCCGTCATGGTCGCCGTCGCCACCGTCGTGATCGTGCTCAACGGCTACGTGCTCTATCGGACCGCGCTCGGCTGAGCGTCGTCCCCCATCCGCGAAGGAGTCGATCATGACCACGCAGGACCTGCCCCGATCGATCCGGCGACTGGCGAGCGAGGACGGTGCGCGGCTGGCCCGCCTCGTGGCCGCGTACGACGACGCCCAGACGGTGCTGCGCTGCTGCGAGGAGCTGGTCGCCCGGCTGGCACCCGACGGCAGCGAGCCCGACGGCAGCGAGCCCGACGGCAGCGAGCCCGACGGCAGCGAGCCCGACGGCGTCGACGTGGAGGCGCTGTGGACGTTCGCGGTGCTGGCCTACGGCCGGCTGTTCGCGACCGGCCGGACCGGCGCCCCGTTGACCGAGGACGACGTCGTGACCGCGGCAGAGGGGCGCGGCGACCCGGAACAGGTGCGCCGGACCCACCGGCTGCTGCTGCACCTGCGCGACCGGCATGCCGATCCCGCGGCCGATCCACGGGAGACCTACACCGCCGGGGTCGCGCTCGACCCCGACGGCGCGGTGAACGCGGTGGCGGTGACCTCGGTGCGCGCGCCACGCCTGGACGTCGCGGCGGTGCGCCGGGCGGGGGCGATCGCCTACCCGCTGGTGGCCGTCCTGGACCAGCGCATCGACCCGCTGCAGGCCCGCATCCTCGCGGCCATGCGCGGCGCCTCGCGGGCGGACCTCGAGGCGCTCGACCGGGTGGAGGTCCGCTGACGCGCTATCGGGTCCAAGGTCCCGAGTTCGGCCCTCGTGTGCGGCAATCCCTTCCATGTCAGGTTTTCGTTAGTTTAGGCTCCCGGCTGGCCTAACAACGTCTTAACTGTCGCAAGGGATCCCATGACCGACGTCTCGCGGCGCCTGGTGCTCGGCACCGGTGTCAGCTCGCTCGCGCTGGCGCTGGCCAGCACGCTGGAGCCCACCCGGGCCGGCGCGGCACCGGCCGGCGCGTCACCGGCGGCTGACGGCGGTCCGACCCGTGCGGACTACGCGCGGCACGTGGGGCATCAGTTCAGCGCCGTCACCGGTACTGCGACGCGCCGGGTGACGCTGCGGCGCATCGAGGACTCGCTCGGCACGTCGGCCGATCCGAACCTGAGCTTCACCCTCGTGTTCGAACCCGTGGGCGGACGGGTGCGCGAGGGCATCTACTCCCTGCACCGCCGCGGCGTCCGCAACCACACCCTGCTGCTGCACGCCCTGGGCACCGACGGACTGCTGCAGGCGGTCGTGAATCGCGCGCAGCGATGACCGCCGTCGCTCCGGTCGTCGCGCGCCGGGCCGTCCGTGCCGCCGACGACGACCTGCTGCGCGAGCTGTTCCTCGCCGGCCGGCCCGAGCTGGCGGTGCTGCCCGCCCCCATCCGTGACGAGCTCGTCGACCTGCAGCGCCGCGCCCAGCGCGGCCAGCAGGAGGCCGACCACCCGGCCGCCCGTCGCGAGGTCCTCGTGGGCGTCGACGAGGCGGGGGACCGGACCGACTGCGGGGTCCTGGTCACCGACCGTGACGACGACGCCCTGTACGTGCTGGACATCGTGCTGGCGCCGGCCCGCCGTGGCCACGGGCTCGGCTCGGCCGCCCTGGCCGGCGTCGCGGCCGAGGCCGACGCCACCGGTCGCGAGGTGCGGCTGCACGTCTGGTCCGACAACGCCGGCGCGCGCCGGCTCTACGAGCGTCTCGGCTTCGAGTACGCAACCGATGCGGACGCCGGTCACCTGGCCATGCGCCGACCACGACAGGGGAGTGTCTGATGTCCAACCCGTACGTCGGCGAGATCCGGATGTTCTCCGGCAACTTCGCGCCCCAGGGCTGGCTGTTCTGTCAGGGCCAGCTCGTGTCCATCGACGACTACGACACGCTCTTCGCCCTGATCGGGACGACCTACGGCGGCGACGGGCAGAACAACTTCGCGCTGCCGAACCTGCAGAGTCGGATCCCGCTGCATCAGGGTTCGGGCTACCCGCTCGCGGCCATGGGCGGGCAGGAGACGGTGACGCTTTCCGGGGCGCAGCTCCCGCAGCACACGCACCGCGCGTCGGCATCGAGCGCCGCCGGGACGACGACGAGCCCGTCCGGCGCGGTCTGGGCCGCGTCGCCCACGCCGTGGTACTCGACGGGTACGCCCGCGACGGCCATGTCGGGTGCGGCCCTGATCCCGGCCGGGGGCAGCCAGCCGCACGACAACATGTCGCCCTACCTGGCCGTCAACTTCATCATCAGCGTGTTCGGCATCTACCCGTCGCCGTCCTGAGGAGCCCCCGTGAGCGATCCCTACATCGGCGAGATCAAGACGGTCTCGTTCAACTTCGCACCCTCGGGCTGGGCCCTGTGCAACGGCCAGACGTTGCCCATCAACCAGAACCAGGCGCTGTTCGCCGTGCTCGGCATCCAGTACGGCGGTGACGGCGTCACCACGTTCCGGCTGCCCAACCTGCAGGGGCGCATCCCGGTCCACCAGGGCAGGGGGTTCGTCGTCGGCAACGCCGGCGGTGAGGCGGGGCACGTGCTGACGAACAACGAGATGCCGGCGCACGTCCATCCGGCGATGGCGCAGTCGACGGCGAGCACTCCGGGGGCGTCGCCCGCCGGCTCGGTGTGGGCCACCGCGGCCGAGGCCGGCTACGCCCCGGCGCCGAACGCGCTCATGGCGCCCGGTGCGGTGAGCGACTACGGCAGCAACCAGCCGCACGAGAACCGGCCGCCCTACCTGGTCCTCAACTTCATCATCAGCCTCCAGGGCGTCTACCCGAGTCGATCCTAGGAACCGATATGACCGATCCCTTCCTCGCCGAGATACGCATGTTCGCCGGCAACTACCCCCCGACCGGATGGGCGCTGTGCAACGGCCAGCTCATGCCCATCTCGCAGAACACGGCGCTGTACTCGTTGCTGGGCAACATCTACGGCGGCGACGGCAGAACGACGTTCGCCCTGCCCAACCTGACCGGCAGCTCGCCGATGCAGCAGGGCCAGGGGTCGAACCTCAGCCAGCGCGTGCTCGGCGAGTCCGGCGGCGAGCAGAGCGTCACCCTGCTCAGCTCGGAGATGCCCGCGCACACGCACACCGCCATGGGTGTGGCGGCCCAGGGGAACACCTCCTCGCCCGCCGGCGCCACCTGGGCGCAGAGCCTGAACGGCCGGCAGGGCGCCAAGCTCTACTCGACCGCGACGCCGAACACCGCGATGAACCCGCTCAGCACGCAGGTGGCGGGTAGCGGTCAGCCGCACAACAACATGCCGCCCTATCTCTGCGTCACCTTCATCATCGCCCTGCAGGGCATCTTCCCGCCCCGTCCCTGACCTCGACCGTCGCCCGCGCTCCTCCCACCTCCCGTCCCGAGGACCCCCATGTTCCGAATCGCCCTGCCCTCCCGCCGTCGGACCACCGCCGGCATCGCCGTCGGCGCGCTCGCGCTGACCACGGCGGCGGTGCTGACCGCGACGCCGGCGGCGGCCGCCGGCGCGACGCTCAACGTCACGACGACGGCCGACATCGCCGCCAACGCCGGCGCGTGCGGCAACAGCAGCGTGACCACGGCGCCGTCGCCGCTGAGCCTGCGCGAGGCCACCTGCCTCGCCAACAACATCGGGGGTTCGGTCACCATCGACGTGCCGGCCGGCACGTACAACCTCAGCAACGGGGAGCTGCAGCTCGGCAGCGCCGCCGGCCAGAACGCATCGATCGTCGGGGCAGGGTCCGCGTCCACCATCATCGACGCCGGCGGGAACAGCCGGGTGCTCGACCTTGACTTCAACCTGACCGGCGGGGTCACCACCAACATCAGCGGGCTCACCATCCGCAACGGTGCCGACGAGACCTACGGCGGCGCCGGCATCATCGGCGGTTCCAACCTCAACTCCTCGGCCGACGCGCTCACGCTCACCGGCGTGGTGCTCACCGACAACCACGCCAACGCCGCGTCGCCGACGGTGACCAATCGGCCCGGCGGAGCCGTGCAGTTCTTCGGCGGCCAGCTGACCATCACGAACTCGGTGATCCGCAACAACTCGGCCGGCAGCAGCTACGGCTCGGGTGTCGCCTACGGCGCGAACGGCGACGCCTCGCCCGAGGGGCTCACCGTCACCGGCACCACGTTCACCGGCAACTCCGGCACCAACGCCGACACCTCCGCCGGCACGAAGGTCGGCGGCGCACTGGAGATGTTCGGCACGAGCGGCAGCAACTTCTCCATCGCGAACTCGCGATTCATCAACAACTCGGTCACGTCCAACAGCGGCACCACCAGCCCGGTCGGGGCGGGCATCTGGCAGCAGAGCGGCAACCTGACCGTCACCGAGAGCACGTTCACCGGCAACTCCGTCTCGGGCGGCACCGGCACCCCCTCCGGTGGCGCCATCGCAGCCACCGGCGGCACGCTGACGATGCACTACAACCGGGTGGTCGGCAACATCGCCAGCGCCGGCAGCGGTCTGTACGCCAGCGGCAGCGTCAACGCCACCGACAACTGGTGGGGCTGCAACACCGGCCCCAACACCACCGGGTGCGACACCACGAGTGGCGGCACCGTCACCGCGGCGCCGCGGCTGGTGCTGAGCGGCTCGGCGAGCCCGGCCAAGGTCACCGGCCCGAACGCGACGTCGACGATCACGGCGTCGTTCGTCTCGGACTCGGCGGGCACGAACGTCGTCACGTCCAACCTGGACGTCTTCGAGACCCTGCCGGTGACGTTCTCCGACCCGCCGGGCGACGCGACGGTGACGACGTCGGCCGGTTCGCACACCAAGCCCTTCGGCTCGGGCAGCGCGAGCATCGACTTCCACTCGAACACGACGGCGGGCAACGTCGCGACGACGTTGGCCTTCGACAACGCCATCGTGAACGTGCCGGTGGAGGTCGACCAGGCGCCGGCCATCACCAGCGCCAACAGCACGACGTTCGCGATCGGCCAGGCCGGCAGCTTCACCGTCACCACCACGGGTTACCCGAGCCCGGCGATCACCGAGACCGGCTCGCTGCCGAGTGGACTGACCTTCACCGACAACGGCGACGGCACCGCGACCATCGCGGGCACGCCGACCGGGTCGGGCGGCACGTACCCGCTGAACCTGACCGCGAACAACGGGATCAGCCCGAACGCGACGCAGACCCTCACGCTGTCGGTGGGGCAGCCCCCGGCGTTCACCAGTCCGGCGACGGCCACCTTCAAGATCGGCACCGCGGGCAGCTTCACGGTGACCACGTCGGGTGTGCCGACGGTCTCGACGATCACGGAGTCGGGCACGCTGCCGAGCGGGCTGACCTTCACCGACAACGGCGACGGCACCGCGACCATCGCGGGCACGCCGACGGGCACGGGCAACACGTACCCGGTGACGCTGACCGCGACCAACGGGGTGTCGCCCAACGGCACGCAGGCGTTGACCGTCCAGGTGAACCAGGCCCCGGCCGTCACGAGCAACCCGGCGGACCAGACGGTGCAGCCGGGCACGTCGGTCAGCTTCAGCGCCGCCGCGTCGGGTGTGCCGACGCCGTCGGTGCAGTGGCAGCGTTCGACCGACGGCGGGACGAGCTTCGCCAACCTCGCCGGTGCCACCGCCACCACCTACACGCACACCGCCACCGCAGCCGAGAACGGCTACCTCTACCGGGCCGTGTTCACCAACGCGGCCGGCACGGCCACGACCACCGCGGCCACGTTGAACGTGGGCACCGCACCGGCCTTCACGAGCGCCGACTACACCCGCTTCGGCGCCGGCAGGGCCGGGTCGTTCACCGTCACCACCAGCGGCGTGCCGAACGCGACGCTGTCGCGCACGGGCAGCGGCTTCCCGTCCTGGCTGACGTTGACCGACAACGGTGACGGCACGGGCACGCTGACCGGCACCCCGCCGGCCGGGTCGGGCGGTGCGTACACCTTCACTCTCAAGGCGGCCAACGGGTTCAGCCCGTCGGCGTCGCAGAACTTCACGCTCTTCGTCGACGAGTCGCCGGTCATCACGAGCACCGACCACGCCACCTTCACCGTCGGCAGCGCCGGTTCGTTCGCGGTCACCACGACCGCGGGCTACCCCACCGCGACGCGGGTGACGCGGACCGGCGCGCTGCCCAGCGGCGTCACCTTCGTCGACAACGGAAACGGCACCGCCACGCTGGCGGGCAACCCGGCCCCCGGCACCGGCGGCACGTACCCCGTGACGATCACGGCCGACAACGCCGGCACCGCGCCGGCGACGACGCAGTCCTTCACGCTGACGGTGAACGAGTCCCCGGCCATCACGAGCCCGGACCACGCCATCTTCGCGGTCGGCACGGCCGGGTCGTTCACGGTCACCGCCGACAACGGGTACCCGGCACCGCCGGCGCTGACCGAGACCGGCACCCTGCCCGGCGGGCTGACCTTCACCGACAACGGTGACGGCACCGCGACGCTCGACGGCACCCCGAGGGCGGGCACCGGCGGCGTCTACACGATGGTCGTCACCGCGGGCAACGGCCACTCGACCGACGCGACGCAGACCTTCACGCTGACGGTGAACGAGTCGGCGCGCATCACCTCGGCCGACCACGCCGACTTCACCAAGGGCACCGCGAGCACGTTCACGGTCACGACCGCGGGCGGCCAGCCGTCGACCGTGACACTGAGCGAAACGGGCGCGCTGCCGCGCGGCCTCTCCTTCAGCGACAACGGCGACGGCACCGCGACGATCGCCGGCACGCCCACCGAGAGCGGCGTCTTCGGCGTCACCATCACGGCGAGCAACGGTGTGCAGCCGGACGCGACGCAGTCGTTCACGCTCACCGTCGCAGGCCCGCCGACCATCACCAGCCCGGACACCGCGACCTTCCGGGCCGACCAGGACAGCTTCTTCACCATCACGACCGCGGCCGGCACCCCGGCCCGCACGACCATCTCGATCGACGGGGCCCTGCCGCGAGGGTTCGCCTTCGTCGACAACGGCGACGGCACCGCCGGGATCGCCGGCAACACCGGCCCGCACGGCGGCGGTCGCTTCCCGGTGACGGTCACCGCCGACAACGGCGTGGCGCCGGCGGACACGCAGACGCTCACGCTGATCGTGAACGACCCGCCGGTGATCACCTCGCCCGCCACGGCGACGTTCATCATCGGCGCGGCCGGCAGCCAGACCGTGACCACCGTCGGCTACCCGACGGCGGCGCTCACCGAGACCGGTGCGCTGCCGGCCGGCGTGACGTTCGTCGACAACGGCGACGGCACCGGCACGCTCGCGGGCACGCCCGACGCCGACACGCAGGGCACCTACCCGGTGACCCTGACCGCCGCCAACGGCGTCGGCGCGGACGACGTGCAGTCGTTCACGCTCGTCGTCGCGAAGAAGGCGCAGGCGATCACGGTGACCTCGACGGTCCCGGACAGCCCTGTGGTGGGCGGCAGCTACGCGTTGGCGGCCACCGCCGACTCCGGCCTTCCTGTCGCCTTCACGGTGGACGGCGCGACGTCGGGCTACGGCACGACGGGCCAGGCGTGCGCGATCTCCGACGGTGGCCGGGTGCTGCTGCAGCACGTGGGTCACTGCCGCATCGACTACACGCAGGGCGGGAACGGCACATATGCGGCGGCGCCGACGGTGTCCGACGACTTCGACATCGCGGCCATCGCCACCACCACGACGGTGTCGTCCTCGCAGGCCTCCAGCGTCTACGGGCAGCCGGTGCGGCTGCACGCGGTGGTCGCGGCGGGCTCGCAGTTCCCGAAGGGCACGGTGCAGTTCTCGGTGGCCGGCGACAAGCTCGGCGACCCGGTGCCGGTGGACGGTGCGGGTGCGGCCGACAGTGTCGCGCTGACCGACACGCACGGTGACGCGTTGGTGCCGGGGTCGTACGCGGTGCGGGCGGACTTCACGCCGGCCGACCCGACCACCTACGCGGTCTCCGGCGCCGGGATCACGCAGGTCGTGAACCAGGCCGCCACCACCACGAAGCTCGCGGTGACCGACACGCAACTGTCGGCCACGGTGGCGCCGGTGGCGCCGGGCGCGGGTGCCCCGAGCGGTGACGTGGTGTTCTCGGTGGCCGGGGCCAAGGTCGGCTCCGCGCCGGTGACCGACGGCGTCGCCACGCTGGACTACCGGGTGCCCGCGGGCCAGGCCCGCCAGGTCGCGGCGCAGTACGGCGGCGACGAGCGGTTCACCGGCTCGTCGGACTCGGTGGCGCGTCGCGACCCGAGGATCACCGCCACGGTGAGCTCGCGGACCAAGCCGACCCGGTTCGGCTGGTACCGCACCCCGGTCACGGTGTCGTTCCGCTGCACCACGAACGGGTCGCCGCTGGTCGGGTCCTGCCCGAAGTCGGTGACGCTGTCGCGCAGCGCCGCGGCGCAGTCGGTGACCCGCACGATCGCGGCGGCCGACGGCGGCATGGCCACCGTCACCGTGCGCGGTATCGACATCGACCGGTCCGCTCCGGCGGTGCGAGTCAGCGGGGTCCGCAACGGCGCCACCTACTACGGCGCCGCACCCACGGCCCGCTGCGTCGGCAAGGACGGCCTGTCCGGCGTCGCGTCCTGCCGGCTCACGAAGCGGACGTCGGGCGTCACCACCCGCTACCGCGCCACCGTCACCGACAAGGCGGGCAACACCCGCACCGTCACCGGCAGCTACCGCACCAGCGGCATCGTGCTCGCCGGTACCCGGTTCACGAAGGGCGCGTGGGACGTCAAGCCCGGCAAGACGTACACGATCGTCGTCTACGCGAACAGCCGCCCGCGCTACTACGACGCGGCCGTCTACCCGAAGAAGCCGTTCAAGCGCGACAGCGCCTTCCACAAGGCAGGCAAGGGACGCTGGACCCTCGGCGTGACGATGGACCGCATCATGCGCACCCACACCTACTGGAACCTCGGTGTGAAGGTCGGCGCGACCCTGCACCGCGTGAAGGTGCGCGCGCGCCACTGATCGGCGTCGGCAGTTAGGAAGGACGGCCCGGCAGGTAGACACCTGTCGGGCCGTCCTGCCGGGGGCGGCTTTTCCTCGTCAAGGGAGACGCACATGATCCTTCTCGGAGTCATCCTGCTGATCATCGGCTTCATCGCCAAGGTCAGCATCATCTGGACGCTCGGCATCATCGCGATCGTCATCGGCGCCATCCTGGCCATCCTGGGATTCGCCGGTCGCGAGGTCGGTGGTCGCAAGCACTGGTACTGACGAGGGGATCGTGGGCCTGCTGCTCGGGCGCGAGCAGCAGGTGTCACCCGTCCACCGAGCTGGACGCGAAACGAACGGAGCGGTCGATCCGCGCAGGACCGGCGCTGCGGCGTGCGAACGAGTCGGTATGCGGGTAGGTAGCCGAGGTACGTTGCTCAAGCTGGGAGCACAGTCGCGAACGCGTGACCGACTCGGGTGACGTGTGCCTGGACGCCGGGACTCCCGGCCGGGGGCTGAGATGACCGTACTCGAGACGACCGCAGTCGCATCGCCGGGAGTTGGCTCGCCCGCAGCCGGGCCCCCCGGGACCATGTCGAGGGCGGTCACGGCGCTGCACGCCGTCGCCGGCGTCGTCGGCAGCGATCGGCTACACGTCGGTGGCGCGCTGCTCGGCGGCGGCGCCGCGCTGTTCCCGCAGGCCGACGCCGTCGGCGTCGTGCACATCGCGGGCGGGGGACGCGCCGACACGTCCTGCGCCGACTGTTCTCGCACCGCTGCCACCAATCGCGAGCAGCACCACCTCCGTGAGGGGGCCTGGCTCGACTGTGCCAAGACGCGCACGGTCATCCGCTCGACCGACCGTCGCCGGGACGTGAGGTGGACGGCGTGGGCCGAAGCCCGTGACGTCTTCACCGGCGCGTCCGTCCTCGCGCTGCCGCTCGTGGGTCGGCGCGGTCTCGTCGGCGTGCTGACCGCCTACGCCGAGCGGCCCGCCGCGTTCGACGACGAGGACGAGGACCTGCTGGTCGCCGTCTCGCGCGGGCTGGGCGCCGCACTCGACGCCGTGCTCATGGAGCACAACCTGCGCATCGCGTTGGAGAGCCGCGGCCAGGTCGCCCGGGCCGTCGGCATCCTCATGGAGCGGTTCCGCATCGGCGAACAGGACGCGTTCGACCGCATCCGCGTCGCGTCGCAACGCACCCATGTCAAGGTGCGTGACGTCGCCGAGCAGGTGGAGCTGACCGGCGAGGACCCCCTCGCGCTCGCCGTCGCGTCGGCGGACGGGGCACCGCACACCGCCCGTCCCTGACCGCGGCTCAGCCGGTCGTGAACCACGAGGACGATGTCGTGGTGGGACCGGACGCGGCGGTCGGCGCCGGTGGGCCGTCGGGGCGCACGTCCGCCCGGCCGCCCTCCCAGGTGACACCGACGACCGGGCCCAGCGGCGTCCCGTCCCAGCGTCCGAGCGAGACGGCGGCGCGCGCGACGCCGCCGGGCGCGACGACCGCGTACCCGGGCAGCCGTAGCTCCAGCGTGACGACGTGGTCGGCGGCGAGGTCGCGGCCGTCGGCGTCGGTGAGCACGAGACCCGGCTTGCCGGTGAGGCGCCAGGCCCGGGGCCCGGTGTTGCGTGCGACCAGCTCGCCGGCCAGCGCGCCATCGCCGTCGTGCCGCCAGCTCAGGCTGAAGTCGACCTCGTCGGGAGTGCACTCGACGATGTCGCCGGGCGGGCTCGGCTCGTCGCTCATGCCCCCATCATCAGGCCGCGCTGGGGCGGTGGCCACCGACGGCCGCCTCGAGCGCGGTGGTGATGCGGGCGAGCCGGGTCTCGGCCGCCGCGAGCTCGTCGCCGCGCTCGAAGCGGTGCGTGTCCAGGACGTGCTGAGCCTCGGCGGCCGCGTCGTCGGCCTCGGCCGCTGCCCGCGCGACCTCGGTGACGCGCTCGTCGAGGGTGTCGGCCCACCGGTCCAGGTGCGTGGTGACGGCCCGCGCCGCGGCGGCGGCGCTGCGGCGGACCAGCGGCAGCGAGAGCGAGAGCTCGTCGACGCGGCGGTGGCCCAGGGTGATGCGCAGCTCGACGGCGTCGCCGGTCGGGGCGCGCCAGCCACCGGCCGGGATGAGCTCCGCACCCAGGCCCCGCCACGGCGCGCGCACCGGCGCGGGATCGCCGTCGGTGTCGGGTGAGCGCAGCCGGGCGCGGAGCGCCGCGACCGCGGCACTCGTACCGTCCGCGGCGGTGCCGTCGAGGTGCAGGGCCGCCGCGCGCAGCATCTTCTCCCGCTGCAGGTGCCGATAGCGCTCCTGTGTCGCGCCGGCGAGCCGGCGGCGCGCGGCGGTCAGGGTGTGCGCGTCCAGCGCGCGCAGGATGCGTAGCCGCGACACCGCGGCGGCGGCCTCGGCCTGTTCGAGCAGCAGCTCGTTGCCGGTGGCGAGGGCCTTGACCTCGGCGAAGGTGAGGACGACGTCGCCGACGTCGCCGATGGTGCGGTCGCCGGGGGTGCCGGGGTCGGTGCGATAGAGCTGCTCGATGAAACCGGCCTTGCGCTGCAGCGTCTGCCACATGTACGCGTCGAACGTGCCCCGCGTGACGTAGCGGACGACCTCGACGACGGGGCACAGGTTGCCGGGGCGCAGCGCGCGGCCCTCGCGCTGCTCGATGTCCGACGGCCGCCACGGCGCGTCGACATGGTGGACCGCGCGCAACCGTGTCTGCACGTTCGTGCCGACGCCGAGCTTGTCGGTGGATCCCAGCAGCACCGAGACCGCGCCCTCCCGGCAGGCGGCGAACAGTGCCGCCCGCTCCGTCGAGGTCCGGGCCTCGTGCACCCACCGAATCCGCTCGGCGGGCACCCCGCGCTCGGCGAGGGCGCGACGCAGCCGGCCGTAGGTCTGCGGACCGTCGGTGCCGGGCGTGCCCTGGTCACAGAACACGAGCTGCAGCACCCCGCGGACGTCGCTGCCGGCGAAGGAGGCCTCGGCGTGCTCGTGGTGGAGCGTGGCGACGGCGTCGGCGACGGCCGTCACCTTGGCAGAGTCCTCGGCGACGCCGACCAGGCGCGGGTCGAGCGCGGCCCGGCGGCCGTCGCCGCAGACGGCGAGCATGTTGTCGCCGCCCGGTTCGCCGCGGACCTGCTCGCGGCGGATCTTGTCGACGCGGGCGCCGAGACTGCCGACGTACTCGACCTGCCCCGGGGTGGGGTCGCACACGACCGTCCGCTCGGTGTGGGGCGGGCGGTCGAGCCCGAGGTCCTCCGGGCGCAGGACGTCGGCCGACCAGGCCAGCATGCGCCGCAGCTCGGGGACGTTGCGGATGCGCGACGGCCGCTGCGCCAACCTGATGCCCGACGAGTCGGGGGAGACCTCGACGACCGTCTCGTACTCGACGAAGGTGGCCGCCCACGCGTCGAACTGCTCGATGCCCGCGGCGGCCAGCACGTCGGGTTGGACGAAGGTCTGCCACACGAACGTCTCGGCGACGGTGTTGGACCACGGCGTGCCGGTGAACAGGGCGAGGCTCGGCCGTCGGCCGCGGCGCGCACGGAGCAGCTGTGCCTTGAGCAGCAGGTCGGCCGCGCGCCGCGACGACCCGAGCGAGACGCCCTCGGCCCGCGAGACGATGGGCAGCCGCTTGAAGTAGTGCGCCTCGTCGACGATCAGCAGGTCGACGCCGAGGTCGTCGAAGGTGATGCCCGGCCGAGGCTGCTGCTCGATGCGCTCGCGGCGCGCCACGAGACCGGTGATCTGGCGGCGCAGGACGCTGCGGCCGTGCCGGCCGCCCTTGCCCGCTGCCACCTGCCGCTCGAGATCGGCGATGCGGCCGTCGAGCCAGGCCGTCTCGGCGGCGGGGGCGACGGGTAGCGCCGAGAGGGTGCCGTGCGAGACCACGACGGCGTCCCACTCGCCGGTCGCGCAGCGGGCCGCGACCTCGCCACGCGGCAGGTCGTCGGCCACGAGGAAGCGGCCGTCGGGGTAGGCCTGCCGGGCCTCGCGCGCGGTCTGCTCGACGAGGTGGGCGGGCACCGCGATCAGCGGCTTCGCGGCCGCGCCGAGGCGGCGGGCCGTCACCGCGGAGCAGACCATGGCGCGGGTCTTGCCCGCGCCGACGGCGTGCGCGCACAGCGTGGCCGGCGACGACACGACCTGCGCGACGACGTCGCGCTGCCACGGCCAGAGCTCGACGTCGACGGCGAGGCCGGGAAACGTCAGCCGTGACCCGTCGTGACGGCGCAGCACGTGCGTGTTGACGGTGCGGTTGTACTCGCGGCACAGCCGCACCGTGCGCTCCTCGTCCTCCCACAACCACGTGCGGAACCGCTCCTGCAGCGCGGTCAGCATCTCGTGCGCGGCGATGCTGTCCTCGGTGTTGCGCACCCGCAACCGGCGGCCGGGGACCTCGACGGTGTCGAAGACCACCGGCGACCGACCGTTGAGGCCGGCGGCGAGCAGCTCGTAGGGGCCGAGCCGGGCCGTCCGGTAGCGGGTGACCGGGATGCGGCCGGTGGGCACGACACGCCAGTTGGCGGCCGAGGGGAGGTGCCACACCTTCACCTGGCCGCCCAGCACCTCGCGAACGAACGCCTCGACGTCGGCCGCGGCGATCCACGGTGCCCCGAGAGCGACCCCGATGTCGAGCGGGCCGAGGTCGGCCGGCGTCGCGTCGTCGAGCGCGGCGACGTTGCGGCGGTAGTGCTCGTCGTGGTCCGCCGCCTGGGCGGCGAGCTCGCGCCGGGCGCGGACGTCGCCGGCGAGGTAGTCGCGGGCGAGCATCCACGCCCCGTCGAGCTCCGGATCGCGGAAGACCTCGTCGCCGAGCTCGGCCGCAGCGCTCGCGGCGTCGGGCAGTCCGGCGAGCCGTGCCACCTCGGCGAGGTCGACCGTCGGGCCGCCGCAGGCGATCAGCGCCTCGTACACGTTCGCCACCCTGGCCGGCGCCGCCCGGCCGTGCACGCGGTGCCGCAGGATCGGTGCGGGTTCGGCGGCGCCGGTGTCGGGGTCGTAGACCTCGAGCGCCATGACGGTCAGGTAGTGCGGGTCGTCCCGGAAGCCGCCCAGCCCGGGACGGCGCCACACGAGCGCCGGCTCCCCGGTCTGCGGATCGGGTCGACCGCCGTCGCGCTCGCGCAGCTCACCGCGGTTGAGCGGGCCGAAGCGGACGACGTAGTCGGCGTAGCGCTCGGCCGCCGTGCTGCGCAGCCCGACCAGGTCGGCGTCGTCGCGGGCGGTGTCGGACTCGGCGGCGAGCAGGGTGAGCGCGGCGTCGCGCAACGCCGTCAGCGCCGCGAGCTCCGTGCCGGTCATGGGTCGATTCTCGCGGCCACCACCGACAGCGCCGACTCGGCCCCGGCGCGGTCAGCCGAGGACGACGGGCAGCGACTCGAGGCCGTGGACGATCGACACCTGCCGGTAGCGCAGCTCCTCGGCCGGCACGGCCAACCGCATGTCCGGGAACGCACGGATCAGCGCCGGGTACGCGATGCGCAGTTCGAGACGGGCGAGCTCGGCGCCGACGCAGCGGTGCAGGCCGTGGCCGAACGCGAC
Source organism: Jatrophihabitans endophyticus (assembly GCF_900129455.1). Classification (NCBI taxonomy): domain Bacteria; kingdom Bacillati; phylum Actinomycetota; class Actinomycetes; order Jatrophihabitantales; family Jatrophihabitantaceae; genus Jatrophihabitans; species Jatrophihabitans endophyticus. The sequence goes on from NZ_FQVU01000003.1 coordinate 72,100, forward strand.
GTGTGCCGTCGGGGGACGGGTGTGGTCGAAGGTCTCGAGATCGGCGACGGTCGTGGCGCCGTCGGCGGTAGTGAGCCGCGGGTCGCGGTTCGCGGCTACGAGCGACGGGAAGACGGCGTCGCCGGCGAGCATGAACGTGTCCCCGACGGCGGCGTCGGCGGCGGCGAAGCGGGGGAAGCCGACCTGCACCACGGACAGGTAGCGCAGCAGCTCCTCCACGGTGGTGCCGACGTGGTCGTCGCGCTCGCGCAGGCAGTCCCAGGCGGTCCGGTCGCGCAGCAGCACGACGGCACCGAGTGCGAGCATGCTCACGGTCGTCTCGAGCCCGCCGACGAGCACGCCGTCGGCGAGCCCGGCCAGCTCGACGTCGTCGACGTCGTCACCGAATTCGCGCAGGATCGCGCCAATCAGTCCGGGGCCGGGTTCGACCCGCTGCTTGGCCACGACGGTCCGCAGCAGCGAGATGGACTGCGCGATGGCGTCGAACGACGAGGTGGCGCCGTCGGCGAAGTCGAAGCGCACCGAGCTCAACCGGTGGAACTCCTCGCGGTCGGTGTCGTCGATGCCGAGCAGCTCCATGATGACGCGGGACGGGATCTGCAGCGCGAACAGCTGCTGCAGGTCGACGACCGCGCCGCCGGCGCCCGCCGCTGCGACGGCCGCGATCGCGTCGTCGACGGCGCGACGCACGCGCGGCTCCTGCTGGGTGAGCGCGCGGGCGGTGAAGTGCGGTTGCAGCATCCGGCGCAGCCGGGTGTGGCCGGGCGGGTCGGCGAAGCCGAGACCACCCGGGTCGTCCTCGGCGGCGATGCCGACCTTGCCGACCATGTGACCGAAGTCGTTGCTGAACCGCTGGGCGGGCGCGGCCAGCACCTCGCGCGTCTCGGGATGACCGGTCACGAGCCAACCGCGCAGGCCCAGCGGCATCCGCAGCCGGCTGACGGGGGCGGCCGCCCGCCGCTCGGCCAGTTCGGGCACGGGGTCCAGGCCGTGGCGCCGCAGCGGGAGCAGCGAGGCCTCCGGGAAGCGGCGCAGGAGCGCGCCCGGGTCCGTCGCCTGGGAGTCGCCGGGCAGCCGCATGAGCAGCCCGACGAGGGAGCGGCGGGCCCGGCTCGCCGTCCGCGCCGCGAACACCGCGACCGGGCGGGGGTGACGCGTCCGGATTCCGCTCGGCTGCGCCACGTCTCGTCCCCCCGGACCCTCGGCAGTCGGCGGCACGGGGCCGCCGTGATTGCCCGTCATCGTAGGGAAGCGAGACCCCGTCCGCAGTGACGTGCGCGGCACCGCGCGTCGCCCCTCTAGGATGTCGTGGTTCGGGTCGACGGCGCGGTCGAGCCTGGTCTTTCGAGACGCACGTTCGACACGAAGGGCGGTTGCTCGTGGGTGACCCGCAGGGCTTCCTCAAGCACAGGACGCGCGAGCTGCCGAAGCGGCGGCCGGTCAGCGTCCGGATCAAGGACTGGCGCGAGGTCTACGAGGAGTTCCCCGAGAGCACCCTCCAGGACCAGGCCAGCCGCTGCATGGACTGCGGGATCGCCTTCTGCCACGGCGGCTGCCCGCTCGGCAACCTCATCCCCGAGTGGAACCACCTCGTCTACAAGGACGACTGGCGCAAGGCGATCGAGCGGCTGCACGCCACCAACAACTTCCCGGAGTTCACCGGGCGGCTGTGCCCCGCCCCCTGCGAGGCCGCGTGCGTGCTCGGCATCAGTCAGGACCCGGTCACCATCAAGCAGGTCGAGGTCCAGATCGTCGACCACGCCTTCGCGCAGGGCTGGGTGCAGCCGATGCGGCCGCACGCGCACACCGGGCAGAAGGTCGCGGTCGTCGGCTCCGGCCCCGCCGGCCTGGCCGCCGCCCAGCAGCTGACCCGCGCCGGGCACGCCGTCACCGTGTTCGAGCGCGACGACCGCATCGGCGGCCTGCTGCGCTACGGCATCCCCGAGTTCAAGATGGAGAAACGCCACATCGATCGCCGCCTCGAGCAGATGAAGGCCGAGGGCACCACCTTCCGGGCCGGGGTGGACGTCGGCGTCGACGTCACGGTCGAGCAGCTGCGGGCGGACTTCGACGCCGTCGTGCTCGCCGGCGGCGCCACCGTCGCCCGCGACCTCCCGATCGAGGGCCGCGAGTTCGCGGGCATCCACCAGGCGATGGAGTACCTGCCCTGGGCCAACCGGGTGCAGCAGGGTGATCTGGAGCAGAGTCCGATCGACGCCAAGGGCAAGCGCGTCGTCATCATCGGCGGCGGCGACACCGGCGCCGACTGCCTGGGCACCGCGCACCGGCAGGGCGCCGAGACCGTCCACCAGTTCGAGATCATGGCGCGGCCGCCCGAGGAGCGGGCCACCTCGACGCCGTGGCCGACCTACCCGCTGATGTTCCGCGTGAGCTCGGCGCACGAGGAGGGTGGCGAGCGCGTCTTCGCCGTGAACACCGACAAGTTCCGCGGGGCCGACGGCCACGTCACCGCGCTCGCGGCCTACGAGGTCGAGTTCGCGGACGGGAAGTTCGTGCCCGTGCCGGACACCGAGTTCGAGCTCGACGCCGACCTGGTGTTCCTGGCGATGGGCTTCACCGGCGCGCAGCGCGAGGGCCTGCTCGCCGAGCTCGGCGTCGAGTTCGACCAGCGGGGCAACGTCGCCCGCGCGGCCAACTACGAGACCACGGTCCCCGGCGTGTTCGTCGCCGGCGACATGGGTCGCGGCCAGTCGCTCATCGTCTGGGCGATCGCGGAGGGGCGCGCCGCCGCGGCGCACGTCGACGAGTTCCTGGTCGGCCAGACCGCGCTGCCCGCCCCGGTCGAGCCGACCGCGGTGGCGCTGCGCATCTGACCCGCTACCGTGTAGTTAGGCAACCCTAACTTTCGGAGGTGGACGATGTCCGATCGGCGTCCCACGCCCAAGACCGTCACCGTGCTGCGCACGCAACGGCTCAGCGAGTCGCTCGTCCGGCTCGTCGTCGGCGGCGACTCGCTGGCCGACTTCGACCCGATCCACGCCGACTCCTACGTCAAGGTCTGCTTCGACGGCGGCACCGAGAACGCTGACGGTGCCGGTCGGCCCCGCATGCGCACCTACACCGTCCGCACGTTCGACCCGGCGGCGCGCGAGCTGACGCTGGACTTCGTCGTCCACGGCGACAGCGGGCTCGCCGGCCCGTGGGCCGCCGCGGCGCAGGTCGGTGACGAGGTGCGGCTGCTCGGCCCCGGGGGCGGCTACTCGCCCTCGGCCGAGGCCGACTGGCACCTGCTCGCCGGCGACGAGAGCGCCCTGCCCGCGATCGCGGCCGCGCTCGAGCGGCTGCCCGAGGGCGCCGTCGCGCACGCGTTCGTCGAGGTCCACGGCCCGGGTGACGAGATCGAGCTGGCCACCGGCGCCGGCACGACGGTCAGCTGGCTGCACCGCGGTACGGGCGCGGTCGGCAGCCGGCTGGTCGAGGCCGTCACCGAGTGGGAGCCGCCCGCGGGGGAGGGGCAGTGGTTCGTGCACGGCGAGGCCGGCGTGGTCAAGGCGCTGCGCCGGTACCTGCGTCTCGAGCTCGGCGTGCCGATGTCGCAGCTGTCCATCAGCGGCTACTGGCGCCTCGGCGTCGACGACGAGGGCTGGCGGGCGGTCAAGCGCGAGTGGAACCAGGAGCTCGAGGACGCCGAGCGCGCGGTGGCGTCCTAGCAACGAGGGCTTCGGACGAACCGTCTTCCGTGGCGCCGACCCCGGCGAGTCAGCGGGTCAACCGACCTGACGAGCCACCCCACGGCGACGGTCACGCCGCAGCCGTCGCGGCCCCGGCGATCCGCCCCCGCGCTCGGATCGTCAGCCGGGGCGGGTGCGGGGGTTGCTGCGGGGGCGTCGGTGGGGGTCGAGCCAGGGTGGGGGGAGCCAGGCGGGGCGGCCGTCGCTCATGACGGATTGCCAGCCTTGTCGTTGGTGTTGTCGGTGGTGGTGGCCGCAGACGAGGGTGCCGTTGGCGATGGTCGTCGGGCCGCCTCGGGCGTGGTCGATCACGTGGTGGGCTTGGGTCCAGGCCGGGGGGACGTCGCAGCCGGGGAAGGTGCAGCCGCCGTCGCGGGCGATCATGGCGAGCCGCTGGGTCTCGGTGAACAGTCTGCGCGCGTCGGTGTGACCGACCACGCCGCCGTGTCGATCGAGGGTGATGGTCATGGTGCGGGTGTCGCCGCCGGCGAGGCGGACCGCCTCACGGGTGGGCAGGATCGCGCCGTGCCCGGTGGTCGCGACACCGTCACCGCTGGACCAGTTGGCCGCGGTGGTGGTGAGCAGGACGGTGGTGCTGATCCCGGCCACCGACGGGACTAGTTCGGCGCGTTGGACGAGGTCGAGCGCGTCCATCAGTCCGTCGTGGCGGCGCTGCCCCGCGGTACGCGGATCCCGCACCCCGCCTTCGGCGGGTTTCGGCGCGGCCAGCGCGTCCAGCACGGTCAGCAGCCGTTCGGCGAGCTCGGCGGTCGCCTCCCCGCTGATCGCCGCGGACCCGTCGGGGCGTTGCCGGATGGTCAGGTCCCGGTGCCGGTCGCGGTGCTCGACGTCGGCCAGCGTGCCGTCCTGATCCATCAGCGTCGTCACCCGCAACGCCAGCGTCCCCAACTGGTGCGGGTCGAACTGCTCGGCGTAGTGGACGAGGTCGGCCTCGACGCGGGCGCCGTGCTCGACCCGCAGCACGTCGGGCAGCCGTTCCACCGCGGCGACGATCACCTGCGCATGGCGGGGTGAGATCGTGCCCGCGGCCTGCGCCGCCGCCACGGCCGGGAACGGCGCCGGTACCACCTCGCCGGTCAGCGTCGTCCGACCCGCCGCCGCATCGGCGGCGCGTACCCGGCCCACCGCCTCCCGTGGATGGACTCGCAGCAACGCCCGCACGAACCCCGCCGTGTTCCGCGCCCCGTGGGTGAACGGCAACCCCCGCCGCTCGGCCTCGGCGATCAATCGGTGCTCCACGGCGGCGAGCCGGTTGCGCGTGCGCTCCAGCTCCCGCCACGACGCGAGCAGGACGTCGTCGTCGCAGCGCGCCACATCGACCGGCACCAGGTCGTCGACAACGCTGCTCACGTGTTCGATTCTACTGTCGGGACCGACACCCGACAATCGTCGAACGCAGCCTGTGGACAACTGTCGCTCGGAGCCCTGCCCTCGCGCCCGGGGCGAAGCCGGCGCAGGCGCCCGAGGCTCGGCGACGCGAGGCGGCGCACCCGCTCCGGGTCACGACACCAGCCGCCGACGGCCGCCGGTGTTCGTAGGATGCCGGTCATGACCACGGCGGCGTCACCGTCCCCGGCGCGCCCCGAGCGGCGGGAACGACTCGGGATCATGGGCGGCACCTTCGACCCGATCCACCACGGCCACCTCGTCGCGGCCAGCGAGGTGGCGTCCCTCTACGACCTGGACGAGGTCGTCTTCGTCCCGACCGGCGAGCCGTGGCAGAAGGCCGCCCGGCAGGTCAGCCCCGCCGAGCACCGCTACCTGATGGCCGTCATCGCCACCGCGTCCAACCCGCGTTTCTGGGTCAGCCGGGTCGACATCGACCGCAGCGGGCCGACCTACTCCGTCGACACGATCCGCGACGTCGCCGCCCAGCGTCCGGGCGCGGAGCTGTTCTTCATCACCGGGGCCGACGCGCTGTCGCAGATCCTGTCGTGGAAGGACGCCGCGAGCGTCCTGGAGCTCGCGCACTTCGTCGGCGTGACCCGGCCCGGCTACGAGCTGACGAACTCCCACCTGCCCGACGACACGGTGACGCTGCTCGACGTCCCGGCCATGGCGATCTCGTCCAGCGCCTGTCGCGAACGCGTCGCCGACGGCCGGCCCGTGTGGTACCTCGTGCCCGACGGCGTCGTGCAGTACATCAACAAGCACCACCTGTACCGCCCGGTATCCTCGACATCCTCATGACTGCCACCGACGAGGCCATCGCGCTCTCCCGCGACGCCGCCCAGGCCGCGGCCGACAAGCTCGCCACCGACATCGTGCTCATCGACGTCAGCGAGCGGCTCGCCATCACCGACGTCTTCGTGATCGCGACCGGCGGCAACGAGCGGCAGGTCGAGGCCATCGTCGACGCCGTCGAGGAGCGATTGCGCCACGGTGGTCACAAGCCGATCCGCCGCGAGGGACAGCGCGACGGCCGCTGGGTCCTCATCGACTACGGCGACATCGTCGTGCACGTGCAGCACGGCGAGGAGCGCGCCTTCTACCAGCTCGAGCGGCTCTGGAAGGACTGTCCGTTCCTCGAGTTCACCGACGCCGCCGCGGCCGCCCACGCCGCCGAGCGCGGCGAGTGACGGGTCGCCGGCTCGTCCTGCTGCGTCACGGCCGGACCGCGTGGAACGCCGAACGGCGCTTCCAGGGGCACCTCGACCCGCCGCTGGACGAGGTGGGACGCGCGCAGGCCTACGAGGTCGGTGCGCTCGTCGCCGCCATGCGACCCGACCTCATGGTGAGCTCGACCCTGTCGCGCGCCGTGCAGACCGCCGGCATCGTCGCCGACGTCGCCGGGTTGCCGTTCACGACCGACGTCCGCTTCCGCGAGCGCGGCCTGGGGCACTGGGAGGGGCACACCCTCGACGAGGTCGCCGCCGCCTACCCCGAGGAGTACGGCGAGTGGGCCGCCGGTCAGGACGTCGAGCGGCGCGGCGGCGAGACCCGCGACGAGGTTGCGCACCGATCGCTGGCCGCGCTCGCCGAGCTGCCCGAGGTGCCCCTCACCGTCGTGGTGACCCACGGGGCGACGGCGATGTCGACCGCCAACGCGCTGCTGGGCATCGCGCAGCGCACGCATCCGCTCGCGCCGCTGGCCAACTGTCACTGGACCGAGCTGGTCGCCGAGCCGGTGCCCGCGGGGCGGCCGCCGCGGTGGCGGGTACGCGGGCACAACCTCGGCGCGCCCGGGGCGGTCGTCCCGCTGCCGACGCACCCGGTGAGCGCCGACGGCACCACCGACGCCGACGCCTGAGCGGTCCCGGGCGACGCGGGCCGTCAGGGTCGCCCGGCGCCGTCGCGCGGACGCGGCTGCGGGAACGCGGCCGGCTCCACCTCGATCTCGGCCATCCGTTCGGTGTAACCGCGGTAGGCGCGGCGCGCCTCGCCGTGACGTCCGCACCGCACGAGGGTGCGCACGAGGCTCAGGTGCGTCGGCTCGTCGTAGGGGTCGGTGCCGAGCAGCGTGATGAGCCACGGGACGGCGGCGTCCGGTCGCGGCGAGGTCGCGAGCAGCTCGGCCAGCGTCCGCAGCACCCGGTGCTGGCGGGCCCGCAGCTCGTCGCGGGGCTGGGCCGCCCAGCCCTCGTACGGGTCCTCCTCGCAGAAGTCGCCGGGGTAGGCGGCGACCGCCGCCTCGAGCAGCGCGACGGCGTCGGCACGACCGGTGTCGGCCGCGGCCAGCGCGACCTCCGCGCGGCGTGCGAAGTCCTCGGTGTCGAGGTCGACGGTGGTCAGGTCGAGCCGGACCGAGCCGCGGTCGGCGACGAGGTAGCGCTCGGGCGGGAACGTCTTCTCGGGGTCCAGGACGGTCCGCGCCGTCGACAGCGCGACCGAGAGGCGGTTGCCCGTCCCGTCGCTGCCCGGCCACAGCCACTCGGCGAGGGCCTCGCGGCTGATCGCCCGGCCTCGCCGGGCGGCCAGGATCTTCACGAGATCGCGGGCCTTGCGCGACTGCCACGCCGACGCCGGGACGGCCGTCCCCGCGCGGAGGACGACGAACGAGCCGAGCGTGCGGACGACGACGGCGGCGGCGCGCTCGTCGGCCAGCACCGCCAGCGGTCCTGCCGTCCGGGCCGCGCTGTCGCGGACCCCGAGGCCGCGCAACCGGGCCCGTGCCGCGGCCGCCGACCGGTCGTCGGCGGCGAGGCGTGCCTCGGCCAGGGCGATCTCGCAGCACCCGATCGGGTCGTCCAGCTCACGCAGCAGGTCGGCGGCCTCGGTGAGCCGGCCGTCGCCGGCCCGGGCACGCGGGTCGGCGAGCACTGCGAGCAGCAGCGCCTGGGCGAGCGCGGCCGGGGCGTTGCGGCGACCGGCGTCGGTGACCGCGCGCCGGGCCCACTGCGCGGCGCCGGTCCGGTCCCCGGTGCACAGGGCGACCCAGCCCGCGGCGAGCTGGGCCGGCAGCGAGCCCACGGCGGCGGGCAGGGCGACCGCCCGCCGGGCGAGGTCGGCCGCCACGGCCGGGTCCTCGGCGAGCTCGACGCGCGCGAGCCCGGCCAGCGCCGGCACCAGCACCTGCGCGTCCTGGTGCGCCTCGCCGACGGCGACGGCCCGCCGGTAGGCCGCCGCCGCGCGGGCGGTGTCGCCGCGCCGTGCCAGGCAGTCGCCGCGCCCCTGGTGCGCGTGCGCGGCCATCGGCGAGTCGACGTCGGTCCAAACGGCCAGCGCGTCGTCGTAGGCCTGCAGCGCCTCCTCGAGCTGACCCAGGCCGAGTCGCGCGTCGCCCTGGTTGCAGCGCGAGAGCGCGACGAGCGTGCGCTGGCCGGTGGCCTCGCCGAGCCGGACCGCGTCGGCGAGCGTCACGAGCGCCTCCCGGTAGCGGCCGGTCTCGTTGTGCTGGGAACCGACATTGCAGCGGATGCGGACCTCGCTGACCACGTCGCCGGCGGCCTGCGCGTGCCGCAACCCGGTCTCGTAGGCCCGCCGGTTGCGGTCCATGTCGCCGGTGAGGACCGCCACCAGCGCCTGGGCGACCCACGCCCCGGCGAGGGCGGTGTCGTCACCCGACCGTTCGGCGAGACGCAGGGCCTCGTCCGCGTGCCGCTGCCCGGCCGCGCCGTCCCCCCGACCCCACGCGAGCGTGGCGCGGGTGGCGGCGACGAGGGCCTGGTCGGCGGCGGCACCGTCCGGCGCGCCGCGGGCGAGCACGGCCGCCGCGTGCGCGGACTCGCCCTGCAGGTACAGCGCGCCGGCCACCCGCCACGCGACCGGGCTCGGCAGGGCAGCGTCCGGATCGAGCCGGTCGAGGTGGTCCAGGGCGCGGTGCACGGCGCCGCGTCGCGCGAACAGCTGCGCGAACAGCGCGTCGAGGCGTTCGTCGCGGGTGGCGGCGTCGGCGAGCAGGTCGGCCGCCTCGACCAGCGGGACGGTCACCCCGCGATCGAGCAGCTGCGTGCCGAACCGGCCCACCACGTCGGCGACCACGTCCACGTCGCCGAGGCGGACCGCCCACCGCACCGCGGGGTCGGCGAGCCCGACGGCGCGTGCCGCGTCGACCGCGGACCGCAGCACGTCGGCACGCTGCACCTCGTCGACGGGATCGGCCAGGTCGAGGGCGTAGCGCGCGAGCACGGTGAGCGAGAGGACCCGGTCCACGGCGGTGACGAGCAGGCCACGCTCGGCGAGCGCGTCCAGGTCGCGCAGCTCGCCGGCCTCGTCGGCCACGACCTCCCGGGGGACGCCGCCGAGCACGGCCATCGCCCGCAGCACCCGGCGCACCCCGGCCGGCAACGGCGTCAGCACCGCCGCCGTGAGGCGCTCCGCCGCCGCGGCGGGGGACGCGACGTACTCGCGCAACCGGTCGGTGCCGACGCTCAGCGCCGACTCGACCGCGAGACGGACGGCGGTCGCCCATCCGGCGCACGCCGCCGTCACCGTGGCGGCCGCGGGCTCGTCGATCGGCACGTCGAACGCCGCGAACAGCGCGACAGTCTCGGCGGGGTCGAAGAGCAGGGCACGCTGGCCGAGCTCGCCGTACTCGCCCGACGCGCGCAGTCGCTCCACACCGAAGGGCGGCGGGGTGCGGTCGATCACGGTCAGCTGCACCGCCCGCGGGTAGAGGCGGACGAGGTCGGCCAGGAAGGTCGTGCCGGCCGTGCCGGCGACGGCGTGCAGATCGTCGAGCACGAGCCGGAAGGGCGTCGCGAGCGTCTCGCCCCACGCCGCGGCGAGCGCCTCGGCGAGGGCGGCGGCCGGCGTGCCGGGATCGGCGGCCCGGGTGACGGCCGGTGGCAGCGCCGCCGCGCGGTCGGTGGCCGCCCGTGCCGCCAGCTCGGGGGCCAGCCCGTCGGCGAGGCCGGGACAGTGCGCCGCCGTGACCGCCACCAGGTCGGCCAGCAGCCGCGTCGGCTCGGCGTGCTCGGCGGTGAGGGTCAGCCAGCCGACGGGCCGACCCGTCTCGGCCAACCAGTCGCGAACCGCGACGGTCTTGCCGGACCCCGCGTCGGCGACGACGGCCACGAGCCTGCGGTCGGCCAGCGCGTCCAGCAACCGCGACACGCGCGGCCGGCGCAGCTGTGTCCCGCCCGGGAGGCCCACCCGCGAATTGTGGCAGGACCGACGCGGCCGCGCTGTGCATCGCGGACACCGATGCGTCGGGCTGCCCCGTATTGGTCCAGGTTCGTCCGGCCACCTAACGCGTTGGTGACCGACGACACAGCGTGCCGCTGCGGGACGGACCCCGTCGCGGTCCTAGTCTCTCCACCAGGTGCCCCCGCGCCCGGCGGCGACGGACGGCGGGCGCGGGGCGCGCACCACCACCGCGGCGATGCGGACGGCTCTCACCCGGGCATCGCGCGGGACGGCCGAGGGCCGCGCGGTAGGCTCGCTGCATGAGTAGGGGTCAGCTGCTCCTTACCGGGCCGCGCTGACGGATCGTCCGATCCGCGGCGCGGCGAGCCTCTGCCCATGGCGGGCAGGGGCTCTTGTGCTGTCCGGGCCGCCGACCCCCTCGTACCGAAGGAGCGCACGATGACCACCGCCGCAGACCACGGCGACACACCCCGCACCGGGGCGCAGCAGTCCGACGTCCCGCCGCACCGCTACACCGGCGCCCGCGCCAACGACATCGAGGTCGCGTGGCAGCAGCGGTGGGCCGACGAGGGCACGTTCGACGCCCCGAACCCGACCGGGCCGCTCGCCGAGGGCTTCGACCGTGTGGCCATCCGGCCGCAGGCCTTCGTGATGGACATGTTCCCCTACCCCTCTGGTGCGGGACTGCACGTCGGCCACCCACTCGGCTTCATCGGCACCGACGTCTACTCGCGGTACCGCCGCATGCGCGGCGACAACGTCCTGCACACCATGGGCTTCGACGCCTTCGGCCTGCCCGCCGAGCAGTTCGCGGTCGAGACCGGACAGCACCCCCGCGTCACGACCGAGGCCAACATGCGCACCTACCTGCGGCAGCTGCGCCGGCTGGGCCTGGGGCACGACGAGCGGCGCCGGTTCGCGACGATCGACCCCGACTACTACCGCTGGACGCAGTGGATCTTCCTGCAGATCTTCAACGCCTGGTACGACGTCGACCAGGACAAGGCGCGGCCCGTCGCCGACCTGATCGCCGAGCTCGACGCCGGCGAGCGCCGTCCGAACGAGGGGACGAACCCCTTCGGGCGCGACTGGGCCGAGCTGTCCACGCTCGAGCGACGCGAGGTCGTCGACAACCACCGGTTGGCCTACCGCACCGAGTCGATGGTCAACTGGGCACCGGGGCTCGGCACCGTGCTGTCCAACGAGGAGGTCACCGCCGACGGCCGCTCCGAGCGCGGGAACTTCCCCGTCTTCCGTCGCCCGCTGCCGCAGTGGATGATGCGCATCACCGCCTACGCCGACCGGCTCGTCCGCGACCTCGACCACATCGACTGGCCCGAGAAGGTGCGCACCATGCAGCGCAACTGGATCGGTCGCTCCACCGGCGCGCACGTGCGGTTCGCCACCGCGCACGCGGGGGACATCGAGATCTTCACGACGCGCCCCGACACGCTGTTCGGAACGACGTACATGGTGCTGGCGCCCGAGCACCCGATGGTGGGCGCACTGACGACCGAGTCGTGGCCCGAGGGCACGCGCGATGCGTGGACCGGCGGCGCGGCGACGCCGACCGAGGCGGTCGCCGCCTACCGGCTCGCCGCCTCGCGCCGGTCCGAGCTCGACCGGCAGGCCGGCGACAAGGCCAAGACCGGCGTCTTCACCGGGTCGTTCGCGGTCAACCCCGTCACCGGCGGGACGGTCCCCGTCTTCGTCGCCGACTACGTCCTGATGGGCTACGGCACCGGCGCGATCATGGCCGTCCCGGGTCAGGACGAGCGCGACTGGGAGTTCGCCGAGGCCTACGAGCTGCCGATCGTGCGCACGGTGCGCCCGAGCGACGGCTTCGAGGAGGCCGGCGGCAAGGCCTTCACCGGCGACGGGCCGGCCATCAACTCCACCAACGACTCGATCTCGCTGGACGGCCTGGGCATCGCCGAGGCCAAGGCGACGACCATCGCGTGGCTCGAGGCCGAGGGGCGCGGCCGCGGCGCGGTCACGTACCGGCTGCGGGACTGGCTGTTCAGCCGGCAGCGCTACTGGGGTGAGCCGTTCCCGATCGTCTACGACGAGACCGGGCTGCCGGTGGCCGTCCCGGATTCGATGCTGCCGGTCGTGCTGCCCGAGACCGACGACTTCTCACCCAAGGCGTTCGCCCCCGACGACGTGGAGTCGACGCCCGAGCCGCCGCTGGGGCGTCTGGCCGACTGGGTCGAGGTCGAGCTGGACCTCGGCGACGGGCCGAAGAAGTACCGCCGCGAGACCAACACGATGCCCAACTGGGCCGGCTCGTGCTGGTACGAGCTGCGCTACCTGGACCCGACCAACGCCGAGCGGCTCGTCGACCCCGCCATCGAGCGGTACTGGATGGGGCCCAACGCCGACCGTCCGCTCGGTGGCGTCGACCTGTACGTCGGCGGCGTGGAGCACGCGGTGCTGCACCTGCTGTACGCCCGGTTCTGGCACAAGGTGCTCTTCGACCTGGGGCACCTGAGCTCGTCGGAGCCGTTCCACCGCCTGGTGAACCAGGGGATGCTGCAGCTGCCGGCGTACACCAACGCCGACGGCTTCTACGTCCCCGCCGCCGAGGTCGTCGAGGAGGACGGCGCCTTCCGCCACGACGGCGTCGAGGTGCGGCAGGAGTTCGGCAAGATCGGCAAGTCGTTGAAGAACGTCGTCAACCCCGACCAGTTCGTCGCGGAGTACGGCGCCGACACGTTCCGGCTGTTCGAGATGTTCTCGGGCCCGTTGGAGCAGTCCCGGCCGTGGGACGCCAAGGCGATCGTCGGGCCGTTCCGGCTGCTGCAGCGGTTGTGGCGCGTCGTCGTGGACGAGGACTCCGGTGCGGTGCACGTGGCCGACGTCGCGGTGCCCGACGAGCTGGACCGGCTGCTGCACAAGACGATCCGTGCCGTCCGCGAGGGTTACGAGACGCTGCGCTTCAACACCTCGATCGCGCGTATCACCGAGCTGAACAACGCGATCACCGTCGCCTACCCCGACGGTGGCGCGCCGCGCGCGGTGGCCGAGGCGCTGGTGCTGATGACGGCGCCGCTGGCGCCGCACGTCGCCGAGGAGCTGTGGGCGAAGCTCGGGCACGGGTCGTCGCTGGCGTGGGCGCAGTTCCCGGTCGCCGACGAGGCGCTGCTGGTCGACGACACGGTGCAGATCCCGGTGCAGATCAAGGGCAAGGTCCGCGCGGTGGTGGCCGTGCCGGCCGACGCCGACGCCGACGCGATGGAGGCCGCCGCGCGCGCCGACGGCAAGATCGCCGCCGAGCTCGAAGGGCGCGAGGTCCGTCGCGTGATCGCCGTCCCCGGCCGCCTCGTCAACTTCGTGGTGTGAGCGGGGCGGCGGGGGTGCGCGTCGGTGTCGTCACCGACTCGACGTCCTGCCTGCCCGCCGAGCTGATCGAACGGCACGGCGTCACCGTCGTCCCGCTTCGGGTGACGCTGGGGCAGCGGACGGCGGTCGACGACGGGGTCGACGCCACCCCGGCCGACGTCACCCGCGCGCTGCGCGAGAAGTTCCCGGTGCGCACGTCGCGGCCGGCGCCGGCCGAGTTCGCCGCGGCGTTCCGCGCCGTGCTCGACGCCGGGGCCACGCACGTCGTCTCGGTGCACCTGTCGGCGGCGCTGTCGGGCACGTGGGAGTCGGCCACGCTGGCCGCCCAGGACTTCCCGCACGGCATGGTGCGCGTCGTCGACTCGCGGGCGACCGCGATGGGGCTCGGCTTCGCGGTGCTCGCCGCGGCCGAGTGTGCCGCCGCCGGTGGCAGCGCGGCCGCCGTGCAGGGGGCAGCCATCGAGACCGTCGACGCCACCCGCACGATGTTCTACGTCGACACGCTGGAGTACCTGCGGCGCGGGGGCCGCGTCGGCACGGCCGCGGCGCTGTTCGCGACGTCTCTGTCGGTGAAGCCGCTGCTGCAGATGGTCGAGGGCCAGATCGTCCCGCTGGAGAAGGTCCGGACGTCGGCGCGGGCGGTGGCGCGGCTGGTCGAGCTCACCACGCGGGCCGCCGCGGGGGGACCGGTCGACCTCGCGGTGCACCACCTCGCGGCCGCGCAGCGGGCCGAGGCGCTCGCCGGCCAGCTGCGCGAGTCCGTCCCCGACGTGCGGGAGTGCCACGTCGCCGAGCTGGGGGCGGTGATCGGCGCGCATCTCGGGCCGGGGGTGCTCGGGACCGTCCTGGTGCGTCGCTGAGTCGCCGACGGGGGTCCTTCAGCCACGGCTCGCTACGGTGCCGGGCGTGACCGACCGGGTAGCGCCGCGCCGCGGCTGGTGGCAACCACTGCTGGTGTTCCTGATCGGTCTCGCGCTCGGTGTCCTCGCGCTGGGGACAGTGCTGGTGGGCTGCGCCTACCTGGTGCTGCGGCCGTTCGCGAACGCGAGCGAGGATCACAACCCGTCGTTCCGCTACGGCGAACGCGTGCTCGAACAGGCCTACGGCTCGAACGACCCGCACACCGCCGGACTCGACTGCGGCGCCCTCGTCGACCGCGCCGGCGGGCGGCCGAGTCCGTTCGACCGCGACGAGGCGGTCGACGGCTGCGAGTACGAGGAGTCGTCGCTGAACGACTGAGCCGCCCGGGTGCCGGCCCGGACGGGCTGAGTCGGGGTCCGCCCCGCTAGCACACCGCGACGACGATTCCGGCTCCGCTCGTACACACCCCTCGACGCCGTCCACAGCCGGTCGCGGCGGCGGCCGACCGGTCGTGGCGCGACCTAGCGTTCGGCGCGTGCGAGAGGGACGGCATGGGCTGCGGGGCGAGGCGGAACGCGTCGCCGCGCGGGTGCGCGCCGTGGTCGGCGACGAAGCCGGGCCGCGCGACGTCGGCACCGACGACGTGTCGGGTCGGGCCACGCCGGGCGAGCCGCGGCCGAGCCGGTTCGGGGTGCGGATCGACCCGGGGCGCCGCTCGGTCGTGGCCGTCGGAGTCGTCGTCGTGGTGGCGGCGGTGCTCACCGGGCTGTGGGTGCTCTCCTCCCGGCCGCGCAGCATGCCGGTGGCCGAGCCGGAGCCGACCGTGCCGGGCGCGTCCGCGCTCGTGCCGTCGGCCGGCGGAGCCATCCCGAGCGGTGTGCAGCCGAGCGGGGTGCACCCCTCCGGGGCGGTGTCGAGCTCCTCCGGCGCGGCCGGCGGGGCGCTCGTGGTGGTCGATGTCGCGGGCAAGGTGCGCCGGCCAGGCCTGTACCGCTTGCCCGCCGGCGCCCGCGTCGACGACGCGCTGAAGGCCGCCGGGGGCGCGCGTCGCGGCGTCGACCTGAGCAGCCTGAACCTGGCCGCCAGGCTGGTCGACGGGCAGCAGATCGCGGTCGGCCGCCCCGGCGCGGCCGCCCCGGCTCCGGGCGGGCCGTCCCCGGCCGGTGCCTCGCCGTCGAGTGGCGGCGGCGCGTCGGGCGGGCTCGTCGACCTCAACACCGCCACCCTCGATCAGCTGGAGACCTTGCCCGGCATCGGCCCCGCGCTGGGGCAGCGCATCCTGGACTACCGCACCGAGCACGGGTCGTTCGCAAGCGTCGACCAGCTCGACGACGTGTCGGGCATCGGCACGGTCACCTTCACGCGACTCAAGCCGCTGGTGACGGTGTGACACCACCTCGGGCGGATCGCGACCGCGCGGTCGAGCCGCTCGACGCCCGGCTCGCGGTGGGTGCGGGGGCGGCGTGGCTCGCCACCTTCCTGCTGGTGGACTCCGCTACCCCCGCGGCGGCACTCGTGACCACCGCGCTGACCGCGGGCGTGGCCGCCTTGCTGCTGGTCGCGACCCGCGGCCGGACGTCCGGGGCGGGAATGCGTTCGGCCGGCCTGCTGCGGGCGGCCGCGCTCGCGTGCTGCTGCACGGCACTGGTGCTGCTTCCCCTCGCGGCCCGGCTGGCCCACGCGCGGGCCGCGCCGCTGCAGCAGCTCGCCCGGCAGCACGCCACCGTGGTGCTCGAGGCGTCGGTGACCGCCGACCCCAGGGTGCTGGCGGCCAAGGGCCCCGCCGGTGCGCCGCGCGTCGCGGTCGAGACCGCCGCGCTCGAGGTCAGCGTGTCGGAGCGGCAGCCGCCGGCCGTCGTCGACGGCGACGTGCTGGTCCTGGGCGACGCGGACGACTGGCGCGACGTGCTGCCCGGCCAGCGGGTGCGGCTGCGTGGGGCGCTGCAGCCCGACCTCGACGGCGGGGTGCTGTCGGTGACCCTGTTCGGCCGCGACCCGCCACGGCTGCTCGGGCAGCCGCCGTGGTGGCAGCGCGCGGCGGGCACGGTGCGGGCCTCGCTGCGCCGGGCGGTCGTGGTGCTGCCGGACCAGGAACGCGGCCTGCTGCCCGGGCTGGTCGACGGCGACACCGCGAACCTCGACCCGGTGCTGGCCGAGCACTTCCGGGCCGCCGGTCTCACCCACCTGGTCGCGGTAAGCGGCACCAACTGCTCGATCGTGGTGGGCGCGGTGCTGCTCGTGCTGCGCCGGCTGCGGGTGCGGCCGTGGGTGTGCGCCGTCCTCGGCGGTCTGGTGCTGCTGACGTTCGTCGTCGTCGCGCGACCGTCGCCGAGCGTCCTGCGGGCGGCCGCGATGGCCTCGATCGCGCTTGTCTCGCTGGCCGCCGGGCGGCCCCGCGCCGCGCTGCCGGCGCTCGCGGCGGTGGCGCTCGCCCTGCTCGTGTGGGATCCGACGCTCGCCACGAGCGCGTCGTTCGCGATGTCGGTGCTGGCCACGGCGGGGCTGCTCGTCCTGGCGCCGGGGTGGGCCCGCGCGCTGCGGGCGCGGGGCGTGCCCGCCGGGCTGGCCGAGTCGGTCGCGGTGGCCGCGGCCGCCCACCTGGTCACCGCACCCGTCGTCGCCGGGCTGTCCGGGCGCATCAGCGTCGTGGCGGTGGTCGCCAACGTGCTGGCCGAGCCCGTGGTGGCGGTGACGACCGTCCTCGGTTTCGCCGCGGCCGTGGTCGCGCCGGGCTGGCTCGCGGCCGGCCAGCTGTTCGCCTGGCTGGCGGGCTGGCCGTGCCGCTGGCTCACCGGGGTCGCCGACCTGTTCGGCGGCCTGCCCGGCGCGACGCTGCCCTGGCTCGGCGGCAGCACCGGCGCGCTCGCGCTGCTCGGGGTGCTGGCCGTGCTGGGCGTCCTCGCGTTGCGCGCCGGGTTCCGCTACGCCCTGGCCGCGGCCCTGGTCACCGTGGCCGTGGTGTTGCTGCCGGTGCGCGCGCTGACGTCGGGCTGGCCGCCCACAGGGTGGGTGTTCGCGGCCTGCGACGTCGGCCAGGGCGACGCGTTGGTCCTCGACGCGGGCGGTCACGCCGGCGTGCTCGTCGACGCCGGCCCCGATCCGGTGCCGGTGGACCGGTGCCTGCACGAGCTCGGGGTGACGTCGCTGCCGCTCGTCGTCCTCACCCACCTGCACCTCGACCACGTGGGCGGCCTGGCCGGAGCGGTGCGCGGGCGGCCGGTCGGGCAGGTGCTCACCGGCCCGCTGCCCGATCCGGCCACCGGCCTGCAGCTGGCGCTGCGGGCGAGCGAGCAGCGCCACCGCATCCTGCGCACGCCGGCGCCGGGCACCCGGTTGCGGGTGGGTGCCGTGACGATCGAGGTGCTCGGCCCGCGCGCGGCCTATCACGGCACGCGCTCGGACCCGAACAACTCCTCGTTGGTGCTGCGGGCGACCGTCGCGGGCGTGCGCATCCTGCTGCCCGGCGACGCCGAGATCGAGGCACAGCGGACGCTCGAGCGCTCCGGCGTCGACCTGCGCGCCGACGTGCTCAAGGTGCCGCACCACGGCAGCGCCTACTCCGACCCGGCCTTCCTCGCCGCGGCACACGCGCGGGTGGCGATCGTCTCGGTCGGCCTGCACAACGACTACGGCCACCCCAGCCCGGTGCTGCTGGGCGAGCTCGCCCGCCTCGGCGTCCCGCTGCTGCGCACCGACCGCGACGGCGACGTCGCCGTGGTGTCGGCCGACGGGGGTGTGAGCACCGTCGTGCACGGCATCGCGGCGAGTGAGCGGACGGCGGCCGGCGCGGTGCCGAGGCCGTCCGACCGCCCCCTGACGGCGTCGGCGGCCGGTGCGAGGATGGCGCCATGCCTGCACGCCCGGTCGGAACCGACGATCTGCCCGAGCCGCTGCCGCCGGTACTCCTGCTCGTCGGCGACGAGGACCTCCTCGTCGACCGCGCCATCGGCGCGATCACCGCCGCTGCGGTCCGCGCCGATGCCGACACGGTGGTCACCGAGCGCACCGGCGGCGAGATCGAGGGTTCCGAGCTGCACGAGCTGCTGGGTCCGTCGCTGTTCGGCGACTCGCGGCTGCTGATCGTGCGCGCGGCGCAGGACGTGCGGGTAGCGGGCGCGGCCGTGCTCACGCCCTACGTCCAGCAGGCGGCCGAGGGCACGATCGTGGTGCTGCAGCACGCCGGCGGCGCCAAGGGCAAGGCGCTGCTCGAGACCGCCCGCAAGGCCAAGGCCCTGGAGATCGGCTGCGCCAAGCTCACCCGCGCCGACGACCGTGCCGACTTCGTGCGCCACGAGATACGCCGGGCAGGTGGCCGCATCGGGGGCGAGGCGTTGAGCGTGTTGATGGACGCCGTGGGCAGCGACCTGCGCGAGCTCGCCGGCGTGGCCGGTCAGCTCGTCAGCGACGCCGGCGGGGGAGAGGTCGGCCTCGACCTGGTCCGCCGGTTCCACAAGGGCAAGGCCGAGGTCAGCGGGTTCGCCGTCTCCGACCTCGCGGTCGTCGGCCGCAGCGGGCCGGCGTTGGAGGCGCTACGGCACGCGCTCGCGATCGGGGTGCCGTACGTGGTCATCGCCGACGCGCTGGCCGACGGGGTCCGCTCGGTGGCGCGCGTGTGGTCGGCGGGCCGCGGCAGCGAGTACGACCTGGCCAAGCGCCTCGGCATGCCGCCGTGGAAGGTCAAGCGCGCGCGCAGCCAGGGCCGCGACTGGTCCGAGACCGGGCTGCGGCAGGCCCTCGGTGTCGTCGCCACGTTGAACGCCGACGTGAAGGGGCAGGCGGTCGACCCCGCGTACGCGCTGGAGCACGCCGTGCGCCGGATCGGCGCGGCGCGCGCCGACCGATGACCGCTGGCCACTGACCGGCACGGTTCCGAGACGGCCGCCCACCGCGGCGACCCACGACGCGGCTCCACGACGCCACGACGCGGCTCCACGACGCCACAACGCGGCTCCACGACGCCACAACGCGGCTCCGCGACGCGGGCGGCCCGACGCTCGACGCGGGTCCGTGACGACACCGAGCCGCGTCACCCCGGAGGGTCACGCGGCTCGGCGGTGCTGGTGGGTGGTTACAGCGAGTTGGCGCGCTGCGCCATGGCCGACTTCTTGTTCGCGGCCTGGTTGGCGTGGATGACGCCCTTGCTGGCGGCCTTGTCCAGGTCGCGGGACGCCTTGGCGAGCGCGGTGAGCGCCTCGTCCTTGTTCCCGGCGTCGGCGGCCTCGCGGAAACGCCGGATCGCGGTCTTGAGCTCGGACTTGACGCTCTTGTTGCGCAGGCGCGCGACCTCGTTGGTCCGGATGCGCTTGATCTGGGACTTGATGTTTGCCACGGAAGGAAAGCCTCGTTCTGGTGATCGTTCGCTCGGCGATGCCCGCGGTCTCGAACCTCGTTCCGGCGAGCAGACAACCGCGCCAGAGTATCAGCGGCCACGCGGGTGCCCCAAATCCCCCTGGGCGGTGGGATCAGGATGTGGCGCGGACGCTGACGAGCTCGAAGCGGGTGAACAGGTACGTGCGCACCCCGTTGCTCTCGCTGACCGACTCGGCCACGGCCCGGTCGCCGTCCTCCTCGTCGCCGTAGACCATCGGCGTGCCGTCGTCGGCGAAGTACACCCCGCCGTCGACCGGCAGCAGGTCGGTCAGCTGCACGACGACGTAGCGACCGCCGAGGGAGTTCACGAGCGACTGGATCTCGGTGCTGCGGGCGTCGGTGGCGGTGCGGTAGACGCCGAGCACCTCCTGCCAGTCGTCCTCGCCCGGCTGCGTGTTCACCAGGTCGCCCTTCTTCAGCTCGACGGCGGGCACCCGGATCTCGACAACGGCTCGTGGGTCGGTCATGGCCGACATCCTGCCCGACCGCGCCGCGTCCCGGGACGAGACCCGGCGCGTGGCCCTCAGCCGGGGACCGCGAACGGCAGCTGCGGCTGCGGCGGCCCGTGCGTGGGGTCGACGCCGTCGAACAGGCTGCTGATCGACTCCCCGCCGTGGATGCGGGTGATGGCCTCGGCGAACAGCGGCGCGACCGAGCGGACGGTGAGCGCGGGCCAGTCCTCGGCCGGCGGCGGCACCGTGTCGGTGGTGACGACCTCGCTCACGAGCGGATGGTCGCGCAGCCGGGGCACCGCCTTGCCCGCGAACAGTCCGTGCGTGCACGCGACCGCGGCGTCCGGACAGCCCTCCTCGGTCAGCTTGCCCAGCAGCTCCACGATCGAGCCGCCGGTCGCGATCTCGTCGTCGAGCACGATGACGCGCTTGCCGCGCACGTCGCCGACGATGGCGTCGATGACCACGCGGTCGTCGGCGACCCGCTGCTTGGAGCCCGCGGCCACCGGCAGCCCCAGCAGCCGGGCGAACTGGGTCGCGGTCTTGGCATTGCCGAGGTCGGGGGACACCACGACGGTGTCGCTGAGGTCGCGGCCGCGGAAGTGGTCGGCCAGCTCGCCGATCGCGGTGAGGTGGTCGACGGGCACCGAGAAGAAGCCGTGCACCTGCGGCGCGTGCAGGGTCATCGTGAGCACCCGGTCGGCGCCCGCGGTCGTCAGCATGTCGGCGACCAGGCGGCCGGCGATCGAGATGCGCGACGCGTCCTTCTTGTCCGAGCGCGCGTACGCGTAGTGCGGGATCACCGCGGTCACCTGCGAGGCCGACGCGCCGCGGGCGGCGTCGAGCATCAACAGCAGCTCCATCAGGTGCTCCTGCGTGGGAGGCACGAGCGGCTGCACCACGAACACGTCGCGCTGCCGGCAGTTCTCCTGCAGCTGCACGTACAGGCAGTCGTTGCTGAAGCGGCGGATCTCGACCGGGGACAGCGGCACGCCCAGCGCGTCGCAGATGCTGCGGGCGAGGGGCACGTGGGCGCTTCCCGAGAACACCACGATCTCGCGCATGGGGTGCAGGCTATCCCCCCGCGCCGCGGGTCAGTCGGTCGCGACGGTCCAGCGCTGCCGGCGGTGCGTCGGCCGCTCGACCTCGTCCACGACGGCGATGGCGAAGTCGGCGAACGAGATGGACGTCCCCACCGGGCTGTCTGCGCCGGAGCGGTACGAGCCGGTGCGCTCGCCGGGCTGGATGACCGGCGCGGGCGAGAGGAACGTCCACGCGACCTCGTCGCCGAGGTCGCGCACGGCCGCGAGCGCGTCCGCGGCGGCGAGTGCCTCGGCCTTGTAGGCGTCGGGGAACTCGGGGCCGTCGACGAGACGCACGCCGTCGGCGTCGACCAGGCTGCCGGCGCCGCCGACCACGAGGACCGGGGTGCCGTTCAGGGCGTGCAGGAACGGGACGAGCTGCGAGGCGAACGCGCCGGGGTTCCCGCCCGGCTCGCGCGACGGTCCGAACGCGGTGACGACCACGTCGGCACCGCCGGCGACCGCCGCGACGTCCGCGGTGTCGGTGAGCTCGCCGTGGCGCCACGTGACGCCGGCGGGCAGCTCGGCGGTGGGTTCGCGCCGGCTCAGTGCCGTCACCTCGTGGCCGCGACGCGCCGCCTCGGCCACGATCTCCGTCCCGGCCTGGCCCGTCCCGCCGTACACCGCGATGCGCATGCTGAGGTCCCCTCGGTAGTAGTTGAAGTCTCAACCGTAACGTGCTGGCGGTCCCGGGCATTCCCAGGGGGCGCCGCCCCCCATGGAACACTGGACGCATGACTGAGGCCGGACGCACCGACCCGGCGATCATCCGCAACTTCTGCATCATCGCCCACATCGACCACGGCAAGTCGACGCTCGCCGACCGCATGCTCGGCCTCACCGGCGTCGTCACCGAGCGGCAGGCCCGCGCGCAGTACCTCGACCGGATGGACATCGAGCGCGAGCGCGGCATCACCATCAAGGCGCAGAACGTCCGGATGCCGTGGACGAGCCGCGAGACCGGCGTCGAGCACGTGCTGCACATGATCGACACCCCCGGCCACGTCGACTTCACCTACGAGGTCAGCCGCAGCCTGGCCGCGTGCGAGGGCGCGGTGCTGCTCGTCGACGCCGCGCAGGGCATCGAGGCGCAGACGCTCGCCAACCTCTACCTCGCGCTCGAGAACGACCTGCAGATCGTCCCGGTCCTGAACAAGATCGACCTCCCCGCCGCGCAGCCCGACTACTACGCCGAGGAGCTCGCCCACATCATCGGCTGCGAGCCCGACGACGTCCTGCGGGTGAGCGCCAAGACCGGCGAGGGCGTCGAGGCGCTCCTCGACGTCATCTGCCGCGACGTCCCCGCCCCCGTGGGCGACCCCGACGTCCCTGGCCGGGCGATGATCTTCGACTCCGTCTACGACATCTACCGCGGCGTCATCACCTACATCCGCGTGGTCGACGGTCACTTCACGCCCCGCGAGCGCATCAAGATGATGTCGACGGCGGCCACGCACGAATTGCTCGAGATCGGGGTCATCTCGCCCGAGGCGGTGCCGACGGACGGCCTGTCGGTCGGCGAGGTCGGCTATCTCATCACCGGCGTGAAGGACGTCCGGCAGAGCCGGGTGGGCGACACCGTCACCGACGCGGCGAAGCCGGCGCAGGACAGCCTCGGCGGCTACCGCGACCCGCAGCCGATGGTCTACTCCGGGCTGTATCCGATCGACGGGTCGGACTACCCGCTGCTACGCGACGCGCTCGACAAGCTGCGCCTCAACGACGCCGCGCTCACCTACGAGCCCGAGTCGAGCGCCGCGCTCGGCTTCGGCTTCCGCTGCGGCTTCCTCGGCCTGTTGCACCTCGAGATCACCCGCGACCGTCTCGAGCGCGAGTTCGACCTCGACCTCATCAGCACCGCGCCCAACGTCGTCTACCGCGTCCTGCTCGAGGACGGCACCGAGCACGTGGTCACCAACCCGTCCGACTGGCCGGCGGGCAAGAAGATCGCCGAGACGCACGAGCCGATCGTCAAGGCGATGATCATCGCCCCGAGCGAGTACATCGGCGCGATCATGGAGCTGTGCCAGGACCGCCGCGGCACCCTCGGCGGCATGGACTACCTGTCCGAGACGCGCGTCGAGCTGCGCTACACGCTGCCGCTGGCCGAGATCATCTTCGACTTCTTCGACCAGCTCAAGTCGCGCACCCGCGGTTACGCCAGCCTCGACTACGAGCTCGCCGGCGAGCAGGTCTCCGACCTCGTCAAGGTCGACATCCTGCTGCAGGGCGAGCCGGTCGACGCGTTCAGCGCCATCGTCCACAAGGACAAGGCCTACGGCTACGGCACGTCGATGACCGTCAAGCTGCGCAAGCTCATCCCGCGCCAGCAGTTCGAGGTCCCGATCCAGGCCGCGGTCGGGTCGCGCGTCATCGCCCGCGAGAACATCCGCGCGATCCGCAAGGACGTCCTGGCCAAGTGCTACGGCGGTGACATCACCCGCAAGCGCAAGCTGCTGGAGAAGCAGAAGGAAGGCAAGAAGCGGATGAAGATGGTCGGCCGTGTCGAGGTGCCGCAGGAGGCCTTCATCGCAGCGCTCTCCACCTCGGACGCCGAGCCGGCCAAGAAGTAGCACCGCCCGAATGCGCCCGATGCGGGACGCGCTGCGACTGCGGCGCGCCGGGGACGGCCCGGCCCGGGTCGTGCTCACCCTGCTCGCGCTCGGGACGACCGTCGTGGCGTGGGGCACGCTGGTGCTGCACGCCTACGGCTGGACGCCGCAGTGGCTGCTGATCGCCGCCGCGCTCGCCCACTTCGCGATGTGGGCGGCGCCGGTCGCCCTGGTGCTCGCCGTGCTCGTCCGCCGGTGGCTGCTCACCGCCCTCGCCGTGCTCGCGACGGTGCTGGTCCTGACGGTCCAGCTCCCGCCGACGATCGCCGACACGGCACCACGGGGGCGGACGGTGCGCGTGCTGCAGGCCAACCTGCGCGTCGGGCACGCCGACCCCGCCGGGCTGGTTCGTCTCGTCCGCGAGCAGCGCGCCGACCTGCTCGCGACCGAGGAGCTGACGACGGCCGAGGCCCGGCGACTGGTCGCCGCCGGCCTGTCGCGTTCGCTGCCCTACCACTACCTGCGGCCGCTGCCCGACGGCGGCAGCGGCTCGGGTATCTGGAGCCGCTGGCCGCTCTCGGGAACGCAGGACGTCCCCGGCTTCTGGCTGGGGACCGTCCGGGCGCGGGTGGCGGCACCCGGCGGCCCGCTCACCTTCCTCGCGGTGCACCTGACCCCGCCGTGGCCGTTCCCCGAACGCCGGTGGCTGGCCGAGGTGCCACGCCTGCGGACGCTGCTGCGGGCCCAGCCCGTCGACGGCCCGGTGCTCGCGGCGGGGGACTACAACGCCACCGTCGACCACGCCCAGTTCCGTGGGTTGCTCGCCGACGGGTACGGCGACGCCGCGCAGCAGGCGGGGGAGGGGTACCTGCCGAGCTACCCGGCCGACCGCTGGTACGGGCCGGTGATCGGCATCGACCACGTGCTGCTGCGCGACGCGACCGGTACCGCGGCCCGCACCCTGGACCTGCCCAACTCCGATCACCGCGCGCTGCTCGCCGACGTCGCACTGCACTGACACCGCGACTCCCCGCGCCGGCGGGGTGTCATAGCGTGCCGGGGTGCGCAACCCCGGTCAGCTGCTGCCCGACCACGCCGCCGTCCTCGCGACCCTCGGCCGTTCGACCCCCGTCGCGCCGGGCGCGGCGCGCCCCGGAACCGTCGTCCGGACCGTGGGGACGGCCGCGGCGGGGCCCGGCGGCCTGCTGACCGCGCCGCTCTCGGGCCAGCCGTGCGTGTGGTTCCGCGTACTCGAGGCCCGTCACCCCGCCTGGCAGACGCTGGGTGTGGGCGTGGTGCCGACACCGGCCATCCCGCCGGTGGTCGGTTCCGACGTCGGCTTCCCCGCCGCGGAGGCGACCGACCACGAGTCGGGCGAGCCGTTCGCGGTGGTGGGCGGCGGGGGCGCCGTGCTCGTCGACCCGGCCCGCGCCGACGTGGACACGCCGGTCGTCCCCGTCGACGGCGCGGAGGGCGAGTTTCGCGTCACGACCTACACGCTGCGCCGCGAGTGGATCCTCGAAGAAGGTGCCGAGGTGTTCGTCGCCGGCGCCGTGGCCGGGGACATGGGCGCGCCGGTGCTGCGCGCCACGCCCGCCGACTGCCTCGTCGTGAGCGCCCGCGGCGAGCGGTACGTCGTCGAGCGGGCGCGCGCGACCGTCGCGGCCGTGCCCGCGGCGACCGCGCGCTCGCAGCGTGCCCTGCTCGTCGGGCTGCTGGTCGGCGGCGCGGTGATGCTCGCCGTGCTCGTCGCCCTGGCCGTCGTGCTGGTGGGGTGACGCGCCGCGCTCGTCCGGCGGTCGTCGTCGTGCCGCGCTGTGGTGGTCTCGCCGTTGTCGCACGGCCCGTATACGCCCCGTATACGGGCCGCATACGCGCCGTGTGACACTCGCGGAAGACCTCGACGCCACGGGGGACGGTGGCCGCCCGGCAGACGCGCCTCAGGGCCGAGGCGGGCGGGCCTGCGCGGCCCGGCCCATCACCTCGGCCGCCGAGCGCAGCGACGTGGTGAACTGCCGCTGCGCGTCACCGAGCTGGGCGACGGCCTCGTCGAGGCGGCGCTGCTGCTCCTCGGCCGAGGGCACCAGCCCGGCCTCGCGCATGGCGTCGAGGGTGCGCTGCTGGTAGTCCGCGGCGGCGTCGGCGATGGTCGCCTTGATGGCGGCGGCGAGATCGGCCGAGCCCAGCCGCATGGCCCTGGGGTCGAGGACGAGGTCGTGGACGCCCTGCGCGGTGAACTCGACGCGCACGTGGCCGTCCTCGGTCTGCGCGGCACCGACGACGTCGGCGACGATGCTGCCGATGTCGCGGGCGCGCTCCATGCGTCGCGTGGAGTCCGACAGCTCCTGCTCGAGGCCGTCGATGGTGCGCTGGAAGCGCTCGACGGCGTCGGCGCCGCCCAGCCCGCCCGTTGCGCCGGTCATGCCTGCTGCTCCGATCCGGCGCCGGACGAGCCGTCGTTGATGTCGGACCCGACGGGGATGACCTGGTAGTCGTCCTCGTCCGCGGGCGGGATGGGCACGATGCCCGGACCGTCGTCGGTGGCCGGCGGCAACGGCTGCACGGGGTTCGGCGGCGACGTCGGTGGCGTCGGCGGCAGGTCGTAGTGGACGTCGTCGTGGTCGTTGGGCGGGGGCTGGTCGCCGTCGAACAGGTCCTCGACCGCGTCGATCTCGTCGCCGTAGCCGCTGAGGTCCTTCAGCACCTGACCCGGCCCCTCGCCGGAGACGCCGTCGACCACCGCGGAGTTGACGTCGCCGAGCCGCGAGGAGAACTCGCCGCCGACGAGGTTGTCGACGTAGGCGTTGCCGGTGCCGGGCAGCTTGCTGGCGATCGCGTCGGTGGCCACGCCGGCGGCAAAGCCCTCGAGGTTCTTGCCGACCTCGCCGAGACCGTCGACCTGTGCCTTGCCGTACGTGGACAGTGCCGAGGTGTCACCGTGCTCGGCCTGCTCGTGGACGTCGACGAGGCTGCCGACGCCGAGGACGGCGGCGGCGGTCTGCAGCAACGCGGCGTAGCCGGCGACGACCCCGCCGAGGACGGCCAGGCAGGTGGCCGCGGTGGCGCACCCGGCGGCGTACGCGGCCTCGGACGGGCCTAGGTTGCCGACGACGCTCGCCACCGCCGCCTCGAACGCCAGCGCCTCGGAGAGCAGGACGCCGCCGATGCCGAGGCAGACGCCGCCGTACGCGCCGAGCGGCACCGCGAGCCCGGCGAGGGTGGCGCCGACGACCTCGGCGAAGGTGCTCGCGGTGTCCAGCTGCGCGGAGAACTCGCGAGCCCGCACGTCGAACAGCTCGCGGTCGGCGCCGTCCCACGCGTCCCGGCCCAGCGACGCGCACAGCGAGTCGACCTGCGCCCGCGCGCGGCCGAGCGCCTCGGCGCCGTCCAGCCAGCTGGCCGCGCCCTCGGCGATGGTCCCGGGGCCGCCCTTGCCGACGGGCATGAGCAGGTTGATGCCCCACACCGGCGGGAAGACGTCGGCCGGGATCAGCATCAGTCCCGCGGCCTGCACGGCGCGGTCGACGATGGTGTCGGCGACGTACCCTGCTGCACCCATGACGTCCTCCCGTCAGATCTCGACGATCGTGTTGTCGGACTCGGCCCGCGCCCACAGCGTGGCGGTCGCGGCGAGCTTGTCGGTGATCGCGCGGAGCTCGTCGTGCTTGGACTGCGCGTCCGCGATCGCCCACTCGCGCGTGCCCGGATACACCACCTGCAGCGACAGGCCGGCCTGACTGAACTTGTCGCCGGAGATCTCGGCCGCCTCGAAGGACGCCTTGGCCCGGTCCAGCTCGGGGCCGACCGCGTCGTCGAGCTGGTTCGCCAACTGGATCAACGCCTCGGGGATGATGGTCTCGCCGCTACCGCCCATGATCCGATCCTGGCCGATCCGGCCGCGCGGGGCGAGGCGGGCGCATGGGGAGGTGTCCCCGGCCCGCGCTCAGACCTCCAGGACGATCTTGCCGACGAGGTCGCCGGACGCCATCGCGGCGAGGCCGTCGGCGGCCCGCTCCAGCGGCAGCGTCCGGTCGACGAGCGGCCGCAGGCCGGAGGCGGCGAGGAAGCCGATCATGTCGGCGAGCTCGGCCTTCGTGCCCATCGTCGAGCCGACGAGCTGCAGCTGCAGGAAGAAGAACCGGTTGAGGTCGGCGGGCGGGTTCGGCCCCGACGTCGCGCCGGAGATCACGATGCGCCCGCCGGGCTTCAGCGACTTCGCCGAATGCGCGTATGTGGCCTCGCCCACGGTCTCCATGACGGCGTCGACGCGTTCGGGCAGCCGGGCACCGGACTCGAACGCCTCGTGCGCGCCCAGCTCCACCGCCTTGCGGCGCTTCTCCTCGGTGCGCGCCGTCGCGTACACGCGGAACCCGGCGGCCCGGCCCATCGTGATGCAGGCGGTGGCGACGCCGCCGCCGGCGCCCTGCACTAGCACGGACTGACCGGGGCGCAGGCCGGACTTCACGAACAGCATGCGGTAGGCGGTCAGCCACGCCGTCGACAGGCACGCCGCCTCGGCGAAGGACAGGTCGGCCGGCTTGGGCACGACGTTGCGCTTCGGCACGATGACGTACTCGGCGAGCGAGCCCTGGTGCCGCTCCGACAACAGGGAGCGCAACGGGTCGACGGTGTCGTCGCCCGTCCACCCCTCGGCGTTGATCACCGCGTGGACGACGACCTCGTCACCGGTCGACTCGTCGACGCCCGCCGCGTCGCACCCGAGGATCATCGGCAGCTGCTCGGCCTTGATGCCCACGCCCCGCAGCGTCCACAGGTCGTGATGGTTCAGGCTCGCGGCGCGCACGGCGACGCGGGTCCAGCCCGCCGGCGGCTCCGGGTCGGGGCGCTCGCCGACCACCAGCCCCTGCAGCGGGTCGTCGGGGTGGAAGGACTCGGCGTAGACGGCGCGCATGACGCCGACCCTAGCGACGGGTGCTCAGCCGGTCATGTCCGCCGGGGCGCTGTCGAGCGCGGCCGAGATGGCGGCGACGAGCTCGCGCGCCGACGCCGCGGTCAGCTCGACCGCCACGCGCGCCGAGGGACCCTTCGTGGCCGAGGTCAGGTCGATGTTGAGGGTGTGCTCGGCCATCGCGTGGACGGGGTGGTCGAAGTAGACGCACGCGTCGGTGACGTGGAACCAGGAGCCGTTCGGGCCCTTGGCGCTGCCGTCGACGCCGGTCCGGACCGTGGCGTAGGTGCACATGCGAGAGATCCCCTAGAGGTAGCGGACGAGGAAGTCGGAGATCCGTTCCCAGCCGTCGTTGGCGGCGGCGACGCGGTAGCTCGGCCGGTCGACGGCGAAGAAGGCGTGACCGGCGTCGTCGTAGCGGTGGAACTCGGAGGTCTTGCCGTTCTCGCGCAGCAGCCGCTCCAGCTCGTCGACGGCGGCGGGGGACGGGTGCTTGTCCTCGTTGCCGAACAGGCCGAGCAGCGGGCAGCGCAGCTGTGGCACCCGATCGATCAGGTTGCCCACCGAGATGGGGAAGTCGTCCGGCGTGGGCTCGGTCACGAACGCGCCGTAGCAGTCGATCGCTGCCTGCAGGTCGACGGTGCACCCGGCGAGGACGGCCTGCCGGCCACCGGAGCAGAAGCCGATCGCGCCGACCTTCCCGTTCGCGGTCGGCAGCCGGCGCAGCTGCTCTGCGGCGGCGGCGACGTCGCCGGTGAGCCGTTCGTCGGGCACACCGCCGGCGGCGCGGTTCGCGGCCGCGGCGTCGTCGGCGGCGGCGCCGGGGGCCTCGCGGTAGTGCAGGTTCGGGCAGATCGCGTCGTATCCCAGCTCGGCGAGGCGCCGGACGATCTCCAGCGTGGCCCGGTCGTAACCGGGCATGTGGTGGATCACGACCACGCCGCCGCGGCGGGTCTCGCCGTCGGGCCGGGCGAGGTAGGCCTCGATCTCGTCCCCGTCGTGACCGGCGATGCGGATCGTCTCCGCGCGCAGCGAGTTCCCCATGCCGTCGATGGAAACACACGCCCTACTGTCGACGTGTGCGCCGTGGTGTCCGCCGTCCGCTCGTGGCCCTGGTGGCGCTCGTCCTGGCGCTGGTCGTCGGCTACGTCGCGCGGGGCGCGGACTCCGACGGGGGAGGGGGCGACACGCCGTCCCGCCCGCCCGCGCCGTCGTCGGGAGCGAGCTCGACGCGCTGACCGCGCGTCGTGTCCGGGACCGTCGCCCCGACGGCGCACACTGGGACCCGTGCCCGCCCTCCCCACCGGTGACCCCGCGCCGTCGAACGGTCGGTTGCCGCGCGCCGTCCTGGACCGGGCGCGCGGCGTGCCGTTCGGCATCTACGTGCACGTGCCGTTCTGCCAGGCGAGGTGCGGCTACTGCGACTTCAACACCTACACCGCCACCGAGCTCGGGCCGGGGGTGAGCCGGCTGGGCTACACCGACACCGTGCTGCGCGAGCTGCGGCTGGCCGGCGACGTCCTGACCGACGGTGACGCGCTCGGGGACCGGCTGCCGCCGGTGTCGACGGTGTTCTTCGGCGGTGGCACGCCGACCCTGCTGCCCGCCGAGCACCTGGGCGCGATCCTCGACGAGATCGGCGAGCGCTTCGGGCTCACCGACGACGTCGAGGTGACGACCGAGGCGAACCCCGAGACCGTGACGCCCGCCTACCTCGAGCGGCTGCGCGCGGCGGGGTTCACCCGCATCTCGCTGGGCATGCAGTCGGCGGTGCCGGTCGTGCTGGCCGTCCTGGACCGTCGGCACCGCGCGGGGCGCCCCGAGGAGGCGGTGGCCGAGGCCCGCGCCGCGGGGTTCGAGCACATCAACCTGGACCTCATCTACGGCGCGCCGCACGAGACCGACGCCGACTGGCAGGCCTCCCTCGCCGCAGCGGTCGCCGCCCGGCCCGACCACGTCAGCGCCTACGCCCTGGTCGTCGAGGAGGGCACCGCGCTCGCGCGGCAGGTGGCCCAGGGGATCGTCCCGGCGCCGGACGACGACGTCCTCGCCGACCGCTACGTCATGGCCGACGAGGCGCTGCGGGCGGCCGGGTACGACTGGTACGAGATCTCGAACTGGGCCCGCGGGGACGACGCGCGCTGCCGCCACAACGACCTCTACTGGACGGGCTCGAACTGGTGGGGCCTCGGCCCCGGCGCGCACAGCCACGTCGGCGGTGTGCGGTGGTGGAACGTCAAGCACCCGGTCCGCTACAGCGCGCTGATCGACGCCGGGCAGAGCCCCGCCGCCGGACGCGAGACCCTCGACGACGAGTCGCAGCTGCTCGAACGCGTGATGCTCGGCGTGCGACGCCGCGAGGGGCTCTCCGTCCTGTCGCTGCCGGAGCGGTCCCGCGCGGTCGTCCCGCAGCTGGCGAGCTGGGGGCTCGTCGACCGGTTCGGGATGGACGGCGGGCGCATCGTGCTCACCCAGCGCGGCCGGCTCATGGCCGACGCCGTGGTCAAGGAGCTGCTCGTCGCCTGACCGGCGACGTCAGGGGGACGGCGGCCCGAGCGGGGTGCCGGCGCGGAACGCGTCGAGGTCGAGGATCCGCACGTGCAGCGTGTTGCGGCCCTGCAGGGCGGCGCGCAGCGCGCGGTGCAGGCCGTCCTCGAGGTAGGTCTCGCCGTGCCACAGGACGGCGTGGGGGAACAGGTCCCCGTAGTACGTCGAGTCCTCGTCGAGCAGGTGGTCGAGCTCGAGCTGCCGCTTCGTCGTGGTGAGGTCGTCCAACCGGACGGTGCGCGGCGCGACGTTGGCCCAGTCGCGGGCGGACAGGCCGTGGTCGGGGTAGGGGCGCCCCTCGCGCACGGCCTTGAAAATCACGGACAGCACCCTACGTCACGCCTCGTCCCCGGGTCCGGCTTCGTAGACTGGGCGGCGTGGGAGTCGAGGAGCGCAAGCTCGAGGTGCTGCGCGCGATCGTCGCGGACTACATCGCGACGAGCGAGCCGGTCGGCAGCAAGGGCCTGGTCGACCGGCACAACCTCGGGGTCTCGTCGGCCACGATCCGCAACGACATGGCGGCGCTCGAGGAGGAGGGCCTGATCGTCCAGCCCCACACGAGCGCCGGTCGCGTCCCCACCGACGCGGGGTATCGGCTCTTCGTCGACCGGCTGACCGAGATCAAGCCGCTGTCCAGCGCCGAGCGGCGGGCGATCGCGACGTTCCTCGACGGCGCCGTCGACCTCGACGACGTCCTGCACCGGGCGGTGCGCGCCCTCGCGCAGCTCACCCGTAACGTCGCCGTCGTCCAGTACCCGACGCTCTCGCGCAGCAAGGTGCGCCACCTCGAGCTCGTCATGATCTCCACGACGCGGCTGATGCTCGTGCTGATCACCGACACCGGCCGGGTCGAGCAGCGACTCGTCGACCTGCCCGCACCGACCGCCGAGAGCGCGGTGTACGAGCTGCGGGCCACGCTGAACGCGCGCCTGCGCGACCGCACGCTGGCCGAGACCCCCGAGATCGTGGGCGAGCTGCCGACCCAGGTCGAGCCGTCGCTGCGGGGCCTGCTCGCCACGCTCACGTCGGTGCTGCTGGAGGTGCTGGTCGAGCCCTCCAGCGACCGCATCGTGCTGGGCGGCACGGCCAACCTGAACAATCAGACACTCGACTTCCCGGCGATCCGGCCGGTGCTCGAGGCGCTGGAGGAGCAGGTGGTGCTGCTGCGCCTGCTCGACCAGTCGGTCTCGTCCTCGCCCAACGTGCTCGTGCACATCGGCAACGAGAACGAGCACGAGGGCCTGGTCGGGGCCTCGGTGGTCTCCAGCGGCTACGGGCTGCACGGCGCCGCGGTGGCCGCGGTCGGCGTGCTCGGGCCGCGCCGCATGGACTACGCGTACACCATGGCGCGGGTGGCGGCGGTCGCCCGCTACGTCGGCACGCTGCTCGAGGAGCGCTGAGCCGTACACTGGCACTCGGCATCGTCGAGTGCCAAGACCGCTCTCGAGGACGGAAACTGACTGGTGGCTGACGCTCCCCGCGACTACTACGGGCTGCTCGGCGTCCGCAAGGACGCGACCCCCGAGGAACTCAAGCGCGCGTACCGCAAGCTCGCCCGCGAGCTGCACCCGGACGTCAACCCCGATCCGGCGGCGGCCGACCGCTTCAAGGAGGTCACCGCCGCCTACGAGGTCCTCTCCGACCCCGAGAAGCGTCGCGTCGTCGACCTGGGCGGCGACCCGCTCTCGCAGGGCGCGGCCGGCGGTGGGGCCGCGGGCGGCTTCGGCGGCTTCGGTGGGTTCGGCGACGTCTTCGAGGCCTTCTTCGGCAACGGCGGCCCGATGGGCGGTGGCCGGGGGCGGCGCAGTCGGGTGCGACCGGGTGCCGACGCGCTGCTGCAGCTGTCGCTGACGCTCGACGAGACCGCCTTCGGCGTCCGACGCGAGCTCGCGGTGGAGACCGCCGTGCTCTGCGACACGTGCCACGGCCAGGGCTGCGCGCCCGGGACGTCACCGCGCACCTGCGCCACCTGCGGCGGCGCGGGCGAGATCCAGAGCGTGCAGCGTTCCTTCCTCGGTCAGGTCATGACGACGCGGGCCTGCTCGGCCTGCGGCGGCACCGGCGAGCAGATCCCGTCGCCGTGCCCGACCTGCGGCACCGAGGGACGGGTGCGCGCGCGGCGCACCAAGACCGTCGACGTCCCGGCCGGCATCGAGCACGGGATGCGCATCCGGCTCGCCGGGCAGGGCGAGGTCGGCCCCGGCGGTGGCCCCGCCGGTGACCTGTACATCGAGATCTCCGAGCAGCCGCACGACACGTTCACGCGCGAGGGCGCCGACCTGCACTGCACCATCGGCGTGCCGATGACCTCGGCCGCGCTCGGCAGCGACCTCGTGCTGACCACGCTGGACGGCGAGGAGAAGATCGAGATCCGGGCCGGCAGCCAGAGCGGCGCCGTCCTGCACCTGCGCGGGAAGGGCGTGCCGAAGCTGCGCAGCTCGGTGCGCGGCGACCTCTACGTGCACGTCGAGGTCCGCACGCCGACCCGGCTGGACGAGGAGCAGGAGCGGCTGCTGCGCCAGCTCGCCGACCTGCGCTCCGAGGACGTCTCGGTCTCGTCGCGCAACGCCGGGCTGTTCGGCAAGATGCGCGACGCGTTCCGGCAGTAGCGGACGGGTCGATGACGCCGCCGCTGTTCCTGCTCGACGACATCCCCGACGGCGGTGTCGTCCACCTCAGCGGCGACGAGGGGCATCACGCGGCGAAGGTGAAGCGGGTCCGGGCGGGCGAGGCGGTGCTGGTCGCGGACGGCCGCGGCACCCTGCTGCGCTGCACCGTGCGCACGGTGCTGCCCGACGGCGTGCTGCTGGCGGTCACGAGCCGCGAGCTCGTCGCCGAGGGGCAGCCGCGCCTGGTCGTCGTCCAGGCGCTGCCGAAGGGGGAGCGCGCCGAGCTCGCGGTCGAGATCATGACCGAGCTCGGCGTCGACGAGATCGTGCCGTGGGCGGCGTCGCGCTGCGTCACGCAGTGGCACGGTGCCCGGGGCGAGAAGGCGCTCGCCCGGTGGCGACGCACCGCGGCCGAGGCCGCCAAGCAGAGCCGCCGGCCGCGCACCCCGGCCCTCGGTGCGCTCGCGTCGTCGGCCGACGTCGCGGCGCGGCTGGCGCGCGCGGCGTGCGCCGCCGTCCTGCACGAGGACGCCGTCGACGCCGTCGCCACGATGGCGGTGCCGCTGGTCGGGGAGCTCGTGCTCGTCGTCGGACCGGAGGGCGGGGTCGCCCCCGAGGAGCTCGACGCGTTCGCGGCGGCCGGTGCCCGCACCGTCCGGCTCGGGCCGACCGTCCTGCGGACATCGACCGCCGGCGCGGCCGCGGTGGCGGCGCTGTCCCCGCGGCTCGGTCGCTGGAGCTGACACGCGGTCGTCACGGTTGGCCCCACGCGAGCGCGGTGGTAGGGATCGACCGACCGCGCGTGCGTAGGGCCGAGGCACGCGACCCGACCTCGGGAGAGGGGCACGCTCATGCGGGCAGCTCGTTTCAGCCGGTTCGGCGGACCCGAGGTCCTCGAGATCGTGGACCTGCCCGATCCGCACCCCGGTCCCGGCGAGGTCCGGATCGCGGTCCGCGCGGCCGGGGTCAACGCGAGCGACTGGAAGAAGCGCGCCGGGCTGATGGACGAGCAGCTGCCGCAGACCCTGGGGTACGAGGCGGCGGGTGTCGTCGACGAGCTCGGTGACGGCGTGGCCGACGTGGCCGTCGGCGACCGGGTCTTCGGCTTCTCCGCCGACGGCGCGGCCCAGGCCGAGCTCGCGGTGCTGTCGCACTACGCGCCGATCCCGCCGGCACTCGACTTCGCCGACGTGGCGGCGCTGCCGGCCGCCGTCGAGACCGCGACGCGCGCGCTCGACCAGCTCGGCGTCGACGGCGGCACGCTGCTGGTCAACGGCGCCTCCGGCAGCGTCGGCAGCGCCGCCGTCCAGCTCGCCGTCGCGCGCGGTGCCCGGGTGATCGGCACCGCCGGCCCCGCCAATCACGACTACGTCCGCGCCCTCGGCGCCGGACCGATCGCCTACGGGCCGGGGCTGCGCGACCGCGTGCTCGAGCTCGCGCCCGACGGTGTCGACCGGGCGCTCGACGTCGCCGGCAGCGGGGTGCTGCCCGAGCTCGTCGAGCTCGCGGGCGGCCCCGAGCACGTCGTGACGGTCGCCGACTTCGCGGGGGCGCAGGAGCACGGCGTGACCTTCAGCCGGGGCGACAGCGGCCGCGCGTTGCACGCGCTCGCCGGGATCGGCGCGCTGATCGAGTCCGGCGCGTTCCGACTGCCCCCGGTGCGCACGTTCCCGCTCGCCGACGTCGCCGCGGCGCACCGTCACGGCGAGGCCGGCCAGGTGCGCGGCAAGCTCGTGCTCACCGTCGACTGACGCCGACGCGACGGTTCGGCCCCATCCGGGCGCGGTCGGGCGTCCGGTTGGCCCCATGCCCGCGCGGTCGCGGAGATCGACTGACCGCGCGGGCATGGGGCCAACCCGCGCGGGCATTGGCGTCAGGTGGGCGCGAGCGGCGCGGCGACGAGCTCGACCTCGTAGCCGTCGGTGTTGACGAGGTAGGCGGCGTAGTGGTCCGGGCCACCGGCGAACGGGTGCCGGTCGGCGAACAGCAGCGTCCAGCCATGCTTGGCCGCGGCGGCGGCGAGGTCGTCGACGCGGGCCCGGTCGCCGGCGTGGAACGCCACGTGGTTCAGGCCGGGCCGGTGCCGGTCGTGATGCTCCGCGGCCAGCGCGGGGGACCGTTCGAGCACGACGTAGGTGTCGCCGAGGCGCCAGCTGCGCCCGTCGGGCCATTCCTGGAACGGCTCGTGGCCGAGCTCGGTGAGCAGCCAGCCCCACTCCCGCGTGGCGCGGACGACGTCCGGGACCCACAGCTCGAGGTGGTGCAGGCTGCCGACGGGCGGGGTCATGCCGGGTCTCCGTTCGGTCGCTACCCTCGCGCCATGGCCGAGGACTGTCTGTTCTGCTCGATCGTGGCCGGTGACGTCCCGTCCGCCAAGGTCTACGAGGACGAGCACACGTTCGCGTTCGAGGACGTCAACCCGCAGGCGCCGACCCACGTGCTCGTCGTGCCGCGCACGCACGTGCCCGACATCGTGGCCGCCGGGGCCGACCCGGCGGTCGCCGCGGGTCTGCTCGCCGGCATCCGCGGCACCGCGGCGTCACTCGGGGTCGAGCACTTCCGGACGGTCTTCAACACCGGGGCCGAGGTCGGGCAGAGCGTGTTCCACGTGCACGCGCACCTGCTCGCCGGCCGCCCCCTGGGGTGGCCGCCCGGCTGACCCGGCCGAGACGGGCGAAA
Organism: Jatrophihabitans endophyticus; assembly: GCF_900129455.1. NCBI lineage: Bacteria > Bacillati > Actinomycetota > Actinomycetes > Jatrophihabitantales > Jatrophihabitantaceae > Jatrophihabitans > Jatrophihabitans endophyticus. Next base: position 108,744 of record NZ_FQVU01000003.1, read on the forward strand.
CGGGTGGCGACGCCGGTACAGTGGAGGCGCCCAGCTTCGCCGACCAGAAAGCTCACGTTGACCGACAGAACCGATGCCGCGCCGACCGCGGATCGCGTGTCCACGACGCTCGTCGTGCCGGGTGAGCAGGCCATGGTGGCCCTCCTCGGCTCGCGGGACGAACTGTTGCGGGTCATCGAGCGGCAGCTCGACAGCGACGTCCACGTCCGCGGGAACGAGATCACCATCACCGGTGCGCCCGCCGACAACGCCAACGCCGTCCGGCTCTTCGAGGAGCTGCTCGCGCTGATCAAGTCCGGCCAGAACCTCACGCCCGACTCCGTCACGCGCGTCTTCGGCATCCTCACCGCCGACTCCGCCGAGCGGCCGGCCGAGGTGCTCAGCCTCAACATCCTGTCGCGGCGCGGCAAGAACATCCGTCCGAAGACGTTGAACCAGAAGCGGTACGTCGACGCCATCGACAAGCACACCGTCGTCTTCGGCATCGGCCCGGCGGGCACGGGCAAGACCTACCTCGCGGTGGCCAAGGCGGTGCAGGCGCTGCTGGCCAAGGAGGTCACCCGCATCATCCTGACGCGGCCCGCGGTCGAGGCGGGCGAGCGGCTCGGCTTCCTGCCCGGCACGCTGTTCGACAAGATCGACCCGTACCTGCGGCCGCTCTTCGACGCCCTGCACGACATGCTCGATCCCGACTCGCTGCCGCGCCTCATGCAGGCGGGGACCATCGAGATCGCGCCGCTGGCCTATATGCGGGGCCGGACGTTGAACGACGCGTTCATCATCCTCGACGAGGCGCAGAACACGACCCCCGAGCAGATGAAGATGTTCCTCACCCGCCTCGGTTTCGGCTCCAAGGTCGTCGTCACCGGCGACGTCACGCAGGTCGACCTGCCCGGCAACACCCGCAGCGGGCTCAAGGTCGTGCGCGACATCCTCGGCGAGGTCGAGGACGTCCACTTCGCCAACCTGACCTCTACCGACGTCGTGCGGCACCGCCTGGTGGGTGAGATCGTCGACGCCTACGAGCGCTTCGACGCGCGCAGCGAGCGCACCTCCCGCACGTCGAACAGCGCACCGAGCTCCCGACGCTGATGTCGGTCGAGGTCAGCAACGAGTCCGGCGCCGAGGCCGACGAGCACGCGCTCGCCGAGCTCGGCCGCTTCGTCCTCGACGCGCTCGGCATCGACCCGCTCGCGGACCTGTCCGTGCTGCTCGTCGACACCGACACCATGGCGGCCCTGCACCAGCAGTGGATGGACCTCCCCGGTCCCACCGACGTCATGGCGTTCCCCATGGACGCCGCGGACGGCGGGGCCGGCGGCATCGTCGAACGCGTCGATCCGTCCGCACCGCCCGGCACCGACGAGAACCCGCGCGAGACGATGCTCGGCGACGTCGTGCTGTGCCCGGCGGTGGCCGCCGACCAGGCCGCGTCCGCGGGGCACTCGACGCAGGCCGAGCTGCACCTGCTGTGCACCCACGGCATCCTGCACCTGCTCGGGTACGACCACGGCGAGGCCGACGAGGAACGCGAGATGTTCGACCTGCAGGCGCAGCTGACGCGCGACTGGACGCGGACGAGCGGTGTCGGACCGATCCGCGCCCCCCTGCCCGGCACGGCCGGAGAGGTGCGGGGGACGGGATGACCGCCGGCGCGGCGATCGCCCTGGTGGTCGCCATCCTGCTCGTCCCGATCGGCGGTCTGTTCGCCTGCGTCGACTCCGCGCTGGCCCGGGTGTCCAAGGCCCGGGTGGACGAGTTCGTGCGCGAGGAGGTCGGCGGCGCCAAGGCGCTCGCGGCGATCGTCGCTGACCGCCCGCGCTACACCAACCTGCTGCTCATGCTGCGGGTGGCGTGCGAGCTCACCGCGACGGTGCTCGTCGCCATCGCCGCGCGCACGGTGTTCGGCACCCGCTGGCCCGTGGCGCTGCTCGTCGTGGTCGTGATGATCGTGATCTCGTACGCGGTGATCGGCGTCGGCCCCCGCACGCTCGGCCTGCAGCACGTCAACCGGGTGGCCCTGACGTCCGCGCCGGCGGTGCGGCTGCTCGGCCGGATGTTCAACCCGCTCGCCGCCCTGCTGACCCTCTTCGGCAACGCCATCACCCCCGGCCGCGGGCTGCGGGACGGGCCGTTCGCCTCCGAGGTTGAGCTGCGCGAACTCGTCGACATGGCCGAGGAGCGCGGTGTCGTCGAGGCCGACGAGCGGCAGATGATCCAGTCGGTGTTCGAGCTCGGCAACACGATCGCACGCGAGGTCATGGTGCCGCGCACCGAGGTCGTGTGGATCGAGAAGGTCAAGTCGGTGCGCCAGGCGCTCGCGCTGGCCCTGCGCAGCGGCTTCTCGCGTGTCCCGGTCGTCGGCGAGAACGCCGACGACGTCGTCGGCGTCGTCTACCTCAAGGACCTCGCCCGCCGGGCGCAGGACACCGAGCGGGCCAGGGGGACGACCGTCGAGGAGGTCATGCGCGCGGTCACTTACGTGCCGGAGTCCAAGCGGGTCGACGCGCTGCTGCGCGAGATGCAGGCAGCGCGCTCGCACATCGCGGTCGTCATCGACGAGTACGGCGGCACCGCCGGGCTGATCACGATCGAGGACATCCTCGAGGAGATCGTCGGCGAGATCACCGACGAGTACGACGTGGAGCGCCCGCCGATCGAGAAGCTCGTCGAGGACGAGCACGAGGTCGCCGCGGCGCGCGTCACCGCCCGCCTCGCCGTCGAGGATCTCGCCGAGCTCTTCGACATCGAGATCCCCCACCGCGACGACGTGGAGACGGTGGGTGGCCTGCTGGCCGAGGCGCTCGGTCGTGTGCCCATCGCCGGGTCGGTCGCCGTCGTCCACGGCTTGGAGCTGCGTGCCGACGAGATCGGTGGCCGTCGCAACCGAGTCGACTCGATCGTGGCCACCCGGGTGGTCGAACCCGGCGGGGACGCCGTCGCCGCCGTCGCCGCCGTCGCCGCCGGGGACGCCGGCCGCGCCGGCGACGCCGACCGTGCCGGCGACACCGGCCGGACCACCGACGAACACGAGACCGCCGCCCCTGCCAGTCGAGGACGCCCATGACCGAGCTCGATCCCGAGGACGCCAAGCTGGTGACCCTCGCCCGTTCGGCCCGCGCCCGCACCGGCGCCGCGCAGGGCGCGGCGGTCCGCGACGCCGACGGCCGCACCTACGTCGCGACGTCGGTCGCGCTGACGTCGCTGCAGCTGTCGGCGCTGCAGGTCGCGGTGGCGATGGCGGTGTCGTCCGGGGCGCCGGGGCTCGAGGCGGCGGTCGTGCTCGGCGAGGATCCGGCCGACGACGCCGGTACCGCCGCGGTGCGCGACGTCTCGGCCGACGCTGCGGTGCTGCGCGCGGGGCCCGACGGCACCCTGCGCTGATTCTGCGCGGAGTCGCGCAAAATCAGGCGGGCAGGCGCCCGGCGGCCAGTGCCGGCAACGCGTCGCGCGCCGCTGCCCACGCGGTGGTCGCGGTGTCGATAAGGGTGAAGTGGTCGCCCTCGGTCGTCCGCAGGGCGGCGTGGCCGCCCGCGTCGCGGGCCGCCGCCACGTACGCCCTGCTCTGCGCGTAGGGCACGTTCGCGTCGGCCTTCGCGTGCAGGCACAGGACCGGGGCGGCGAGCGGCACCTGCGTGATCGGGTCGGCGACCCGGTAGCGCTCCGGCACCGCGGTGGGCTCGCCGCCGACGAACTGCTGCGGGGCGCCGTCGCCGACGCCGGTGCGGGCGGCGGTCGCGAGGTCGAGCACGCCGGCCTGCGAGACGACACCCGCGAGCGTGACCGCCGGCCGCGCGCCGGGATCGTCCGCGCGCAGCCCGGCGCGCCCCGCCGCCCACACGGCGAGCTGGCCGCCCGCGGAGTGCCCGACCGCGACGACGGCCGCCGTGTCGAGATCGAGGTCGAGGTCGAGGTCGCCGAGCCTGTCGATGCCCGCCGCGACGTCGCGCAGCGTGGTCGGCCATCCGCCGCCGTCGCCGACCCGGCGGTACTCGAGGTTCCACGTCGCCCACCCGTGCGCGGCCAGGTCCGTGGCCAGTGGCCGGCCCAGCGACAGGTCGTACTGCGCCCGCCAGAACCCGCCGTGGATCACGACCACGACGCCGCGGGGCGCGCCACCGGGCAGGGTGAGCTCGCCGAACTGGGACGGGTCGTCGCCGTAGGCGATCCGCTTCGGGGTCACCCCCGCATCCTGCCCCGTCGACGGCGTGTGGCGCGTGCCGGCACCCGAGCCCGTGCACCCCGCGAGCGCGCCCAGCGCGGCGGCACCCAGGAAGGCGCGGCGGGTCGGCATGCCGGCAATCGTGTCATCGCCGGGTGGGAGGATGGACGTCATGGTCTTCCGCTCCGGCTTCTGCTCGCTCGTCGGGCGTCCCAACGCCGGCAAGTCGACCCTGACGAACGCCCTCGTCGGCAGCAAGATCGTCATCACCAGCGACAAGCCGCAGACCACCCGGCACGCCGTGCGCGGCATCGTCACGCGCGACGACGCGCAGCTCGTGCTCGTCGACACCCCGGGCCTGCACCGGCCCCGCACGCTGCTCGGCGAGCGCCTGAACGACGTCGTCCGCTCCACCCTCGCCGAGGTCGACGTCGTCGGCTTCTGCGTGCCGGCGAACGAGCGGCTCGGCCCCGGCGACCGCTACATCGCCGCCGAGCTCGCCGCGCTGCGCGCACCCGTGGTCGCCGTCGTCACCAAGACCGACGTCGCGAGCAAGCGGCAGGTGGCCGAGCAGCTGCTCGCGGTCACGGGGCTCGGCGACGAGCACGGCGGCTTCGCCGACGTCGTCCCGGTCTCCGCGGTGGCCGGCGACCAGATCGACCTGCTCGCCGGCGTGCTGGCCGGGCACCTGCCCGAGGGGCCGCTGCTCTACCCCGACGACGTCACCACCGACAACGACACCGAGAGCCGCATCGCCGAGCTGGTGCGCGAGGCCGCGCTCGAGGGCGTGCACGACGAGCTCCCGCACTCGATCGCGGTCACCATCGACGAGATCCGCCGCCGCGAGTCGGGGTTGCAGGAGGTCTTCGCGACCATCCACCTCGAGCGCGACAGCCAGAAGGGCATCGTCATCGGGTTCAAGGGGTCGCGGCTCAAGCACATCGGCACGACCGCGCGGCGCGGCGTCGAGGCGCTGCTGGGCGAGAAGGTGCACCTCGCCCTGCACGTCGCGGTCGAGCGCGAGTGGCAGCGCGATCCGAAGAAGCTGGACCGGCTGGGCTTCTAGATGCTCGACGTCTACCGGGCGGTGTTCCGGACGCCGGGTACCGCCTCGTTCTGCGTCGCCGCCTGGGTGATGCGGCTGCCCATCGCCATGTACCCCATCGGCCTGGTCCTCATCGTGTCCGCGCGCGACGGCCGCTACGGCTTCGCCGGCGTGTTGAGCGGCGTGTACGTCATCGCCAACGGCGCCGGCAACCCGGCGCTCGCCCGGCTCAGCGACCGGCTGGGGCAGCGGCGGCTGCTCGTCCCCACGTCGCTCGTCCACGTCGCGGCCACCGTGACCGCCGCCGCCGCGGTCACGGCGCGCTGGCCCGACGGCGTCCTCGTCGCGGCCACCGCTGTGTGCGGTTTCGCCTTCCTGTCGGTCGGCTCGCTGGTGCGGGCCCGGTGGTCCTACGTCCTCGCCGGCCGCCCCGAGGTCCACACCGCCTACTCGCTCGAGTCGACGCTCGACGAGACGATCTTCGTGCTCGGCCCGCTGGTGGCCACCCTCGTCGCCACGCAGGTGGAACCGGTGCTCGTGCTGTACCTGGGCGCGGCCTTCGTGCTCGCCGGCGCGGTGTGGCTGGCCTCGCTGCGCGACTCCGAGCCACCGGCCAAGCGCGTCGGGGGGCAGCGCACCGCCGTGCTCGAACGCGGCATGCCCCTGCTCACGCTCGTCACCGTGGCGATGGGCGGGATCTTCGCCAGCGCCGAGGTCACGATCGTGGCGTTCTGCGGTCAGCACGGCTCCCGCGGCCTGAGCGGCGCCGTGCTCGCCGCGTTCGCCGCCGGCAGTGCCACCGCCGGGTTCCTCTACGGTGCGCGCCGCTGGCACGCACCGCTGCTGGACCGGTTCAGGCTGCAGGCCGTCGTGTTGGGCGTCCTGCCGCCGGTGTTCCTGCTCGCCACGAACGTCGGGGTCCTCGCGGCCTGCGCCTACGTCGTCGGTGCCGGGATCGCGCCGACGCTCACGACCGCGTTCGGGCTCGTCGAGCAGCTGGTGCCGGCCGCCGCCCTCACCGAGGGGCTGGCGTGGCTGGTGACGGGGCTCAGCGTCGGTTACGGCGCCGGCGCCTCGCTGGTCGGTGGCGTCGCCGACGCGCACGGCGCGCGCTGGGCCTTCCTCGTCACCGTCGGCGCCGGGCTGGCGATGACGGCGCTCGCCGTCGCGCTGCACGCCCGGCTGCGACCGGGCGGCCGGGTCGCCGGTGTCGGGCACGCCACCGATGCCGCGGCGGCGTCGCAACCGGCCGCTGTCGGTGGTCGGTGCGACGATTGAGTCGTGCCGCTCTTCCGTGACGAGGCGGTCGTCCTGCGGGTGCACAAGCTCGGCGAGGCCGACCGCATCGTCACCATGCTCACCCGCCGCCACGGGCGGGTCCGCGCCGTCGGCAAGGGGGTGCGCCGCACGTCGTCGCGCTTCGGCGCACGGCTCGAGCCGGGCAGCCACGTGGACGTCCAGCTCTACAGTCGGCTGCCCGAGGGGCAGGCCTCGCCCGGCGGCCGGCGCGGGCTCGACGTCGTCCAGCAGACCGAGTCGCTCGACGCGTTCGGCGCCCGCATCGCCCACGACTACGGCCGGTGGACGGCGCTGTCGGCGATCTGCGAGACCGCAGAACGGTTGACCGAGGAAGGCGAGCCGGCGCTCCGCCTCTACCTGCTCGTCGTGGGCGCGCTCCGCGCGCTCGTCGTCGGCGAGCACGACCCGGCGCTCGTGCTCGACGCCTTCTTCATCCGGGCCATGGCCGGCGCGGGCTGGGAGCCGGCGCTCCGCGAGTGTGCGCAGTGCTCGGCCCCCGGCCCCCACGTCGCCTTCAACGTCGCCGCCGGCGGCGCGGTGTGCGACGGCTGCCGGCCGGCGGGCTCGGCCCGCCCGACCCCGGCGTCGGTCGAGCTGATGGTGGCGCTGCTCGGCGGTGACTGGCCGGTCGCCGACGCCAGCGGCCCCGGGCCGCGTCGCGAGGCGAGCGGGCTCATCGCCGCCCACCTGCAGTGGCACCTCGAACGCGGCCTGCGCTCGCTGCCGCTCGTCGACCGGGTGTGAGACCCGCCCGACCGGACTCTCGCGGCCGACCGGCGACTTTCGCAGCCGACTGGCGACTTTCGCAGCCAACCGGCGACTTTCGCAGCCGACTGGCGACTTTCGCAGCCGACTGGCGACTTTCGCGGCCATTGGCGAGCTATAGCTCGCCAGTCGGGCCGGAAGTCGCCAGTCGGCGAGGGGAGTCGCCAGTCGGCCGCGAAGGAGCAGGACCGGTCAGTAGTAGGTGATGTCCCAGTGGCTGCCCTCGTCGCAGTAGACGTTGCCCGAGGCGGCGCGCCACTGCGGGTAGCCGTCGCCGCGGTCGGCGATGCGGGTGAAGCTGCCGGTGATGTAGCCGTTGATGCAGCTGTTCTTGGAGATGTCGATCTTGTAGCCGTTGTAGTGGCTGTAGGTGCCGCTGGCGTGACCCACCTCGGTGCCGCCGCTGATGTTGATGGCGCAGCCGCTGGCCCGCTTGAGCGTGACCGCGCCGTCGACCGTGCTCTGGTTGATCTGCTCGTAGGACGTGCACGTCGAGTTCGACCGCGTGGTGCAGCCCCCCGACGACGAGTGCGTGATGCCGGCCGCCGACAGCTGTGAGGCCGCCTGGGCCTGCGACAGCTTGGTGACGGCGAGCGCGTCGGGGGCGAGCGCGAGGCCGCCGGTGACGGCGAGCGCTGCGGCCGAGCCGAGCGTGAGGACGCGGGTGCGGAGTGCGGGGCGGGGGATCGAGATCGTCATGCGGGCACGCTATCGCGACAAAGCGTCGAATCGGGATGTTCCGGGCACGGCATTCGCTCACCGGACGACGGATAATCTGTCGCGATGAGCGCCGCCCCCCGTCCGCCCGCCGGCGCGAGCTGGCCCGATCCGCCGCCCCACCCCTCGGGGGCGCGGCCGCCGGCGATCCCGGCCGAGCTGGTGCCGCGGCACGTCGCGATCGTCATGGACGGCAACGGGCGCTGGGCCCATGCCCGCGGGCTGTCGCGCACCGAGGGGCATCGGGCCGGCGAGGCCAGCCTGATGGACGTCCTGCACGGCGCCATCGAGCTCGGCGTCGGGACGGTCTCGGCCTACGCGTTCTCCACCGAGAACTGGCGTCGCTCGCCGGAGGAGGTCCGCTTCCTCATGGGGTTCAACAAGGACGTCATCCGGCGCCGCCGTGACGAGCTGGCCGCGCTGGGCATCCGCATCCGCTGGGCGGGGCGGCGGCCGCGGTTGTGGCGCAGCGTCATCAGCCAGCTCGAGGACGCCGAGCAGTACACCCGCGACAACGACCGGCTCACGCTGCAGTTCTGCGTGAACTACGGCGGCCGCGCCGAGCTCGTCGACGCCGTCCGCGCGCTCAGCCGCGAGGTCCAGGCGGGTCGGCTGAACCCGGCGAAGATCGACGAGCGGACGATCGAGCGCTACCTCGACGAGCCAGGCCTCCCCGACGTCGACCTGTTCATCCGCAGCTCCGGCGAGCAGCGGACCTCGAACTTCCTGCTCTGGCAGTCGGCGTACGCCGAGCTGGCGTTCATCGACACCCCGTGGCCGGACTTCGACCGGCGACACCTGTGGCAGGCGTGCCTGGACTACGCGAAGCGCGACCGGCGCTTCGGGGCGGCGGGCCCGGTCGCGCCGGTCGTCGTGGCCGGGCCGGACGATCCGACGCCGGGGGCGGCGCCGTGATCGCGTTGACCCACTTCGAGACCGACGCGCCGGACTTCGAGTCGCGGGCGGGCACGGCGCTCGCGGCGCTGGCCGCGCGACCGGGCTATCGCCGCGGCAGCCTGGGCCGCTCCACGGACGACACGCGGGCGTGGGTGCTGCTGACCGAGTGGGAGGACGTCGGCTCCTACCGCCGCGCGCTCGGCAACTACGAGGTCAAGCTGCACGCGACTCCGTTGCTCGCCGAGGCCCGCGACCTGCCGGGCGGCTTCGAGGCCCTGCTGGACGCCGCCCCCGGCGGTGTCGTGGTGGCCCGGGCGAGCGACCGCGAGCCCGGCTGGTGACGGCGCCCGGCGCGCGGCTGGGCGCGGCCTGGACCCGCTCGATGCGTCGGCTGCGGCCGTCGTGGGTCACCGACGACGTGCTCTTCGGGCTGCGGTGGGGGCTCGTCGGGGTATGGGTCTTCGCCCTGGCCTGGCAGATCTTCGTGCTCGACGGCGTCCCCTGGCTGCGCTCGGACCTGCTGCTGTGGATCGCCGCGCTGCTGCTGGCGTGCAGCATCGGCCGTCGCTCGGTGTTCACCGTCCTCATCGACTTCCTGCCCTTCGCCGCGGTGCTCGTCGCCTACGACTACCTGCGCGGCTTCGCCGACACGATGGGCATGCCGACCTGGTGGCACCCGCAGCTCGAGGTCGACCGGTTCCTGTTCGCCGGGCACGAGCCGACCGTCTGGCTGCAGGAGCACCTGAAGTACCCGCAGCCGCGGTGGTGGGACGTCCTCGTCTCGCTGTGCTACTTCTCGTTCTTCTTCCTGCCCTACGTCACCGCCGGCGTGCTCTGGCTGCGCAGCCGGGCCGGCTTCTACCGGTGGTCGCTGCGCTTCGTGGCGACGTCGTTCGTGGGCTTTGCGTTGTTCGCGCTCGTCCCCGCCGCGCCCCCGTGGGCGGCCGCGAACTGCAGCGCCGCCGAGGTGGCCGGTCATCCGTCGGCGCCGGACTGCATGCACCACGGCAAGTCCTACGACGGCGGCCTGCTCGGCGCCTTCACCACGCACCGCTTCGGTGCCGGCGAGTACGTCGAGCGCCTCTCCGGACGCGGCTTCGCCGAACTGCATCTGAATCTCGCCGCGAACGTCGTCCGGGTGGGGCAGACGAGCGTGGACGAGGTCGCGGCCGTGCCGTCGCTGCACCTCGGCGGCACCATGCTGTTCGTCCTGTTCCTGTGGCCCCGCGTGCGGCGGTGGTGGCGCCCGCTGCTGGTCGCGTACCCGCTGCTGATGACCTTCTCGTTGGTGTACTCGGCCGAGCACTACGTGTCGGACTGCCTGGCCGGGGCGCTCGTGGCCGTCGGTGTCCACCTCGCCGCGAACCGGATCGAGCGGTGGCGAGCCGGCCGCCGGGACGTCGATACGCTGGAGGGATGCCAGCCCTCGACCTCGCCAGCGCCGTCAAGAGAAACGACGCCGTCGTCAACCTGAGCAAGCGACGCGGCTTCGTCTTCCCCTCCAGCGAGATCTACGGCGGCACCCGCTCGGCGTGGGACTACGGCCCCCTCGGTGTCGAGCTCAAGGAGAACGTTCGCCGGCAGTGGTGGAAGGCGGTCGTCCAGGGTCGCGACGACGTCGTGGGTCTGGACTCGGCGGTCATCCTGTCGACCGACGTGTGGCGCGCGTCGGGCCACCTCGACGTGTTCACCGATCCGCTGATCGAGTGCCTGAACTGTCACAAGCGGCACCGCGCCGACCAGCTCGAGGAGGCCTACGAGGGCAAGCACGGCCGGGCGCCGGAGAACGGCCTGGCCGACATCCCATGCCCGGACTGCGGCACCCGCGGCCGGTGGACCGAGCCGCGCGACTTCAACATGATGCTGAAGACGTTCCTCGGACCCGTTGAGTCGGACGAGAACGTGCACTATCTGCGGCCGGAGACCGCGCAGGGCATCTTCGTGAACTTCCTCAACGTCCTCAACACCTCGCGACGCAAGCCGCCGTTCGGCATCGCGCAGACGGGCAAGAGCTTCCGCAACGAGATCACGCCGGGCAACTTCATCTTCCGCACCCGCGAGTTCGAGCAGATGGAGATGGAGTTCTTCGTCCAGCCCGGCACGGACGACGAGTGGCACGAGTACTGGCTGGAGCAGCGCTGGGACTGGTACGTGGGCCTCGGCATCGACCCCGCGAACCTGCGCCGCTTCGAGCACCCGCAGGAGAAGCTCAGCCACTACTCAAAGCGGACGGTCGACATCGAGTACGCGTTCGGGTTCGGCGGCTCGCAGTTCGCCGAGCTCGAGGGCATCGCGAACCGCACCGACTTCGACCTCGCGACGCACTCGAAGCACTCCGGCACCGATCTGAGCTACTTCGACCAGGCCGCCAACGAGCGATGGACGCCCTACGTCATCGAGCCCGCCGCCGGGCTGACTCGCGCCGTCCTCGCGTTCCTGCTCGACGCATACCACGAGGACGAGGCCCCCAACGCCAAGGGCGTCATGGAGAAGCGCACCGTGCTGAAGCTCGACCGCCGGCTGGCGCCGTTCAAGGCCGCCGTGCTGCCGCTCTCGCGCAACACCGACCTCTCGCCCAAGGCGCGCGAGCTCGCGGCCACGCTTCGGCGGAACTGGAACGTCGACTTCGACGATGCCCAGGCGATCGGGCGTCGCTACCGCCGCCACGACGAGATCGGAACGCCGTTCTGCGTCACCGTCGACTTCGACACCCTCGACGACGACGCGGTGACCGTGCGCGAGCGCGACTCGATGACCCAGGAGCGGATCTCGCTGGACCGGGTCGAGGGCTATCTGGCGGGGCAGCTGCTCGGGTGCTGACGATGTGTACGCTTGGTGTATGACGCGCACCAACATCGAACTCGACGACCGCTTGGTGCAGAACGTCATGCGCCGCTACGGCGTGAAGACCAAGCGCGAAGCAGTCGACGTCGCCTTGCGGCGCGCGTCAATCGAGCCCATGACCGTCGAAGAGATGCTGGCGATGCAGGGCACTGGTTGGGGCGACGGCGAGCTCGAGCTGGAGGACGTGCGCCCGGGCTACGTGCCCTGGGACGACTGATGCTCCTGATCGATTCGTCAGCGTGGATCGAGTACTTGCGTCGGGACGACACCTCGGCCAGTGAGGCGGTGCGGGCTGCCATCCGAGATCAGCAGGCCGCAGTGACCGACGTGGTCCTGCTGGAAGTGCTCGGCGGCACTACGAGTTCGGCACGGCTCGAACGCTGGCAGCGGCTGATGGCGGGATGTGCCTATCTCGAGCAGCGCCCGCGCGAGGATGTCGAGACCGCGGCCGACTTGTATCGGCGTTGTCGTAGTCGTGGGAAGACGCCGAGGGCACTCAACAATTGCCTGCTTGCAGCGGTAGCGATACGGGTGAATCTGCCGGTGCTGCACCGCGACCGAGACTTCGACGTGTTGGCCCGGCACACACCTCTGCAGGTGGTGGCGGCATGACCGTGCTGGCCGCCGCGCCGTTGCGCTACTCCGAGCGGGTGGCGGCGGCCGTTCCCGTCGTCCTCGCCCCGATGGCGGGCATCACCAACACTGCCTTCCGGCGGTTGTGCCGCGAGCAGATGGGCGACACCCCCGGCCTGTTCGTCAGCGAGATGATCACGACGCGCGCGCTGGTGGAGCGCAATCCCAAGACGCTGCAGCTGATCGAGTTCCGGCCCGACGAGAGCCCGCGCTCCATGCAGCTCTACGGCGTCGACCCGGCCGTGGTCGGCGCGGCGGTGCGGATGATCGTCGACGAGGACCTCGCCGACCACGTCGACCTCAACTTCGGCTGCCCGGTCCCGAAGGTCACGCGCAAGGGCGGGGGAGCGGCCCTGCCGTGGCGCATCGGGCTCTTCGACGACATCGTGCGTGCCGCCGTCCGTGAGGCGCGCGGCCTGCCCGTCACCGTCAAGATGCGGGTGGGCATCGACGCCGAGCACCATACGTTCCGCGAGGCAGGGCTCCGCGCGCAGGACGCCGGGGTCCGCCACGTCGCCCTGCACGGGCGTACCGCGTTGGAGTACTACGGCGGTCACGCCGACTGGGACCGCATCGCCGAGCTCGTCGAGCTGCTCGACATCCCGGTGCTGGGCAACGGCGACGTCTGGGAGGCCGACGACGCCGTCCGCATGGTGGCCGAGACCGGCTGCGCGGGCGTGGTCGTCGGGCGCGGCTGCCTCGGCCGGCCGTGGCTGTTCGCCGACCTCGCCGCCGCCTTCGCCGGTCGCGCCGAGCGGGTACGGCCCGGGCTGCGGCTCGTCGCCGCGACCATGCGCCGCCACGCCGGGCTGCTGGCGGACTGGCAGGGCGAGCAGCGGGGCGTGACCGAGTTCCGCAAGCACGTGGCCTGGTACCTCAAGGGCTTCGCCGTGGGCGGCGAGCTGCGGCGATCGCTCGCGATGACCTCGACGCTGGCCGAGCTCGACGACGAGCTCGCCCGCCTCGACCTCGACCAGCCCTTCCCCGAGGTCGTGCTCGGCCAGCCGCGCGGGCGCACGACGGCGGGCCGCTCGGTCTCGTTGCCCGAGGGCTGGCTGGCGACCCGGGACTCCCGGGCGGTGCCGGCGGGCGCGGAGGTCGAAGGCAGCGGCGGCTGACCGGCCGGCCCCGGCGCGATCAGCTCGGGGCCGGGTCGGCGGCGTGTCGGCGGGCGAGGTCGGCCGCCAGCTCGGCGACCCGCCGGCGTGCCTCGGGCGGGTCCAGAACCTCGACGTGGTCGCCGAACTGCAGCAGCTGACGCACACCCTCGACGCTCTCGTACGCGACGGTCACCAGCTGTCGGTCGTCCTCGACCCGCCCCTCGTCGACCAGCCGCGAGCCGAGGACCCGGCGGGCCAGGTCGAGGCGGTCGGCGCGCAGCCACGCGCGCACGCGGACGTTCCCGCGATCGTCGGACCGCGCGCGTAGGGCCTCCCAGACGCTCGCGAGGGTCTGCCCCGCGCGCGGACGCGACGGCTCGCTCGTCAGCTCGTAGGACGTCAGCCGGGCGAGTGCGAACAGGCGCGGGGCGCCGGCGACGTCGGCCACCAGGTACCAGCGTCCCGCCTTGGCGGCGAGCCCGTAGGGGTCGACGAGCTCGCGGGTCGGCGCGGGCTCGCCGCTGCGGCGGTAGGCGATCCGCAGCCGGCGACCGAGCCGCAACGCCTCGGCGAGGTCGGCGGCGTCGGTGGCGCCGCGTGGCTGCGTCCACCCGGCGTTGTCGACGACGACGAGATCGGCCAGCGAGGCCCCCGGCCCCGGTGGGGCCCCGCGCGCGGCGAGCTTGCGCCCGGCCTGCTCCGCGGCGGCGTGCAGGCCGAGCTGGGCCAGCCGGTCGCGGTCGAGGCCGGTGAGGCGCAGCGCCTCGATCTCGCCGGGATCGAGGTGGGCGGCGTTGAGGCGGGCGCCGGCGAGCAGGACGATGCCGCCGTGCCGCCCCCGTTCGGCGTACACCGGGACGCCGGCGGCGGCGAGCGACGCCACGTCGCGCAGCACGGTCCGGCGCGAGACCTCGAGCCGCCGCGCCAGCTCGGCCGTCGTCGTGCGCTGGTGGGTCTGCAGCAGCAACAACAGGGACAGCAACCGGGACGACTTCACGCCACGATCCTGCGCGAAAAGGTGACGGAAGCTGTCGTGATTCCGCGGTGTCGTGGACCGGTCAGCGCACCTCGACCCCCAGGAGACCGATCGTGCCCGCACCCAACCTGTTCCTCGTGTACGTGCAGGACGCCCGGGCGGCGACCGCGTTCTACGGCGAGCTGTTCGGCATCGCCCCGACGTTCACCAGCCCCCGCTACGTCGCCTTCGAGGTCGCGCCGGGGGTGCTGTTCGCGGTGTGGACGGGCCACCGCGAGCACGCCACCCCGGCGACGCCACGGACGAGCGAGGTCGGCCTGATGGTCACCGGGGGCGCTGCCGAGGTCGACGCGATCCACGACCGGTGGGTGGCCACCGGCGTGACGGTCATCGAGGAGCCGCACGACGACGTGTTCGGTCGGACGTTCGTGATCGCCGACCCCGACGGCAACCTGGTGCGCGTGTCGCCCGTGGACTGACCCGGCCCGTGCGCTCAGGACGGGTCGGCCGCGGTCTCCCGCTCGTCGTCGGAGTCGGAGCTGTCGTCGTCGCCGCGGTCGGACTCGGCCGCGCCCGAGTCGGCGCCGCCGTCCTCGTCCGCCTCGGCTGCGACGTCCTCCGGATTCGGGATCTCGCTCTCGCCGGTGACCGCCGTGCCGGTGTAGAGGCCGTCGTCGGGGTCGAAGTCGATCGTGGACCGGTCGACGAGCACGGAGTCGTCCTCGTCCTCGTAGCCGGTCTTCGACGACTCGCCTTCGGCCCCGTCGCGGTCGCCGCCGTCCTCGTCCGCACCTCGCGATGCGTCCTCGTCGGACGCATCGTTGCCCGACGCGGTCTCGTTCGGCGCGGTCTCGTTCGACTCGCTCTCGGCCGAGCCCTCGGCCGGTCGGCCGGGGCCCGGGCGGGGGCGGTCGTCGTCAGGCTCGGAATCCACGGTGATCTCCGTCCGTCTCGAACGCGGGTGGTTACGGGAACGCGGGAACGCGGTCCTCGAGAGCCTGCTTGTCGGCCTTCTCCTGCGCCGACATCTCGTAGGGGCCGGGCTTGGGCCGGGGGCCGCCGCCGGGGAAGGCCAGCCGCAGGATGGTGCGCTGCACCGTGCCCCACTGCTTGCGCAGCGGCCCGGTGTTGTACGGCAGGCCGTAGCGCTCGCAGATCTCGCGCACCCGCGGTGCGATCTGCTGGTAGCGCGAGCTCGGCATGTCCGGGAAGAGATGGTGCTCGACCTGGTAGGAGAGGTTGCCGCTCATGATGTGGAACAGCGGGCCGCCGTCGATGTTGGCGGCGCCGATCATCTGCCGGACGTACCACCCGCCCCGGGTCTCGTTCGCGACCTCCTCCTCGGTGAACATGAAGGTCTGGTCGGGGAAGTGGCCGCAGAAGATGATGACGTTCGACCACACGTTGCGCACGACGTTGGCGACGGCGTCGGCGACGAGCGTCGCCTTGAACGCGCCGCGCGCGGCGGCCTCGGCGTCCCCGCCCGACGAGAGCGCGACGGCGGCGTTCGCGCCGGCACTGATGCCGGGGTAGGCGATGTAGTCCTTGAGGATCTGACGACGCGCCTTGACGCCGATGGCCTTGAGCTCCTGCCAGACCTGCTTGCGGGACTTCTGCCCGCTCTTGATCTGTTCGAAGTCGAGGTCGTGCAGCGCGACCCCCCACTCGAAGAGCGCCATCAGGATCACGTTGCCGATGGGCTGGAAGAGGTAGCCCGGCTTCCACGGCTGGCGCGGGTCGACCCGGAAGATCTCGTACCCGACGTCCTTGTCCTTGCCGATGACGTTCGTATAGGTGTGGTGGACGTAGTTGTGCGAGTGCTTCCACGCGGCCGCGGGGGAGGCGGTGTCCCAGTCCCACGTCGAGGAGTGGATGTTCGGGTCGTTCATCCAGTCCCACTGGCCGTGCATGACGTTGTGGCCGATCTCCATGTTCTCGAGGATCTTGGCCACCGACAGCGCCGCCGTGCCCGCGACCCAGGCGGGCTTGAAGCGCGAGAAGAGCAGCAGGCCGCGCGACGCCGCGACGAGCCGGCGTTGCAGCTTGATCATGTTGCGGATGTAGCCGGCGTCGACGTCGCCGAGCTCGGCGAACACCTCGTCGTGGAGGGCGTCGAGCTCCTTGCCCAGGCTCTCCAGCTGCTCCTCGGACAATGTGTACAGCGGGTTGTTCTCGTCGTAGGGCATGGAACTCCTCATCCGTTCGGGTGGTGCGTGCTCACAGGTCGATCTCGACGTGCCCCTCGGGGGCGTTGATGCAGACTCGGATCATCTGGCCGTTCGCGTTCTCGACGTTGCCGGTGCGGATGTCGCGCACGGCGCCGTCCTGCAGCCGGCCGACGCAGGTGTGGCAGATGCCCATGCGACAGCCGAAGGCGAGGTCGACGCCGGCCTCCTCGCCGCCGACGAGGATGGAGACGCCGGGGCCGCACTCGCCCTGGGCGTCCGACACGCGGTAGTGGACGGTGCCGCCGGAGCCGTCGCCGCCCCCGTTGCCGATGACGGGCTGGAAGCGTTCGGTATGCAGGCGGTCGACGACGTCCTCGGCCTCGAAGCGCTCCTCGACGGCGTCGATCAGCTCGCGCGGGCCGGACAGGAAGGTGTGGCGCTCGCGCCAGTCGGGGCAGTGCCGGTCGAGGTCGTCGGCACCGAGGCGGTCCTCGTGCTCGGTGTGGACCTCGATGAGCCGGTACCCTTCGCGGCGGTCGGCGAGGTCGCGCAGCATCGTGCCGAAGATCATCTCGTCCTTGGTGCGGCTGCTGTGCACGTGGACGACCTCGCCCTCGCGCCCCATGCGGTCGCGCCGGTCGAGCTCGCGCAGCATGCTCATGATCGGGGTGATGCCGCTGCCGGCCGAGACGAACAGCAGCTGCTCGGGCAGCGGATCGGGCAGGGTGAACTCGCCCTCGATGTCGCCGAGGTACACCCGTTGCCCGGCACGGACCCGGCCGTTGAAGACCGGTGACACCGTGCCGCCCTCGGTGTCCTTCACCGTGACGCTCAGCAGCCCGTCGGGATGGTCGGGGTCGGAGGTGATGGAGTACGCCCGCCAGTGCCGGATGCCGTCGATCTCCAGGCCGATGCGCAGGTACTGGCCGGACAGGTGCGGCTCGACGACGAAGTTCGGCTTGACGACGACGGTGGTGGCGCCACCGGCCTCCTGCTGCGTGCGCACGATCGTCCCGGTGAGCTCGCGGGTGGACCAGGTGGGGCGAACCAGGGCGAAGTAGTCGTCGGGCAGCAAGGGACTGGTCAGCACGCGGCCGATCCGCGACACCTGGCGCCGTACGAACGACACCTTGGGCGTGGCTCCGGTCTCGACCATGGGGCTCCCGTCGTCGTGCTCGGCCGACTTGCGGTCCGTCACGCCAAGTCCACCCGTTCAGTGCACAAGTGTCAACCGAAAGGGTGACGCCGGTCTCGCCGCGAGTGCAGAGTTCCCACCCAATAGGCTCCCCGTAACACGACTCGCGAGCGGACGGAGACCCCAATGTCGCACTCGACCAAGTACGTGTACGACTTCGCCGAAGGCAGCAAGGACATGAAGGACCTGCTGGGTGGCAAGGGCGCCAACCTGGCCGAGATGACGAACCTCGGCCTGCCGGTCCCACCGGGGTTCACCATCACCACCGAGGCCTGCCAGGCGTTCCTGAAGAGCGGCCACGAGCCCGAGGAGCTCGCCGACGAGGTCTCCGAGCACCTCGCCGCGCTCGAACGGGTCATGGGCAAGACGCTGGGCCAGTCCGACGACCCGCTGCTCGTCTCCGTCCGCTCCGGCGCGAAGTTCTCGATGCCCGGGATGATGGAGACCGTCCTCAACATCGGGCTGAACGACCAGTCGGTGCGCGGGCTGGCCAAGCAGGCGGCCAACGAACGCTTCGCGTTCGACTCCTACCGCCGGCTGATCCAGATGTTCGGCAAGACGGTGCTGGGCATCGACGGCGAGCACTTCGACGACGCGCTCGAGGACGCCAAGCGGGCCCGGGGCAGCGAGTCCGACCTCGACCTCGACGCCGACGACCTGCGCAAGCTGGTCGAGACGTTCAAGGAGGTCGTGGTCGAGCGGGCGGGCCGCGCGTTCCCGCAGGACCCCCGCGAGCAGATGGACCTCGCGGTCCGCGCGGTGTTCGAGTCCTGGAACACCGAGCGTGCGGTGATCTACCGGCGTCAGGAGCGCATCCCGGCCGAGCTCGGCACCGCCGTGAACGTGTGCTCCATGGTGTTCGGCAACCTGGACATGGAGTCCGGGACGGGCGTCGCCTTCACGCGCGACCCGGCCAGCGGCGCGCAGGGCATATACGGCGACTACCTGCAGAACGCCCAGGGCGAGGACGTCGTGGCCGGCATCCGCAACACCGTGCCGCTGGCCGACCTCGAGGAGCTCGACAAGTCCTCCTACGACGAGCTGCTGCAGATCATGCAGACGCTCGAGCAGCACTACCAGGACCTCTGCGACATCGAGTTCACCATCGAGCGCGGCAAGCTGTGGATGCTGCAGACCCGGGTGGGCAAGCGCACCGCGGCGGCCGCCTTCCGCATCGCCGTCCAGCTCGTCGACCAGGGCCTGATCGACATGGACGAGGCCGTCGCGCGCGTCACCGGCGCGCAGCTCGCGCAGCTGATGTTCCCGCGCTTCGACGCCGACGCCCGCAAGTCGGCCATCGGCAAGGGCATGAACGCCTCGCCCGGCGCCGCCGTGGGCAAGGTCGTCTTCGACTCCTACACCGCCGTGAAGTGGTCCCGCTCGGGCGAGGACGTCATCCTCGTGCGCCGCGAGACCAACCCCGACGACCTCAACGGCATGATCGCCGCGCGCGGCATCCTCACCTCGCGCGGCGGCAAGACGAGCCACGCCGCCGTCGTCGCGCGCGGCATGGGCAAGACCTGCGTGTGCGGTGCCGAGTCGCTCGACGTCGACACCAAGCGCCGCGTGATCCGCACCCGCAAGGGTGACGAGATCAAGGAGGGTGACGTCATCTCGATCGACGGCACCTCCGGCGAGGTCTTCCTCGGCGAGGTGCCGGTCGTCGACTCGCCCGTGGTGCGCTACTTCGAGGACGGGACGGTCGACGAGGGCGACGACCTCGTCGTGGCCGTGGACCGCGTCATGCGCCACGCGGACGGAGCGCGTCGCATGTCGGTGCGCGCCAACGCCGACACCGCCGACGACGCTGCCCGTGCGCGCCGGTTCGGCGCGCAGGGCATCGGGCTGTGCCGCACCGAGCACATGTTCCTCGGCGACCGCCGCACCC
Organism: Jatrophihabitans endophyticus; assembly: GCF_900129455.1. Lineage (NCBI taxonomy): Bacteria > Bacillati > Actinomycetota > Actinomycetes > Jatrophihabitantales > Jatrophihabitantaceae > Jatrophihabitans > Jatrophihabitans endophyticus. The sequence continues at coordinate 128,433 of NZ_FQVU01000003.1, forward strand.
TCGTCGAGCGGCTGATCCTGGCCGACACCGACGACGAGCGGGAGAAGCAGCTCGGCGAGCTGCTGCCGCTGCAGCGCGAGGACTTCGTCGGCATCCTCGAGGCCATGGACGGCCTGCCCGTCACCATCCGGCTGCTCGACCCGCCGCTGCACGAGTTCCTGCCCGACATCACCGAGCTGTCGGTGCGGGTCGCGGTGGCCGAGGCCCGCGGCGAGCCCCGCGAGAACGACCTGCGGATGCTGCAGGCGGTGCACAAGCTGCACGAGCAGAACCCCATGCTGGGGCTGCGGGGCGTGCGGCTCGGCGTGGTGATCCCCGGGCTGTTCGAGATGCAGTCGCGCGCGATCCTCGAGGCCGCCGCGCAGCGGATCCAGGCCGGCGGGGTCCCGCGGGTCGAGATCATGGTGCCGCTGGTCGCGAACGTGCAGGAGTTCGAGACCGTGAAGCAGGCCATCATCCAGGTGGCTCGCGAGGTGCGCACCGAGACCGGCGTCCACCTCGAGTTCCTCGTCGGCACGATGATCGAGCTGCCCCGCGCGGCCATGACCGCCGACCAGATCGCCGAGGCCGCCGAGTTCTTCTCCTTCGGCACCAACGACCTGACCCAGACGACGTGGGGCTTCTCCCGCGACGACGTCGAGGCCGCGTTCTTCTCCGCCTACCTGGAGAAGGGCATCTTCGGCGTCAGCCCGTTCGAGTCGTTGGACGTCGAGGGCGTCGGCGAGCTCGTCCGCATCGCGACCGAGAAGGGCCGCTCGCGCCGCCCGGGCCTCAAGCTCGGCGTCTGCGGCGAGCACGGCGGCGACCCGGACTCCGTGCACTTCTTCGACCGGGTCGGGCTCGACTACGTCTCGTGCTCGCCCTTCCGCGTCCCCGTCGCGCGGCTCGAGGCCGGCCGCGGCGACCGGACCTGACCTCGCCGCTCGACTGGCGACCTCTCCGCTCGACTGGCGACTTCCCGTCCGACTGGCGAGCTACAGCTCGCCAGTCGGCGTAGAGGTCGCCAGTCGACCCGCGGAGTCGCCAGTCAGTCCCAGGCGGTGACGACCGCGGCGATGTCGTCCGCGCCGTGGCCGCGCTCCGACGCCTGCGCGAAGACGCGGGCGAGCGCGTCGGCGAGCGTGGTGTCGACGCCCGCGTCGGCGGCGGCGCCGGCGACGAGCGCGATGTCCTTGCGCAGGCCGTCCAGCGCGAAGGACGGGGTCCAGTCCCGCGCGAGCATGGCGCCACCCTTGAGCTGGGCGTAGGGGGAGTTGACCGGGCCGCCGTCGATCGCCTGCAGGAACAGCGACGGGTCGACCCCGAGGCCGCGCGCCAGGGCGACCGACTGCGCGGTGGCGGCGGTGATGGTCGCGAGCCAGGCGTTGCACGCCAGCTTGAGCGCGCTGCCGTCGCCGAGCCGCTCGCCCGCGACGACGGTCCTGGCGCCGATCGCCTCGAGCAGCGGGCGTACCCGGTCGATCGCGGCGGGGTCGCCGGACACCAGCGGGACGAGCGTGCCCTGCTCGGCCGGCTGCTTCGTGCCCAGCACCGGGGCGTCCAGCAGCGTGGCGTCACCCGCCGCGGCGGCGATGCGGCCGATACCGCCGGGGCCGACGGTGGCCGCCTGCAGCCAGACCGCCCCGCCGTCGAGCGCCGCGACCAGCTCGGCGGTGACCGCGAGCACCGCGTCGGTGTCGTACAGCATGGTGATCACGGCGTCGGCGGCCGAGACCGCCTCGGTCACCGAGCCGGCGACGGTGATGCCGTCCGCGGCCAGTGGTCGGGCCCGCTCCGCCGTGCGGTTCCACACCGTCACGTCCAGCCCCTCGCGCCGGGCCGAGCGCGCCATGCCGGCGCCCATCGTCCCGGTCCCCAGCACCGCAACGCGCATCGTTGCCACCCCGATCCCGACGAGTAGTTTGTAGCCGTGTTCCTGCGCCGCTTCCGCTCCGAGCTGTCCGTCGATCGCGGGGCGAAGCGCGCGGAACGCAGCGGCTCCACCGAGGTGCTACCCACGGTGCCGCTGCTGCAGCAGCTGCTCGACGAGTTCGGTCTCACCCACTCCCTCGACGGCGACGGCGACCTGCTCGTCCGCTGGGAGAAGTGCAGCCTGTACTTCTTCTTCTACGGCGAGCAGGACGAGGTGCTACAAGCACGGCTGTACCTCAATCGCAGGTTCAGTGTCGACGATCGTGGATCGTTGAGTCTGCTGCTCGACGAGTGGAACCGGACGCGGCTGTTCGGCAAGGCGTACACGATCCTGCCCGACGACGGCATGGTGGCGATCTGTGCCGAGGAGTGCCACGACTTCGAGGGTTCCACCCGCTCCCAGCTCAAGTTCACCGTCGCCACCTGGATCGATTCGCTGCTGCGCTTCGCCGACTGGGTGGACGACCAGGTCTGAGTCGGAGCACAGCCGTGGACAGCGGGTACGGGCCGGCCGACCGCGCCCGCCGGGTGGAGGAGCCGCCCAAGCGGGCCGGGGCCCAGCGCGGCGCGGTCGACCGGGACGACTTCGCCCGCGATCGCGCCCGCGTGCTGCACTCGTACGCGTTCCGCCGGCTGGCCGACAAGACGCAGGTCGTGGTCCCGGGCGAGGACGACTTCCCGCGCACCCGGCTGACGCATTCGCTGGAGGTCGCGCAGATCGGCCGGGAGATCGCGGCCGCGCTCGGCTGCGACCCCGACATCGTCGACACCGCCGGGCTGGCGCACGACATCGGCCACCCGCCGTTCGGCCACAACGGCGAGACGGCCCTCGACGAGGTGGCGGGGGAGTGCGGCGGCTTCGAGGGCAACGCCCAGACGCTGCGCGTGCTGACCCGTCTCGAGGCCAAGACGTTGGACGCGGCGGGTCGCCCGGCCGGGCTCAATCTCACCCGCGCCACCCTCGACGCCACCTGCAAGTACCCGTGGGCACGGCGGCCCGAGGGGGGCAAGTTCGGCGTCTACGGCGACGACCGCGCGGCGTTCGGCTGGGTGCGCGGCGAGGGCGGCGGCGAGCGACGCTGCCTGGAGGCGCAGGTGATGGACTGGGCCGACGACGTCGCGTACTCGGTCCACGACGTCGAGGACGGCATCCACGCCGGCCAGGTGCGGCTGGCCGAGCTGGACGACGCCGAGCGCGAGGTGCTCTGCCGCATCGCGGCGAGCGACTACTCGACCCGCCGTCCGGAGCAGCTGGCGCCGGTGCTCGACGAGCTGCTCGCGCTGCCGACACTGCGCGACCTCGCCGACTACGACGGCACGCACCGGGCGCAGGCGGCGGCCAAGCGGGCGGCGAGCGAGCTCACGGGCCGGTTCTCGGTCGCCGCCGTCGAGGCCACCCGGGCCGTCCACGGCCACGAGCGGCTGCGCCGCTACGACGCCGACCTCGTCGTCCCCGACCGGGTCGCGGCCGAGTGCGCGCTGCTCAAGGCGGTCGCGGTGCACTACGTCATGCGCCGCCCGGGTGCGGTGCAGCGCCAGGCCGGCCAGCGGCGGCTGCTCGCCGAGCTCGTCAGCGCCCTCCTCGACGGCGCGCCGGGCAGCCTCGACCGCGGCCTCGCGCCGCGCTGGCAGGCGGCCGGCACGGCCGCCGACCGGCTGCGCGTCGTCGTCGACCAGGTCGCGCAGCTCACCGACTCCTCCGCCGTCGCCTGGCACGAACGGCTGGTCCGGCCGCGGCACACCGGCGTCCGACCGGCTCTCTAGAATCGACGACGTGGCAGGGCGAATCCGGGACGAGGACATCGCCGCCGTCCGCGAGAAGTCGCCCATCGACGAGGTCATCGGCGAGCACATCCAGCTGCGCAACGCCGGCGGCGGCAACCTCAAGGGGCTGTGCCCGTTCCACGACGAGAAGAGCCCGTCGTTCAACGTCACGCCGTCGAGGGGGCTCTACCACTGTTTCGGCTGCCAGGCCGGCGGTGACGTCATCCGCTTCGTGCAGGACATCGAGCACGTCGACTTCGGCGAGGCCGTCGAGCAGCTCGCCACGCGGGCCGGCATCCAGCTGCGCTACACCGAGGGCGGCGGTCCCGGGCCGGGGCACAACCGCGGGCAGCGCGCTCGGCTGATCGAGGCGCACGCCGCGGCGGTCGAGTTCTACGCCGAGCAGCTGCGCGGGGCCGAGGCCGCGCCGGCGCGCGAGTTCCTCGCCGCCCGGGGCTTCTCGGCCCTGGACGCCGCCCGCTACGGCTGCGGGTTCGCGCCGTCGGGGTGGGACGCGCTCACCCGGCACCTGCTGGCCCGCACGTTCACCCCGCAGGAGCTCACGCTCGCCGGGTTGTCCCGCGAGGGTGGTCGGGGCGGGCTCATCGACCGGTTCCACCGCCGGCTGCTGTGGCCGATCCGCGAGGTCAACGGCGACGTCGTCGGATTCGGCGCGCGGCGCCTCTTCGACGACGATCGCATCGAGGCCAAGTACCTCAACACCCCCGAGACCCCGATCTACAAGAAGAGTCAGCTGCTCTACGGCGTCGACCTCGCCAAGAAGGAGATCGCCCGCAAGCACCAGGCGGTCATCGTCGAGGGCTACACCGACGTCATGGCATGCCATCTGGCGGGCGTCACCACCGCGGTCGCCACGTGCGGCACCGCCTTCGGCAACGAGCACGTGTCGGTCGTCCGGCGGCTGCTGATGGACTCCGACACCTTCACCGGCGAGGTCATCTTCACCTTCGACGGGGACTCCGCCGGGATGAAGGCGGCCGAGCGGGCCTTCGCCGACGACCAGAAGTTCATGGCGCAGACGTTCGTCGCGATCGAGGCCACCGGCCTCGACCCCTGCGACCTGCGGCTCAAGTCCGGCGACGCCGCGGTGCTCGACCTCGTCGCGCGCCGCATCCCGCTGGTGGAGTTCGTGCTGCGTGCCACCACCGGTCGTTTCGACCTCGACACCGCCGAGGGACGCACCGCGGCACTCGACCGCGGCGTCCCGCTCGTCGCACGGATCAAGGACCACGGTCTGCGCGACGAGTACGCCCGCCGGCTCAGCGGCCTCGTCGGCACCGACGACCCGATGCGGGTGGTCACTCGGGTGCGCGGGTTGGTGCGCTCCGACGACCGGCGCGCCGGGGCCGAGGCTCGGCCCGCTCCCGCGCCGGCCGCCCCCGCCCAGGTCGACGAGTCGGTCGCCGCGGTCGAGCGGCAGGCCCTGCAGGTCGCCCTGCAGCTGCCGACGGTCGCCGGCCCCGAGTTCGACGCGCTCGCCCCCGAGGCCTTCCTCACCGAGCGCTACCGGCGGGTGTTCGAGGCGATCGTGGCCGCGGGCGGGGTGGGCAGCGGCCTCACCGGCCTGGCGTGGATCGACGCGGTCACCCGCAGCGCCCCCGACGAGCACATCCGCAGCGGTATCGGCGCGCTGGCCGTGGCGCCGCTGCGCTCCGGCGAGGAGGCCCGCGAGCGCTTCGCCGGCGGCATCGTGGCGCGCATGCTCAGTAACGTCACCGGCCGGCAGATCCACGCGGTGAAGGGCAAGCTGCAGCGGACGAATCCGCAGGACGAACCGGACGCGTACGCCCGCATGTTCGGCGAGCTGATCGCGCTCGAGTCCTACCACCGCGGTCTGCGCGAGCGCGCGATCGGGAACGCCTGATGCCGCTGTTCGGCCGTCGCGAGCGGCCCCCGGCCGACGTCGTCGCCGCGCTCGACGGCGACGAGCGGGTCGTGTCGTGGGCGGACGCGGGTGACGACGTGGTCGTCGCCACGACGCTCGGGGTGTGGTGGCCCGACCCGGCGGGCCGGCGTCGCATCGCCTGGGACCGCATCGACAAGGCCGTCTGGCACGACAACGTGCTGTCGGTGACCGAGGCCGACGTCGAGGACGACGCGGTGCTGGTGGACCGTCCCGCCGTCCACGCCAGGATCACCGTCCCGCGTGACCTGCCGCCGACGGTGCGCAAGCGCGTGGAGCAGAACATCGTGCGCACCGAGCTGGTGAGCGTCACCGGTGGCGCGGTGCGGTTCGTCGCCCGGCGGCTGCCCGGCCGCGACGGCATCACGTGGTGGGCGCGGCTCGAACCCGGCACCCCGGACACCGAGCGGGTGCGCTCGGCCGTGCGGGCGCGGCTGGCGATCCTGCGCGCGGGCTAGCGGCGTTCCGCGGCTGCGGGGCTCAGGGGCGGGCCCGGTGCGACGAGCGGGCGGGCGGGCCGCCGAGGCGCGTGGCGACGGCCTCCTTCGCGCGCTGCACCCGCTGGTCGACGTTGGCCTGCACGACCCCCGCCGTCGCCTGCACCGTCTGGCTGCCGCTGACGCGTCGGGCCGCGCGCACGATCGACTCGTAGCGGTCGCGGCCCGCCCGGGCGCCCAGGGTGTAGCCGATCGCGGCGTACACCAGGTTCGACAGCTTCACGACTCGCTCCGTTTCCTTGCCCGTCGCCGCCAACCCTAGCCCGCGGTCGGTGGGCGCCGTGGGTTATCCTCGTCCGGTCGCCCTGTGCGGCCGCGTGAGCGATCTCCCGTAGCTCAATTGGCAGAGCATTCGACTGTTAATCGAAGGGTTACTGGTTCGAGTCCAGTCGGGAGAGCAAGAAGGCCCCGGGCGACCGGGGCCTTTCGCTTTTCGCGTGGGGACAGTCACGCCGGTGTCGCACCGCGTTCCGGTGCCTGCCGCCCCGGCGCGGCGCCGACGTGTGCACCAGAGCACGCGCCGGCACCGCGTGGGGCCGCGGTCAGCCGTGCTTGCGACAGGCCTGCAGCGTCTCGTTCTGCTTGCAGGCCGACGAGTACGCCTCCAGGCGGTAGTAGCCGTCCGGTGGGATCGCGTAGCAGTTGCCGGTCGTCGTGCCCTTGTAGCTCCCACCACCCGTGGCGTACTCCTTCATGTCCGCCACGCACGCGGACTTGGTCTTGTACGTCTTGCCGCTCTCGTGCCAGCAGTCCGCGTTGCCGACCCAGACCGGTTTGCAGAAGCCGTTCTTGTCGACACCGTGATTCGCCGGCGGTGCGGCGGATGCGAGCGGAGCGGTCGCCAGCCCCGCGACGCCGACCAGCACTGCCGTGACGGCGCCGAGTTTGGCGGTCGAAAAAATGGTCATCGAGGTCCCTCCCAAGGCCTTGATGGTCTCCCGGGCTGCCCGGGGTGCAAAGACCGTACACCCTTGCCGAACGGGCATACTTGGGGACGGCGCTCGTGACGAGCGATCCGGACGAGGCACGCCGTACCCGGCCAGGACAAGACGGTGTCGATGGAGACCGTCATGTACGACACCGTCCAGATCGTCGGCTCGCTGCTCATCCTCGGCGCCTTCGTCGCCGCTCTGCTCGGCCGGGTGGCGCAGTCCGGCTACGGCTACCTCGCCGTCAACGCGGCGGGATCGGCGGTGTTGACGGTGACCGCCGTGATCAGCCGCGAGTGGGGCTTCATCCTCCTCGAGGGCGTGTGGGCCCTGGTGTCGCTGTACTCGCTGGTCCGTAAGGCGGCCGGACGTCCGGTCGCCGGCGCTCACTGACGGACTCGCGAGGGATCGGGCGGCGCCCTGCCGGATCATGAGGTAGGCTAATGAGGTACCTCATCATTGCGTACCTCATGATGAGGTACTTCCGATCCGAACCGTGAGGGGTGGCGTCGATGACGCGGCAGACACCGATCGAGGTGGGTCAGCTCTACTTCGAGCTGTTCCACCGGATCCGTCGCCTCGTCGACCACGAGATGAGCGAGGCGGGGCTGTCGCTGTCGCGGACCAAGGTGCTCGGCGTGCTCGCCGAGCAGGGTCCGGTCAAGCAGGCGGCGGTGGCGACCTGCCTCGGCTTCGCGCCCCGTTCGGTGACCGACACCCTCGACGCCCTGGAGCGCGAGGGCCTGGCCACCCGCAGCCCCGACCCACGTGACCGGCGAGCCTGGCTCGTCGAGATCACGCCGGCCGGTGCCGTCGCCCTCGAACGCGCGGTCGCGGTGAAGAAGAAGGCAATGACCACGATCTTCGGCGGGCTGAACCGTGCCGAACGCGAGCAGCTCGCCACGCTGCTCGCCGGCATCTCCGCCCGGCTCGACTCTCACCTGGAAGCAGCACATGACAAGTAGCCCCACCCTGGCCGACCGCAAGGCGGCCGACGCCCGACGTCCCGACCATCGCTGGTTGATCCTGGTCGTCGTCTCCATCGCGCAACTGATGGTGGTTCTCGACGCGACGGTGGTGAACATCGCGCTGCCGTCCGCGCAGGCCGATCTCGGTTTCGCCGACGGGCAGCGGCAGTGGATCGTCACCGCCTACGCCCTGGCCTTCGGCAGCCTGCTGCTCTTCGGCGGCCGGGTCGGCGACATGTTCGGCCGCAAACGGGTCTTCCTCGGCGGCCTGGTCGCGTTCGCGCTGGCCTCGGCGATCGGGGGAGCCGCGCCGTCGTTCGGCGTCCTCGTCACGGCCCGCGCTTTGCAGGGCGTCGCGGGCGCGATGCTCGCTCCCGCCGCGCTGTCCACTCTCGTCACGACCTTCCGCGAGCCCCACGAGCGGGGCCGGGCCTTCGGCGTCTTCGGCACCGTGGCCGTCGGCGGAGGCGCGGTCGGCCTGATCCTCGGCGGCATCCTGACCGAGTACCTCTCGTGGCGCTGGGTCATGTACGTCAACGTGCTGTTCGCCGCAGCGGCCGGCATCGGCGCCGTCGTCTACATGGTCCACGAGCGGCCCGCGGTCCGCGCCCGTATCGACGTGGTCGGCACCGTCCTCGCGTCCGCCGGCCTGTTCGGCCTCGTCTTCGGGTTCTCGCACGCCGAGAGCGCCGGCTGGACGTCGGGCGTCACCGTCGCCTCACTCGTCCTCGGCGTGGTGCTGCTGGTGGGCTTCGCGTTCGCCGAGCAGCACGTCGGTACCCCGCTGCTGCCGCTGCGGGTGGTCGCCGACCGCTCCCGTGCGGTCGCGTTCGCGGCGGTCGCCGTCGCCGGTCTGGCGATGTTCGGACTGTTCCTCTTCCTCACCTACTACCTGCAGCAGGTCAAGGGCTTCAGCCCGGTGATGTCCGGTCTCGCGTTCCTGCCGATGATCGGCTGCGTGATGATCAGCTCCAACCTGTCCAACATCGTCACGCTGCCGCGCTTCGGGCCGCGGGTCGTCATCACGATCGGCATGGTCGTCGGCTCGCTCGCGCTGCTCTACCTGAGCCGGTTGGACGTGAGCTCGAGCTACGCCGCCGGCGTCCTGCCGTCGCTCATCTTCATGGGCTTCGCCATGGGCATGGTGATGGCCCCGTCCATGAACACGGCCACCGCCGGTGTCCAGCCGCAGGACTCCGGTGTCGCGTCCGCGCTCGTCAGCACCATGCAGCAGGTCGGCGGCTCCATCGGCACCGCGGTGCTGAGCACGATCGTCGCCTCGGTGACGACGAGCTACGCCGACACGCACCGGTCGCTGGGCGCGGCGGTGGCTGCGCAGGCACAGACGCACGGCTACACCGTCGCGTTCGCGATCAGCGCCGGGACGTTCGCGGCCGGGGCGATCATGGGCGTGCTGCTCTTCCCGTCCAAGCGGCGGCTGGCCGAGCTGCGGGCCGTCACCGCGGACGCCGCGCACCGCGCGACCGCGACCTCCGAGCCGGTGGCCGTCGGCGCCGAGCGCTGAGCCGCCGGCGGCGGTGAGCGCGCACCGACGAGCCACCCCACCGCCACCGCGCGTGCGACAGGCGCGCGCGGTGGCGGTGGGTCTCGCCGTGCTGCTCGTGACGACGGGCGTGCTGCACTTCGTGGCACCGGACGGCTTCGAGCGGATCGTGCCGCGCTTTCTCGGAGCGCCGCGCTTCTGGGTGGCGAGCAGCGGCGTCGCCGAGCTCGGGTGCGCCGCCGGGCTGCTGTACCAGGCCACCATGCGGTCGGCCGGGTGGGCCTGCGTGGCGCTCTTCGTGGCCGTCTTCCCCGCCAACATCGCCATGGCGGTGAACGCGCTGCACGGTGACGGCAGCGTCGTCGTCGCCCTGGCCCGGCTGCCACTGCAGGTGCCGCTCGTCGTGCTGGCCGCGTTCGTCGGCCGGCACGCCCGCCGCCGGAGCTGACCCGGCCGCCGGATCGGACGTCGCGCACCGGTTAGGTCGGCCGGACGCGGGGATACGGTGTAAGCATCAGCTCGGAGCGCAGGAAGATCGGCCCTTTCGCGGCGCTCGTGCGCACCGGATCGCCCACCCGAAGGCACGAACGATGACCATGGACCGGTTCGGCGCCGGGAGCGCGCCCCCCGACCTGGAGGTCGGCGATCGCGTGGTCGCGCTGCACCATCTCGGGCGGCTGTTCCGCGCCCCGGTGCGGCGCGGCACGAGCGGCACGGTGGTCGAGCGCGACGCCGAGGGAACGCTGCGGGTCGCCTTCGTCGGCGGTCGGGTCCTCCTGCTCGACCCCCGGGACGTCGCCGCGCCGGGCGGTCCGTCCGCCGCTGCCTCGTGACGTCCCCGGTGCGCGAGGCCGACCCGACATGAGCCGACCCGGGCGTCGCCGCGTCGGGGTGCTGGACCTGCCGTGGATCCTGATGGAGGCGCGTCATCCGATGCACGTCGCGGGCGTCCTCGTGTGCCGCCTCCCGGCGGACGCGTCGGCGAGTTTCGTCCCCGACCTGGTGCGCACGATGAAGCGGACCGCCCCGAGCGAGCCGTTCGACCGCCGGCTGCACCGTCGCGGCCTGGGGCGGGTCTGGCCGTGGTGGGAATCCGTGGCGCAGGTGGAGCTGGACGAGCACGTCCGCATCGACGCCCTCGACCGTCCCGGCACCGATCGCGAGCTCGCCGCCCTGGTGTCGCAGTTCCACGGCGAGCCGCTCGCGCTCACCCGGCCGCCGTGGCAGCTGCGCTTCGTCACCGGCCTCGACGAGCGTCGCTTCGCGATCTACGCCAAGTTCCACCACGCACTGGTCGACGGCGTCGGGGCGACTCGCATCCTGCTGTCGGCGCTCTCCGCCGATCCCATGGATCGCGGTCGGCCGCCGTTCTGGGCGCCCGAGGCCGGGGACGGCCACGCCGCGTCCCGGGGCGGCGAGCGACCACGGGTCGGCCACCTGCTCGGCGCCGCGCGATCCGCCGGGCGGGAACTCCTCGGCGCAGGCACGGCGGCCTACCGGGCGCCGCGGACGATCCTCAACCCCGCGATCGGCGCACGGCGGCAGGTGACCACCATGACCGTGGACATCGCACGGCTGCGTCGGGTCGCCGGCGCGATCGGCGGCACGATCAACGACGTGTACCTCACCGCGTGCAGCAGTGCGTTGCGGCGCTACCTCGATGACGCCGGCGCGCTCCCGCACTCGCCGGTGGTCGCCGCGGTGCCGGTGTCCGTCCGTGCGCCCGACGGTGACCGCGCCGGCAACGCCATCACGTTCGCGTTCGTCCCGCTGCCGACCGACGTCGAGGGCGCGGCGAACCGGGCGGCGGCGACGATCGCCGCGACGACGATCGCGAAGGCCGATCTCGCGACGGTGCCCCGGCCGGCGATGGCGGCGTACACGGTGCTGACGATGGCGCCGGTCATCGCCGCCCAGGTCCTCGGCCTCGGCGCGCGGGCGAGACCGATGTTCAACCTGGCGGTGTCGAACGTTCCCGGCCCCTCGGACACCCAGTTCTACAACGGCGTGGAGCTGCTGGGAATCCATCCGGTGTCGCTGTTGCAGGCCGGGCAGGCCCTGAACGTGACCGCGCTGTCGTGCGGCGGCCGACTGCACATCACGTTCACCGCGAGCCCCGATGCGCTGGCCGGGACGCACCGGTTGGCGCACTACGTGACGGACGCGCTGGACGAGCTCGAGGACGCGCACGAGGGGCCCGACACCCCCGCCCGGCCCGCGCGCTGACATCCGCCGCCGGCGGAGGCCGGGCCCGCTGATTCGTCGCCCTGGCCGGATCGCGCCGTCGACGCCGGTGCGGCAGACTGCAGCCATGTCGCATGCGGGAGGGACGCTGCGGGAGCGCGCCGAGCGGCGGCGCAGGTGGATCTCGGCTCCGACGGGCGCATGCATCGCGGCCGGCATCATCCTGGCACCGAAGTTCTTCACGCCGTCCGGCTCCGTGGACGGCGTCATGGCGGTGCTCGACGTGGTCGTGTTCGTACTCGTGTACGTCGGGATGCAGGCACTGCTCGCGCGTCGCCCGTCACCGCCCGATCGAGGTCCGACGCTGTGGTCGGCGCCGTTGCTGCAGGGGCTGACCCGCTCCCGTCGACGGGCCGCGCGTCGGGCCGTCCGCCGGGCGGAGCCCAGCGCCGACCCGGAGCTGCGCGAGGCCGAGCTGGACACCGCCGTGCGACTCGTCCGCGCCGGGCGATGGGCGCCGGCGGTGACCCCGGTCCTCGGCCTGGGGTTCTGCCTGTTCGCGGTCACCGCCGACCTCACCGGCGTCGGTCGCGCCGCGTTCCTCGGCGTCGCCGCGCTCGCGATCGGCAGCGGAGTCTGGGCGGCCTACCAGCGCCCGCGGGCGCGGTGTTATCTCGACCGCGACGCGGCCGCCCGCGGGGCCGGGTCGGCTCAGGACGGCGGCGCGGCGAAGTAGTGCCCCTGCTCGAGATCGGCGAGCAGGCCGGGACCGGTGGGCCGCCAGCCGAACCGCGCGCGGGTGAGCTCGCTCGACGTCGCGAGGTCGGCGGCGAAGAACTGCCCCATCCAGTCGAAATGGGCGCCCGCCTCCTCGGCAGGGACGGACGTCACCGGGACGCCCAGCCCGCGGCCGATCGTCTCGGCGATCGCCCTGGTCGCGATGCCCTGCTCGGCGACGGCGTGGACGATGGAACCGGCCGGCGCGGACTCGGTGGCCAGGGCGACCAGTCGGCCGGCGTCGGAGCGATGGACGGCGGGCCAGACGTTCGTGCCGTCGCCGACGTACGCCGAGACGCCCTTCGCGCGAGCCGTGGCGACGAGCACCGGGACGAAGCCGTAGTCGCCCGCGCCGTGCACCGTCGGGGCGAAGCGGACGACGCAGGAACGGACGCCGCGTTCGGCGAGCGCGAGGGCGGCCGCGGCGTTGACGAGGCGCGGGTGGCCGTCGTGCGCCGGCCGGTCGTCCTCGGTCGCGACCGTGCCGCTCGCCAGACCGGCGACGCCGGAGGCGATGAGCAGCGGCCGGTCGGTCCCGGCCAGCACCTCGCCGAAGGCCTCGATCGCCTGCGAGTCGGTGCGCGCGGCGTCGGCCATGCGCGAGAAGTCGTGGTTGTAGGCGAGGTGGACGACGGCGTCGGCCGCGGCCGCGCCGTCGCGCAGGCCGGCCGGGTCGTCGATGCTGCCGCGGCGCACCTCGGCGCCGAGCTCGGCGATCCGCGCCGCCGCGGCGTCGGAGCGGGCGAGGCCGACGACCTCGTGGCCGCGGGCGAGCAGCTCGGTGGTGGCGGCGGAGCCGATCCATCCCGACGCACCGGTGACGAAGACGCGCATGACAGACCTCCAGGTCGGTGAGGGCCCGCGCCGGTCGCGAGCCATGTCAGTCCCTGACATCGACTCTAGCAAAGTCATGTCAGTGTCTGTCATCGCCTAGGATCGGGCCATGGGACGGTGGGAGCCGAACGCGCGCGAGCGCCTCGCCGGCGCCGCGCTCGAGCTGTACGCCGAGCACGGCTTCGACAAGACGACGGTCGCCGAGATCGCCCAGCGCGCCGGGCTCACCGAACGGACCTTCTTCCGTCACTTCGCCGACAAGCGCGAGGTGCTCTTCGGCGGCCAGGAGGACTTCAACCGGGCGTTCGTCGCCGGCGTCGCGGCCGCGCCCGCCGGGGCCGCCCCGCTCGACGCCGTCGCCGTCGCGCTCGCCGCCGCGCCCACCGTGCTGCCCGAGACCCGCCGGCCGCACGCCCGCGCCCGCGCGCTCGTCATCGCGCGCGACCCTGCGCTGCGCGAACGCGAACTGATCAAGCTGGCGAGCCTGTCGAGCGTGATCGCAGCGGCGTTGCGCGAGCGCGGGGTCGCCGAGCCGGCCGCGAGCCTGACCGCCGAGGCCGGCGTCGCCGTGTTCAAGGTGGCCTTCGCGCGTTGGGTCGCCGAGCCCGACCCCGCCGACACGGGTGACATCGCCGATCTCGCCGGGCTGCTGCGCGACGCGCTGGCCGAGCTCAGGGCAGTGATGGCCGGCGGCACGTCCGGCTGAGCGTCACGCGCGCAGCACCGCGATCTCTCCGGGACGGACGACCCGCACCACGTCGGCCAGCCCGCGCCGGCCCGTCTCGGCCAGGAACGCCGCGAGCGGCGAGCGGAAGACGCCGTAGTCGTCGTTGTGCACGGGCACGGCGACCCCCGGTCGGCACAGCTCCTGCAGGTCCGCGCCCTGCCGGGCGTCCATCGTCACCACGAGGCCGCCGGGCAGCGTCGTGCCGCCCAGGTGCAGCACCGCGACGTCGATGTCGGGGAAACGCTCGGGGATCGTGCGCAGCTCGTCGACGAACACGGTGTCGCCGCTGATGTAGGTGCGCAGCGTCGAGCCGTCCGGCGCGGTGTGGTCCAGGACGCTGCCCATGACCGGTGGGAGCAGCAGGCCGGCGACGCCGGTGCCGTGCCGGCCGGGGGTCGCGGTGACGGTGAGGACGTGCCCGTCACGCACGAGATGGGTCGCGCCCCAGGTCGGCAGCGCCTGTGCGGCGTGGAAGCCCTGTCGCAGCAGGGCCCGCGCGGCCTTCGGCGTCGTCACGATCGGCAGGTCGCGCGGCAGGCCTCGGCGCGCGACGCGATCCCAGTGGTCACCGTGCAGGTGCGACAGCACGACCGCGTCCAGGTGCGGCAGCTGCGGGATCGACAGTGCCGGTTCGGTGCGCCGCGTCGACCACAGCCCGTGACCGAGGTAGGCGCGCTGCCCGCGGTGCAGGAAGTTCGGGTCGGTGAGCAGCGTGAACGGCCCGATCCGCAGCACCGTGGTGGCTGTTCCGACGAACTGCAGGGACATGCGGCTGGCGGTCATGACTTCCCCGGGGCGTCACCGGCGCGCCCGCGGTTCGGATCCTGCCTCACCGCCGCGGTACCCGGACCGCGCTCGCGGGTACCTGGCCGGTGGAGCACGACGTCGGCGAACATCTCCGGCGACGACACCGAGAGGGTCGCCGATGACGGTCGACCGTGGCCAGTGGACGTTGCTCGAGGCCCAGCCGGGCAAGGGCGACGTGCTGGCCGAGTTCCTGCGCGAGTGCCACGGGCTCGCCGCGTCGGAGACCGGGACGGTCGCGTGGCTCGCGCTGCGGCTGTCCGAGACCACGTTCGGCCTGCTCGCGACCTTCCAGGGCGAGCCGGCGCGGCGGGTGCACCTCGCCGGCGCGATCCCGGCCGGCATCGCCCACGCGGCGGGCGAGCTGCTCGCCGGTGAGCCCGACAGCCGTCCCGTCGACATCCTCGGCGCGACCTGATCCACCACCACCCACCGGACCACCGTGTCCGCCACCGAAGGAGCCACCATGCGTGCACTCGTCTACCACGGCCCGAAGAACGTCGCGGTCGAGAACGTCCCCGACGCCCGGATCGAGAAGCCGACCGACGCGCTCGTCAGGATCACCACGACCAACATCTGCGGCAGCGACCTGCACATGTACGAGGGGCGCACCGACGTCGAGGAGGGCAAGGTCCTCGGCCACGAGAACATGGGCGAGGTCATCGAGGTCGGCGACGGCGTCGACCGGGTGAAGGTCGGCGACGTGGTCGTCCTGCCCTTCAACATCGGCTGCGGCTTCTGCAAGAACTGCGAGAACGGCTACACCGGCTTCTGCCTGACCGCCAATCCCGGCAGCGCCGGCGCCGCCTACGGCTACGCGTCGATGGGTCCGTACAGCGGCGGCCAGGCCGAACTGCTGCGGGTGCCCTACGCCGACTGGAACGCGCTCGTCCTGCCCGAGGACGCCCGGGAGAAGGAGAAGGACTACGTCATGCTGTCCGACATCCTGCCCACCGGCTACCACGGCACGGAGCTGGCGCGGGTCGGGATCGGCGAGTCCGTCGTCGTCTGGGGAGCCGGGCCGGTCGGCCTGATGGCCGCGATGTCGGCCGGCCTGCGCGGTGCCAACCAGGTCTTCGTCGTCGACCGGCAGCCCGACCGGCTGCGGCTCGCCGAGACGATCGGTGCGACGCCGATCGACGACAGCGCGGGGGACGCGGTGCAGCAGATCCTCGACGCCACCCGCGGCGAGGGGGCCGACAAGGGGGTCGAGGCGGTCGGCTACCAGGCCCACGACCACACCGGCGAGGAGCGCCCCGGGCTGACCGTCAACAGCCTGATCGAGGCCGTCCGCCCCACCGGGCGCATCGGCGTCGTCGGGGTGTTCGTCCCGGCGGATCCGAACTCCGGCGACGACCTCGCGCAGGAGGGCAAGTTCGGCATGGACTTCGGCACGTTCTTCTTCAAGGGCCAGACCATGGGGACGGGTCAGGCGAACGTCAAGCAGTACAACCGCCAACTGCGCAACCTGATCCACCGCGACAAGCTCAACCCGGGGCTGATCGTGTCGCACGAGCTGGGCCTCGACGAGGCGGCGGAGGGCTACCGCCGCTTCGACGACCGCGAGGACGGCTGGACGAAGGTGCTGCTGCACCCGTGAGTGGGTACAGCCCTGGCATGAGCGAGGAGCGCACCGGCGGCACCGACAGCACTGCCGACACCGGCTACAACGACGACACCGGCAAGGCCGACCCGCAGGTCAGCCCGAACAAGCCCGGAGACGATCCGCGTGAGGACGTCCCCGACGAGAAGTCGCGCGTCCCGCGCTGAGCGCAGGCGGGCGTCGCACCACCCGGTGCGACGCCCGTCGGCGTTGGTCGGTGTCAGCTCGTCGCCGGCGCGAAGCGTCGCAGTCGCAGGCTGTTGCCGACGACGAAGACCGACGAGAACGCCATGGCCGCGCCCGCGATCATCGGATCGAGCAGTCCGGCCGCCGCCAGCGGGATCGCCGCCACGTTGTAGCCGAAGGCCCAGCACAGGTTGCCCTTGATGATGCGCAGCGTGCGGCGGGCGAGCCGGATCGCGTCGGCCGCGACCCGCAGGTCACCGCGCACGAGGGTGAGGTCGCTCGCCTCGATCGCGACATCGGTGCCGGTGCCCAGCGCGATGCCGAGATCGGCCTGGGCGAGCGCGGCCGCGTCGTTGACGCCGTCGCCCACCATCGCGACGGTGCGGCCCTCGTGCTGCAGCGTCCTGATGGCGTCGACCTTGCCGGCGGGCAGGACGTCGGCGACGACGTCGTCGGCGTCGATCCCGACCTCGGCGGCGACGGACCGGGCGACGTCGGCGTTGTCACCGGTGAGCAGGACCGGTCGCAGGCCGAGCCCACGCAACCGCGCGACCGCCTCCGCCGAGGTGTCCTTGACGGTGTCGGCCACGGCCAGGACGCCGCGGGCCCGACCGTCCCAGCCGACGGCGACGGCGGTGCCGGTGCGGCGGGCGTCGCGCAGGGCCGCGACGAGGTCGTCGGGCAGCGGCATGCCGTGCTCGGCGAGCAGGTCGGGGCGTCCGACGAGCACCGGGTGGCCGGCCACCGTCCCGCGGACGCCCGAGCCGGCGACGTTCGCGAAATCGCTCACGGTGGGCAGCTGCGTAGCGCGCGCCCGCGCGGCGTCGGCCACGGCGCGCGCGATCGGGTGCTCGGACGCGTCCTCGAGCGCGCCGGCGACGCGCAGCACCTCGGCGGCGTCCTCGCCGTCGCCGGGCACGACCCCGGTCAGGCTCATCCGGCCCGTGGTGACCGTGCCGGTCTTGTCGAGGACGACGGTGTCGACGATCCGGGTCTGCTCCAGGACCTCGGGTCCCTTCACCACGATGCCGAGCTGCGCGCCGCGGCCGGTGCCCACCAGCAGCGCCGTGGGGGTGGCCAGCCCGAGCGCGCAGGGGCAGGCGATGATGAGCACGGCGACCGACGCGGTGAAGGCGGCCGTGAAGCCGGCGCCGGCGAGCACCCACCCCGCGAGGGTGGCGACGGCTAGGGCGACGACGACCGGGACGAAGACCGCGGAGACGCGGTCGGCCAGCCGTTGCACGGCGGCCTTGCCGTTCTGCGCGTCCTCGACCAGCCGGGCCAGCTGCGCGAGCTGGGTGTCGGCACCGACCCGCGTGGCCCGGACGACGAGGCGGCCCGCGGCGTTGACGGTGGCGCCGGCGACCGGGTCGCCGGCGCCGACCTCGACCGGTACCGACTCGCCGGTGAGCAGGGCGGCGTCGACCGCCGAGCTGCCCTCGACGACGATGCCGTCGGTGGCGATCTTCTCGCCCGGGCGCACCACGAAGGTGTCGTCGACGGCCAGCTCGGCGACGGGCACCCGGACCTCGCGCCCGCCGCGCAGCACCGCGACGTCGCGTGCGCCGAGCTCGAGCAGGCTGCGCAGTGCGGCGCCGGCGCGGCGCTTAGAGCGCGCCTCGGCGTTCCGGCCGGCGAGCAGGAACGTGGTGACGCCGGCCGCGGCCTCGAGGTAGATCGTCCCGGCGCCGTCGGTGCGGGTGATGGTGAGGTCGAAACCGTGCGTCATGCCGTGCTCGCCCGCCGTCCCGAGGAACAGCGCGTAGAGCGACCACGCGTAGGCGGCGAGCACGCCGAGGGAGACGAGGGTGTCCATGGTCGCCGCGCCGTGGCGCAGGTTCGTCCACGTCGCGCGGTGGAACGGCAGCGCACCCCAGACCACGACCGGCGAGGCGAGTGTGAGCGACAGCCACTGCCAGTCGTCGAACTGCAGCGCCGGCACCATCGCCATGGCCACGACGGGGACGCTCAGCACGAGCGAGACGAACAGCCGCTGCCGCAACGCGTCCGCCGGGTCGACGGGCGAGCCGGGTGGGTCGACGGCGTCGGCCGTGACCGGCACCGGGACCGTCGCCCCGTAGCCCGCCGCGGCGACGGTCGCGACGAGGTCGTCGGTGGTGACGTCGGCGCCGTGCTCGACCCGCGCCTTCTCGGTCGCGTAGTTCACGGTGGCGTGGACGCCGGGCACCTTGTTCAGCTTGCGCTCGATGCGGTTCGCGCACGACGCGCACGTCATCCCGGTGATGTCGAGCTCGACGGATCCCGCGGCAGGGTCGGTACCGGTGGTCATCGGGTGCTCACGCGAGCTGGTAGCCCGCCTCGTCGACGGCGCGGGCGACGTCGACGTCGGCCAGGGGAGCCTCGCTGGTCACGGTGACCGCGCCGGTCGCGAGGTCGACGTCGACGCCGGTGACGCCGGCGAGCTCGCCGACCTCTTCGCTCACCGAGGCGACGCAGTGCTCGCAGGTCATCCCGGTGACGGTGTACGTGGTGGTGGTCATGTCGTCCTCTTCTGCAGGGGTGGGTGGCGTGGTGTCAGGACCGGACGAGCCGGGCGATGGCGTCGGACGCCTCGCGCAGCTTGGTCTCGGCCTCGGGGGAGTCGGCCCGGGCGGCGTCGAGGACGCAGTGGGCCATGTGCTCGTCCAGCAGGCCGAGCGCGACCGCCTGCAGCGCCTTGGTGACCGCGGAGACCTGGGTGAGGACGTCGATGCAGTACTTGTCCTCGGCGATCATCCGCTCGATGCCCTTCACCTGGCCCTCGATGCGACGCATCCGCTTGGCGTAGTCGTCCTTGCGTGCCGCGTAACCGGGCGTGGTGTGGCCGTCCATGGCGGCTACTCTACCCCCCTAGGGTATCTGGACGGAGGCGGGTAGGCATGACGGCGGGACACGACGAAGGTCCGGGCGGCGGATCGCACGCCGGCCACGGCGGGGCGGGCGTCTCGATGGCCGCGGCGGCGACCCTGCACTGCCTCACCGGCTGCGCGATCGGGGAGATCGTCGGCATGATGATCAGCGCGGGCGCGGGTCTCGGCAACGCCGCGTCGATCGTGGTCGCGGTCGCGCTCTCCTTCGTCTTCGGGTACACGCTCTCGTCGCTGCCGCTGCTGGCCGCGGGACTGCCGGTGCGGGCCGTGCTCGGTCTCGTCCTCGCCGCCGACACGCTGTCCATCGCGACGATGGAGGCGGTCGACAACACGGTGGAGGCGGTCGTGCCGGGCGCGCTGAACGCCATGCTCTCGGACGCGATCTTCTGGTGGAGCCTGCTGCTGTCGCTCGTCGTCGCCTATGCGGCGGCGTTCCCGGTGAATCGCTGGCTCCTGGCACGGGGCAAGGGACACGCCATCACGCACGGCGCGGGCGCCGGCGCGCGACCGCGGCGCATCCCGGTTCCCGCCACGGCGACACTCGCGGTCGGGCTCGTCGCCCTGCTGCTGGGCGGTTGGCTGGGCGCGGCCGGCTGAGCGGCGAGCGACCTACAGCTCGAACGCCGCGACGGCACCCGCGGTGAGGCTGCCGAGGTAGACCGTCCCGTCGTGCTCGACCGCCGACGTCACGAAACGGAAGTCGTCGTGGTCACCCTGCCGGTCGTGGACGATCTCGCCGTCCCACGAGAGCGCGAGCGCCCACACGGTCGGGCGGGGCGTGGGACGGGCCCGCTCGGGCAGCAGCCAGGTGAGCTGCCGCAGCACCCCGGGTAGCGGCAGCAACCGGTCGAGCAGCGGGTTGCGACCCGTCGGCAGCGAGACCCAGAGCAGACCGTCGCTGCCGAGCGCCATGTTGTCGGGGAACCCCGGCAGGTTGGCGATCAGCGGTTCGCTCGTGCCCGCCTTCGGGCCGGTGAGCCAGTACCGCGTGACGCAGTACCCGGCGGTCTGCGCCACGACGACGCTCGCCCGGTCGGGCGCCAGGACGACGCCGTTGGCGAAGTCGAGCCCGTCGAGCAGCGTGTCGAGGGTGCCGTCCGGGCGCAGTCGGAACAGCCGGCCGGTGCCCGAGTGCTCGAGCAGGTCGCCCAGGTAGTGCTCGAGGTCGTAGCGCCGGGTCGACGCGCTGAAGTAGATCGTCCCGTCGTCGTCGCGGGCGACGTTGCTGGCGAAGTTGAGCGCGACGCCGCCCACCTCGCCCACCAGCACCTCGACGTCGCCCGCGGGGCCGATGCGCAGCAGGCCGCGTCGACTGTCGCAGCACAGGATGCTGCCGTCCGGGCAGGGCTCGAGCCCGAGCGGGCGGCCACCGGTGTCGGCGACCGTCCGCCACTCGCCGGTGACCGGGTCGCCACGGAGCACGCGGCCGTCCGCGACGCCGGTGAGCAGCATGCCGTCGTGGTCGACCACGACGTCCTCGGGTCCGGGCGCGGGGAGCGGCAGCAGTCGCAGCGGCGGCAGCGGCACCTCGCTCGTCGTCCGCTTCGCTCGGGCGGAGGCGGTCGGGGGACTCCAGCGGCGGGGGCGCACCCCCCAGTCCTACCGCTTTTGGCGGCAGAGCGCTTAATACTGCGCTCTGCCGCCAAAAGCGGTCAGGTGACGTAGGTGGTCACCCGGACGTGCGACGGCCGCCGCGGCGTCGAGCCGAATCCGAATCGCACCGGCGGGACGATCGGACGCAGCGGGCCCTGGTCGACGCCCTCCCACTCCACCTGCGCCGCGACCACCGCGTGCTCGTCGAGGGCGCAGTAGCGCTCCTCGCGGCCGTTGCCGGCGGTGCCGATCGTGCGCACGCCGGGACGCAGCAGTCGCGCGAACGGGTTGACCAGCAGGCACCAGCGGCGGCTGCGGGCGATGCGGCGCGGCACGAGCGCGAGCAACCGTCCGATCCCGGTGCGCGACCCGACCGCGAGCGTGAGGCGCAGCGACGCGCACGTCACCGTCCAGGTCGCGCCGTCGCGGACGAGCGTCGTCGCCTCGACCCGCACCTCGTCGAAGCCGTAGGTCTCGGCGATGAAGCGGCCGGTCTCCTCGCTCGGCGCGATCAGCACCCGGCGGCCGTCCGCGTGCTCGACCATCAGGTCGGTGATCGGGCCGAACGGGGTGTCGGTCCAGGCGCCGAGGACGACGCGGGTGCCCGTCGCCGTCCCGACGCCACTGATCGTGCCGTCGAAGCGGCCGCCGGTGACGGTCACACCGTCGACGCGCTGGGGCCGGGCAGCGGGTGAGCGCGCAACCGCTCGCTGAACGCGCGGGCGACGGCTCCCGGATCGGCGGCCTCGGTCAGCGCGCGCACCACCACCGCGCGACGCGCGCCCCGCGCGATCACCTCGTCGAGCCGGTCGATCGTCTCGATGCCGCCGATGGCGAACCACGGCCGGTCGTCCTGCTCGGCGGTCGCGTGCGTCAGCAGCTGCGGTCCGGCAGCGGGGCGGCCCGGCTTGGTCGGGGTGACCCACGTCGGCCCGCAGCAGTAGTAGGCGACGCCGTCCTCGGTCCGGGCCGCGTCGGCCTGGTCGGGGGAGTGGGTGGATCGGCCGACGAGCACGTCGGCCCCCACGATCTCGCGGGCGATCGGGACGGGCAGATCGTCCTGGCCCAGATGCAGGACGTCGGCGTCGGCGGCGCGCGCGACGTCGGCACGGTCGTTCACGGCCAACAGCGCCCCGTGCCGGCGAACCGCGATCGCCATGATCTCGAGGGCGGCGATCTCCTCGCGCGCCTCGAGCCCCTTCTCACGCAGCTGGACGACGTCCACGCCGTGACCGAGCACCGCGTCGAGGAAGTCGGTCAGGTCGCCCTGCCGCCGCCGGGAGTCGACGCAGAGGTAGAGGCGTGCGTCGGCGAGTCGCGCCGCGCGGGGGGACACCGGGGTCACCCCGGCGAACCTACGCGAGCCCCGTCAACCCTGTGCGCGGCGCTCCGCGCCCGTCTCCTCGGCGTAGCCGACGTCCTGGCCCGCCGTTCGTCCGACGTACTCGCCCTTCGGTGTGCTGCCCGTCGTGCTGCCCTGGTCGGGCTTGTCGGCGTCGGGCACGCCCCCGGTGTCGCGACTGTCGACGCGGGCCTCGTCCTCGTCGACGTCCGGCTCGGGCCTGCTGTGCTTCCCCATGGCAGCGATCTACCCGTCCGGACGGCTCACGTCTCCCTCCGCGCCGGAACCCGGCCGACTCGTGGGCGGGTCGCAGAACTGGGTAGGACGAAGACATGACCACGACCGACACCGCAGTGATCGTCCACCGCACCATCGACGCCTCGGCCAAGGACCTCTTCGACGTCCTGTCGAATCCCGAGCGTCACGCCGAGCTCGACGGCTCGGGCTTCGTGCGCAGCGACGAGAAGACCGACCGGATCACCGCCGTCGGGCAGGTGTTCCGGATGAACATGTCGGGCCCGCACATGGGCGGGGACTACCAGACCGACAACACCGTCACCGGATACGTGAAGGACAAGCTCCTCGCCTGGCAGACGGCACCCGCCGGGAACGAGCCGGCCGGGTGGGAGTGGGTATGGGAGCTCGCCCCGCAGGGGCCGGGATCCACGGACGTCACCCTGACCTACGACTGGGGCAAGGTCACCGACAAGGACGTGCTGCGCAAGGTCTCCTTCCCGCTCGTCTCCGAGCACCAGCTGCAGCAGACGCTCGAACATCTGACCGAAGCCGTCGGCCGCTGAGCGGAGGGGCGCGGAGCGGGTCACAGCGGGGTGCGATAGACAGGGCGACGATGAGCGACCGACCGATCTTCATCGTGGGGTGCCCCAGGTCGGGCACCACGCTGTTGAGCACCATGCTGCATGCCCATCCGCGTATCGCCATCCCGCCCGAGACCCGGTTCCTGCTGCCCGCCTATC
This sequence comes from Jatrophihabitans endophyticus, assembly GCF_900129455.1. Taxonomy (NCBI): domain Bacteria; kingdom Bacillati; phylum Actinomycetota; class Actinomycetes; order Jatrophihabitantales; family Jatrophihabitantaceae; genus Jatrophihabitans; species Jatrophihabitans endophyticus. Next base: position 151,827 of record NZ_FQVU01000003.1, read on the forward strand.
ACGACCGCGCCGAGTTCGGCGATCTGACCGAACGGGCCAACCGGCGCCGACTGGCCAAGCGCATCACCGGCAAGGGATCGAAGTTCCGCGACCTGGGCCTGGACAAGAAGCGGACGATCAAGCGGATCGTGAACGGTCCGCCGACCCTGGGCTCGGCCGCGGGCATCGTCTGGCGCGAGTTCGCGCGAAGTCGCGGCAAGGTGCGCTGGGGGGAGAAGCGGCCGGCGTACTGGCGCGAGATGGACGTCGTGCTGCGGCTCTTCCCCGACGCGCAGATCGTCCACCTGGTCCGGGACGGCCGGGCCTGCGTGTCCTCGCTCAACCAGGTCGAGTGGTGGGGGCGCGGGTCGCTGGGCTCGATGACCACCTGGGCGCTCGCCGACCAGCAGCTGCGCCGGCTGGGACGACGGCTTCCCGACGGCGCATACCACTACCTGCGCTACGAGGACCTGCTCGCCGACCCGGTGACCCAGTTGAGCGCGGTGTGCGGTTTCCTGGGCGAGGACTTCGACGAGGCGATGCTCGATCGCACCCGGTCGGCGGCGGACATCGTGCCCACCCGCAAGACCTGGCACGACCGGGTCCGCGGCCAGCTCGACCCGACCCGCATCGAGGCCTGGCGTACCGCGTTGACGCCGCAGGAGATCGGCCTGTTCGAGTACGTCGCCGGACGCGCGCTCCGCGCGAACGGGTACGAGCCGAGCGGGATCGGCGAGCGGCCGAGCCCACTGGCCGTCGCGCGGTACACGCAGCAGTACGTGGCGCGGCGGGTGGCCATCACCAAGCGCCGCGCCGACGACGCCGTGCAACGGCGGCGCGAGCAGGTGCCGCTCGCCGACCTCGGTCGTTGATGCCCCGGCGGCCGGCCGACGGGAACGGGACGGAGCCGGACCCGCGTTTCCTGCTCGCCAACGAACGGACCTTCCTCGCCTGGATCCGCACCGCGCTCGCGGTCCTCGCCGCCGCCGTCGGCGTGGTCCATTTCGTCCCCGGCACGCACCTGACCGCCCTACGCACCGTGCTGGCGGTCGGGCTGGCGATCCTGGGAGCCGTGCTCGCGATCGGTGTCCACGCCCGGCACCGGGCCGTCGAACGTGCCCTTCGTGCCGGCGAGCCGCTGCCACGCTCCCGGCTGGTGGCGCTGCTGTCGGTCGTCGTGGCGGTGTCCGGCGTGCTGGTGGTCGTCCTCGTCCTCGCGAACTGACGGCGACATCACGCCCAGCGGGTCGGAGGTCCCGACTTGCTTGCGGTGGAGCGAGGCGGCTCTTACGGTTCGTGTCACACGATGGTCGGGTCGTCGCGGACGATCCGATGCTGGTGCGACGCGGATAGGTGGGCCGGCGGGCGCGTAGGGAGCGGTGGCAGGGATGGCCGAGAGCCCCGGGCGGTACGACGTGCCGCCCCCCGGTGCGATCGCGTGGTTGGACGTCTCCGCCGAGAACCCCGACACCTGGAGCGGCCGATTGCGGACCGGGCCGCTCGGCCTGCAGATCGCCCCGATGCGCAACGCGCGGGCCGCGTACTTCTTCAAGGGCGCCCGGCTGCGCGGCACCCGCTGCGTGTGGTCGGCGTCGACGGTCAGCAGCACCGAGCTGTACCGACCGGCGCGGGCGGCGGTGCCGGCCCCGTTCGACAGCAACGTGCAGTTGCTGGCCCGTATCGACGCCGAGGGCAGCGTGTTCGATCCCGCCGGCCCGGCGCCCGCCGCGCTGCGCGTCCACGACCCGGCCGACGAGATCACCGAGCAGTTCGCCGGCAACGGTCACCTGTTCACGCTGAGCGTCCCGCACGCGGTCATCGGTCTCGAGGCCCCGGCGATCAAGGCCATGGCCGATCGCACCTACGGCCTCTCGCCCTTCCAGCAGCAGCTGCTGCGCTCGGCGGCGGGGCTGCTCGTCGCCGGTGGGGAGGAGTTCGAGTCGGCGGCCAGCCTCGTCGGTGTCGACCGCTACCTCGCCGGGCTGGCGGGGCTGCTGCTGCGCACGGCGGTGTCGCGCCCCGGCCCCGACCTCGCGCACGTCGAGAGCATCCGGCTGCGGACGGACGCGATCATCTTCGAGCAGGCGGCCGATCCCGAGCTCACGCCGGCGATCATCGCGGCGCAGCTGAACATCTCGCTGCGCCAGCTCTACCGCGCCTTCACCGGCACCGAGAGCCCCGCGTCGCGCATCCGCCGGCGCCGTCTGGAGCGGGCGGCCGAGATCCTCGCGGCGCGTTCCGGGCCCGGCCACGTCGAGCGGGTCGCCGTCGAGTGCGGGTTCGCCTCGGCCGAGTACTTCTCCCGCGCCTTCCGTCGCGAGTTCGGGCTCAGTCCGCGTGCCTACCGTTCGGCACATCGGGACAGCGCCGGGGCGCGCACGCCCGGCTGACCCTCACTCGCCGCGCTGCTGGGCCCGCTCGGCCCGGTCGAGGGCCGAGCGCGCCTCCCGCCGGGCGCTGCGGGCGTCGCGGACCTCGCGGCGGGCGGCGTCCTGGCGGGTCTTGGCCTCGTCGAGCTCGCGCTGCAGCGCGGCGAGCTCGTCACCGAGCTCGCGGATCCGCTCGGCGGCCCGCCGCTCGGTCGCTGCCGCCTCGTCGTGACGTCGGTCGGCGTCGTCGAAGGCCGTGCGGGCCGCGTCGACGCGGCGGGCGAGGCGGCGCCGGGCCGCAGGCTTCGGCGGGGCCGGCGCGGCGGGTGCCCTCGTGCCGGCCGGTGGTTCCGGCGCCGTCGCGCGCTCCGTCGGCGCGGTGCGGCGGTCGGACGCGCGGGCACCCGCCTTCCTCGGCCGGTGACCGTCACCCGCGACGAGGGTGAGCCCCGGGCCGGGGGCGACACCGAAGCCGGAGAACCGCTCGGGACGGAGCAACCGTCCCAGTCGGCCGGCGACGTCCGGATCGGCGACGGCGGCGTCGAAGGTGGCTGAGACCTCGTCGTGCAGCGCGGCGGGTGGGTCGGGCCGGCCGACGTGGGCGAGCGCGGCCCGGGTGACCTCGGCGACGAGCGCGCGGCGCCGGGTCGAGAGCTCCCGGAGCCGGTCGGCGTCGAGATCCTGCTGCGCGCGGCGCATGGTGTCGCCCAGCTCGGTCAGCTGTGCGACCACGCCGCGCTCGTGCAGCGCGTAGCGGTTCACGACGGACGCGGCGACCGTCGGCTTGCGCAGCGCGGCCACGGCCTTGGCCGTCGCGGCGTCGCCCGCAGCCTTGGCCTCTCTCGCGAGGTCGCCGCGCACGGCGGTGAAGTCGTCCACCGGCGCGGCGTACAGCCGGTCGGCCGCCGCGGCCACCGCGTCGCTCTCGTCGGGCATGCCGGTCCTCTCGTCGGGACGTTCGCGGTGCGTTCGTCCTCGGCACCGGCTCGTCCTCGGTAACGGCCCGTCCGGTCACCAACCTAGGTGCGCGATCGGGACCGGAGAGTGCAGTCGCCGACGTGGACCGTGTTCTCCGGTTGTCACACGGCCCGTATACGGCCCGTATTCGGGCCGTGTGACAACCGGGGAGAGGGACCCGTGGGCCGGCCGGGCGGCGGTGGACGTGTAGTGCGGGTGGGGCTCGAACCCGCGACCCAGGGAACATAAGATCTCTGAGCCTGGCCGCTGTGCGCAGCCTCGTAGTTGCGGGTTTCGAAGGCCCTTGGGCTGATGACATGTCGCCGGCTACCTGGGTCAATCCAGCGCGCGTACCCGGCAGCGTGTCGCACTGCCGTGCTAGCTTTCGAGTGCGCCACCGGCGAGTAGCGGGACGTCCTCCGTGGAACGAGGACCAGCCCGTGTGACTCGGGTGTTTGGTCCCGCCAGCGAACCAATGGAACCGGTTATTCGGTTCTTAGCCTCCGCGCATTCGTATCGTCGAATGCCCGGAGTTCCTCGTGGCTGGCCGTACCCGTGAAGACGTTGTTCTGTGTGCCCGTATCGCTGCAGCCGAGCGGTGGGCTCGTGAGCGTGACCGCACCGCTGTAACCGCGCCGGCTCGAGCCGCAGTGTGGTCTAACTTCCTTCAGCAGGTTGACCCTGACAAAGTCCTCGACCAGGACGAGCGTGAACGTCGCGCCGATCAGCTTCGCCGTGCACATCTCCTACGTGTCGCTGCCGTTGCTCGGCGACTTCGTTCGGGCGGGGCGGGGTCAGGAATGGGACGGAACCGCCAACGAGCATAGTGTCGGTGCGGCGGACGACTGCAGCGCCTTCGCCCTCTGTTCGGACGTCCGCGAGCTGGAGTGGACTGCAACAGCCCCCGTGCCGTGGTGTGCGACCGCGGCTGCCACCGGTACGACTGCTGCGGAGCGCCTCACGTTGCCGACCGTGCTCGGCTCGTCACCGGCGACGAGTTAGAGCAATTGCTCTGTCAGGCGCGTCTATAGCCGGCGAGCGGTCCTACTTCGTCACGCTCGCTCCAGTCGGCGATCGCGTCCATTGCCAGCGACCCGGTTGCGACTGTGCACCACATTGCGGTCACAAGCTCTGCTCCTGCACACGCGAGGATGGGCCGGACTTAGCTGACTGGAATGCCTCGCACGGCAAGCGTTGGAATCACTTCATCACGCTGCTGCGTCGTAAGCGCCTGATGCGCAGTACATTTGCGTGTGCGAGATTCAGGACGGCCAACGTCGCACTGACGGCGTTGGTCGCCTCGGGCTGCACGATCACGTGATCATTCGGACTCGCTACGCCTTGGACGAGAAGCAGATTCGCCGCCTCGTGATCCAAGCGGGTGACGGCCATTCCGTCTCGATGGACGACATGGAACCGGGGTCGCGTCGTGAAGCGTCTTACGTCTCGAAGTACGTTATTAAGTCTGCGGACGCCCGCTGGCAGGTGCCCTGGCGTGCTGACGTCGTCGACATCGAGAGCGGCGGCGAGGTCACGCGCGAGTTGGTCAAGGCGAGGTATCGGACCTGGTCGGCATTGCGGAACTGGGGATTGACGATGGCGCAGCTTCGCGCGGAAGCAGCGGTGTGGGCGGTGGCGCAGCCGGCCCAGCACGACGCCTCGAACGACCGAGCGGTCGTGGTAGAGCTGGAAGCGTTTGGCACCGCTGTGCTGATCAATGCCGATGAGTCGCCTCCGTTGCCCTCATAGGCGCAACGCCGCACGACCGACGGCCCTCGTCAAGAAAAGGCGACCCGGTCGTCAGTCTGCATGCGCTGGAACGAGTGCAGGACCCTTGACGAGGTCCAGAGAACGTGCGACTCCATCGTGTCGAGGGCAACGGGGGCACCACAGACCGACCGAAGCCGCGTAGCGGCCGCTGAGCCGAGTGGATGCCGCCGCAAGCGGAGCGGGCGGCACCGTACGGACTGGCGAGCGCACAGCGTCGCGGCCGCGCAGCGGCCGCTCTTGATCTCCTCTACGCCAAACTCCACACTGCGTTGTTTCAAGCTAGGGCTAGGATCCGTGGCACACTCGATACGCCAGCCGGAGGGTGATGCAGCCGTGCGAGAACCGGGTTTGGGTCAGCTGTATTTCGGAATGGCCGCGGCGGAGAACGAGGTCGCCGACAATCCCGACCGCTTCCTAGCGACCTACCAGGACCGCTGGTCACTTATGCCCGCAGTGGAGCAACATAAACGCTTTCTCATCTTGGGTCCGAAGGGTACCGGGAAGAGCGCCGCTGCCCATTACATCCGGCTCGCATGGGTCAATCGCTTTGGTGCCGAGAGCGTCTTTCCGACGTTCGTTGATTTCGACGAATTGAACCGCACTCAATCACCGCTCGCTAGCATGGATAAGCACCTCGTTGGTGACGTGACGGCCCTTACGGACGCTGCGTGGCGTCTATTCATCGGCGTGCGCCTTCTCGACTCACTACTTCGGGATCAAGCGTGTTATTTGAATCGGGATCCGCAGGTGTCGGGTCTTGTGGAGCAGCTGCGCGTGGCGGGCCTAGCCTCCGACGACTTCCCTCAGGTCCTGCGTCGGGTTCGAGAAAGGAAAGGCGGCTTTGCGTTACCCGGCAATTTGCTAAGCGGGTCGGCCGGGTCGCAGCAAAGTGATCAAGTGCCTGTCAATCAGCTTGGGGACGCTCTGCTGCGCTTAGTTATCGACGCTCGCACGTCAAATCGACACATCCTTGCAATTGATGGACTGGATAAAGCAATTGGAGACAATCCCGCTTACTGGCAGACGCTTGCGGCGCTGGTGCGAGTCGCGGACAGTCTTACCCGAGACCTCCGGAGCGCAGGCGCGGAGCACGTCTTCGTTCTCGTTATGTGCCGAAGCGATGTGTTTCGCCGTGTGCGATTTTCCGACGCCGCCAAGATTTCCGCGGACGGCGGGGTGCATATGGACTGGGGGGCCGAGGCGGAGGACCCAGCAGATATGCGCCTGTGGGACTACATCGCGGATAAGGCGCAGACTTCTAAAGACGAACTGCTCGCGTACCTCCCACGTGCGGTTCGCGTCGGCGTTCGCCAGAGAGTTGAAATAAGAGGCTATTTGCAGCAGTTTACGCGGTACACGCCGCGCGACATGACGCTTCTTTTTACCACGCTGCAGGAGGTGCGCCCGGAGGGGCACTTTACGAACAGTCAGGTTCGGAGGGCTGTGGACAACTTTTCGACGCGTCATCTTTTGACGGAAATAATGTCCGAAGCCACAGGGCTGCTTCCTGAATCGATGATTGACCGCTTTGAGGCAATTCTCAGCGGCCTTCCTCAACGGATCTTTTCGCGCTCTGAACTGGAAGAAGCGCTTAGTGATTCTGGTTTTACAGCCCAGAGTGATGTAGATCGGTTCGGCGAGTATGCGTTTCTCCAGGGCGCAATAGGTAATTATCGGCCGGGTGCGGGTTACGTGCAGTTCTATCATCGACGCGATGCCTATAAATGGCAAAAACAGGGCCCCTGGATCATGAACACTGGGCTCGTGTACGCCTTCAACATTCCTTGGACAAACACACTAGACCGGCGAAGCAATCCCTCAACGCCTGCGTCGGGTCATGGCGGTGTCGACTCAACGACGCCTGCGCGAACGCCGCGGAAGCGCACGCGCCGCGGAAGGCCGTCGTAAGCCCCGGACCTCTTCATAAGCGGTCGCCCGGCGACATGCGACGGCGGGCGTCGCAGGCTCGTTCGTCCGCGGCGCTGGCGGCGCATGGGCCGACCATCTCTCGGGGTACGCCGGCCTGCAAGGGCGCATCAGTCTGTTCCCTGACTGCCTCTCGCCAACCAGTCGTGCGCGAAGGTGTTGCGAATTGATGTAGGTGGATGTGCGGGATGCCGGCGTCGGTGCAACGCCGCTCGATCATCTGACGAATGCCGTTGTCGGTGAGCGCGGCGAACTTGCCGAGCCAGTAGCGGGGGTTGCTCACGTGCTGATGTTTGACGCGGAACCGGTGGTGGCGCCGCAGCGCGGCGACGGCCTTGGCCGTCGCGGCGTCGCGGCGTCGCGGCGTCGCCCGCAGCCTTGGCCTCTTTCGCGAGGTCGCCGCGCACGGCGGTGAAGTCGTCCACCGGCGCGGCGTACAGCCGGTCGGCCGCCGCGGCCACCGCGTCGCTCTCGTCGGGCATGCCGGTTCTCTCACCCACCCGTCCCCGCGTAACCGGTTCGACCTGCATCACCGCGGTCTCGGCCACGCCGGTGCAGGTCGAACCGCAGCGCGTGGGGCGGGTGGGGCTCGAACCCACGACCCAGGGATTATGAGTCCCCTGCTCTGACCTGCTGAGCTACCGCCCCGGCCGGATCAAGCTATCGCAGCGGCCGGGACGAGGACGACGTCGAGCGTGCGGGGGCCGTGGACGCCCTCGACGCGTTGCAGCTCGATGTCGCTGGTGGCGCTGGGGCCGCTGATCCACGTGAGCGGACGGGTGGGGTCGAGCGCCGCCACGGCGTCGGGGACGCCGGGGACGATCTGGTCGGCGCGGACGACGACGAGGTGGTAGTCGGGGACGAGGGTGAGCGCACGCGGGCCCATGCCCGGTCCGGCGTCCAACACGATGGTGCCGGTCTCGGCGACGGCGACGCGGCAGGTGGTCAGCACGGCGCCGACGGTGTCGAGGACGTCGGTGCCGGCCGGCTCGCGCACGACCTCGACCGCGGTGTCGGTCGCGCCGCCGGCGCCGGGGACGAACGCCTCCGGGAAGCCGTCGGGCACGACGACGCGGGTGATGCCGCGCGTCGCGAGCACCGCCGCGACGGCCGCCGCGGGATCGACGTGCGGGTCGGCACGGTGGACGGTCGCGCGGTAGTCGGTGACGCGCTCGACGAACAGCTCGAGCGCCGGTCCGCCCTCGGTCGCGCCGGCACCGCGGTAGTCGCGGACGACGGGCGGGGGATCGGGTCGGTCGGTCAGCGCGGCGCGGATGCGGCCGAGGACCTCGTCGCGCGCGGTCACGGCCCCTCCCACGAGTCGCGCAGCGGGCGTCTCGGCGGCTCGGGGAGATCGCGCGATGCGGTCCATCCGGCCAGCGGTGGGGGCAGGTGCCGCAGCCGCCGGAAGGGACGCACGAGGCGAAGCGCGCGCAGCGCGGCGGTCCAGCGGCGGGGCGAGCGCATGGTCCAGGCGGCGGTGCGCATGGCGGCACGTTCGGGCGTCGCGCCCTTGACCTCGGTGACCCGGGCACGCAGGTGCACCAGCATGGTGGGGATGTCGATCGCGACGGGGCAGACGTCGTAGCAGGCACCGCACAGCGTGGACGCGAACGGCAGGGACGGGTTGGCGTCGACGCCGGTGAGCTGCGGTGAGAGCACCGCCCCGATCGGGCCGGGGTAGACCGAGCCGTAGGCGTGACCGCCGGTGCGTTCGTAGACGGGGCAGACGTTGAGGCACGCCGAGCACCGGATGCAGCGCAGCGCGCTGCGCCCCTGCGGATCGGCCAGCGTGGCGGTGCGGCCGTTGTCGAGCAGGACGAGGTGGAAGTCCTGCCCCTCGGCCGCGCCCGTCCACATCGACGTGTACGGGTTCATCCGCTCACCGGTGGACGAGCGGGGCAGCAGCTGCAGGAACACCTCGAGGTCGCGCCACGTGGGCACCAGCTTCTCGATGCCCATGACCGTGATCAGCGTGCGCGGCAGCGTCAGGCACATCCGACCGTTGCCCTCGGACTCGACGACGGCCAGCGTGCCCGTCTCGGCCACCGCGACGTTGGCGCCGCTGATCGCCACCTGCGCCGACAGGAACTTGGCCCGCAGGTGACGTCGCGCCGCCTCGGCGAGCGCCGCGGGGTCGTCGGTCAGGCCGGGGTCCACGCCGGGCATCTCCCTGGCGAAGATGTCGCGGATCTCGCTGCGGTTGCGGTGGATCGCGGGGACGAGGATGTGGCTCGGCCTGTCGTGGCCGAGCTGCACGATCAGCTCGGCCAGATCGGTCTCGGCGGCGGTGATGCCGGCGGCGGCCAGCGCGTCGTTCAGCCCGATCTCCTGCGTCGCCATCGACTTGACCTTGACGACCTCGTCCGCCCCGGTGGCCTGCACCAGCCCGGTGACGATCGCGTTGGCCTCGGCGGCGTCGCGGGCCCAGTGCACCGTTCCGCCGCGCGCGGTGACGGCGGCCTCGAGCTGCAGCAGGTAGGTGTCGAGGTGGGCGAGCACGTCGTCCTTGATCGCCGCGCCCGCCGCACGCAGCTGCGCCCAGTCCGGCAGCTCCGCGACGACGCCGGCCCGTTTCGTGCGGATCGTCGACGTCGCGGTGCCGAGGTTGCGGCGCAGCTGGTCGTCGGCCAGCGCGACCCGGGCGGCGGCCGGGAACGGCTGGTCCCCGGTGAGCTCGCCCTGCCCGGCCGGCATGCCCAGGAAGGTCATGCCGGGCTCGCCGTACCCGCGGTGCTGGCAAGGATCTCGGCGAGGTGCAGCGTGCGGACGCCGGTCCGCTGTCGCCCCAACCCACCGCCGATGTGCATCAGGCACGACGCGTCGCCCGCGGTGCACACCGCCGCGCCGGTCGCCACCACGTGCGCGGTCTTGTCGGCCAGCATCGCCGCCGACACGTCGGCGTTCTTCATCGCGAACGTGCCGCCGAAGCCGCAGCACGACTCGGCCTCGGGCAGCTCCACCAACTCCAGCCCGCGTACCGCCCGCAGCAGGCGCACCGGCCGGTCACCCACCCGCAGCACCCGCAACGAATGGCACGTCGGGTGGTACGTCACCCGGTGCGGGTAGTACGCGCCCACCTCCGTCACGCCCAGCACGTCGATCAGCAGCTCGGACAGCTCGTACGTGCGCGACGCGACGTCCTCGGCCGCGCGCGCCAGCGCCTCGTCCCCGGCGCGGCGCGCGACCTCGGCGTGCTGGTGGCGGATCGAACCGGTGCACGACCCGCTCGGCACCACCACCGCGTCGAACCCGGCGAACACCTCCGCGTACCGGCGCACCAGCGGCAGCGCCTCGTCCGGGTAGCCGGTGTTCACGTGCATCTGCCCGCAACACGTCTGCGCACGCGGGAACACCACCTCGTGGCCGAGCCGGCGCAGCACCGTCGCCGTCGCCCGCCCGACGTCGGGGAACAGCCCGTCGACGAGACACGTCGCGAACAGCGCGATCCTCATGGCCGACCCGTCAGGACGAGACGTTCTCGAGCACGATCGCGAGCCCCTGGCCGACACCGATGCAGATCGCCGCGACGCCCCACCGGCCGCCGTCGCGGCGCAGGACCTCGGCGAGCGTGCCGAGGATGCGGGTGCCGGACGCCCCGAGCGGATGGCCGATCGCGATCGCGCCGCCGCGGGTGTTGACGATGTCGGGGTCGATCTTCCAACCGTCGACGCAGGCCAGCGACTGCACCGCGAAGGCCTCGTTGAGCTCGACCGCGCTCACGTCGTCCCAGCCGATGCCGGCGCGGGCGAGGGCACGGTTCGCGGCCTCGACCGGCGCGTACCCGAAGTCGCGCGGGTCGAGCGCGAACGCCCCCCGACCGGCGATGCGCGCCACCGGCTCGCGTCCCAGCCGTCCCGCCGCGGCCTCGGAGCCGACGAGCAGCGCGCCGGCACCGTCGTTCAGCGGCGAGGCGTTGCCCGCGGTGATGGTGCCGTCCTTGCGGAAGGACGGCTTCAGCGCCGCGAGCTTCTCCGCCGTGCTGCCGGGCCGGATGCCCTCGTCACGGGGGAGCTCGACGCCGGGCACCGGCACGACGAGCGGATCGTAGAAACCGTCGTCCCACGCGGCGTCGGCGCGCTGGTGCGAGCGCGCGGCGAACTCGTCCTGACGCTCGCGGGAGATGCCGAACTTCTCCTGCAGCTGCTCGTTGGCCTCGCCGAGACTGATCGTCCATTCCTCGGGCATCGCGGGATTCACCAGCCGCCAGCCCAGTGCGGTCGACACCGCGGTCACGTTGGCGACGGGGAACGCCTTGTCGGGCTTGGGCAGCACCCAGGGTGCGCGCGTCATCGACTCGGCGCCGCCGGCGACCACGACGTCGGCGTCGCCGGTCTCGATCGCGCGGGAGGCGATCATCGTGGCGTCGAGGCTGGAACCGCAGAGCCGGTTCACCGTCGAGCCCGGCACCGAGGTCGGCAGACCGGCGAGCAGCGCGGCCATCCGGCCCAGGTTGCGGTTGTCCTCGCCCGCCCCGTTCGCCAGCCCGAACACGACGTCGTCGACGTCGGCCGGATCCAGCGCGGGAGTGCGGGCCAGCAGCGCGCCGAGCGCGGTGGCGGCGAGGTTGTCGGGCCGCACCGCGGCCAGCGCGCCGTTGAAGCGGCCGAACGGCGTGCGGACCGCGTCGTAGAGGAATGCGCTCATCGTCCGAGGGTATGCCCGCCCGCCTGCTGGCGGTGCGCTCAGCGCTGGGGCAGCGTCCTCGTCACGAGCTCGGCGATGAGCCGGTAGCCCTCGGTGCGGGGGTGGATGTCCTGGTACTGGCAGTAGTAGGTGAGCGTGCAGATGCGCGCGACCGGCACCGGGATCTCGCCGTAGGGCTGCAGGGTCGTCGTGCGCTCCTGCGACCCGTAGGCCCCGGTCGCGGCGGTGACGTCGGCGAAGGACGCGCCGCCCCGTGCGTACGCGGCCTGCAGCTGCGGGTTGATCAGGCTGCGGAACGCGAGCACCGAGACGCTCGCGAGCTGCCGTTGCCGCGGGTCGTTGGAGATCGTGCCGCCGAGGAAGACGTCGGGGTAGGTGAGGCCGACGATCCGGGTGGCCGGGCCGGCGGCCGCGCGCAGCCGCGTGACGATCGTGGTGATGTTGGCGGTGATGCGCTGCAGGGCGGCGCTGACGCAGCTCGTCGCGGCGTTGACGTCGGCGGCGGCGGCGCACGCGGTGACATCGTTGCCGCCCAGCGACACCGTGAGCAGGGCGACCTGGCCGCGGTGCGCACGCAGGTAGTCGACCGCGGCGGCCACCTGGGGCTTGCGGTACGGCGTCGCGCCGGGGCCGAGCTGGCGGTCGCCGCACCCGGCCCGGCTCAGCGCGGAGGCCGTCGTCGCGCCACTGCAGCCGAAGTTGGCGAGCGTCAGGTCGTAACCGCGGGCCTTCGCCAGGCGCACGACCTGGTACGCGAACCCGTTGCGCGTCGTGGCGCCGCCGGTGCGTCCGCTCGGCTGGTAGCCGGCGGCGTAGGAGTCCCCGACCGAGACGTAGAGCCGGCCCGCCGCCGCGGTGGGAGAGCCGCTCGACGACGACGAGGCGGTGGCCGGCATCGTCGCGGACGTGGCCGGGGAGACGGTGGGCAGGGTGGACGACGCGTCGCCCCCGGACGAGCCGGAGCAGGCGGTCAGCACGACCGCGGCGGCGGTCCCGACGACCGCGACCGCGGCTCGTCGCCGGGGGCTGCGGCGGGGCGTGCGTCGGTCGGTTCGGCGGGGGATCACCCCCACACTCTAGGAACGGTCGGTCTGCGCAGCGGCGTCGTCGCGCTCACGCCGCCGCGCGGCCCGCGCCGCCGGCGTTATATCGTGCCGGGACGCCGCGGCTCCGACGCCGGGCCGTTCGTCGAGGGGAGTGCAGGACGTGGACGAACGCCCGCTGCGGATCGCGCTCACGTCCTACCGCAGCAAGCCGCACTGCGGCGGTCAGGGCGTCTACGTCCGCAACCTCTCGCGCGAGCTGGCGGCGCTCGGCCACCGGGTCGAGGTGTTCTCCGGGCCGCCGTACCCAGACCTCGACGCGGGCGTGGGGCTCACCGAGGTCCCCAGCCTCGACCTGTACGACGACGCGCACCCGTTCCGGCGCGGACGCGAGTTCCGCGACGCCACCGACGTCCTCGAGTTCGCGACCATGTGCACCGGCGGCTTCCCGGAGCCGCGCACCTTCAGCCGGCGCGTCGTCCGCGTGCTGCGCGCCCGCACCGGCGAGTTCGACGTCGTGCACGACAACCAGACGCTCGGTCCGGCGCTGCTCGCGCTCCCGGGGGCGGGACTGCCGCTGGTGGGCACGATCCACCATCCGATCTCGGTCGACCGCGCGCTCGAGCTCGCGGCCGCGTCGGGTCGGCGCCGTCTCTCGCTGCGGCGCTGGTACGGCTTCGTGCGCACCCAGGCCCGCGTCGCGCGCGGCATGGACCTGCTGCTCTCGCCGTCGCGCAACAGCGTGGCCGACGCGATCCGCGACTTCGGCGTGCGCGACGAGCAGTTCCGGGTCGTCCCGATCGGGGTGGACGTCGAGCGCTTCCGGCCACGGGGTGAGCGGGTGCCCGGCCGCATCGTCACGATGTGCAGTGCCGACGTCCCGCTCAAGGGACTGTCGGTGCTGCTGCGGGCGATGGCGCAGCTGCGCACCTCGCACGCGTCGCTGACCGTCGTCTCGCGCCTCGAACCCGGCGGCCGGACCGAGAAGCTCGTCGCCGAGCTCGGCCTGGCGCACCGGGTGTCGTTCGTCTCGGGCCTCGGCGACGACGAGCTGGCCGAGCTGCTCGCCTCGGCCGAGGTCGCGTGCGTGCCGTCGCTGTACGAGGGCTTCTCGCTGCCGGCGGTCGAGGCCATGGCGTCGGGGACGCCGCTGGTCGCGTCGGACGCCGGTGCGCTGCCCGAGGTCGTGGGACGCGACGGGACGGCCGGCCTGCTCGTGCCGGCCGGTGACCCCGTCACGCTCGCGCGCCGCCTCGACGACCTGTTCGCCGCACCCGAGCAGCGGGCGCGGCTGGGCGCCGCCGCCCGCGAGCGGGCCCGTACCGAGTTCAGCTGGGGCGCGACGGCGCGCGCCACGGCCGGCGTCTACCGCGAGGCGATCGCCCGCCACCGTCGTGAAGGAGCCCGCTGAGTGCTGACGATCGACTTCGACCGGCTCGGTCTCGTCGAGGGTGACCGCCTGATCGACATCGGCTGCGGCGCCGGCCGGCACACGTACCAGGCGCTGCGGCTCGGCGCCGACGTCGTCGCGCTCGACCAGAACACCGACGACCTGCGCGGCATCGACGAGATGGTCGAGGCCATGGCCGAGGAAGGCGAGATCAAGCGTCCCGACGGGCCGGTGACGCTCGCCGCCGACGCCCTCGCCCTGCCCTTCCCCGACGGCTCGTTCGAGCGGGTGATCGCCTCGGAGATCCTGGAGCACATCCCCGACGACCGCGCCGCCATCGCCGAGATCGCGCGCGTCGCCAAGCCCGGTGGGACGGTCGCGGTGAGCGTGCCGCGGCGCTGGACCGAGCAGATCTGCTGGGCGCTCTCGGACGCCTATCACGAGGTCGAGGGCGGGCACGTGCGCATCTACCGTGGCAGCGAGCTGGTGCGGCTGCTCACCGAGGCCGGCCTGGTGCCGCTCGGGCGGCACCACGCCCACGCGCTGCACTCGCCCTACTGGTGGCTCAAGTGCGCCGTCGGGGTGGACGAGGACCACGCGCTGACCCGCGCGTACCACCGGGTGCTCGTCTGGGACCTCATGAAGCGACCCTGGCTGACCCGGACCGCCGAGCGGGTGCTCGACCCCGTCCTCGGCAAGAGCCTGGTGCTCTACCTGGCCAAGCCGTGACGGCGCAGCCGTCGAGCTGGGAACTGCCGCACCTGCCGGGGGTCCTCGCCGCGAGCGAGGTCGCCGCGACGGTCGCCCACATCGCCGACGAGCAGCGCGGCGACGGCCTCGTCCCGTGGTTCACGGGGCATCACGCCGACCCGTGGGACCACGTCGAGGCGGCCATGGCGCTCACCGTCGGCGGCCTGCTCGACGAGGCCCGCGCCGCTTACGCGTGGAGCGCCGAGCAGCAGCGGGCCGACGGCAGCTGGCCGATGGAGATCCGCGACGAGACCTCGGGGGTCGACGACGACACGGCCGCGGGGGACGCGAACCAGGCCGGTTACCTCGCCGTCGGCGTCTGGCACCACTGGCTGGTGACGCGCGACGAGCGGTTCGTGCGAGCGATGTGGCCGTCGGTGCGCAGCGCCGTCGGTTTCGCGGTCGGGTTGCAGCAGGCGGCCGGCGCGATCGCGTGGGCCCGCGACGTCCACGGCGCACCGGCCGACGACGCGCTGCTCACCGGCAGCGCCTGCCTGGTGCTGTCGCTGCGCTGCGCGGTGGCGCTGGCCGACCTCGTGGGCGACCCGCGTCCGGACTGGGAGCTGGCGGTGGCGCGGCTGGCCCACGCCGTCGCCGCGCACCCGGACGCGTTCGCCGACCGCAGCCGCTTCTCGATGGACTGGTACTACCCGGTGCTGGGCGGCGCGGTCCGCGGCCGGGCGGCGCACGAGCTGCTCGCGGCGCGGTGGGACGAGTTCGTCGTCGCCGGCCGCGGCGTGCGCTGCGTCGCCGACCGGCCGTGGGTGACGGCGGCCGAGACGAGCGAGCTCGTGCTCACCCTCGACGCCGTCGGCGAGCACGGTCGGGCGGCCGCCCTGTTGCGCGACGTGCAGTTCCTGCGCACGGACACCGGCGGCTACTGGACCGGCTGGGTCTTCCCCGAGGACACGGTGTGGCCCCGGCAGCAGACCACGTGGACGGCCGGCGCCGTCGTCCTGGCCGCCGACGCGCTGGCCGGCACGACCGCCGGCAGCGGCGTCCTTCGCGGCGACGGGCTGCCGCCGCTGCTCGAGTTCGGCGGCTGCGACGACCACTGCGCCACGGCGCACCGTCCCGCGCCGTGACGACCGACGGAGCACCGGACGACGCCGCCGCCCGCGCGGTCGCCGACGACGCGAAGGGCTTCCTGCCCGGCGACGAGGCCGACGCCCTCCGCGCGGCGGCCGCCGCGGCGCCGGTGGGCACCTGGCTCGAGATCGGCACCTACTGCGGCAAGTCGACCGTCCACCTCGCGACCGTCGCCCGCGCCCGTGGGGCGCAGCTGGTCACCCTCGACCACCACCGCGGTTCGGAGGAGAACCAGCCCGGCTGGGAGTGGCACGACGCCTCGCTCGTCGACCCGCACACCGGCCGCCTCGACACGCTGCCGTCGCTCCGGCGCACGCTGGCCGACGCGGCGGTCGAGGACGCGGTCGCGGTGCTCGTCTCGAGCACGCAGCAGGTCGCGCGGTGGTGGAGCACGCCGCTGACGCTGCTCTTCCTCGACGGCAACCACACCGAGGACGTCGCCCAGCACGACTACGCCGCCTTCGCCCGTCACGTCGTCCCCGGCGGGCTGCTGGCCGTGCACGACGTGTTCCCGGATCCGCGTGACGGCGGCCGACCGCCCTGGCACGTGGTGCAGCGCGCCACCGGCGGCGGCGCGTTCGAGCAGGTCGCCGAGCACGGGTCGCTGCGGGTGCTGCGCCGGAGCGCGGCCGCGTTCGCCTGACGGCCGCACGGGTCCTTGCGTGGCGCGCAACCGAAGTTAGGGTGGTCCGACGCCCCCGTCCGGAAGGTCCTCGGTGGTCACCGCGCTCACCCACGCGCAGTACGCAGCGCTCTTCCGTGCCACGCCGGTGGCCCTCATGGTCTTCGACCGCGACCTGCTGATGACCCACGCCAACCCGGCCTATCTCGCGGCCACCGCGAAGGACCTGGACGAGATCAGGGGCCGGTACGTGTTCGACGTCTTCCCGAACAGCCCGGTCACGCGCGAGGGGTACGACCAGGCCGCCTCGCTCGAGGGGGTGATGCGCGCGGCGGTGACGACCGGCCTGCCCCAGTTGCTGGCGGAGTACCGCTACGACATCCCGCTCGCCGCGGGCGAGTTCGAGGTGCGCTACTGGAACGTCAACGAGATCCCGGTGCTCGACGACGCCGGCGAGGTCGATCTCGTGCTGCACTTCACCGAGGACGTCACTCACCTCGTCCGGGAGCGCGAGGCGCGCGACTCCGCGCGGCGGTTGAACGTGGACCTGCAACGCCGGGTCGCGGCCGCGCAGCTCGACCTGCGGCAGCGGGCCGCCGAGTTGGAGGTCCTCAACCTGCGGCTGCAGCAGGCGAGCGCCCACGACCGCTCGACCGCCGAGGCGCTGCAGCTCGCGATGCTGACCACGCTGCCGGCCGTCGAGCCGCTGCGCCTGACCGCGCGCTACCGCGCCGCCGCCGTCGGGGACCGGGTCGGCGGTGACTGGTACGACGCGCTCGCGCTGCGCGACGGGAAGACCGCCGTCGCGATCGGTGACGTCAGCGGGCACGACATCTTCGCCGCGGCCGTCATGGGTCAGCTGCGCAGCATGCTGCGGGCGTTCGCGTGGGCGTCGGAGGAGCCGCCGTCGCTGATCCTGCGCCAGCTCGACCGGGCCATGCGTGACCTGCAGGTGCAGACGTACGCCAGCGCCGTCCTCGCGACGTTCGAGCGAACGGACGACGCCGGCGCGAGGCGCGTGATGCGCTGGACGAACGCGGGGCACCCCGCCCCGATCCTGCTGCGGCCCGACGGCACCTCGGTGGTCCTCGACGACGGCGGCCCGGCCGTCATGCTGGGGGTCCTGCCCGAGACCCGGCGGCCCGATCACGAGGTCGTCGTCGAGCCGGGTTCGGCGGTGCTGTTCTACACCGACGGCCTCGTCGAACTGCGCGGCACCGACCTGCTCGACCGCACCGTCGCGCTCCGGGCCTCGCTCGAGCGTCACCACACGCTCACCGGGGCGGCCCGGGTCGACGCGGTCATGGGCGACATGCTCGGCGCCGAGCTCGACGACGACGTCGCGGTGCTGCTCGTCGAGCTGGCCGTCACTGGCGACTTCTCCGGCCGACTGGCGACTTCGGGGCCGACTGGCGACCTGTAGGTCGCCAGTCGGCCGGGAGGTCGCCAGTCGGCCGGGAGGTCGCCAGTCGACGCGGGAGGTCGCCGGTCGACGCGGGAGGTCGCCGGTCGACGCGGGAGGGTGCCGGTCGACGCGGGAGGGTGCCGGTCGACGCGGGAGGTCGCCGATCGACGTGACGGACGCGAAGGGCGCGCTTCGCCCGACACCGACCGTTCACCGTCACTTCGCCCTCCCGCCACGGGATGTGCCCGGGGGGCGTCACGGCGGCTTGCGGAACTAGAGCCATGCCGACGAACACCTCGCACCGGCCGCTGACGGTCGACGAGTACACCGAGTGGAACGCAACCGAGCTCGCGCGGCAGGGCGTGAGCCGACGCAGCATGTTGAAGGCGGTGGCGGCCGGCGCGGGCGGTATCGCGCTCGCGCAGTTCGGCATCGCCAACGCCTCGTTCGCCGCCGGCGGCGGCACGGCCGGGACTGCCGGTGTCGTCGTCTCCGGTCGCCATCTCTCCTTCGTCAACGACCACGGGGGACGCCCCGAGTCGGCGATGGCCGTCACCGCGCAGATCGTCAGCAAGACCGGCTCGCTGCCGCGCGGTCTGCGCGCCTTCGTCGACGTCGGCACCGAACCCGGGCGCTACGGGCACCGCGTCGACGCCGACATCGTGCACCTCGTCGGCCAGTACGCGATCGCACACGGTCCGGTCGGCAACCAGTTCTACGTCAAGGCGCGCCTTACCGGGCTGCGCGCCGACAGCGTCTACCACTACCGCATCCGGCTCTCCGACGGCACGACCACCGGCGACGCCTACTTCACCACCGCGCCCGTGCGCACCGTCGGCCGGCACCACCGGGTGGCCGAGGAGTTCACCTTCACCGCGTTCGCCGACGTCGGCACCAACAACGCGCCGACCGACCCCAAGTACGCGTGGGGCAACGACCCGGCCACCGTGACCGGCAACGGTGGCACGTGGCCGAAGGGCGTGTTCGACAACAACTACTACGCGGCGGGCGACCCCATCGCCGGCACGAACGGCACCGACCCCCATCCGGCCGTGACGCAGACCAACCTGATGGCCTCGCAGCGGCCGCGGTTCACACTGCTCGCCGGCGACATCTGTTACGCCGACCCGTCCGGCACCGGCCTGCCCGCCGACGACACGCAGCCGACCCCGGCGGGCAAGAACGCGTTCAACCCCTACGTCTGGGACGTGTTCCTCAACCAGATCGAGAGCCAGGCTGCGTACACGCCGTGGATGTTCGCGACCGGCAACCACGACATGGAGCCGCTGTACGGCAACACCGAATTCCTCGGTGACAGCCCCTCTCACGGCTACGGCGGCCACGCGAAGCGGCTCGACCTGCCGAAGAACGGCCCGCGCACCTGCCCGTCCGTCTACAGCTTCGTGTACGCCAACGTCGCCGTCATCTCCGTGGACGCCAACGACCTGTCCGCCGAGATCCAGACCAACACCGGCTACTCCGACGGTGCGCAGCTCAGGTGGCTCAAGGAGACGCTGCACGAGTGGCGGACGAACCCGCACGTCGCGCCGGGCATCGACTTCGTGGTCGCGTTCTTCCACCACTGCGCCTACTCGACGACGAACAACCACGCCTCGGACGGCGGTGTGCGCAAGGCGCTCGACCCGCTGTTCAGCAAGTACCAGGTCGACCTCGTCGTGCAGGGCCACAATCACCTGTTCGAGCGGACCGACCCGATCCGCCACGGCAAGAAGACGCGGGACGCGCCGGACGGTTCGACGGTCCGTCCGGCCGAGGACGGCGTCACCTACATCTGTGCGGGCTCCGGCGGCCGGCCGCGTTACCCCTTCCGCCCCGCCCCGAGCGCGGACGCCCCGGCCCCGCCCGGCGTCACGCCGTCCGGGGCGCAGGCGCTGCCCGAGGGGCAGCGGTTCCGTGGCTACCAGCCGCCCGGTGGCAAGAACGCGACCGAGAACAACACCGAGAACGTGCTCAACAGCTACGTGTGGTCCAGTGACGGCACCGCGGTCAACGCGTCGGGGTACCCGGCCGGGACGAAGGTGCCCGAGACCGTCGACTGGTCGCAGGTGCGTTACGACGCCTACGCCTTCATCGCCGTCGACGTGAAGCCGGCCGCACCCGGCCGCGCGACGACGTTCACGATCCGGACCCTCGCCGACGCGCTGCCCGGCACGAACGAGCAGTACAGCGAGATCGATCGCCTCACCCTCAAGCGCACCGCCGGTCACGGCGCGATCGACCGCCACCCCTACCGGACGCACCCGCTGCACTGAGACGAGATCGTCGTCGACCGTCGTCACGCCGTGGGTAGACCTGCGGCGTGGCGACGTCGAGAGCACCAGGGCAGAGCAAGGCGGCGGCCTCGCGCACCAGCAAGGCCGCCGATCTCATCGCGAAGCTGCACGACGATCCCGAGGAGTGCGCCCGCATCGCCAAGCTGGCCTACGTCAGCCCCACCGACCCCGGGCTGACGCGGCGCCGCAGCGGCAAGGGATTCACCTACCGCGACGCGGCGGGCGTCACCGTCGTCGACGTCGAGGTGCGCGACCGGATCAAGCGGATCGCGATCCCGCCCGCCTGGCAGGACGTGTGGATCTGCACGCTGCCCGAGGGGCACATCCTCGCCGTCGGCGACGACGACCGCGGCCGGCGCCAGTACATCTACCACGAGCGCTGGCGCTCGTTGCGCGACCAGCTCAACTTCTACCGGCTGATCGGCTTCGCCGCAGCGCTGCCGGCCATCCGTGCCGACGTCGACGCGCAGCTGCGTCGCCGGACGCTCGACCAGGACCGCGTGCTGGGCGCGATGCTGCGGATCATCGACGTCGCGGGGCTGCGCGTCGGCAACGAGGCCTACGCCGAGGAGAACGACAGCTACGGGTTGACGACGCTGACCAAGCGGCACGTCGAGGTGCACGGGCCGCGCATCGACTTCCGGTTCCCGGCGAAGTCCAACAAGCGGGCGGAGGTCAGCATGACGGACGCGGGCGTCGCCCGCGTGCTGACGGCGTTGCTGGAGCGGCGGGGCCGGCGACTGTTCACCGTCGACGGGCAGACCGTCGGGTCCGACGAGGTGAACGCCCGGCTCGCCGAGCTGTCGGGCACCCGCCTCACCGCAAAGGACTTCCGTACCTGGAACGGCACCCTCACCGCGTTCCGTCACCTGCGCGACCGGGTGCCGGCCGGCGACGAGGCCGACCAGCACGTGCTCGCGGCGATCGACGCGGCCTCGCTCAAACTCGGCAACACCCGATCGGTCTGCCGGGCGCACTACGTGCATCCGGACGTCGTGTCGGGCTACACCTCCGGCGAGCTCGAACGGTTCCTGCACGGCCGCAAGGAGCGCGGCGGCAACTGGCTCGACGCCGACGAGCGGCTGATGACGTCGTTCCTGAGCAGCGAGCTCGACGCCCGGGCCGGCGACCTGTTCACGTGACGACGTTCGTCAAGCACGACCCGGCACCGCTCGAGGCGGCCGGGCTGCGCTGGCTGGCCGAGGCGGGCGCCCGGGTGCCCGACATCGTCTCGGCCCGACCGGGACGCCTCGAGCTGCGACGCATCGACGGCGGTCGGCTGGCCGCCGGCGGCGAGGAGGAGCTCGGCCGGATGCTCGCGACGGTGCACGCGGCCGGCGCGCCTCGCTTCGGCTCGCTGCCCGCCCCCGGCGCGTTCCTCGTCGGTCGGTGCGAGCTCGACTCGCCGGAGGGCGACGACTGGAACGACTACTACCTGCAGCACCGCTGCCTGCCGCTCGCACGGCGCGTGGGGCTCGACCGCGAGGTCGCGGAGGTGCGGGTCGAGGCCCCGGTCGAACCGGTGGCCCGCCTGCACGGCGATCTCTGGAGCGGCAACGTGCTGGCCGACACCGAGGGCCGGCCGTGGCTGATCGACCCCGCCGCGTACGGCGGCCACCGCGAGATGGATCTCGCGATGCTCGACCTGTTCGGGACGATCCCCGCCCGGACCGCCGCGGCCTACGACGAGGTCGCACCGCTCGCCGACGGCTGGCGGGAGCGGATCCCGCTCTGGCAGCTGTTCCCGCTGCTCGTGCACGCCGTGCTGTTCGGCGGCGGGTACCGCAGGAGCGCGCACGACCTGGCGGTGCGGCTCGCGCGCTGACCCGCGGGGTCAGGCCGGCTCCGCGCGGCGGGCGAGCAGGACGGTGCGTCGGGCGCTCAGGAACAGGTCGTCGCGGCGCTCGAGGGAGCCCGGGCCGTCCCCGAGCAGCACGGCCAGCGTCTGGTGGTCCTCGGGGGTGAGCCGGTCGCCGAAGTGCTCGCGCTGCCGACCGAGCCAGCCCCGCGCGTAGCGGGCGGCCAGATCGGGGCGGGCCGGTCGCTCGGCGATGTCGAACACCCGCTCGCCGGCGAGGTCGAACCCGGCGGCGGTCAGCATCGCCGCGTAGTCGCCGCCGAGGTGGGGGAGCTGGTGACGGTGCGACTCCAGCCGCGCCGCGGCGAGCCGGGTCTCGAGGCCGGGACGTCCGACGCCGAGGTCATCGGGCAGGAACCGGACGGGGTCGGCGAACTCGGCGACCGCCACGAGCCCGCCGGCCGACGTCACGGTGCGCAGGTCGCGCAGCACGCGTTCGGGGTCGGCCATGTGGTGCAGCGACATCGACGCCCAGGTGACGTCGACCGGGTCGAGCCGTGGGAACGGGTCGTCGAGGTCGGCCCGCAGCGTGGTCACCCGGTCGGCCGTGCCGGCGGCGGCGGCCTTCTCGCGCAGGCGCGCCAGCATGGCCTCGTCGGTGTCGAGCGCGAGCAGCGACGCGTTCGGGAGCGCACGAGCCAGGGCCAGGGTGCCGACCCCCGTGCCGGCGCCGATGTCGAGCACCCGGTGTGCGTCGGGCGCGTGCTCCGCGACCCACGTCGTGGCGGTGGTCCAGTAGGCGGGCAGCGTGTCACCGTCGAGGTCGAGCAGGTCGGCGAGGTGGTTGTCGTCCATGCCGGACACGGTAGTCAGGCCATGCGGCTACGGCATACCATCTTGCGCATGACGCAAGAAGACCTCGACGCCGTCATCCGGGCCCGGATCCGGGGGCTGCGGCTCGCCCGCGGGTGGTCGCTGGACGCGCTGGCCGGCCGCTGCCACATGAGCGCGTCGACGCTGAGCCGCATCGAGACCGGTGGCCGTCGCATCTCGATCGACCAGCTCGTGCCGATCGCGCGCGCCCTCGACTCCACGCTGGACGAGCTGGTCGACACCAGCGAGGACGAGGACGTCGTCATCCGCCCGCACCGCGATCGTGCCCACGGCATGACCCGCTGGGTGCTCTCGAAGCCGGACGGGCCGCGCGGCCTCACCGTGGCCAAGCTGCGCTACACCGCGCGGACGCCCCGGGGGGAGCTGCGCGTACACCCCGGCCACGACTGGTTCACGGTGCTGTCCGGCACGGCGCGGCTGCACCTCGGCTCCCGGGTGATCCTGGTCGAGACCGGCCAGGCCGCGCAGTTCGACTGCATGACCCCGCACGCCGTGACCGCGCACGACGGACCGGTCGAGATCCTGGCGATCCTCGACCACGAGGGCCGTCGCTCCCACCTCGCGGCCGTCGACCTCACCGGCGTCGACTGAACGCCGTCACGCCAGCACGAGCTGGGCGATCAGCTCGCGGCGGCTGCTGACGCCGAGCTTGTCGAAGACCGCCTTCAGATGGTCCTGCACGGTGTGCGGGGACAGGTGCAGCGACGCGGCGATGACCTTGGTCGACGCCCCCTGCAGGACGAGCCGCGCGACGTCCTGCTCGCGTGCCGTCAGACCTCGGGCGGCGAGGGCCAGCTCACCGACGGCCGCCGGGGCCGCGACGTCGACGGTGACGACCACCGACCGCGCGCCGGACCCGCCGTCCAGCGGCATCGCGTGCAGGGCCAACCATCGTCCGTGGCGGCCCAGGACCCGCGTGCGGGCCGGTTCCCGGCTCGCACGGGCGAGCGCGACGACCGACAGCACGTTCGCGGGCAGCGAGCCGTGGTCCCAGCCGCCCAGGTCGTCGATCTGCCGCGGCACGGTGGCGGTCATGTCGGTCACCCGGTCGGTGTCGTCGACGACCAGGACCGCCGCGCCGCAGGTCGGTGCAGCGTGCGCGGCCGGCGGCGCGAACAGCGTGCGCCGGACGCCGTCGGCGAGGAGCTCGTGGACGCCGGCCAGCTCGTCCGCCTCGCGCGTGGTGAACGGCGGCCCACCCTCACCCCGGTACAGCGCCAGCGCCCCCCACACGGCACCCCGCGCCCGGCAGACCAGCCGCAGTTCGTCGGTGAAGCCGAAGGCCGGCGTCATGTAGTCGCGCAGGCGCCGGCAGCGCCCGACCTCCCCGCCGGTGTCGATCGACAGCACCCCGACGGGCACCGGCCGGCGCGCGATCTCGGCCAGTTGGTTGACGTCCGGTCGGCCGTACTCGGCGGCGGCGAAGTCCTCGTCACCCATCGGCAACGGGTGGGACTTGTAGGCGGCGGTGATCAGCTCGCTGGCCGGGTCGGTGGTCGCGAGACAGGCGAAGACGAAGGGCACGTGGCGGCGCACGGCGCCGAACACCGCCCGGGACAGCGACTCGACGTCCGGGCAGGACGCGGTGGCCGTGCCGAGGCGTTCGGCCAGCGTGCGGGTGCGCACCGTCGCCATCGGTCCATGGTGACCGCGTCGGCGGTCTCGCGGAACCGGCCCGAAGTCCCCACAATTCTGGGATGGGCCCGCGTCCCGCATGCGGCCACGCTCGAGGCCATGACGACCGAGACACACGCCCACACCGCCCGCTGCTGGTGGAATCCGGACCAGGCCCGCTGGAGCTGCGGCGCGCAGCCCGCCGAACCGTCGACCGCCCGCCCTGCCGAGGTACCAGACGCCATGGACCGGCCACTGGTCGACGTCCGGGACATGCTCGTGGTCCACACCGCGCTGCTGCGCGAGTTCCGGCTCGCGCCGATGGCCGTGACCCGCACGGCTTCGGGCGACCGCCGCCGGGTCGCAGCCGTGGCCGCGCACCTGCGCTTCGTGTGCGAGCTGCTGCACCACCACCATCAGGGCGAGGACGCGCTGCTCTGGCCGCCGCTGCGGGAACGCGCGGCACCGGCGGCGCAGCGGCTGATCGACGAGGGCGAGACGCAGCACGACGGGCTCGACGCGGCGCTGCGTCGCGTCGGCGAGCTGCTCGAGGCCTGGGTCGAAACACCCGATGTCGGCAACCGTGACGGCCTCGCCGGCCACCTCGGGGCCCTGCACGTCCTGCTCCGCGACCACCTCGAGTTCGAGGAGCGCGTGCTGCTGCCCCTGGCGGCCGGCGTGCTGACGTCGGGGGAGTGGCACGCGATCGGTGCCGCCGCCGCGGCGGCCATGCCCAAGCCCGCCCTCGCGCTGGCCTTCGGCATGTTCGCCTACGAGGGCGACCCCGCCGTGCTGCGCGACATGCTGCGAGCCGCGCCGGCCGTCCCGCGACTGGTACTGCCACGCGTCGCGCCGCGGCTGTACGCGCGGCGCGCCCGGACGATCCACGGCACCGCCCGCCCCTGACGCGGATGCCGACCCGAGGACGTCAGACGTCGGTCACGCGGGGGGCGACCTCGGTGCCGAGCAGCTCGATACCGCGCAGCAGGTCGGCGTGCGCCAGCCGGGTGTTCGTCATCTGGATCGACACCCGGTCGAGGCCGCCGAGCTGCTGCGACACCCGCCGCAGTTTGCCGGCGACGGTGTCGGGGTCGCCGAGGAAGAACGCGCCGTCCGGGCCGCTGGTGAGGTCGAACTGTGCGCGCGACGGCGGCGGGAAGCCGCGCTCGCGCGAGACCTTGGTGAACATCTCGTGCCACCCGGGGTAGATCGTGTCGGCCGCGCTCTGCACGCTGTCGCCGACGAAACCGAAGACGTGCAGGCCCACGCGCAGCCGGTCGGGTGAGTGGCCGGCCTCGGCCCCGGCGCGGCGGTAGAGCTCCACGAGCGGGGCGAACCGGCGCGGCTCGCCGCCGATGATCGCGACCATCAGGGGCAGCCCGAGCAGGCCCGCCCGCACGAACGACTCCGGAGTGCCTCCCACGCCCACCCAGATCGGCAACGGGTCCTGCACCGGGCGCGGGTACACGCCCTGCCCGGTCAGGGCGGGCCGGTGCCGGCCCGACCACGTCACGTGCGTGGACTCGCGGATCGCGAGCAGGAGGTCGAGCTTCTCGGCGAACAGCGAGTCGTAGTCGGCGAGGTCCAGCCCGAACAGCGGGAATGCCTCGGTGAACGATCCGCGCCCCACGACGAGGTCGATACGGCCCCCCGAGACGAGATCCAGGGTGGCGAACTGCTGGAAGACGCGGACCGGGTCGGCGGCGCTCAGCACGGTGACCGCGCTGTTGAGTCGGATGCGTGACGTCTGCGCGGCGGCCGCGGCGAGCAGGATCGGTGGTGCGGAGTCGTAGTACTCCTCGCGGTGGTGCTCGCCGATCCCGAACGAGTACAGGCCCGCGGCGTCGGCGAGGGCGATCTCGGCCAGCAGGTGCTCGATGCGCTCCTGTGCCCCGACGACGCGCTCGGTCGCCGGGTCGGTGACGGTCGAGACGAAGCTGTCGACGCCGACGTGCATCTGGTCCTCCTGGGAACGGTGTCGTCGCCGCAACGGTTGCCCGACGGCGCTCATTCCCCAGTCTCAGGGCAGCCGCTCGCGCAGCCACGTCCGGGTCCCGGCGGCGACGCGGGCGAGCTTCGGACGCTGCTCGATCGGCACGACGAGCAGGGCGGCGGCGTCGGGCAGCGACCACTTGAGCTCGTGGTACACCCGGGACAGCGACGCGTCGCTCGCGACGAGCACGAGACCGTCCGCGGCGGGATGCAGGGCCTCCCACGGGCCGGGGACGGTGACGTCGACGGCGGCATCGGACCAGGCGAGGTATACGGCCACGGCCCCATCCTGGTGCCCGCGCCGGGAAGGAACCACCTTCCTCTATTGTCTACTGATCCGACAGGGTTTATGTATCCCGTCCACGTCGTCGAGTCGAGCGCGAAACAGGGGAACGTCGCACATGTCTGCGTCCGAGTACGCGCCGCCACCGTCGGCGACGTCGGCAGCGGTCCGCGCCGGCGGCGAGACGGTCGTGTCGCGCTTTTGCCGCGACCGGTGGGCCGTCGCCGGCGTGGTCGTGGTCGTGGTGCTCGTCGTGGCCGCGTTCGCAGCCCCGCTCATCACCGCGATCAACGGTCAGAACCCCTACAGCTACGCCTACCGGGGCGCCCTCGGCGACGACGGCGCCCCGGTGGGCGCGCTCGGCGGTGTCGGGCTTACCCACTGGTTCGGCGTCGAACCGCTGACCGGCCGTGACCTCTTCGCGGTCGTCCTCTACGGGGCCCGGACGTCGATCCTGGTGGGAGTGGGCGCCACGGTCGTCGAGGTCGTGATCGGCGGCCTGCTCGGTGCCGCCGCCGCACTGTTCGGCGGCTGGACCGACCGCATCCTGAGCCGCGTCACCGACGTCGTGGTCGGCTTCCCCAGCCTGATCTTCATGATCGCACTGGGCGCGTTCGCGCCGGAGGGTTTCCCGAAGGGGCTGCTGGTCGTGCTCGTCATCGGCCTGCTGGGGTGGGGGTCGACTGCGCGCATCGTCCGCAGCCAGTGCCTGTCCCTCATGCAACGCAACTTCGTCACCGCGTCCCGAGCCATGGGGGCCGGGCCGGCGCACCTGCTGCGCGAGCAGCTGCTGCCCAACCTGGCCTCGACCCTGATCGTCATCACCGCCACGCACATCCCGATCAACATCGGGTACGAGGCCGCGCTCTCGTTCCTCGGCGTGGGGGTGCCGCCGCCGACGCCGGCGTGGGGACGCACGATCAGCAACGCGGTCGCGTGGATCGCCACCGATCCGTGGTACCTGCTCGCGCCCGCGGCGGCGCTGTTCCTCGTGACCTTCGCGTTCAACCTGGTCGGGGACGGCCTGCGCGACGCGCTCGACCCGCGCCTGGCCGGTGGCGAATGACGTTGCTGCGCGGGCGCACCGTCCGCTACGTCGCGCGACGGCTGGCGTCGACACTGGTCGTCCTGCTGGTCATCGCCACGCTGTCGTTCGTGATCTTCCAACTGCTGCCGAGTGACGTCTCGCAGGCGTCGTGCGGCAAGCCGTGCACGGCGCAACGGCGGGCCGAGGTGCGCCAATTCCTCGGTTACGACCACTCGGTACTGGTCCAGCTGTGGGACTTCGTGCGCGGTGTCGTCGTGGGACGCAGCTACGGCGAGGGTGGGGCCCGCGTCGACTGCAGCGCCCCGTGCTTCGGCTACTCGTTCCGCCTCAGCGACACGGTGGCCTCGCTCATCGGGCAGCGCTTCCCGATCACCGCCTCGATCGCCGTCGGCGGCGCGCTGGTGTGGCTGTTCGCCGGCGTCGTCGGCGGCGTGGTCGCGGCGCTGCGACGCGGCACCGCGCTCGACCGCGCCGCGCTCGCCTCGACGGTCGTCGGGGTGTCGGCGCCGACCTACCTGGTCGGGCTCGCCGGCATCTACCTGCTCGGCTTCAAGCTCGACGTGCTGCCCGTCGGCAACTACGTCCCGTTCACCGCGAGCCCGGGCCAGTGGGCGTACCACCTCGTGCTTCCGTGGCTCGTCATCGCGTTCACCGAAGCCGCGATCTACACGCGATTCACGCGCAGCCAGCTGCTCGAGACCATGTCCGAGGACTACGTGCGCACCGCCCGGGCCAAGGGTCTGCGCGAGCGCCGCGTGGTCGTACGGCACGGGTTGCGCAACGCGCTGCTGCCGGTCGTCACGCTGTTCGGTCTCGACCTCGGCGTGCTCCTCGGCGGCGCCGTCATCACCGAGAAGATCTTCAGCATGCAGGGCCTCGGCGCGCTGCTGGTCGACTCGATCAACAACCTCGACCTGCCCGTCGTCCTCGGCATCACGCTGTTCTCGGCCGTCCTCATCGTCCTCGCCAACCTCGTCGTCGACATCGCCTACGCGGTCCTCGACCCGCGCATCACCGAGAGCGCCTGAGCGCTCCGCCCCACCCGAAAGGAATTCGATGATCCGCAGCAGAGGGCCGGCCGCCGCGCTGGCCGCGTTGACCGTCGCCGTGTTCGCCCTGAGCGCCTGCGACGCCAACTCGACCGGCGACGAGAAGAAGTCCGACGGCAAGATCCACAAGGGCGGCACGCTCACGGTGTACACGTCGCAGACCGAGTTCCCGTTCGAGCCGGCGATCAGCCAGAGCCTGGCCGTCACCTCGCAGGGACTCGTGCACCGCCGCCTCACGACGTGGGACATCCGCCCCGGGCACCAGCCCAAGGTCGTCCCCGACCTCGCCACCACCACCGGCACGCCGAGCGACGGCGGCCGGGTGTGGACCTACAAGCTCAAGGACGGGCTGACGTTCTCCAACGGCAAGACGATCACCAGCCAGGACATCAAGTACGGCATCGAGCGGTCGTTCGCTCCGGAGCTCTCCGGCGGCCTCGGCTACCACAAGGCCCTGCTGGTCGGCGGCAGTTCGTACAAGGGCCCCTACACCGGTAAGCAGCTCGCCTCGATCACGACGCCGGACGCCAAGACGATCGTGTTCCGGCTCAACTCGGCGTACGGCGACTGGCCGTGGATCGTCTCGATGCCCGCCTTCGCGCCCGTGCCGAAGTCGGCCGACACCAAGCCGAGCACCTACGGCACCAAACCGGTCGCATCCGGCCCCTACCAGGTGCAGAGCTACCACCAGGGGACGTCGGCCACGCTGGTGCGCAACCCCGACTGGAGCGCCAAGACCGACTCGGTCCGCGGCGCCGGGCCCGACAAGATCGTGTTCAAGCTCGGCCAGGAGGACACCGTCGCCGCCCAGCAGCTGATCGGTGACTCCGGTGAGGCGCGCAGTGCCTTCGGTGCCGACCCGGTGCCCCCGTCGCAGCTCAAGCAGATCACCGCGAACGCGTCCGCGAAGTCGCGGGTCGCGCTGTCCGATCCCGGCGCCCTGGTGTACCTGGCCATGAACACGCAACACGGCATCCTGAAGGACGTCCGGGTGCGGCAGGCCATCGAGTACGGCGTCGACAAGCGCGCCTTCCAGCTCAACGCCGGCGGTACGCAGGGGGGCAGTGTCGCGTCCACGCTGATCACGCCGGGCATCCCCGGCCGCGCGTCGTACGACCTCTACAAGGCGCCGGCCGCCGGTGACGTCGCGAAGGCCAAGCAGCTGCTCGCGCAGGCCGGCGTGCGCAGCGGCACGCTCCGGCTGGTCACCCGCAACGAGAACACCTATGTCGGGCAGGCGGAGGCCGTCCAGCAGAGCCTGAAGAACATCGGGCTGACCGCGAAGATCGTGCCGCTGGACGTCAACGCGTGGACCGACGCCATCACCAACGACCAGGGCAACTACGACCTGACCGTCGCCAGCTGGCAGCCCGACTTCCCCAGCGCCAACGGCAACATCCAGCCGCTGTTCGCGTCGTCGCAGATCGGCGGCGGCAACTACAACCTGTCCCGCTACTCCAACGCGACGGTCGACACGCTCATCGACAAGGCGACCTCGACCGTCGACCCCACCGCCGCGCAGCAGCTGTGGGCGCAGGCCGACCGGCGGATCATGCAGGACGCGCCGGTGGTGCCGCTGCTGTACTCGCGCAACGCCTTCATGCGCGGTTCGGCGGTGTCCAACTTCGACGACTCGGGGTTCCCGAACTACCCCAACTACCTGCGGGTCTCGCTGAGCTCGTGACGGTCGAAGCGCCCGCCGGCCGGGACGAGCCGGCCGGCACCGACGCGGTGCTCGCCATCCGCGGCCTGCGGATCGCGTTCCCGGCCGGCGGTGGGCCACGCGAGGTCGTCCACGGGGTGGACCTCGACGTGACCGCCGGCCGGGTGACCGCGCTGGTCGGCGAGTCCGGGTCGGGCAAGTCGGTCACGGCATTGTCGGTGCTGCGGCTGCTCGACCCGGCGGTGCGCGTGGACGGCGCGGTCCGCTTCGCCGGGACCGACCTCATGCACGCCGACGCCGCGACCCTGCGTCGGGTGCGCGGCGCCGGGGTGGGCATGGTGTTCCAGGAGCCGATGGGCGCCTGGAACCCGGTGCAGACCGTCGGTGTCCAGCTCGCCGAGGCGCTGCGCGCCCACGAGTCGGCCGAGCGACCGGCGACCGGGGAGCGGGTGCGCGAGCTGCTTGCGGGCGTCGGGCTCGAGGACCCCGCTCGTATCGCGGGCTCGTTCCCGCACCAGCTCTCCGGCGGGCAGCTGCAACGCGCCATGGTCGCGATGGCGACGAGCGCCGGGCCGGCGGTGGTCATCGCCGACGAGCCGACGACCGCGCTCGACGTCACCGTGCAGGCCGGCGTGCTCGACCTGTTCCGCTCGCTGGCCGCGGCGGGCACCGGCATCCTGCTCATCACGCACGACATGGGCGTCGTCGCCGATCTCGCCGACGAGGTGGTCGTGCTCCGGTCGGGCACCGTCGTCGAACGCGGCTCGGTCGCCGACGTGCTGACCGCGCCGCGCGAGGAGTACACCCGCACGCTGCTCGCCGCGGTGCCGAGGCTCGGCTCGATCCCCGGGCAGTCGCTGACGAAACGGCCCGCCCCGGTCGCCCGACTGCGCGACGTGACGGTGGACTACGGCGTCGGCCGGGTGCGGCTCGGTCGACGCGCGGGCACCCCGGTCCGCGCGGTCGACGGGGTCGACCTGGAGCTGCCGGCCGGTCGCACCGTCGGCCTCGTCGGCGAGTCGGGTTCGGGGAAGTCCACGCTGGGGCGCGTGCTGGCGGGCCTGCTGCGGCCCGACGGGGGGCAGGTGGTGGTCGGCGAGGTCGACCTGCGCACGGCGACCGGGTCCCGGCTGCGACGGGTGCAGCGCGAGATCGGGATCGTCTTCCAGGACCCCGGGTCGTCGCTGAACCCCAAGCATCCGGTGGGACGTTCGATCGCCGAGCCGCTGCGACTGGCGTCCTGGTCGAAGGCCGACGCCGCGGCCCGGGTAGACGAGCTGCTGGGCGCCGTCGACCTCGATCCAGGCTTCGCCCACCGCTACCCGCACCAGCTCTCCGGCGGCCAGCGTCAGCGGATCGCGATCGCGCGGTCGCTCGCGCTGCGGCCGCGGCTGCTCGTGGCCGACGAGCCGACCAGCGCCCTCGACGTCTCGGTGCAGGCCACCATCCTCGCGCTGCTGCGGCGGCTGCAGGACGAGCTCGGCTTCGCCTGCCTGTTCATCACGCACGACCTCGCGGTCGTCGGTGCCGTCGCGCACGAGGTCGCGGTGATGCGCGACGGGCGGATAGTCGAGTTCGGCACCGCGCAGGACGTGCTCGTCACCGCGAGCGACGAGTACACCGAGGAGCTGCTGGCCGCGGCCCCGGTGGCCGACCCGGTCGAGCAGGCGCGCCGGCGCGCGGTCCGGCTGGCCCGCCACGGGTGACCGGTCGGCGGCTCGCGCCGGGAATGCCCACCGGCCCCGCCGCCTTGTGAACCGACATGACCACCATCGGATTCATCGGCAGCGGCAACATCGGCAGCACGGTCGCGAAGCTGGCGGTCGACGCCGGCTACGACGTCGTCGTCTCCAACTCACGCGGGCCGGAGACGCTCGCGGACCTCGTCGCCACCCTCGGCCCGCGCGCGAGCGCGGCGACCGCGCAGGGTGCGGCGACCGCAGGTGACATCGTCGTCGTCACCGTGCCGCTCAAGGCCTACCGCGAGGTCCCGGTCGAACCGCTCGCCGGCAAGCTCGTGCTCGACACGAACAACTACTACCCGCAGCGCGACGGCGCGTTCCCCGAGCTCGACGAGAAGCGCACGACCACGAGCCGGCTGCTGCAGGAGCACCTGCCGACCTCGCACGTCGTCAAGGCGTTCAACAACATCTACTTCGAGCACCTGGGCTCGCTGGGTCGGCCCCGCGGCGCGGCCGACCGCAACACCCTGATCATCGCCGGCGACGACGCCGGCGCGAAGCAGCGAGCGGCCGAGTTCATCGACCGGCTCGGCTACGACGTCCTCGACTCCGGCGGCCTGGACGACAGCTGGCGCTACGAGCGCGACCAGCCGGCCTACGCCGGCGCGTACGCCGAGGACGGCGACTTCGCCAAGCCCCGCGTGGCGAGCCCGGACCTGCTGCGCGACCTGCTCTCGCAGGCCGCGCGCTGAGCGCTGCTCAGGCGGGGATCTCGAGGTCGGCGACGACCGGCCAGTGATCGCTGGGCAGCCGACCCCCGGGCCGGGTGTGGTCGATGCGCGCGTCGGTCACCCCGACCCCACGCGCGACCAGGACGTGGTCGATGCGCACCCGGTCGATGGCGCCGGTGAACGCGTGCTCGGTGCCGCCGGACACCCCGGCGAGCGCGTCGGTCCAGCCGGCGGCCAGCAGCGCGCGCACGGGCGGGTCGTCGGGCCCGACGTTGAGGTCGCCGACGACCACCCAGTACCGGTCGTCCTCGTCGGCGAGCCACTGCGCCACCAGCGCGGCGCTGTGCTCGCGGGCCACGTGGCTGGAATGGTCGAAGTGCGTGTTCGCGACGCCCACGCGCACGTCGTCGTGACGCAACCGGGCGAGCGTGACGACGCGGGGATGCTCGGCGCCCCACCCGCGCGAGCCCGGTCGGTCG
Organism: Jatrophihabitans endophyticus; assembly: GCF_900129455.1. NCBI lineage: Bacteria > Bacillati > Actinomycetota > Actinomycetes > Jatrophihabitantales > Jatrophihabitantaceae > Jatrophihabitans > Jatrophihabitans endophyticus. Next base: position 185,301 of record NZ_FQVU01000003.1, read on the forward strand.
GGGGTAGGGGAGAGCCAGCGCGTGTCGCTCGACTCCAGCTGCCAGCGGCCGGGCGAGACAAGGACCGCCGCATGCTCCCCGCCGCCGTTCGCGTCGCGGCCGCGACCGGCGACCGTCCAGTCCGGGAACGCACGGCGCAGATCGGCGAGCTGGCCCGGCCGCGCCTCCTGTACGCCCAGCACGTCCGGTGCGAGGCCGCGGATCGCGGCCACGCAGGCAGCGCGGCGCAGCAGCCAGTGGTTGCGGCCGTCCATGCCGGTGGAGGTGCGGACGTTGAACGACGCGATGCGTAACGCAGTCACCCGCCGACGGTAACCGCGTCCCGGCTGCCATGCTGGGTGCATGGTCGAGCCACGCGTCATCGAGGGCGCACCGCCACCGGAGTCGCTCGCCCGCGTCCGGCCGCGGACCGCCGCGCCGCTGCGGGTGGGGGTCGTGCAGCACGCCTGGTCGGCCGACGGCCTCACCGCCTGGCTGACCGACGCCGTCGCCGCCGCGGCGCGCCGCGGCGCCCGCATCGTGTTCCTGCCGGAGGTGACGTTGTCGCGCTACCCGGCCGACACGCTGCCCGACGGCGATGCCAGCGTCGTCGCCGAGGAGCTCGAGACCGGGCCGACGGTCGAGTTTGCGCGCAACGCCGCAAAAGCGTCCGGCGTGTACGTCCACACGTCGGTCTACCGCCGCGACGATGCCGGCGACGGCCTCGGCCTGAACACCGCGATCATCGTCGCGCCGACCGGCGAGGTGGTCGCCGCGACGAACAAGCTGCACATCCCCGTCACGGCCGGCTACTACGAGGACAAGTACTTCCGCGCCGGTCCCGCCGGTCCGGACGACCCGTACCGCGTCCACGTGCTGCCCGACCTCGCCGGCGCCCGCGTCGGCCTGCCGACCTGCTGGGACGAGTGGTTCCCCGAGGTGGCCCGCGCGTACTCCCTGGCCGGCGCCAACATCGTCGTCTACCCGACCGCGATCGGCTCGGAGCCCGACCATCCCGACTTCGACACCCAGCCGCTGTGGCAGCAGGTGATCGTCGGCAACGCCATCGCGAACGGGCTGTTCATGGTGGTGCCGAACCGCACCGGGGCCGAGACACGACCGGACGGCACACCCGGCAACACCTTCTACGGCTCGTCCTTCGTCGCCGACCCCTACGGGCGCGTGCTGGTGCAGGCGCCGCGCGACGAACCGTGCGTGCTGGTCGCCGACCTCGACCTCGCCCAGCGCGAGGACTGGCTCGACCTCTTCCCGTTCCTGCGCACCCGCCGCCCGGACACCTACGGCCCGCTCGTCAGCCCGGTCGACCTCGACGCGCCGTACGGGCAGTCGTCGTGACCTGGACCATGCCGCACGAGGGGGTGCGGCAGGACCGGCTCTGGGTCGCCTGGCCGACGAAGGGATACACCCTCGGCGACACGGCCGAGGACGCCGCCACCGCACGGCGCACCTGGGCCGCGGTCGCGAACGCCGCGGCACAGTTCCAACGGGTCACCGTCGTCGCCTGCCCGCAGGACGTCGACGTGGCGCGCCACCACCTGAGCGCGGCGGTCGAGATCCGCGCGCGCGGCATCGACGACGCCTGGATCCGCGACGCCGGGCCGACGTTCGTCACCGACGGCCCCCGGCTCGGTGCCGTCACCTGGGTGTTCAACGGGTGGGGCGCGCAGGAGTGGGCGACGTGGGACCTGGACGCCACGCTGGGGCCGGCCGTGGCGCAATGGGCCGGGGCGGAACGGGTCGACTCCGACCTGGTCAACGAGGGCGGCGGCATCCACGTCGACGGTGAGGGGACGGTGCTGGTCACCGAGACCGTGCAGCTCGACCCCGGCCGCAATCCCGGGCTCTCGCGTGCCGACGTCGAGACCGAGCTGGCCCGCACCCTGGGCGCCACCCATGCGATCTGGCTGCCTCGCGGGCTGACCCGCGACTCGGCCACCTACGGCACGCGCGGCCACGTCGACATCGTCGCGACGTTCGCCGAGCCGGGCGTCGTCCTGCTGCACGACCAGCGCGACGACGGTCACCCGGACCACGCGGTCACGGCAGCGGTCCGCGCGGTGCTCGCCGACGCCGTCGACGCCCGGGGCAAGCCGCTGGAGCTCGTCGACCTGCCGGCACCGCGCACGCTGCGCGACGCCGACGGCTGGGTCGACCACAGCTACGTCAACCACGTGCTCGTGAACGGCGCGGTGATCGCGTGCGCGTTCGACGACCCGCACGACGTCGAGGCCGTCGCCGTGCTGCGCGACGCATACCCCGGCCGCGAGGTCGTCACCGTCGACGCCCGGCCGCTGTTCGAGCGCGGCGGTGGCATCCACTGCATCACGCAGCAGCAACCGGCGGTGCCGCCGGTCTAGCGGGGCGGCCTCACAGGTCGAGGTGGGCGCCCATGACGGTCGTCCGGTCGATCGGCAGGCCGAAGTTCATCGCCGGGTTGGCGGCGTTGTGCGCGAGGCCGATGAACAGCCGCTTGCGCCACGTGGCGAGGCCGTCCGCCTCGCCCCGCTCGATGGACAGCCGGGACAGGAAGTACGACGCGGTCTCGGGGTCGAAGTCGAGCTCGTCGGTCATGCCGACGGCCTGTCGCAGCATCTCGGGGATGTCCTGGTCGTCCTGGAAGCCGAACCGCACGTCGATGTGCGTGATGCCGTCGTCCTGGTGGACCAGGGGGTCGACGGTGATCCGCTCGTCGGGCGAGATGTAGGGCACGTTCTCCGACCGCACCGACACCAGGATCACCGTGTCGTGCAGGACCTGGTTGAACTCGACGTTCTGCCGCAGCGCGAGCGGGGTCGTCTCCTTCGTCGGATGCGGGAACACCGCCGTGCCCGGCACGCGGTGCAGCTGCTTCTCGTGCAGCTCGTCGACGAACGCCTGCAGCGGGCCCTCCAGCTCGCGGCGACGGTCGGTGACGATGCGCCGCCCGGCCTGCCACGTCGTCATCACGGTGCTGATGACCGCGGCGATGAGCAGCGGCAGCCAGCCGCCGCTGAGGATCTTCGTCGCGTTGGCCCCGAAGTACGCGAGCTCGACCACGCCGAAGACGACACCGACGGTGACGAGCTTCCAGCGCGCCCACCGCCACATCGTCGCGGCCACGACGAGGAACAGCGTGGTGTCGATCAGGAACGTCCCGGTGACGGCGAAGCCGTAGAGCGTGGCCAGCCGCTGCGACGACTCGAAGGCGACCACGAGCGTCAGCACGCTCGCGAACAGCAGCCAGTTGATCGCCGGCACGTAGATCTGCCCGCTCTCCCGCGTCGACGTGTGCCGCACGGTGAGGTTGGGCAGGAAGCCGAGTCGCACCGCCTGCCGCGCGATCGAGAAGGCGCCCGAGATGACGGCCTGCGACGCGATGACGGTCGCGAGCGTCGCCAGCACCACGAGGGGGATGCGCGCCCAGCTGGGGCCGAGCAGGAAGAACGGGTTGCTGATGGTGTGCGCGTCGTCGAGCACCATCGCGCCCTGGCCCAGGTAGTTGACGGTCAGGCACGGGAACACGACGACGAACCACGACCGCCGGATGGGCGCCCGGCCGAAGTGGCCCATGTCGGCGTACAGCGCCTCGGCGCCGGTGATCGAGAGGACGACGGCGCCCAGCGCGATGAACGCGAGGAACGGGTGGTCGGCGACGAAGGCGCCGATGTAGGTGGGGGAGAGCGCGCGCAGGATGGCGGGGTTCGCGATGACGTGCGGCAGCCCGGTCACGGCGAGGACGAGGAACCACAGCAGCATCACCGGGCCGAAGAAGCGCCCCACCGTGTGCGTCCCGAAGCGCTGGACGACGAACAGCACGACGATGATGACGAGGGCGATGGGGACGACGGCATCGGCCAGGCCGGGAGACGCGACCTCGAGCCCCTCGACCGCGGACAGCACCGAGATGGCCGGCGTGATGACGCTGTCACCGAAGAACAACGACGCGCCGAAGACGCCGAGCAGCAGTGAGAACCCGACGAGGCGGCCGTCACCGGCGAAGCGCCGGGCCAGCGCAGCGAGCGCCATCACGCCACCCTCGCCGTCGTTGTCGGCGCGCATCACGAACGCCACGTACTTGATCGACACCACGATGGTGATCGACCAGAAGACCAGCGAGATGATGCCGTACACGTCGCCGGAGTTGGGCTTGATCGTCCCCCCGTCCAGCGAGAAGACGGTCTGCATCGCGTACAGCGGGCTGGTGCCGATGTCGCCGAAGACCACGCCCAGGGCGCCGAGAGCGAGGCCGAAGACGCTCGCGCTCCGCGCGCTGGGGTGCGTCGCCGAACCGCGGGCGTTCGGGGCGTCCGGCTCGCTGTCGGGGCCCTCGGCCGCCGTGGTGGAGCCCTCGACGCACGTCTCGGTGTTGTCGGTCACGACTGACAGTCTGACCTTCCGTCCCGGCTCCCTACCCGTCGGTCACCGCGACGGCGTGGACGAGCCGGTCGCCCGCGCGCAGGGAGGCCGAGTCGGCGTGGTCGTAGGGCAGCACGGCGCCGTCGCGCAGCACCGCCAGCACGGGCACGTCCAGCTCGAGGGCGTGCCGGCCGATCTCGTCCGGCCGGACCGGACGCTCGGCGATGTCGAGCCCCACGCCGAACGCGAGCAGGTCCTCGACCACCGCGACGGACTCGGGGCTCGTCGGGGCCAGCCCGAGCAGCCGGCCGGTGGTCTCGGACGACACGATGACCGAGTTGGCCCCGCCCTGCTTGAGCAGCTCGGCGTTCTGGGCTTCGCGGGCCGCGGCGACGACGTCCGCCGAGTCGGTGAGCCGCCGGATGGTCAGCGTCGTGAGGATCGCGCTGTCGTCGCGGTCGAGGGCCACGATGACCGCCGCGGCCCTGTCCACCAGCGCCCGCCGGAGCGTCGCCTCGTCCGTCGCGTTCCCCTGCACGGCCACGTGCCCGGCCTCGGTGGCGGCACCGACCGCCGCGGAACGGGCGTCGACGACGACGATCTGTCTCGGATCGGCCCCCTTGAGCACCATCGCGCGGACGGCGTTGCGTCCCTTGGTGCCGTAACCGAGGACGACGGTGTGGTCGTGCACGCGCTTCCTCCAGCGGGCGTGGCGGAACTCCTGCCGTGACTGGCTGGTCAGGGCGTTGATGGTCGTGCCCACGAGCAGGACGACGAACACCAGGCGCAGCGGCGTCACCACGATCGCGTTGATGACCCGGGCGCTCGTCGTCACCGGGGTGATGTCGCCGTACCCGGTCGTGGAGAGCGTGACGGTCGTGTAGTAGAGCGCGTCGAAGACCGACACGTCCTTGTCGAAACTGTCGCGGTACCCGCCACGCTCGACGACGACCATGGCCCAGTTGACCAGCACGATCCCCAGCGCGATGCCGAACCGGATGCTGATCTTGGCGATCGGGCTGCGGACCTTGGTGCGGTCGGGCAGCCGGACGCGGGGATCGGGTGCGGCCACGTCGTCACGGTAATGGATGCCGCGGGGGGCGCGATCCGCCGCGGGCCGCGCCGCGGGAACCGGGGTCAGCGCGCGGCGAGCGCCAGCACGTCGCGCAGCTCGAACCCGTCCGGGGTGTCGCCGTCGGCCCGCGCACCGCCGACGAACAGCACCTCGTCCAGGCCGGTTCGACGCAGGGCCCGGGCCACGGCCGAGCGCACGCCGGTGACGACGAGCGTGCCCCGCGTGGCCAGCAGATCCTGGTGGACGCGGACGATGTCGGGAAGGGCGGCGTCGTCGACATGCGTCACGCGGGAGACGTCGAGACGCACGAACCGGCGTCCGGTCCGGTGGTGGGAGCGCAGCACGGCCAGTAGCGGGGCCGAGGTCGCGAGCCGCAGCTCGCCGGCGACCCGCACCAGGGCGTGGGTGGCGTCGCAGCGAACGGTCTCGACCGACATCTCGAGGGGCGCGTCGGCGGACGTGGGCGGATGTGGCGCGGTGCTGTGCTCGGACGTCACGAGTTCGCCTTTCGGCGTCCGGTCCGGACGCCAGCAACCCGGCGGCGGTTCCGGTCGGGTCAGGTGCGCGCATCAGGTTACCGCGCCGATGCCGGTTTCGCCCGTTCCGGCGGCTCCGTAGCCAATTGCGCCCGCAATGACGCCGCGGGCGCCCGGCCGTCCGGCCGAGCGCCCGCGACGCGGGTTCACCCCGCCACGGCGACGATCGGCCGGTTCGCGCATGCGGTCCGGATGCCGGCGAGGACGGGCGCGACCATGGCCGTCCCCAGCGCCTGCGCGTAGCTCGACGCGGCGGCGCCGGTCCACAACCCGCTGCTGCCGAGCTCGGCTGCCGCGGCCTCGCGGCCGAGGCAGCGTGCGTCGAAGCGGACCTCGCCGACGGTGTTGCCCGAGGCGTCGCGCAGCAGCGCGGACCGCAGCCGGTGCTCGCCCGACCCCAGCGGGGCGTCGGCGAACACGCGGGGGAGCGTCTCGCCGTTCCTGACGATCCGCAACGAGATCGACGTCGGCTCGTCGGCACCGAGGTCGATGTGGGTGACGCGGTCGATCCGGCGGTGGAACGCGGTGTCGTCCGGCCCGGGTTGCGGCCACAGCGACACCGACTCCGACGATCGCCGGCCGACGACGGTGAGGTCGAGGCGCAGGTCGTCGTCGTGTCGGATCAGCGAGCCGGGAAGCAGCGCGAGGTCGAACACCGTGAGGGCCAGGACCCCACCTCCCAGCAGTGTCGACGTGCGCCAGCCGGTCGAGACCAGCGAGGGCAGCCATTGGCCCGTCGCGCTGAGGAGGCCGTCGAACAGCGACGCGACGAGCGCCGACGTCGCAGGGGAGGAGTCCTCGAGCTGGGAGTACAGGCGGGCCACCCGTTCGACGACGGTGCCCGTCGCCGGCGGGGCGTCGAACGACGGCGTGGTGGCCAGCGCGTGCTCGAGCGCGTTTCCGAAGATGCCGACGCCGAGGTCCTGGATCACCTGCACCGTGTCGGCGGGCCACCCTGCTCCGTCGGGCCCGTTCGACGCGACGAGCGCCTCCATCAACGCGACGACGGAGTAGGCGGACGCGCCGGCACTGTCGAGGACGGGAAACTCCGGGCAGGCCAGGTGGAACGTCGTGCCGTCGCCGACCCAGAATTCCTGGCGCGACCCGTCCGACGGGGCGAGGTGCAGGTCGAGCAGGTGCTCGTCGGCGGGTATCGGCCTCACCGGCTCGACCCCGGTGACGGTGACCGCGTCGACCGGAACTCCGGAACCGGGGCGACGATGCCACAGCCGCGATCCGGCGCCGAGGGGGCCGACGCCGCCGGCGGCGAACAGTGGGAGCGCGTCGAGCAACGCGGTCGGTTCCACCGCGAGCACCGCCGGTTGCGGTTGCCCGTGCAGCTCGGCGGCCGCGTTGACGACCGGATGCGTGGCGGTAAAGGCGGCACCGCCGCCCGCCGGGCGGTAGAGCGGCCGCTCGCCACGCAGTGGTGTGGCGACGTAGCCCACGGCCGCGGTCGCATCGCGCGTGAGGACGAGATCGCCGGGCCGCAGGCCCGACATCGGAACCGGCTGGCCCGTCCCGTCCAGCACCTGCGTGTCCGCGGCGAAGCAACACCCGCCGCCCGGCAGCTGCCGGTACGAGCTGCCGGGTTGCGAGTTCGCGGTGAACTCGTAGCAGTTGCCGTTGGGAATCCGCGACTGGGACACGTAGGTGGCCGCGGTCACCGGCCCCGCGCAGGCGTCGCGGACGTCGTTGAGGTCGACGTCGGGCTTGTCGCGGAGCTCATTGGCGTAGGTGCGCCAGCCCGACTGGTCCACGATGGGCGGGATGGGCAGGCCGTCGGCGGCCAGCTCGCCGATGAGTGCGTCGACCTCGGCGTCGCTCGCCCCCAACACGATGTACTTCGCGTAGGCGTTGAACAGCTCCCAGTCGGGGTTCGTCCACGCGCCGGCCTGATACCAGAGTTGATGGTTGAGCACGTTGTCGAGCAGCGCATCGTGGTACTGCTGCTTCGCCGCGGCCCGGTCGGGCAGGCGCGTCAACAGCTCGGTCAACGGCGTGAACGAGGCCCCGAGCACGTTCGCGTACACGCGTGCGGACCGGGATCGCAGTGTCGCGTTCATGCCCTGTATGTCGCCGTTGATCTTGTCGCCGAGCATCTGACCACGGATGTCGCTTCCCATGTCGGCGATCGCCTGGCACAGCACGGCGATCGCGAAGCCGCTCCACCAGCCGTCGTCGAGGCCGGTGTCGCCGAGCAGCCCGGTGAGAGGGTCCTGCTGCCAACCGGGGTAGAAGACCGAACGGAACGACGGCCCGGTCCCGAACATCTGGGAATAGTTGCCCGGCAGCTGGGCCATGACGTGGTTGACGTACAGGCCGTGCAGGCGTTGCCCGGCGCTGAAGTCCGGGATCAGGTTGACGAGTTCCTGGATGGTGGGGTCGACGTCGCCGACCAGCGAGATCGGCGGGCTCGACAGTGTGATGATCATGCTTGTCCCGTTCCGCCGCGCTCAGTGCGCGTAGCCCTTGGTGACCATGGGGCCGGTGACGAACTCGGTGATCGGGTCCGGCGGCGGCGCCGGCGGGTCGACGAGGTTCCAGATCAACTGCACCAGCGTGATGACGATGCCGATCGCGGCGACCACCAGGCCCGCCGGCCCGGCCCACGCGAAGCTCATCAGCTCCAGCCCGATCAGAACCACGGACGCGAGGGCGACGAAGGTGTTGAGCGACTCGAAGATGATGTTGCGGACGTCGCCGGACTTGATCGCGTCGGCCAGCGTGAACGCGGCCAGCACGAGTCCGACGACCGCCATCGCCGGCCCGATGCGGCGGGCGAGGAACTCGGCGGAGTTCTCGCCGAAGATCGACACCATCGCCTTGCCGAACGGCCCTTCGGGGACGACCTTGCCGCCTTCCTGGAACCAGGTCGCGAACTGCTCGGCGAACGTGCGGAACGCGCCGCCCTCGCCGGCTCTCGCGAACCGCTGCAGGGCACGGCCGACGCCGATCGACATCAGCTTCTCGACGCCCTTGACGAGGATGGCGAGTGCCAGCACGCCGAGGTTGACCTCACTCACGACCTGCTTGGGCGTCTGCGGGCTCTTGGAGTCCTCGACGATGTTGTAGATGAGGAAGGCGGCCGATGCGCCGTAGAACGCGGTGCTGAGGACGCCGCCCAGCTTGCCGCGGGTGCTTAGGTCGCTCCACGCGGTGAACTGCGCGCCGTCGAGGTGTTGGGCGATGGCCGCCTGCGCGCCGGGGTCGTTCGCGAGCTGTTGCAGCCGCTTCTTCGCGGCGTACGACGTGAGCCCGGCGGCGATCGCGTCGACGAGCAGGGTGATCTGGTCGGCGGTGGTGACGAGGGACTGCAGCAGTTCCTGGTTCTCCTTCGCGGCCTGCTGTTGGATCTCGGTCATGATCGACGGGTCGACCTGGCCCTTGACCGCGTTCTCGATCATCGCCTCGAGGTACGGCTTGAGGTCGTCGGACCACGTGGAGCGCGAGAAGGCGACGCCGAGCAGCGCGGCGTACGCGATGCTGGTGAACCGCTCGCCGTAGTCGTGGTCGGGGGCGAGCACCTGCAGCTTGACGTACCACTCGTAGATGCGTGTCTTCACGTTGTCGAACTGGCCGCTCGCCACCTGCAGCTGCCAGGTCAGCAGGTTGGCGTCATCGCTGAGCCAGTCGAAGTACCGGCTGGCCCACCCCTCGGGGTCGTCCTCGAGGTAGCCCTGCATTTGCGGGACGCCGTCGCGGTAACCCTGGATGTACATGGCGTTGGTCGCGGTCTCGTACGCCGGCGCGGTCTTCGGGTCCTTGCCCAGCTGCTTCCACGCGGTCTCCATCGTGGACCCGTCCACCCGCTTCAGCAGATCGCTGTACTGCGGCCACGTCGCCAGGTTGTCGTAGAGCATCTGCCCCGTTCCGAGCACCGCGTTGTCGGTGAAGAAGGTCTTCGACGCGTCGACGACCTGCTGCGCGCCCGCCGGCAGGTCGTAGCGGTGACCGTAGATGCCGTTCACCCACTGGTCGTCCAGGCAATTCGCCAGGCCCTTGTTGAAGTACTTGCCGCACGTGGTCTGCGCGTAGTCGACGGTCATCTGCTTGCCGTCGGGCGCGGTCACGATCTGGATCGAGGAGATGTTGTCCAGATCCTGCAGCGACAGCGTCGCGTCGGGAGCGCCCACCGTGGCGTCGGCCGGCGCGGCGGCGAGGGCGGATCGAAATGCCGTGGCGTGCTCGTCGGCGACGTGGTCGGCGATCTCGCCCGTCCAGTCGTACGTGGTCTCGTCGTCGCTGGTGTAGGTGCCGCCGAACGAGCGACTGCCCGACACCAGCAGGATCGCGAAGTGGTCCGAGTCGAACGGCGGGGTGACCTCCTGGGCCATCTCCAACCACGTCTCGCCCTTGGCGCGGTCCACCTTCGTCACGCGGGTGCGGTCGCTGATGTCCTGGTCGCCCAGCAGATAGGTGACCTTGAGTTCGCCCTCGACCCACTCGGTGTGGATCGAGAGGTCGTCCCACGACTCGAACGGGGCGTTCGGGTCGTCCTGGGGGCGCCGTCGGGTGCGGTAGGTGACGGTCAGCCCGGCGCCGCGGAACGCGCGGGGAGCAGCCGTGCCGCTCGCCATCGTCCCGACGAACGCGGTGCCGTCGGCCGTCATGTTCAACCGGGCACGGAAGGCCGGATCTCCCACCTTCCCGTGCAGCAGCAAGGCCTGCTGCGACTCGCGGACCACGCTGGTGTGGACACGCGCGTCGTCGTGCGCGACGAAGTCCGGGGACAGGAGCAACCGTCCGGCGGGCACCCACTGCGCGCCGTCGTACACCTCGGTGTCGAAGACGCGCCCGTGCAGCACTCGGACGTCGGCGAGCTCGTGGCGAACCGGAGTCATGGTCATGATGGCCCTCCTGGGGTCGGCGGAAGGACGCGCGGACAGCACCGGATCGCGGCCGGCAGGATGCGCGTCGCGTGAGGATGTAAAGGGAGAAACGGAGCGTAAGAGTCAAATACCGTGAGTGAGCTCACGAGGAGCAAACATCACAACGCCGGCCATGTACAGCGATCTGACGAAATGCGCCAAGGATCTCCGGCAATTCGTCCTGGACGTACGAAGGCCGAACCGGCACGACGTCCAGCCGGCGGTCAGCGGCGTGCGGCGATCAGCTGGCAGCGGCGGCGACGGCGCGCACCAGCTCGGTCGCCAGCTCGGCGCGGCAGATCAGCAGGTCCGGCAGGTACGGGTGCTCGCGGTTGTACTCGAGGGGACTGCCGTCGATGCGGGTCGCGTGCAGGCCGGCCGCGCGCACGACGCCGACCGGTGCGGCGGAGTCCCACTCCCACTGGCCGCCCGCGTGCAGGTAGGCCTCCGCCTCGCCGCGCAGGACGGCCATCGCCTTGGCCCCGGCCGAGCCCATCGGGACCAGGTCGGCACCGAGCGCGTCGGCGACCGGCTGTGCCCAGGCCGGCGGCCGGCTGTCGCTGACGAGGAAGCGCGGCCGGTCGGGCGCCGAGGACGACTCGGCGCGGGCGTGGTCGGAGGCGTACACGGCGTCGAGCGCGGGCTGCGCGACCGCGGCGTCGGTGATGCCGCGACCGCGGTGCCAGAGCGCCACGTGCACGGCCCAGTCCGGCCGGCCGGGCATGCCGTACTCCCGGGTGCCGTCGAGCGGGTCGACGATCCAGACCCGCTCGGCCCGGAGCCGCGCGGGGGAGTCCGCGGACTCCTCGGAGAGCACCGCGTCGTCGGGACGCCGGGCCGCCAGCTCGCGCAGCAGCAGCTCGTTGGCGTCGTGGTCGCCCCGCGCGCCGAGCTCCTTGCCGGTCAGTCCGCTGTCGGCCTGCAGCGCCAGCAGCAGGTCGCCGGCCCGGCCGGCGAGCTCCGCGGCCAACCGGGCGTCGGTGCTGGCCGGCTCAGTCACTGATGCGCTCGATCAGGTCCAGGACGAGCGCGGCCTGGGCGGCGGCGTCGCCGTCCTCCGGCCGCAGCCGCAGGTGCGGCGACTCGGGGGCCTCATAGGGATCGTCGACGCCGGTGAAGTGCGAGATCTCGCCCGCCCGCGCCTTGGCGTACATGCCCTTCGGGTCGCGCTGCTCGCACACCGACAGCGGGGTGTCGACGAAGACCTCGACGAAGGGCAGGCCGCCCTCGGCGTGCGCGGCGCGGACCCGTTCGCGGTCGGCCGCGTAGGGGCTGACGAGCGACACGACGGTGACGAGGCCGGCGTCGGCGAGCAGCCGGGCGACCTCGCCGGTCCGGCGGACGTTCTCGGCCCGGTCGGCGGCCGAGAAGCCGAGGTCGGCGTTGAGGCCGTGCCGCAGGTTGTCCCCGTCGAGCAGGTACGCCGGCCGGCCGGAGGCGACGAGGCGGCGCTCGACCTCGGCGGCGACGGTCGACTTGCCCGAGCCCGAGAGCCCGGTCAGCCAGACGGTGATGCCCTTGGTCGCGCGTTCGCCGCGCTGCACCGAGCCGCTGTGCCACACGACGTGCGACTCGCGCTGGGCGGGCCCGGTGATCATGCCGGCGGCGACGGTGTTGTTCGTGGCCTCGTCGACGAGGATGAAGCTGCCGGTCTCGCGGCTGCGCCGGTACGCGTCGAAGAGCAGCGGCTGCTGCGTGCGGAAGCGGATGCGACCGATCTCGTTGAGCTGCAGCGACTGCGCGGTCTCGTCGCGGTGCAGCGTGTTGACGTCCAGGCGGTAGTCCAGCTCGCGGACGACGCCGCGCGTCGAGCGGGTCGTGTGCTGGACGACGTAGCGGCCGCCGGCCTTGAGCTCGGTCTCGGCGGTCATCCAACTGACCATCGCGTCGAGCTCCTGCCCGACGTGTGGCCGGTTGTGCGGCCGGCAGATGAGATCGCCGCGGGAGATGTCGATGTCGTCGGCGAGCTCCAGCGTGACGGCCTGGCCGGCCGACGCCTCGTCGAGCTTGCGTCCGCCCGGTGCCCACACGGCCGACACCGACGTCGTGAAGCCCGACGGCAGGACGGTGACCTCGTCCCCGGTACGGATGACGCCGCCGGCGATCGTCCCCGCGTAACCGCGGAAGTCGTGCAGTTCGGTGCCGGCCGTCTGCTGCGGCCGGATCACGTACTGCACCGGCAACCGCACGTCGATGAGGTTGCGGTCGGAGTCGATGTGCACCTGTTCGAGATGGTGCAGCAGCGACGTCCCCTCGTACCAGGGCATGGCGTCGCTGCGCTGCACGACGTTGTCGCCCGAGAGCGCCGACATCGGGATGAACGCGAGGTCGCTGATCTCCAGCTTGGTCGCGAACCGGCGGAACTCGCTGCGGATCTCCTCGAAGCGCTCCTGCGAGAAGTCGACGAGGTCCATCTTGTTGATGCACACGATCAGGTGCGGGATGCCGAGCAGGCTGGCCAGGAACGCGTGGCGGCGTGACTGCTCGAGCACGCCGTTACGGGCGTCGATGAGGATCATCGCGACGTCCGCCGTGGAGGCGCCGGTGACCATGTTGCGCGTGTACTGGATGTGGCCGGGGGTGTCGGCGATGATGAACTTGCGCCTGGGGGTCGCGAAGTAGCGGTACGCGACGTCGATCGTGATGCCCTGCTCGCGCTCGGCGCGCAGGCCGTCGGTCAGCAGCGCGAGGTCGGGCGCGGCCTGCCCGCGCGACTCGCTCGTCTTGGCGACGGCGGACAGCTGGTCCTCGAAGATGGCCTTGGAGTCGAAGAGCAGCCGCCCGATGAGGGTGGACTTGCCGTCGTCGACCGAGCCCGCGGTCGCCAGTCTCAGCAGCTCGGACATCTAGAAGTACCCCTCCTTCTTGCGGTCCTCCATGCCGGCCTCGCTGATCCGGTCGTCGGCGCGGGTGGCACCCCGCTCCGTCAACCGCGCCGCGGCGACCTCGGCGACGACGTCCTGGGCCGACGCGGCCTCGGACTCGACGCAGCCGGTGCAGGTCGCGTCGCCGATGGTGCGGAAGCGCACCGTGGCCGTGAAGGGCTGTTCCGTGCCCTCGGGGCTGATGAACCGGTTGACCGCCAGCAGCATGCCGTCGCGCTCGACCACCTCACGGGTGTGCGCGTAGTACAGGTCGGGCAGGTCGATGCCCTCGGCCTCGATGTAGGACCAGATGTCGAGCTCGGTCCAGTTCGACAGCGGGAAGACCCGGATGTTCTCGCCCTTGCGGTGCCGGCCGTTGTACAGGTTCCACAGCTCGGGACGCTGGTTGCGCGGGTCCCACTGGCCGAACTCGTCGCGGAAGCTGAAGACGCGCTCCTTGGCGCGGGCCTTCTCCTCGTCGCGGCGCGCGCCGCCGAACACGGCGCCGAACCGGTTCTCGTTGATGCCGCGCAGCAGCGTCACCGTCTGCAGCTTGTTGCGCGGGCCGAGCGGCCCGCCCTCCTCGACGACGCGGCCGGCGTCGATGTCGTCCTGCACCTTGGCCACGACGAGGCGCAGGCCGTACCGCTCGACGGTGCGGTCGCGGAACTCGATGACCTCGTCGAAGTTCTGGCCGGTGTCGACGTGCATGACCGGGAAGGGGACGGGCGCGGGCCAGAACGCCTTCACCGCGAGGTGCAGCATGACGACCGAGTCCTTGCCGCCGGAGAAGAGCAGCCCCGGCTTCTCGATGGTCGCGGCGACCTCGCGGAAGATGTGGACCGCCTCGGACTCGAGCCGGTCGAGGTGGGTCAGTTCGTACCCCACGGCGGAACTCATCGGCGGCGTCCTCCTGCGACGGTCGGGCGGCAACGTTCGGATGCCGGTCGTACGGTTCCGTGGTCTCAATGCCCGGCGGCACGGCGATATTTCGTGTCGCGGGCTCCGGTCAGGGTATTGAACGTGCGTGTGAACGCGGCACGAGGACCGGCTCGGCCGACCCGCGGGTAACCGGACCGACCGCGCGGGCAGGCTGGATCGGTGACCGAAGCCCCCATCCATCATCCGGCATCGCCCGTCGCCCCGAGCGCCGGTGACAAGGGTGAGAGTTCGCTCACCGTGTTGCTCGCCCTCGCCGCGAACGCCGGTGTCGGCATCCTCAAGCTGATCGCCGGTCTCGTCAGCGGCTCCAGCGCGCTGCTGTCGGAGGCCGCGCACTCCGTCGGCGACTGCATCACCGAGATCATGCTGCTGGTGGCGCAGAAGCGCTCGGCCCGGCCGGCCGACCGCAGCCACCCCTTCGGCTACGGCAAGGAGCGCTACTTCTGGTCCCTGATCGCCGCCGTGGGCATCTTCGTCGCCGGCGCGATGTTCTCCTTCTATCAGGGCTACGAGACGATCGTCGGTCCCGAGGAGGACGCGAGCAAGCTCTGGATCAACTATCCGGTGCTGGCACTGGCCGCGATCCTCGAGGGCACCTCGCTGCGGCAGGCGGCGAAGCAGATGAAGAAGGAGACGAAGCGGCTGCGGCTGTCGCTCGCCGACTACGTCCGCACGCCCCGCGACCCCACCGTGAACAGCGTCCTGCTCGAGGACAGCGCGGCGATCCTCGGCCTGGCCGTGGCGGCCCTCGGCGTCGCGCTGCACCAGGTCACCGGCAACAAGGTCTTCGACGGTGTCGCCTCGATCGTCATCGGCCTGCTGCTGCTCACCGTGACGCTGACGCTCGCGCGGGCCTGCGAGACCCTGCTCGTCGGCAAGCAGGCCGACCGGCGCTTCGTGCGCGCGACGGAGGCGTGGCTCGAGGAGCAGCCCGAGGTCGTCGACGTCGTCGACCTGCTCACGATGATGACCGGCGTCGACAGCATCCTGCTCTGTGCCCGCGTCGACTTCGTCGACACGACGACCGGTGGCGAGCTCGAGGAGACGTGCGTCCGGCTCGACCGCGAGATGCGCGAGAAGTGGCCGTTCCTCGACGAGATCTTCATCCAGCCGGCGCCTCGCGGGGACGAGCTGCTGCGGCAGCGCGTCACGGAGCGCTACGGGCGGGCGCTCGCCGAGGAGTGACGCCGTGCTGCCGGGTGTGGCCGAGGCCAGGCACCATGGTGAGGTGACCGCCGGTTTCGTCGAGCAGCCCGACCTCGACCCCGTGGCCGGACCCGGCCTCGACGCGCTGCGCGAGCTGGTCTCGTCGGCAGGGGTGGCCGTCCTGTCGGGCGCCGGCCTGTCGACGGAGTCCGGGATCCCCGACTACCGCGGGCCGACCGGCGCACGGCGCACCTCGACGCCGATGACCTATCAGGAGTTCGTGGGCTCCGCGGCGGCCCGGCGGCGCTACTGGGGACGCAGCTACCTCGGCTGGACGCAGATTGCGACCGCACGGCCCAACGAGGGCCATCGCGCCGTCGCGCGGTTACAGCGGCAGGGTCGGCTCGCCGGCATCATCACCCAGAACGTCGACGGCCTGCACCAGGCCGCGGGCGCGCACGACGTCGTCGAGCTGCACGGTGGCCTCGACCTCGTCGTCTGCCTCGCCTGCGGGCTGCGGGAACGTCGGACGTCGCTCGGGGAGCGGCTCCGGGCGGCCAACCCCGGCTTCGGGGCCACCGTGACGCGGGTCAACCCCGACGGGGACGCCGATATCGACGACGCCGAGCTCGACGGGTTCGCGCTCGTGGGCTGCACGCGTTGCGACTCCGACCTCGTCAAGCCCGACGTCGTGTTCTTCGGCGAGAACGTCCCGAAGCCGCGGGTCGCCACCTGCTACGACATCGTCGAGGGTGCCCGGTCGCTGCTCGTGCTCGGTTCGTCGCTGACGGTGATGTCCGGGCTGCGCTTCGTCCGACGGGCCGCCAAGCTGGGCATACCGGTCGCGATCGTGAACCAGGGCGAGACGCGCGGCGACCCGTTGGCCGACGTCAAGGTGGCGGCCCCGCTCGGCCGGGTGCTGGCCGCCCTCGCCGGATGACGCAATCCGCTACGCCGCGGGGCGCGGCCCGGCTAGCCTGACCGGGTGCTCGTCGCCCTCGGCTCCTTCGCCCTCGCCGCCGCCGTCCTCGTGCTGCTGCCCGGGCCGGACACGCTGGTGATCATCCGCAGCATCGTCCGCGGCGGCCGCCGTCGCGGGGTGGCGACCGTGCTCGGCATCCAGACCGGTCTCGTGGTGTGGATCACCGCCGCCGTCCTCGGCCTCGCCGCGCTGCTGCGCGCGAGCGAGGTCGCCTACACCGCCCTGCGCATCGTCGGTGCCGCGTATCTCATCTGGCTGGGGGTGCAGTCGTGGCGCTCCCGCGGTCGCGCCGTCGCCGATCCGGCCGTCGAGGGTGCCGCCGTCGAGGGTGCTGCCGGTGCCGCGGGGCGTCGCGCGCTCGCCGGCACGGGCTTCCGGGCCGGGCTGTTGAGCAACCTGTTCAACCCCAAGGTGGGCGTGTTCTTCGTGACGTTCCTGCCCGCGTTCGTCCCGGCGGGTTCGCCGGTGACGCCCACCCTGCTGCTGTTCGGCGCCGTCTTCGTGCTGCTCAACCTGGCCTACCAGCTACCGCTCGTACTCCTCGCCACCAAGGTCACCGAGCTCTTCTCGCGCGAGCGCGTCCGTCGCCGCATGGACGCCGTGGCGGGCGCCGTCCTCATCGGCTTCGGCGTCCGGCTCGCCACCGAGGGCTGAATTTCACGCCAATCACATCTACCACTGGCGTATCAGTGGGCACATACGACACAATGGATGTCGCGCAGCTCGCGTGAGACGGACCGCTGGGGAAGGCGTCGCCGTCGAGCAACGGGAGGTGTGCGATGTCCAGTGCCCGCACGGGGTCCAATTCGGCTGCGAAGACGACGCGAGGCGTCGTCTTCATGCACTGCTGCCCGTCCGCCCTCGCGCCGCACGTGGAGTGGGCGCTGGCCGGTGTGCTCGCCCGTCCCGCCCGCTTGGAGTGGGTGGGTCAGCCGGCCGCTCCGCAGCACCTGCGTGCCGAGGTCGCGTGGTCCGGCCCGGTGGGCACCGCCGCCGCCATCGCCGCGGCGCTGCGCGCCTGGCCGATGCTGGTCTTCGAGATCACCGAGGACGGCACCGCCATCACCGACGGCGAACGCCTCGCCTATGTCCCCGGTCGCGGCTTCCATCGCAGCGCGGTCTCGGCCAATGGCGACGTGATCGTGGGGGAGGAGCGGCTGCGCGGCCTGCTCTCGCGGGCGCGCACCGTCGAGGAGTACCGCCACGGCCTCACCGAGCTGCTCGGCTCGGCGTGGGACGCCGAGCTCGAGCCCTACCGCGCCGGCGGCGACGGTGCCCCCGTCACGCTGCTGCACTCCGCGGGCTGACGGGACCTCGGCCCGCGCGACGCCTGTAGATCGCGAGGCGGGGCGGATCTTCCTGCCGGAGTCCGCCGGGAGGTGGAGGAGTCTGCGGGGCTACAGCGGGATGTTGCCGTGCGCACCCCGACCGGACGGCGCGGCGGCGAGCGCCTCGGCGAGCGCGGCGCGCGTCGTGACGGGGTCGATGATCTCGTCGACCGTGCCGAGCTCCATGGCGCGGGCGACGCCGCCGGCGATCTTCTCGTGCTCGGCGGCGAGCTGCGCGTGCAGCGCCTCGCGCTCGCCGGGCGGGGCCGCGGCCAGCTTCTTGCGGTGCAGGATGCCGACGGCCGCGGACGCGCCCATGACGGCGACCTCGGCGCCGGGCCACGCGAACACCTTGGTCGCGCCGAGCGCGCGCGAGTTCATGGCGATGTAGGCGCCGCCGTAGGTCTTGCGCGTGACGAGCGTGACCCGCGGGACGACGGACTCGCCGAACGCGTGCAGCAGCTTGGCGCCGCGGCGCACGATGCCGTCCCACTCCTGGCCGACGCCGGGCAGGTAACCGGGGACGTCGACCAGCACGAGCAAGGGCACGCCGAACGCGTCGCACATCCGCACGAAGCGCGCGGCCTTCTCCGCCGACGGCGAGTCGAGGCAGCCGCCGAGGCGCAGCGGGTTGTTGGCGATGACGCCGATCGTGCGGCCGGTGAGCCGGCCGAACCCGGTGACGATGTTGGGGGCCCACTTGGCGTGCAGCTCGAGGAACCCGCCCTCGTCGAGCATGGACACGACGAGCGGGTGGACGTCGTAGGCGCGCTTCGGGTTCTCCGGCAGCAGCGCGCTGAGGTCGGTGCCCGGCCCGACCTGCGCGACGTCGAAGGAGCCCTGCCGGGCGAGCAGTGAGGTCACCGACTGGGCGGCCGCGATCGCCGCGTCCTCGTCGTCGGTGACGACGTGGACGACGCCGCTGCGCCGGCCGTGGGTGTCCGGGCCGCCGAGGGACTCCATGTCGACGTTCTCGCCCGTCACCGAGCGGACGACGTCCGGACCGGTGACGAAGACGCGGCCGCCCGTGGACATGATGACGACGTCGGTGAGTGCCGGGCCGTACGCGGCGCCGCCGGCGGCCGGGCCGAGGACGACGGAGATCTGCGGCACGCGGCCGGACGCGCGGATCATCGCCTGGAAGACGAGCCCGACGGCGTGCAGGGCCTCGACGCCCTCGGCGAGACGCGCACCGCCGGAGTGCCAGAGCCCGATCACCGGGACGCGTTCGCGCACCGCGATGTCGATGGTGTCGACGATGTGCCGACACCCGGCCGAGCCCATCGCGCCGCCCATGACGGTGGCGTCGGTGCAGAACGCCGTGGCGGGCGAGCCGTTGACGCGGCCGCGCGCGGCGACGACACCGCTGTCGTCACGGGGACGCAGCAGCTCGACGGTGCCGGCGTCGAAGAGCTTCTCCAGGCGCAGGACCGGGTCGCGGGGATCGATCTCGGGCGGGCTCGCGAGCGCGGTCATGGTGCTACGCCTTTCGGAACAGGAGTGAGACGTTGTGGCCGCCGAAGCCGAACGAGTCGTTGAGGGCGGCCGGCACAGGCATCTCGCGTGCCTTGTCGGGGACGTCGACGCGCAGGCCGTCGTCGGGGTCGTCGAGGTTGATCGTCGGGGGGACGAGGTCGTTGTTGACCGCCAGGACGGTGGCGATGGCCTCGATCGCGCCCGCGGCGCCGAGCAGGTGCCCGGTCATGGACTTCGTGGCCGTCACGACGGCCGAATCCCCCAGCAGCGCCGCGATCCACGCGGCCTCGGCGCCGTCACCGGCGGGGGTCGAGGTGGCGTGGGCGTTGACGTGGACGACGTCGGCCGTGGCGAGGCCACTACGGCGGATCGCGGACTCGGCGGCCCGTCGTTGGCCCGCGCCCTCGGGGTCGGGCTTGACGATGTCGTAGGAGTCGGCGGTGATGCCGGCGCCGGCGAGCACGGCGTAGGGCGTGCGGCCGCGGGCCGCCGCGTCGGACGCGCGTTCGAGGACGAGCACGCCCGCCCCCTCCCCGAGCACGAAGCCGTCGCGGTTCTTGTCCCACGGCCGGGATGCACGCTCGGGCTCGTCGTTGCGGGTCGACATTGCGCGCATCTGCGCAAAGCCGGCGATGTTCAGCCGGTGGATGCATGCTTCGGTGCCGCCCACGAGCACGACGTCGGCCCGGCCCAGCTGCAGCAGGTCGAGGCCGTGCGCGACGGCCTCCGCCCCCGACGCGCAGGCGCTGACGGTGGTGTGGACGCCAGCACCCGCGCCGATCTCCAGACCCACGTACGCCGCGGCGCCGTTGGGCATGTTCATCGGGATGAGCAGCGGCGAGACGCGGTTCGGGCCCTTCTCGTTCAGGATGTCGTACTGCGTGAGCAGGCTCGTCACGCCACCGATGCCGGTGCCGATGACGACCGCCACGCGCAGCGGATCCAGGCCGTTCTCGCTGGCCCTGCCGGTGAACCCGGCATCATGCCAGGCCTGGCGGGCGGCGACGATGGCCGCCTGCTCGCTGCGGTCGAGCCGGCGCGCCTGGACGCGCGGCAGGACCTCGGTCGGTTCGACCGCCATCCGGGCCGCGATGCGCACGGAGAGGTCGGTCGCCCACTCGTCGGTGAGCGCGACGACGCCGGACCGGCCCTCGATCAGGCCGTTCCAGAACGTCGCCACGTCACCGCCGAGTGGGGTCGTGGCGCCCAGACCGGTGACGACGACGGTGTCGTGGTCGCTGTCGGTGTGTGCGCTCGGAGTCATCTCAGCCGTTCTCGACGATGTAGTCGACGGCGTCCTTGACGGTCTTCAGGTCCGACAGCTTGTCGTCGGGGATCTTGACGCCGAACTGCGTCTCGGCCTCCATCGCGACCTCGACCATGGACAGCGAGTCGACGTCGAGGTCGTCGACGAAGCTCTTGTCGTCCGACACGTCGTCGGGGTTGACGTCGGCGACCTCGGCGAGGATCGAGGCGAGTCCCTGACGGACTTCGTCGCTACTGGGCACGGAACGGTTCCCTTCTGATTGGTGAGCGCCGACCCGGTCGGGTCGGCGCGGCAGTCTGCTGGCTGCGCGCCCGACGCTACGGGGCGAGCACGACCTGGCCGGCGTAGGCCAGGCCCGAGCCGAAGCCGAGGATGAGCACCGGCGCCCCGGACTCGATCTCGCCACGCTCGACCATGCGCGACAACGCGAGCGGGATCGTCGCGGCCGAGGTGTTGCCCGACGTGACGATGTCGCGGGCGACGACGGCGTTGGGCAGGCCGATGCGGCGGGCGAGGGCGTCGATGATGCGCAGGTTGGCCTGGTGGGGGACGAACGCGGCGATGTCCTCGGGGGCGACGCCGGCGCGGCGGCACGCCTCGATGCCGATCGGGGCCATCTCGCCGGTGGCCCACCGGTAGACGGCCTGCCCCTCCTGCTTGAAGAAGCGGGTGTCCTCCTCGATGACGACGGCGTCGGACTGGTCGCCGGCGCTGCCCCACACCACCGGGCCCATGCCCGGCGCGTCGGCGGGTCCGACGACGGCGGCCGCGGCCGCGTCGCCCAGGATGATGCAGGTGCTGCGGTCGGCCATGTCCAGCCAGCCGGAGAAGCGCTCCGAGGCGACCACCAGCACGTTGCGCGCCTGACCGGTCAGGACCGCGGCCGACGCCGTGTTCAACGCGTACACGAAGCCCGAGCAGCCGGAGTTGACGTCGAAGGCGCCGGGGGCGTCGATGCCCAGCCGGTGCGCGAGGTTCGGGGCCGCCGCGGGCACCGGGGTCGGCATGGTGCAGGTGGCGACGAGGACGAGGTCGACGTCGGTCGCCGCCACGCCGCTGTTCGCGAGCGCCTTGGCGCCGGCCTGCTCGGCCATGTCGACGACCGTCTCGTCGGCGTCGGCCCAGCGGCGCTCGGCGATGCCGACCCGGGTCTTGATCCACTCGTCGTCGGTGTCGACACCGCGGTCGACGAGGTCCTGATTGGTGATCACGTTGCTGGGGCGGTAGTGCCCGAGACCGAGGATGCGCGTGGCAGTGGCGCCGTCGGTGACGGCGAGCCGGGCGGCACCCGGAGCGGTCCCAGGGGTTCCGGCAGCGGCGGTGTCGCTCACTCAGTACTCCGATCCGTCGGCGAGGCGTGCCACCGGCAACCCCGCGGCCACGATGTCGCCGTCGTGGCGCAGCCACTCGGCGAGGACGCCGGCCTGCGGCGCCACGATCACGTGCTCGTCCTGGTTGGTGCGGATCGTGCCGAGCTGCGCGCCGCGGGCGACCTGGCCGCCCTCGTCCACCCCGGCACGGGTGAAGACGCCCTTGGTGGGCGTCACGACGATCCGGAACTCCGGCGTGTGCTCACCCTGGCCGTGCTGCGGCCGGCTGGCGACGAGCGCGCGACCCTTCTCGAGGTCGTCGGGGGACTTGATCGCCAGCAGCTCGACGCCCGGCAGCTCCCGCTTGGCGATGCCGGTGAGCACGCCGCCGGGCGCGAGCTCGATCACGGCGGTGACGCCGAGATCGGCGCACGAGCGCAGGCAGAGATCCCAACGCACCGGCAGGGTCACCTGCCGCACCAGCCGGGCGACGAGGTCGGCGCCGGTCGTCACGGCGGCACCGTCGGCGTTCGAGAGCAGGATCGGGCGCGGGTCGGCGACGTCCAGCGTGTCGACGTACTCGCCGAGGGCCTTCGCCGCGGGCTCCATGTGGTGCGTGTGGAAGGCGCCGGCGACGGCGAGGGCCCGCACCGCGCGGGCGCCGCCCGGCGGCTCGGCGGCCAGCCGTTCGAGCCGGTCGAGCTCGCCCGCGGCGACGATCTGGCCGGCGCCGTTGCGGTTGGCGGCGGTGAGCCCGGCGGCCTCGATGCCCGCGACGACCTCGTCGGCCTCGCCACCGAGGACGGCGGACATCCCGGTCGGCGTGACGGCGCAGGCGGCAGCCATCTCCGCACCGCGGCGAGCCGCGAACGCGACGGCGTCGACCGGGGTGAGGGCACCGGCGACGGCGGCCGCGGTCAGCTCACCGACGCTGTGACCGGCCACCACGCGTTCGCCACCGTCCAGTCCGAGCCGGCCGGCGGCGATCACGCCGAGCGCGACCAGCAGCGGCTGGGTGACGGCGGTGTCCTTGATCTCGTCGGCGTCCGCGGTGGTGCCGAGCCGCTGCAGGTCCAGTCCGGTCGCGTCGCTGAACCCGGCGAGCTCCTCGGCCACGCCCGGCAGGTCGAGCCAGGGGGCGAGCATGCCGGGGGACTGGGCGCCCTGGCCGGGCGCGAAGACGGCGATCACCGTCTCAGGATCGTCCTCCGACCCGGACCGTGGCGACGCCGACACCCACACAGTTGCCGATCAGCTTTTGTAGGAAGCCGCCAAACGTCACGGAAACTCTGTCCCGGGAATGTCCGTTTTGGTTGTGGGTTAACGTGCTGTTTCCAACCGTCCGAGCACGAGCGCGACCTGCAGTGTCAGCGCGCCCCGGGGGTCGGTGGGTGATTCGCCGCAGACCTCGGCGACCCGCCGCAGCCGGTAGCGGACGGTGTTCGCGTGCACGAACAGCGCGCGCGCCGTGGCCTCCAGCGCGCCCCCGGCGTCGAGGAACGCCGCGACCGTCTCGACCAGCGAGCCGCCGGCCGCGACGAGCGGCGCGTACACGTCGACGACGAGCCGGGTGCGCGCCTCGGCGTCGTCGGCGAGGGCACGTTCGGGCAGCAGGGCGTCGGCGTGCACCGGGCGGGGCGCCGCCGGCCAACCGGGCACCGCCCGCAGCGCGCTCAGGGCGACCTGCGTGACGAGCGGGGCGTGCTCGATGTCCGGCGCGAGCGGGCCGATGACGACCGGGCCGTCGCCGAAGGCGGGCAGCAGGTGCGCGGCGACGTCGTCGGGGTCGGCGGCGCCACCGACGACGACGATCAGCCGGTCGCCGTGCACGCCGGCCATGAGATCGGCGCCGAGCCGGCGCGTCCGGGAGTGGGCGGCGGCGAGGATGAGGTCCCCGGGGCCGTCCGGCGCGGCCCCGGCGACCGCGAAGATCGGGCCCGTCTCGCGCCAGCCCAGCGCGGCGAGCTGGCTCGGCAGCGGGTCGCCGACCACCGAGCCGCGCACCAGGTTGTCGATGACCAGTGCCTCGAGCCGGCGGTCCCAGGAGCCCCGGTTCTCCGCGGCCGTCGCGTAGACGCGGGCGGCCGCGAACGCGATCTCGCGACTGAAGCGCAGCAGCTCCTCGCGCACGACGGGGACGTCCGAGCCGGCGGCCAGGGTGGGCAGGTTCGCCTCCGCCACCGCGATCGCCGTCCGGACGAGCTCGACGGTCTGCTGCAGCGTCACCGAACGGGCCATCGCCGTCGGCGCGGCGGCGAAGACCCCGCCGGTGAGGTGCAGGACGTCGTCGGGTGTGCGCAGCCATTCGACGAAGGACTGCAGCCCCGACTGCGCCACGAGGGTGACCCACGAGCGCTGGTCCGAGGGCAGCTCGCGGAACCACGGCAGTTCCTCGTCCATGCGCGCCACGCTCTGCGTGGCGAGCCGGCCGGTGGCCTGCTCGATCGCGCGGACGGTCTGCTCGCCGATGCCGGGACGGCCGGCGTGTCTCGTCCGTCCCTCGGTCATCCCGCCAGCCTGCCACGTGCCAGTACGGTCGACGCGTGCCCGACGCTCGTGACCCGGTGGCGGATCTGCGCGAGATCGCGTTCCTGCTCGAGCGCGCCCGCGAGCCCACCTACCGGGTCAAGGCGTTCCGCACGGCGGCCGGCGTCGTCGCCGAGCTCGACCCCGGCGAGCTCGCCGAGCGGGCCGACGCCGGCACGCTGCAGCAGCTCACCGGCATCGGCAAGGTGACGGCGCTGTGCGTGACCGAGTCGCTGCGCGGCGAACCGCCCGTCTACCTGCGTCGGCTGCAGGCCACCGAGGACGAGCCGCTGGACGAGGCCACGGCCGCGATGCGTGCGGCGTTGCGCGGCGACCTGCACACGCACTCGGACTGGTCCGATGGTGGTTCGCCGATCGAGGAGATGGCCGAGACCGCGCGCCGGCTCGGGCACGAGTACGTCGTGCTCACCGACCACTCGCCGCGCCTCACCGTCGCCAACGGGCTGTCCGCCGACCGGCTCGAACGGCAGCTCGACGTCGTCGCCGCGCTGAACGAGCGCTACGCCGCCGACGGCGACTTCCGCATCCTCACCGGGATCGAGGTCGACATCCTCGACGACGGGACGCTCGACCAGAGGCCGTCGCTGCTCGAACGGCTCGACGTCGTGGTCGCGAGCGTGCACTCGAAGCTCACGATGCCCGCCGACGAGATGACGCCGCGCATGGTGGCCGCGGTCGCCAACCGCCACACCGACGTCCTCGGCCACTGCACCGGCCGGCTCGTCACCGGTGGCCGGGGTACGCGCCCGGAGTCGCGGTTCGACGCCGAGGTCGTGTTCGCCGCCTGCGCGCAGTTCGGCGTGGCCGTCGAGATCAACTCGCGTCCGGAACGGCTCGACCCGCCCAAGCGACTGCTGCGGCTGGCCGTCGAGGCGGGTTGCCTGACCTCGATCGACACCGACGCGCACGCGCCGGGGCAACTCGACTGGCAGCCCAACGGCTGCGAGCGGGCGGCCCGGTGCGGGGTCGACGCGGGGGCCGTCGTCAACACGTGGTCGCGCGAGCAGCTGCTCGCCTGGACCGCCGACCACGCCGTCCGGCCGTGATCCACGGCTTCCGGTTCCGCACCGAGCAGCCCGGCATCGTCACGCGGCACGTCTTCTCGGCCGGGCCGCACTACGACCCGGCGTACCTCTCGGCCGGCGCCGTGATCGGCTGCGACGAGCACACGGTCGCGCCCGGCGCCGGGTTCGACTGGCACGCCCACCGCGGCGTGGTCATCGTCTCGTGGGTGGTCTCGGGCACGCTGCGACACCAGGACGACGACGGGCGCGCGCTGCTGGTGCGCCAGGGCGACGTGCTCGTCCAGGCCACCGGGTCGGGCATCCGGCACGCCGAGACCAACGGTGGCGACGACGAGCTCGTGTTCGTCCAGACGACTCTGCTCGCCGATGCCGACCGCTCTGTCGACGTCGCCGCGCCGCCGGTGCCGCTGCCGGGCGGGGGAGTCCTGCGCCTCGACGAGCCGGCGCCGGACGACTTCGCGGTGCGGGCGGGGCCCGTCGTCCTCGTCGTGGGTTGGGACGTCTGACTACCGTCGCAGTCATGAGCATCCCCACCTCGAATCTCGGCGGCCTCACCGTCTCGGCGCAGGGCCTGGGCTGCATGGGCATGAGCCAGAGCTACGGCAAGGGCGACTGGGACGAGTCGATCGCGGTGATCCACCGCGCCATCGACCTCGGCGTCACCCTGCTCGACACCGCCAACATCTACGGCGTCGGGCACAACGAGGTGCTCGTGGGGCGCGCGCTCGTCGGGCGGCGCGACGAGGTCCAACTCGCCACCAAGTTCGGCATCGACCTGTCCCTCGGCTGGAACGACCGGCGGACCCACGGCACGCACGCCTACGTGAAGAAGGCCTGCGAGGACTCGCTCGTGCGGCTCGGCGTCGAGCACATCGACCTGTACTACATGCACCGCCCGCCGGAGGACGCCGAGATCGAAGAGACCGTCGGCGCCATGGCCGAGCTCGTCGACGAGGGCAAGGTGCTCCACCTCGGGCTCTCCGAGGTCGACGACGCGCAGCTGCGGCGCGCCGTCGCCGTGCACCCGATCGCGGCCGTCCAGAGCGAGTACTCGATCTTCACCCGCGACCCGGAGACGACCGTGCTGCCGGCGATGCGCGAGCACGACGTCGGGCTCGTGCCTTTCTCGCCGCTGGGTCGCGGGTTCCTGACCGGCACGCTCGACCGTTCGTCGCTGCCGTCCTCGGACTTTCGCGCCAACAACCCTCGCTTCGTCGGCGAGGCCGGCGACGCGAACGAGCGCATCGCGGCCGCCGTCGTCGACCTCGCCGAGCGCAAGGGCGTGCCCGCGGCGCAGGTGGCACTGGCGTGGGTGCAGGCACAGGCGCCGCGCCTGGGCGTCAGCGTCGTGCCGATCCCCGGTACCAAGCGGACGAAGTGGCTGGAGCAGAACGTCGGCGCCTTCGACGTCGCGTTCGCCGACGACGAGCTCGCGACGCTCGACGGGCTGGGCGAGCAGACGCAGGGTGCGCGCTACTAGTTGGTGACCGCGACCTCGTAGCTCCACAGCTCGCTGTGGACCCCGACCGGCTTGGGGGCGTCGCCGCCCGAGCGCTCCTGCTCGGACCGGTGACCGTGCGCGAACGCCGGCGAGGACGTCCACGCCTCGAAGGCGGCGTCGTCGCGCCAGCGGGTGATGACGAGCCACTGGGTGCGGTCGTCGGTCGGCTTGAGCAGCTCGAAGCCCTCGAAGCCGTCGGCGTCGTCGACGGCCCCGGCCCGCGCCGCGAACCGGTGCGCGAGCTCGTCCCCGCTGTCGGACTGGACGGTGATCGCATTGATCTTGATGACGGTCATGCCGGCCATCCTCCCAGCCCCCGATGTGCGCCGCCCCACCCGCTTCCTCGGCGAGTTGGTTGATCAACAGGCTTGTTGATCAACCAACTCGCCGAGGAAGACGAAGGCGGGGTTGTGGATAACCCGAACCGTCGACGTCGTGGCCGGACGATGACGCGATGCCTGACTCGCGCGGGATCGTGGCGGAGCCGCGGTGGCCGGACCATTGGCGCGGCCTGGCGGAGCGGATGCCGCCGGATCCCGTGCTCGAGCTCGCGGCCACGCGTGGCTTCGTCCTCACCGCGGCCGAACTCGCCGGGCTCGGCATCACCCGGGCGGCGGCGCGTACGCGTACTCACCACGGCACCTGGACGATCGCGGGGCACGGTTACGTCGCCCCCACGGCTGCGCCGACCCCGCGGCATGCCCACGCCCTCGCGGCGACCGCGGCCGGCCGGCGCAGGCCGGCGGACGCGATCAGCGGCCGCAGTGGCGCGGTGCTGCACGGTCTGCCGCTGATGGGGGTGCCGGACGTCCCACGGCTGACCGTGCGCGACGAGTCATTGGGCCGCGTGCGTCCGGCCGCGGCCGGGTGCTTCACCGGCTGGCTCGCCAACGACGAGATCACCTCCTGGTACGGCGTGGCCGTGGCGACGCCGTCGCGCACGCTCGTCGACCTCGCACGTCACGATCGCTTCGACGCGATCATGGCCGCCGACGCCGCCGTGCGACTGGGTATGGCCACCCCGGCGACGATCGAGTCGGCGCTCGTGCGGGCCGTCGGGTGGCCGGGCGTCCGGCAGGCGCGCGAGGTGCTGGCGCTGGCCGATCCGTTGGCGGAGTCACCGCTCGAGTCGGTGACACGGCTGCGGCTGCACGACGACGGCTTCCCACCACCGGAGCTGCAGTGCTGGATCGGCGGTTACCGTGTCGACCTGTGCTGGCCGCGGTTCCGGCTGGTGCTCGAGGTGGACGGCCGGGTCAAGTACACCGCCGTCGGCCTCGATGACGACGTGCTCTGGCGGGAGAAGCAACGGGAGCACATCGTGCGCCAGCACGGTTACCGCGTCGAGCGTGTCATCGCCCAGGACGTGTTCGCCGGCTGGCCGCGGACCTCGGCGTATCTCCGGCCCATCTTCCGGCTTCCTCGGCGAGTTGGTTGATCGAACGGCCTGTTGATCAACCAACTCGCCGAGGAAGGCGCAGAACGAGGGGCGGTCAGGCGTCGCCGCCGACCGTGCCGGTGCCGGCCGCCTCGATCGAGGACAGCTCGTACTTCTCGAACGCCTCGCGGGCGACCTCGGGCTTGACCTCGCCGGCCCGCGCCAGCCGCTCGAGGGCGGCCACCACGATCGACTGCGCGTCGATGTGGAAGAAGCGGCGGGCGGCGCCGCGGGTGTCGGCGAAGCCGAAGCCGTCCGTCCCGAGCGAGACGTAGTCGTTCGGCACCCACCGTGAGATCTGGTCGGGCACCGCGCGCATGTAGTCCGACACCGCGACGACCGGACCGGGCGTGTCGGCCAGCGACGACGTCACGAACGGCACCGGCGCGTCCTCACCCGGGTGCAGCAGCGCGTGCTCCTCGCACGCGACGGCGTCGCGACGCAGCTCGTTCCACGACGTCACCGACCAGACGTCGGCGTCGACGCCCCAGTCCTCGCCGAGCAGCCGCTGCGCCTCGAGCGCCCACGGCATCGCGACCCCCGACGCGAGCAGCTGCGCACGTGGCCGGCCGTTGTCGGCCAGGGCGGGGGAGTAGCGGTACAGCCCCTTGAGCAGCGCGTCGACGTCGAGGTCGTCGGGCTCCTTGGGCTGGACGATCGGCTCGTTGTAGATCGTCAGGTAGTAGAAGACGTCGTGGTCGCTGACCTCGTGCGACTCGTACGCCCCGACACCGAACATCCGGGCCAGCCCGGCCCTGACGATGTGCGCGACCTCGAACGCCCACGCCGGGTCGTACGCGACGCACGCCGGGTTCGCCGACGCGAGCAGCAGCGAGTGCCCGTCGGCGTGCTGCAGGCCCTCACCGGTCAGCGTCGTGCGCCCCGCCGTCGCGCCGAGCACGAAGCCGCGGCCGAGCTGGTCGGCCAGCTGCCAGAACTGGTCGCCGGTGCGCTGGAAGCCGAACATCGAGTAGAAGATGTAGAACGGGATCATCGGCTCGGCGTGCGTGGCGTAGGACGTCGCCGCCGCGATCAGTGACGCCACCGACCCGGCCTCGCTGATGCCCTCGTGCAGGATCTGCCCCTGCTGGGACTCCTTGTAGGACAGCAGCATGTCGCGGTCGACGGCCTCGTACTCCTGGCCGTGCGGCGAGTAGATCTTCGCCGTCGGGAAGATGGCGTCCAGACCGAACGTGCGTGCCTCGTCGGGGATGATCGGGACGAAGCGAGCGCCGATCTCCTTGTCCTTGATGAGGTCCTTGAACAGCCGCACCGTCGCCATCGTCGTCGCGATCTGCTGCTTGCCCGACCCGCCGCGGAACTCGGCGTAGACCTTGTCCCCGGGCTGGGCGAGCGGCTTGGCCCGGATCACGCGCTTGGGCAGCGCACCGCCGAGCGCGGCCCGCCGCTCCTTCATGTACTGGATCTCGTCGGACTTCTCGCCGGGGTGGTAGTACGGCGCGAGGTCGGCCTCGAGCTCCTTGTCCGAGATCGGCAGGTAGAGCCGGTCGCGGAACGCCTTGAGGTCGGCCACCGTCAGCTTCTTCATCTGGTGCGTGGCGTTGCGGCCCTCGAACGACTCGAGCGTCCACCCCTTGACGGTCTTGGCCAGGATGACGGTGGGCTGCCCGGTGTGCGCCCGCGCCGCCTCGAAGGCCGCGTAGACCTTGCGGTAGTCGTGACCGCCGCGCGAGAGCTTGCGCAGCGCGTCGTCGTCGAGGTCCTCGACCATCTTGCGCAGCCGTGGGTCGTTGCCGAAGAAGTGTTCGCGGATGTACGCGCCGCTCTCGACGGTGTAGGTCTGGAACTGCCCGTCGGGCGTCTGATTCATCTGGTTGACCAGGGCGCCGTTGCCGTCGGCGGCGAGCAGCGGATCCCAGTCCCGACCCCAGACGACCTTGATGACGTTCCAGCCGGCCCCGCGGAAGTACGCCTCGAGCTCCTGGATGATCTTGCCGTTGCCGCGCACCGGACCGTCGAGCCGCTGCAGGTTGCAGTTGATGACGAACGTCAGGTTGTCGAGCTCCTCGCGGGCCGCGACACCGATCGCGCCGAGCGACTCGACCTCGTCCATCTCGCCGTCACCGAGGAAGGCCCACACGTGCGAGTTGGACGTGTCGGCGAGGCCGCGTGCCTGCAGGTAGCGGTTGAACCGGGCCTGGTAGATCGCGCCGATCGGGCCGAGCCCCATCGAGACGGTGGGGAACTCCCAGAACTGCGGCATGAGCCGCGGGTGCGGGTAGGACGACAAGCCGTGCGGGGCGCGCGAGACCTCCTGCCGGAACCCGTCGAGGTGCTGCTCGGTGAGCCGGCCCTCCAGGAAGGCGCGCGCGTAGATGCCCGGGGCCGCGTGGCCCTGGAAGTAGACCTGGTCGCCCATGCCGCTGGCGAGGTCCTTGCCGCGGAAGAAGTGGTTGAAGCCCACCTCGTAGAGCGAGGCGGCCGACGCGTAGGTCGCGATGTGGCCGCCCACGCCGACCGTCTTGTTGGCCCGGGAGACCGCGACCGCGGCGTTCCAGCGGATGTAGGCGCGGATGCGGCGCTCGATGTCCTCGTCCCCGGGGAACCAGGGCTCGCGCTCCGGCGGGATGGTGTTGATGTAGTCGGTGCTGCGCAGGCCGGGGACGCCGACCTGTCGTTCGCGGGCGCGTTCGAGCAGCCGGAGCATGAGGTAGCGGGCGCGCTGCCGGCCGTCGGAGTCGATGGCCGCATCCAGCGACTCGAGCCATTCCCGCGTCTCCTCGCGGTCTATGTCGGGCAGCTGATTGGGTAGGCCGTCGGTGATGATGCTGTACCGATCGCGGGTCACGCGAGCTCCTCACGCTTGGTGCTTGTGGCGTTTGCGTCCCCCC
The DNA here is from genome assembly GCF_900129455.1 of Jatrophihabitans endophyticus. Lineage (NCBI taxonomy): Bacteria > Bacillati > Actinomycetota > Actinomycetes > Jatrophihabitantales > Jatrophihabitantaceae > Jatrophihabitans > Jatrophihabitans endophyticus. Next base: position 216,796 of record NZ_FQVU01000003.1, read on the forward strand.
CAGTCAACACCCTCGACTCCCGCTAGGGTCGACGGATCACTGACCGATTGGTATGCAAGACCGATGGTGCCGATGGACTCGAGGAGGCAGTCGCCGTGAACGCGGGAGCCCAGCCGGGCAACGGCCTGGGCAACGGTGTGGGAAGCGCCGAGCGGTTGGGCCTGCGGCCCGGCATGATCGTGATGGAGGTCGGCGCCGACGACGATGCCGACGACGAACTCCGGGACGCCATCGTCGGTCACACCGGCGAGGAGATGGTCGACGAGGACTCCGACGAGGTCGTGGACGTCGTCCTGCTCTGGTACCGCGAGGGGGACGACGACCTGGCCGATGTCCTGGTCGACGCGATCTCCCCGCTCGCCGACGACGGCTACATCTGGCTGTTGACCCCCAAGCGGGGCCGTGACGACTACGTGGAGCCGTCCGACATCGCCGAGGCCGCCTCGATCGCGGGGTTGTCGCAGACCTCCATCACCACCGTCGGCGACGGGTGGTCGGCCGCCCGCCTCGTCGGCCGCAAGACTCCGGGAGGGAAACGATGACCCAGGCGACACCGCTGGCGGTCGGCGCCGACGCGCCGAACTTCACGCTCAAGGACCAGAACAACGAGGAGGTCGAGCTCGCGTCGTTCCGCGGCGACAAGGCGGTGCTGCTCGTCTTCTATCCGCTCGCGTTCACCGGCATCTGCACCGGTGAGCTGACCGCGCTGCGCGACAATCTCGACACGTACCAGAACGACCACGTGCAGGTGCTCACCGTCAGCGTCGACTCCGCGTACTCGCACAAGATCTTCAGCGAGCGCGAGGGCTACGAGTTCCCGCTGCTGTCGGACTTCTGGCCGCACGGGGGCGTCGCCCAGGCCTACGGCGCGTTCTTCGCCGAGGCCGGCATCGCGAACCGTGCCACGTTCCTCATCGACAAGACCGGCGTCGTCCGCTTCAGCGAGATGAACGGGCCCGGCGAGGGGCGCGATCCGGCGGCGTGGGAAGCCGCGATCAAGGAGCTGTGAGCGCTCAGCGCGCCGGCCGGCCGTAGCGGTCGGCGAGCTTGGCCGCGCGGACGGCCACCACGTCGTCCGCCGCCGTGGGTGTGGCTGTGCCCAACGCCTCCAACGCGTCCCGCGTCGACACCGGTTCGACCTCCTCGGGCAGGTCGTCGAACTCGCCGGTGTCGCGGCGCCTGGTCTCGGCGCGAGCCATGGTGAACGGGGCCGCGAGCGCCAGGGCGGCGAACAGGAACCACTGGATGACGTAGGCGAAGTGCTGCGGCTCCAGCGCGCCGCCGGCGGGGTTGGAGAGGTCGGGGGCCGGCAGGTCGCGCAGGCCGGCGGTGCCCGGCTGACCGCCCTCGAGTTCGGCGTACCCGTCGTACATCGCCCCGCCGAGGCGCTGCCGCTGCTGGGTGGGGTTGATCGAGAGCACCTGACGGCGGTTCAGCGCCGCGAACTGGTCGTTGCGCGTCTCCGGCGACTGCGTGCGCGCGGTGACGCTCACCCGCCCCGCCGGCGGCACGGGTGCCGTCGGGATCGCCCCCGAGCTGGGCTGCACCACGAACCCGCGCACCACGAGCAGCGTCGCGCCCGCCGTCCGCAGCGGGGTGAGGACGAGGAAACCGGTGTCGTCGCCGTCGGTGCGGTTGCGGACGAGCGTCTCGCCGGACGGGTCGAAGCTGCCGGTGACGCGGACCTGCCGGTACTCGACGTCGTCGCGCGACGGCGCCGGGCCCCGACCGACCAGTGGCAGCACCGCCGCCACCGTCGTCGCCGCGCGGTCGGCGTTGCGGCGCAGGTGGGCGTTGTCGTCGCGCTTGCTCTCGAAGCGGTACACCTGCCAGACGCCGCACGCGACGCACACCAGCGCGACGACGAGCATGAGAACGCCGAGCGCCGCGTAGCGCGGCTGGCGAAGCGTCCGGAGCACGACCTCACGGTACGGCGTGCCGGGGTCGGCACCACCCGGCCGCACAGCCGAGTGGCAGCCGCGGCACCGGCTACCCTGAGCGGCGCCGCGTCGCGGCGTCCCGGGCGTTTAGCTCAGCGGGAGAGCACTCGGTTTACACCCGAGCGGTCACTGGTTCGATCCCAGTAACGCCCACGAAGCCGCCGGTCGTCCGCAACCGATTGGCCGTCCGCTGCGATGGGCATCGTCCTCGCATGCGACTGTCGGAGATCCTGGTCAGCAAACCCGAACGCCGGCGACGCGCTGCGGCGCGGGAGGCGCAGGCGCGGGGCGAGGACCCGCAGGCGGCTCGAGACGCCGTCGACGCCGCGTGCACGCACGCGGCGACCGACGGCGCGAACGCCGCGGGTGCGGCGGCCGCCGTGACGACGATCGGCCCCGGCCCGGGCTGACCGCACACCGGCGCCCGGGCGGTGCCCGTCCGGCGGGCGACCGTGCTCGACGGAGCCCGGCGCATGCTTTACGCTTGTTTCACATCCGTCGGGGGACGGGTGACTCAGGGGGATCACATGAGCAACACGTCCATGCGCGCGTCCGTGCGTCGCGCGACTGCCCGCGTCCTGGTCGCCATCGCGACGTCAGCGGCACTCGTCCTCACGATGCTCGGCACCGCGTCGGCGGCGTCCGCGCAGCCGGCGAAGGGCAGCTACGGCATCGGGACCGCGGTGAGCAAGCACCGGGCGGGTTACGGCATCGGGACCGCCGTCAGCAAGCATCGCGGCAAGCACGCGCACAAGCACAAGCACAAGCACCACCACCGCCACCACTGACGCGGCGGCGGCCCCCGCTCAGCGGTAGGTGCCCACCCACGCGAGGCGCCAGGTGTTCGGGCCGAGGTAGCCGTTGGGGACGAGCCCGTTCAGCTGCTGCAGCCGCTTGATCATGCGGCGGGTGTTGGGGCCGTACTCGCCGGTGCCGACGGGGAAGTAGCCGCGCTTGTGCATCTGGTCCTGGAAGGTCTTGATGTGGCGGTTGGTCTCGCCGTAGGTGTACCAGTGCGAGCCGCCCGGGAACGCCGGGATCTTCGGGGCTGCGGCCGATGCCGACGTGGAGTACCGACCCTTCCAGGCGAGGCGCCAGGTGTTCGGGCCGAGGTAGCCGTTGGGGACGAGCCCGTTCAGCTGCTGCAGCCGCTTGATCATGCGGCGGGTGTTGGGGCCGTACTCGCCGGTGCCGACGGGGAAGTAGCCGCGCTTGTGCATCTGGTCCTGGAAGGTCTTGATGTGGCGGTTGGTCTCGCCGTAGGTGTACCAGTGCGAGCCACCCGGGAACGCCGGGACGCCGGAGGAGCTGCCGCCGGAGGAGCTGCCGCCGGAGCTGCTCCCGCCGGAGGAGCTGCCGCCGGAGCTGCTCCCGCCGCCGGACGAGCCGCCCGAGCCGGGCTTGGGGATGTCGCCGTACCGGCCGCTGCGGGCGTCGGAGTCCTCGGCGAGGCCCAGGATCGACGCGCACTCCCACGGCTGCCAGCCGCGTGAGCGGTAGAGCCGCAGCGCGCGGTAGTCCTGCTCGGCCTTGGAGTTCTGATTCGGGTAGCCCGAGCCGCCGACGCTGCGCCACGTGGGCAGGTCGAACTGGTACGCGCCGTAGTAGCCGTTGCCCGTGTTGATCTTGTAGTTGTTGGACGACTCGCACATCCGCAGCCGGTACCAGGTGTTGGAGCTCGGGTCGGCCGAGGCCGACCCGCCGGGGGCGACGAGCGTCGAGACGCCGAGCCCGATCAGGGTCGCGACCGCCGCGGCGATGCCCCAGTTGCGTGGCCCGCGCGACTCGCGCAGCCGCTCGGCGAGGGCCGGCCGTTCGATGTTCTCCTGCGTCCAGTCGGCGAAAAAGGGCGCGGCAGAACCAGGCTTGGGGGCGATCGGCATCGTCGAGGAAACCTTTCGGCGGCGGGGCTCGTCCGGCGAGGTTCCCGCGTCGGTGTCGCGCTGTCTTGCTGCCCCCTGCGGGCAGTCCCACGACGTCTCAGCGGTCTCAACCGTCACACAAGTCCCACCAGTTGACAAGGCAACGAGCGAAAAAGATGCGTTGCCTCGGCGTGTCGCGACGGCGGTCGCGTTGCGTCGGTGCTAATTGCGGACGTCGAGACGTCGCCGCCCAGGGCCGCGGCTGCGTGGCAGCACCGCACCGGATGGAGGATCGTGGACTACCGACTGGAACTCGTGCAGCTGCCCGTCACCGACGTCGACCGCGCCAAGGAGTTCTCCCTGCGGCTGGGCTTCGCGCTCGACGTCGACCATCACCCGAACGAGCGGTTCCGCGTCGTGCAGCTCACGCCGCCGGGCTCGGCGTGCTCCGTCTGTTTCGGCATCACCGACGCGGTACCGGGGTCGGTCGTCGGCACGCACCTCGTGGTGGCCGATCTCGAGGCCGCCCGCGACGAGCTGGTGAGCCGTGGCGTCGAGGTCGGCGAGATCCGGCACATGACCCCGCACGGATGGCAACGGGGCGTCGATCCGAACCATGCCCGCTACAACTCGTTCACCGAGCTGACCGATCCCGACGGCAACGGCTGGGTGCTGCAGGAGGTCAGGTGACCGGTCCGGCGCCGTCGCCGCCCTGCTCGCGCCGGCGCTGTTGCTCGTTGCGCTCGGCCAGCCCGGCGAGGAACTCGTCGTCGTCGTCCGGGCTCAGGGGCCGGGCCTGCGCGCGCCGCGCCGGCAGCGCCGACATCCCGTAACCGGCGGTGCCGCGTCCGGCGCCCCGCGGCGTCGTGGCCCGCGCGTTCCAGGGGCGGCCCGCGATCAGCCACGCGAGCGAGCCGACGTCGGCGAGCAGGACGACGACGAGCACCCACAGCAGCTTCGGCAGCGTCCGCACCTGGTCGGCCGGTGTGGTGATCGCGTCGATGACGCAGAAGATCCACACCCCGAGCGCCAGCAGGCCGAGCGCACCACCGAAGAGCACCATGCGCACACCTTCCGTCTCCCGGACGTCCGCCGCCGGCGACGGTACGCGGTCAAGCTGTGCGGCGCCGGGGTGCCGCGGAACGCGAGGTAGGTTCGCCGCGTGCCCCGCCTCGCCGACCTGACCGCCGTCCTCGACGCGTGGTTCGACCCGCGGTGGGCGGAGTCGTGGGACGCGGTAGGACTCGTCTGCGGCGACCCCGACGAGCCGGTCGAGCGCGTCCTGCTCGCCGTCGACGCGGTGCCCGCCACCGTCGCCGAGGCCGTCGGCCTCGGCGCGCAGCTGCTCGTGACGCACCATCCGTTGCTGCTGACCGGCGTGCACGGCGTCCCGGCCGACGACCCCAAGGGTGGCCTCGTCCACCGCATGATCCGCGGCGGGGTCGCCCACCTGGTCGCGCACACCAACGCCGACGTCGCGTCCCCGGGCGTGTCGGACGCGCTCGCCGCCCGCTTCGGACTGCGCGACCTGCAGCCGCTCGACCCGCAGCCCGGGCCGGCGCTGGACAAGCTCGTCGTGTTCGTCCCGACCGCCGAGCGCGAGCCGATGATCGACGCGCTCGCCGCCGCCGGCGCCGGCCGGCTGGGCGACTACGACCGCTGTGCCTGGTCGAGCGAGGGGGACGGGACGTTCCGCCCGCTCGCCGGCGCGCACCCGACGCTCGGCGCCGTCGGCGAGATCGAGCGGGTCGGCGAGTCCCGCGTCGAGATGATCGTGCCGAGCGACGCCCGGGCCTCGGTGGTCGCGGCGCTCCGCGCGGCGCACTCCTACGAGGAGCCGGCCTTCGACCTGCTGCCCATGGCGCCGATCCCGGGCGCGCGCGGGACGGGGCGGGTGGGCGAGCTGGCGGCGGGCAGCACGCTGCGGGAGTTCACCGAGCGCGCGGCCGCGGTGCTCCCGCCGACCGCGTGGGGCGTCCGCGCCGCCGGCGATCCGGACCGGCCGGTGCGCCGGGTCGCGGTGTGCGGGGGGTCCGGCGGCGGTTACGCCGATCTCGCCCGCGCCGCCGATGCCGACGTGTTGCTCACCGCCGACCTCAAGCACCATCCGGTCGTCGAGGGCGTCACGGAGCGCGGACCCGAGGCCATGGCGCTCGTCGACGCGGCGCACTGGGCCACGGAGGCGCCGTGGCTCGACGACGTCGCGGCGGCGCTGCGCGGCCGGTTCGGCACTACGGTGGACGTCCGGGTGTCGCGGCTCGTCACCGACCCGTGGACGATCCACGCGGCATCGCCCGACCTGCCCGAACGAGGGAGCACGAAGAGCACGTGAACGCCGACCCCGCCACGCAGCTGCGGCTGCTCGACCTGCAGGCCGCCGACACCGCGCTGTCGCAGCTGGCGCACCGCCGCCGCACGCTGCCCGAGATCGCCCGGATCGCCGAGAAGGCCACGGCGGCGGACGCCGTCCACACCGAGGTGATCGACGCGCAGACCGCCGTCGCCGACATCGAGCTCGAGCAGACCCGCCTCGAGAACGACGTCGAGACGGTGCGCGCACGCACCGCCCGCGACGACGCGCGGCTGCAGGCCGGTGGCCTGCCGTCGCGCGAGCTCGAGGGGCTGCAGCACGAGATCGCGACGCTGGCCCGCCGCCAGTCGAACCTCGAGGACGAGCTGCTCGACGTCATGGAGCGCGCCGAGGCCGCGCAGGCCTCGCTCGCCGACGCCTCGTCGCGCCACGACGCGCTGGTCGCCGAGCAGCGGGCGCTCGAGGGCGAGCGCGACGCCGCGTTCGCCGACATCGACGCCGCCGCCGCGCAGCGCTCGCCCGAGCGCGCCGCGATCGCCGGCGAGCTGCCGGCCGACCTGGTGGCGCTGTACGAGAAGGCGCGCGCGCAGAGCGGCAACGGCGCCGCCCTGCTGCGGCAACGGCGCTGCGAGGGCTGCCGCATCGAGCTGTCCGGCAGCGACCTCGCCGCCGTCGGCAAGGCGGAGCCGGACGCGGTCGTGCGCTGCGACAACTGTCGCGCCATCCTCGTCCGTACCGCCGAGTCGGGACTGTGAGCGCGGGCGGCGTCGAGCACGTCATCGTCGAGGCCGACGGCGGGTCCCGCGGCAATCCCGGCCCGGCCGGTTACGGCGCGGTGGTCTTCGACGCCGCGTCCCGGGCCGTCCTGGCCGAGGAGTCGGACGCCATCGGTGTCGACACCAACAACGTGGCCGAGTACCGCGGGCTGATCGCCGGACTGCAGGCCGCGCACGCGCTCGGAGCGCACCGCGTCGACGTCCGCATGGACTCCAAGCTCGTCGTCGAGCAGATGTCGGGTCGGTGGTCGGTCAAGAATGCCGTGCTGCAAGGGCTCTCGCGCGAGGCGCAGGCACTGCGGCGCGGCTTCGACGAGGTCACCTTCGGGTGGATCCCGCGCGAGAAGAACAAGCACGCCGACCGGCTCGCGAACGAGGCGATGGACCGCGCGGCGGGCAGGACGCCGAAGCCGGCCCGGACCCCGGTCGTGGCCGCGCCGGCCTGGGTGCCGCCGGCCGGGCCGCCGACCCGGCTCGTCCTGGTCCGCCACGGCTCGACCGTCCACTCGGCCGACAAGCGCTTCTCCGGTCGCAACGACCTGCCGTTGAACGACGCCGGGCGGCGGCAGGCGGCCGCGCTCGCCGGCCGCCGGTACGGCCAGGTCGCCGCCGTGGTCTCCTCGCCGCTGCGACGGGCGGTCGAGACCGCCGAGGCCGTCGCCGGCCCGCTCGGGCTCGCGGTGCGGATCGTCGACGACCTCGTCGAGACCGACTTCGGCGCGTGGGAGGGGCTGACGTTCGCCGAGGCGCGCGAGCTGGACCCGGCCGCGCTCGACGCCTGGCGGGCGTCGCCCGACGCCGCGCCGCCCGGTGGCGAGTCGTTCGCGGCCGTCGCGCGGCGCGTCCGCCGTGCTCGCGAGGAGGTCATCGGCGCGCACCCGGGCGGGACCGTCGTCGTCGTCTCGCACGTCACGCCGATCAAGACGTTGGTGCGGCTGGCGCTGGACGCCCCGCCCGCGGCGATGTTCCGGCTGCACCTCGACACCGCGTCGGTGTCGACCGTCGACTACTGGGACGACGGCAACTCCTCGGTGCGGCTCGTCAACGACACCGCACACCTACACCCCGACGGCGTGTAGCGCGACCCACAGCGCGGCCGTCGCCGCCACCACCAGGACGGGCACGGTGAGCAGGCCGAGCCGGTGGAACTCCCCGGCGCGCGGCTTGTCGTCGGCGGGCAGGAGCCGCCGCCACAGCAGCGTGGCCAGCGATCCCGGGTACGTGGCGTTGGGCCCGACGTTGACCCCGATGAGGACGGCGAGGACGAGCGCCGGGTTGCCGGTGACGACCGGCAGCAGGGCGAGCGTGGCGGGCAGGTTGTTCACCGCGTTGGCGAGGACGGCGGCCAGCGCGGCGAGCGCCAGCAGCGCGACGAAGGACGTCCCGGACGGCACGAGGTCGGTCAGCGCGTCGTGCAGCCCGTGCCGCGTCACGCCGTCCACCACGACGGCGAGGGCGAGCACGAACGCGCAGAAGCCGGGGGAGGCCTCGCCGACCAGCCGCCACGGGTGCACGTCACGTCCCCGCAGCCGGGGCACGAGCAGGGCGACGCAGCCGGCGAGCGCCGCCCACGCCGGCGCGACGTCCACCGCGGACGCGACCACGAACGACGCCACGGTCGCGGCGAGGACGACCAGCGCGTACCGCGGCGGCGGGGGGACGTCGTCCGGGCGGGCGGCCGCGCGCCCCGCGAGGTCGCCGCGGAAGAACACCCGCAACGCGAGCCACTCGCCCGCGCACATCACCAGCCACGGCAGCAGCATCAGCGCGCCGAAGCGCCCGAAGGACAGCCCGGCGGCACCGAACGCGAGCAGGTTGGTGAGGTTCGAGACCGGCAGCAGCAGCGAGCCGCTGTTGGCGAGCCGGGTGCACGCGTAGGCAAACGGCCGCGCCGGAACGGCGAGCCGCGCGGCGGTGGCGAGCACGACCGGCGTCAGCAGGACGACCGTCGCGTCGAGGGTGAGAGTCGCCGTCGTCGCGGCGGCCAGCGCCACCACCATGCCCAGCAACCGCGGCGGGTCGCCCCCGCTCAGCCGGGCGGCCGTCGCGCCCAGGTAGGTGAAGACGCCGGCCTCGGCACAGAGGTGACCGAAGACCAGGATCGCGGCAAGGAACGCGACGGTGGGCCCGAAGCCTCGCAGCGTGTCGAGCGCGGCGTGACCGGGCACGATCCCGAGGAGCACGACGAGCACCGCCGCCGGCACCGCGACCGCGGCCTCGGTGATGCCGCGGGGCCGCAGCACCGCGAAGCCGAGCGAGAGCACGAGCAGGACGGCGGCGACGACCTCGGCGGTCGCGCCGGTCATCAGACGCGCTGCGGAACGGGCATCAGAGCAGCTCCGCGCCCTCGAAGTGCCCGAGCACCTCGCGGTAGAGCTCGATGCCCATGCCGTTGGGGTCGCGGAAGTACAGGCTGTCGTCGGCGCCGCGATCCGGCCCGAGGTAGTCGACGCCGGCGTCGGTGAGCTTCGTCCGCGCCGCCTCGAACTGCTCGGAGGTCACCGAGATCGCGAGGTGCTGCAGGGCGCCGATCGTCTCGCGGTACGCCTCGTGCTCGTGCCCGGGGAAGTCGAAGAAGCCGAGCAGCGTGGCGTTGCCGAGGTCGAAGAAGAAGTGGCTCGAGCCGGCGTAGTCGCGGTTCTCGACGAGCTCGACCAGCGGGAAGCCGAGGAAGTCCTGGTAGAAGCGGATCGTCTCCTCGACGTCGGCGCAGACGAACGCGGCGTGGTGGAGGCCGCGGGCGGTACTGGCCGGCCGCTCCGCGCGCGGCCGCAGGTATCGCTCGCGCAGCTGCTCGCGGCGTTCGCGGACGGCGGCGAGCTCGGCACCGCTCGGTTGGGGCATGGGCAGAGCGTATCCAGGTGCGCCGCACCGTACGGTCGTGACCGTGATCGTCGCCCTGGCCGCCGAGCGGGTGGACGAGGTCCACGCGTTGCGCGTCGAGCTGCACCGGCACCACGCCGCCATCACGACGCCCCCGGGATGGGTGCCCCGGGACGAGGAGGACGCCTGGCGGAGCTGGCGTGCGAGGGCGGCCCCGCTGCTGCACGAGGGTGTGGCGGCGCTGTTCGTGCACCGCGCTTCGGCCGCCGCCGAGCCGGACGGGATGGCGCTGGTGACGATGCTGCCCGCCGCCGAGCTCGCGCGCCCCGTCCTCGGTGCCACCGGCGAGCACGCCGAGCTGCTGACGCTCGTGGTGCGGGCGCGCGCGCGGAGCGCCGGGATCGGCGCGGCGCTGTACGAGGCGGCGGCCGGCTGGGCCCGCGACCGCGGCGCGGTGGTCATGCACGTCGACACCCGGGCCGGCAACGTCGACGGCCTGCGCTTCTACGAGCGGCAGGGCGCGCGCCCCGCGTTCACCCAGCTGATGCAGCCGCTGTGAGCGCCGTATAGTGCGCAGCGCGGCGGACGAGCCGACCGGACGGCCGCGTCACGAGTGATCGTGCCGAGGAAAGTCCGGACTCCACAGGGCAGGGTGGTTGCCAACGGCAACCCGGGGCGACCCGCGGGACAGTGCCACAGAAAACAGACCGCCCGGGTGCGTGCACCCGGGTAAGGGTGAAACGGCGGTGTAAGAGACCACCAGCGCGGCGGGTGACCGCAGCGGCTCGGTAAACCCCACCCGGAGCAAGGTCAAGAAGGACCGGTTCGCCGGTCCGCGCAGGCGTTCGAGGGCGGCCCGCCCGAGCCTGCGGGTAGACCGCTCGAGCCTGTCGGCGACGGCAGGCCTAGATGGATGGCCGTCACCCGGCACCTCGGTGCCGGGCACAGGATCCGGCTTACAGGTCGACTCGTCCGCCGCCCTGACCCCACGCGGCGGTTCGACCTGCACCGACGTGGCCAGGACCGCGGTGATGCAGGTCGAATCGTTGCGGCCAACGAGGAGCGCGGACACGTCCTCAGCGTGCGGCGCGAGGAGTTCGAGGCGCCGATGATCCGCTCCAGCAACGACGACGTGGACGAGGTAGCCGAGAAGGCGCGTGACGTGCTCGTCGCGGACCGCGAGCAGGACGAGATCTGAGCGGGCCGACGATGCCTCGCAAACCGGGGAGACCATCCGAGGTACGTCCTGCGTGACCGATGCGGATGCACGTGTCGCGGCCGGTGGCAGGATCGACAGCCGTGACCGACAGCGAGCTCGCCGAGCTGGTGGTCGCGCTCCGGGCGCGCACCGACGTCGCGGCGCTGGGTGGAGCCGTGGCCGAGCTGCTCGCCGCGGTGCTGCCGGCCGACATGGTCGAGGTCGCCCGGTCGGGGTCGTGGCGCGAGCGTAGGGCGGGGCGCGGCCGTCTCGAGCGCGTCGGGGTGACGGCGGGGGAGCGCAGGCTGGTGCTGGAGCTGGCCGGTGGGACCACCCAGGGCTGGGAGCACCACGTCGTGCACGGCGTCACCATCGCTCGGCACCGGCGCGAGCTCGACGACTGGCTGCGACGTCTCGCCGAGCTGCTGTACCACCGGGCCCGGGACGACGAGAGGGCGCGCGCCGCGCTCGAGCACTTCCTGCGGTAGAGCCTCAGTCGGCCAGCGGCAACACCAGCGAGGGCGACTCCACCTGGTGGTCGTCGTGCAGGGAGCGGACCGCCGTCCCGATCGCGAAGAACTCGGTGGTGTGGCCGCCCCAGCGGTGTGGCAGCGCCCGCAGCTCCACGCCGACGATGCCGTCGGCCGCGAGCGCGTCGGCCTCGGCCTGCATCCGTCCCGCGGCGAGCTCGCGGGCCTCGTACATGGCCTCGGTGAGCTGGGGGATCTCGGTGTTGCGGCCGAACGAGCCCAGCTTCTGCCACCCCGACTGGTGGGCGACGTGGTAGACGCACGTCCCCATGACGAGTCCCAGCGGTGCGTACCCGGTCCGCAGCAACGTCCAGAAGTCCTGCCCCGACAGGTCGGACGTGAAGGGGCCGCCGGCGTCGGTGCGCCAACGACCGCCGGCCTCGTCGGAGATCGCGGTGCCCACGGCCAGGAACTCGGCGAGGTCCCCACCGGTCTCGTGGAAGCGGATCTCGAGGCGGACGCCGACGATGCCGTCGGCGTGCAGCACCTCGGCCTCGGCCGTCATCCGGGCCATCGCGAGCTCGCGGGCGTGGTACATCGCCTCGGACAGCGTGGTGAGTTCCATGTTCTTCGTCCACCGGCCGCGTTGCAGCCCGACGTGGTACACGCTCGACCCCATCACCAGGCCGAGCGGTCGGAAGCCGGCCTCGCGCACGAGCAGGAACTCGTTGACCGACAGGTCGGAGGTGAAGACGGGCCGGCCGGCGCCCGAGGGCGGCCGGGCGAGGCGGCGCATGGCCTGCTCGGGAAGCGACGTCGGTTCGGTCACCGCGCCACTGCCGACACGTCGACGAGGGGGAGCACGGGCCGCGCCGCGATGCCGCCGGACCGCACGGCGAAGCGGGCCAACGAGCTGCCCCATGCCACCGCGAACGAGAGCCGGTCGGTACGCCCGATCAGGGTCAGGCACTCGACGCGGTGGGTGTGCACCGTGATCGGTGCGACGAGCACGCCGTCCGCCCCGACCAGTCGTGCCGCGACCCGCAGCCGCTCGCGGACCGACGCGCGCAGCTGGTTGGTCAGGTCGGTGAAGCCCGGGATCTCCAGGTTCCTGCGCCGTGCGTCGCGAGCCTGCACCAAGGCGTCGAGCTGCTCGACGTCGGCATCCTCGTGCCGGACCGCCACCTGCGCGGTGACGTGCAGGTCGACCGGGGCCCACCCGGTGCGCATCGAGCCCGCGACGTCGGCGGCCGACAGCGCGGTGAGGAACGGACGCGCGGGCCGGACGGCCGACCGGGCCCACACCGCGGTGCCGGCGAGCACGACCTCGCGCAATGCCCCGTCGCGACGCTCGATCGAGACGGTGACGCCGACGGCGCCGTCGGCGTCGCGCGCGACGACCTCGGCACGCAGCCGGTCGACGGCGGTGCGCAGCGAGAGCTGCTCGCGTTCGGGGAACGGGACCGCGGTGCCTTGGAGCAGCGCGCCGCCCAGCCGGACCGGGGCGGTACCGCCGCCCCGGTGACCGCAGGACGCGTGGTGGGGCGGCGCCACGGTCGACGCGACGCAGCCGAGGACCTCGCCGACCGGATCCAGGCCGACGCCGCGCAGGGCGGCGACGTCACCCACCGGCCCGAGCGGCCCGATGCCGTCGCCGAGCCGGGCGGCCCGGCGGCGGGCGGAATCGGGGGGCCGCAGCGGCATGTGCGCAACATACGCCGACGGGCGGGGCACGCTCACGGCGTGAGCAACCTCGAACGGACCGAGTGGATCGTGGTGCGCCCCGAGGGCGGTATCGCCGGCGGCCGACTCGCTCCCGGGTACGAGGGGCAGTGGCTACGCCGGGACCAGCTCGGCGCCGTCGACGTCCTCGAACTCGGCGGCCCGCAGGGCCCGGTGCGCGCCTACCCGACCGAGGAGATCGAGCTGAGCCCGGCCGGTGACATCGCGCAGGTGTGGCGCGTCAGGGGCGACACGGGCGCGGACGCGCGCGAACACGGGCTCGACTCGCCGGACCACGGACCGCCGTCCTGACGTGTCGGTCGGCGGCGCGCGGCCACCGCCGCGTCACCGATCGCAGTCGAAGGAGCAGCGCGTGCTGTCGGTCAACGAGAACCGACCCCAGACGGTCTTGTGCCCGTCGCCGGGAGAGACACCCCACTCGGTCGTCAGGGCCTCGACGATCTGCAGGCCGCGTCCGGAGGTGGCCGAGGGCGGCGCGGTGACCCGGTGGGGCACGCCGGGGGCGTCGTCGGTCGTCGCGACGACGACGTCGAAGCGGTGGGCGATCATCGACAGTGTCAGCTCGTGGGCGTCGGCACGGACGCAGTTGGTGACGAGTTCGGAGACCGCGAGGCCGGCGTCGTCGACGACAGCGGTGTCGATGCTCGGATAGAGCTCGGTGAGCTGCTCGCGGATCCAGTCGCGGGCATCGCGCACCGCCAGGGGTTCACAGCGGATCGCAGTGCGGATGGTGCGGCACATGCGTTCCCTCTCAGCTCAGTTCGTTGGGTGACCGGCGGACGGCGGACGACGGACTTCACCCCGGCCGTCGCCGGAAGGCCTACCCACCTCGCGACCCACCGACACGCCGCAGTGACCACGGGATCGCCCCACCGCAACTGGACGGGAACGGTGCCGCCTGGTCAGGTGGAGCGATGCGCGTGCTGGCGGCCCTCGACAAGTTCAAGGGCACGGCCTCGTCCGCGGATCTCGGCGCGGCGGTGGTGCGGGCCGCGCGCGCTTCCGGCCTGCCAGCGTCGGCGGTCGCGCTGTCCGACGGCGGGGACGGTCTGCTCGCCGCCTTCGGCGGGGCCGAGCGCAGCACCGCGGTCACGGGCCCGCTCGGCACGACGGTGTCGGCCCGGTGGCGCCTCGACGGCACCGTGGCGGTGATCGAGAGCGCGACGGCCTCCGGCCTCGTCCTCGCCGGCGGCGCCGACGGCAACGATCCGATGACGGCGACGTCGCGCGGCACCGGGCAGCTGATCGAGGCCGCGGTGTCGACGGGCGCGCGTGACGTGATCGTCGGGCTCGGCGGCAGCGCCTGCACCGACGGCGGGCTGGCCGCCGTGCGGGCACTCTCGACCGCGACCCTGCGCGCGATCGCGTCCGGCGAGGTCGTCCTCGTCGTCTGCTGTGACGTGGTGACGCGGTACGTCGACGCGGCGGTCGAGTTCGCACCGCAGAAGGGTGCGACGGCCGAGCAGGTCGTGCTGTTGACGCGCCGGCTGCGAGAAGCCCGCACCGTGCTGCGGGAGCGACTGGGCGTCGACGTCGACGACCTGCCCGGTGGTGGCGCCGCCGGCGGACTCGGGGGTGGTCTCGCCGCGATCGGCGGCCGGCTGCGACCCGGGTTCGACGTCGTCGCCGAACGCACCCGCCTCGCCGCGTCGGTCGCGGCCGCCGATCTCGTCGTCACCGGCGAGGGCCAGCTCGACCGATCGTCGTTCGCCGGCAAGGTCGTCGGTGGTGTCGCCGCCCTCGCGGACGCGGCGGGGACGAAGGTGGCCGCCATCGTGGGATCGGTCGCCCCCGGCACACCGCCGCCGCCCTTCGCGACGGTGTCCCTCGTCGCGCGGTTCGGCACGGACGCGGCGTTCGCCGACCCCCTCGGCTGCGTCGAGCGGGCCACCCGCTCGCTGCTCGCGCCGTGACCCGCTCCGGCGATCCGGCATCCCGTGCTATCCGTACGGGGACGTACGTATGGGCGATGCGCCGGATGAAGCCCAGATCCGTCGAAATCACGTGCGCTCGACCACGAGATCGAACGGAGGACGACGTCACGAAGAAATGCTTGCTGTACAAGGGAATCGTCGGGCTTCTCGTGATGCTGGCCGCGGCGGTCGTCCAGGTGGCGCGACGCGGCCGCCGAAACGCACCGGCGCGCCGAGTTGACGTGGACGTGCCGACTTCGTCAACTTTGTTGCAGCGACGGACCGATTCGTCGACAGCCGCCGAGGAGGCACACCGTATGACCGCACCTGCGAAGAAGGCTCCGGCCAAGAAGGCCGCAGCGAAGAAGGCGTCGGCCAGGAAGGCGGCCGCAAAGAAGACGTCGGCCACCAAGGCCGCGAAGAAGACCGTGGCGAAGAAGGTGGGTGCCGCGAAGAAGACCGTCGCGCGCGCGGCCAGGAAGACGGCGGCGAAGAAGACGGCGGCGAAGAAGACGGCGGCGAAGAAGACGGCGGCGAAGAAGACCGCGGCGAAGAAGACCGCGGCGAAGAAGACCGCGGCCAAGAAGACGGCGGCGAGGAAGACGGCGGCGAGGAAGACGGCGGCGAAGAAGACCGCGGCGAAGAAGACCGCGGCGAAGAAGACGGCGGCGAAGAAGACGGCGGCGAAGAAGACGGCGGCGAAGAAGACCGCCGCGAGGAAGACCGCGGCGAAGAAGGCGACGCCGGCCCGCAAGGCGGCGGCCACGAAGACGGCCGCGAAGAAGACGGCCGCGAAGAAGACGGCCGCGAAGAAGACGGCCGCGAAGAAGACGACGCCGGCCCGCAAGGCCGCCGCCAAGCGAAGCAGCCGCTAGGTCACAGCACGCACCGGATCGCCGGTGCACCCGGGCAGCACGTGGTCACGCGTGCCGGCCCGCGTGCGCCGGCGATCCGTCTCCGGGACCGGTCGGCGCGTCAGCCGGCGTTCGGCGGCAGGGCCTCGCCGTGGACGACCGTCACCGGGCAGTGGGCGTGCTCGGCGCACGCGCTGCTGACCGAGCCGAGCAGCAGTCCGGTGAAGCCGCCGTGCCCCCGGCTGCCGACGACCAGCATCCGCGCGTTCCTGCTGGCGTCGATGAGCGTGCGCGCCGCGCCGCCCTGTTCGACCTCGGCGACGACGGGAACCGGCGGGTGGTCGCCCAGCACCTCGCGGATCGTGCTGGTCAGGGTCTGGAGCGTGTCCTGCTCCGGGGCCCAGTCGACCGTCCCGGTGATACCGCCGGCGGCCGCCCATCCCGCCGGCTGCTGCCACGTCGAGATCGCGTGGACCCGACAGCCCAGCGTCTCGGCGAGGAACACCGCCCAGCGCAACGCCATTTTCGACGGCGGCGCACCGTCGATCCCGACCACGACCCGGTCGGGAGTGGGCTCGGTCGCGGTCGCTCGTTCCGGCGCGGTCATCGCTGCGGTCCTCCTGCGAGTGTCGATGGGGTGGACCGGTGTCGGTCCACCCCATCGAGCGTCGCGCGGCGCCGCGGCGGCGAGCAGGGCCGTTGGTGCGAGCGGCACCCGGGACCTTCGACCCGGTGCCGTGCGCGTCAGCTGTACTCGTGCTCGGGCGCGGGGTACGCGCCGGAACGGACCTCGTCGCCGAAACGGGTGGCGGCGTCGCGCAGCACGTCGCCGACGGCCGCGAACTCCTTGACGAACTTGGCGGGCTTGCCGCCGCCGCGCAGGCCGGCCATGTCCTGCCACACCAGCACCTGCGCATCACACCCCGGGCCGGCGCCGATGCCGACGGTGGGCACGTGCAGCGCCCGCGTGACCTCGGTCGCGACCTCCGACGGGACGACCTCCATGACGACGGCGAAGGCACCGGCCTGCTGCAACGCCTTCGCGTCCTGCAACAGGCGGTGAGCGGCCTCGTCGCCGCGACCCTGCACGCGGTAACCGCCGAAGGCGTTCACCGACTGCGGCGTCAGGCCGATGTGGGCCATGACCGGGATGCCCGCGCCGACCAGCGCCTCCACCTGCGGCGCGACCCGCGCGCCGCCCTCGAGCTTGACGGCCTGCGCGCCGCCCTCCTTCAGGAAGCGGGCGGCGCTCTCGAGCGCCTGCTGCGGCGAGGCCTGGTACGAGCCGAACGGCAGGTCGGCGACGACGAGCGCGCGCGACGTGCCGCGGACCACGCCGCGGACGAGGGGGAGCAGCTCGTCGATCGTGACCGGGACCGTGGTGTCGTAGCCGTAGACCACGTTGGCGGCGGAGTCGCCGACGAGCAGCACCGGCACACCGGCCTCGTCGAAGACCCGGGCGGTGGAGTAGTCGTACGCGGTGAGCATCGGCCACCGCTCGCCGCGGTCCTTGGCCAGTTGCAGGTCACGGATGGTGATCCGCCGGTTGGCGACGCCGCCGTAGAGGGCCGTCGTGCTCGGTGCAGCCATCACTTGCCTCATCTCTTCCTCGAGGCCGGACGATGCCGGTCCCCGGGCGTGTAATGCGGACGACACAATGCTGCAACGTCCGCGTCGCCACGTCATCCCGCCGGCGTTGAGACACCCGTCACGGCCGGGCGAACCACCCCCGTCCGGGCGTCGACCCGACGCGCGCGTGCCCGCCGGGCGTGACGGGTGGTAACTCGGGCGCGGCCGGCTCGTTGGGGGAGGCAGACATCGCCGTCCCCGCGAGGAGATCCCGTGCCCGTTGCGCGTCGCCGAAACCGGGTCCGCTCCCTGCCGCTCGTCGGGCTGCTCACCACCGTGGTCGCGACGGGTGCCGCCGTCGCCGTGACCGCCGACCCGGCCGGTGCCGCCGCCGGCTACACCGTGACGTCGCTGCACTTCGCGGTCGGCGTCGGGCCCGGCCGGGCCCAGCGCTGCGACGTCGTCGGTGACCTCTACCTGCCGAGCGCTGCGTCGGCGACCAAGCGGGTGCCGGCGATCCTGACCACCAACGGGTTCGGCGGTTCCGCGGCCGACCAGGCACCGTTCGCCGAGCAGTACGCGCGCACCGGCTACGCGGTGCTGTCGTACTCGGGGCTCGGCTTCGGCGGGTCGGGCTGCAAGATCACGCTCGACGACCCGGCCTATGACGGCATGGCCGCGAGCCAGCTCGTGAGCTACCTCGGCGGCGCGGCCGGCATCGCCTACACCGACGCCGCGCACACCACGCCGGCGCCCCGACTCACCGCCGTCGTCCACGACGCGAAGGACCACTCCGGGAAGGCGCGGCGTTACGACCCGCGGGTCGGCATGTGGGGCGGCAGCTACGGCGGCCAGATCCAGTTCGCGGCCGCGTCGGTCGACGCCCGCATCGACGCCCTGAACCCGCAGATCACCTGGAACGACCTGTCGTACTCGCTGGGCCCGAACAACGTGCGGCCCGCCGAGTCGGTCACCACCGCCGCCCCCGGTGCCACCAAGCTGACGTGGGGGGTGCTGTTCTCGACCGTCGGCGTCCTCGACGGCGCGCAGTACGCGAAGGACGATCCCGGTCGCCTCGTCGGCTGCCCCAACTTCGCCGACTTCGTATGCCCCGCACTCGTGACCGCGGGCACCACCGGCTACTTCCGGCCCGACGACGTCGCCGCGCTGCGGCACGCGTCGGTCGCGAGCTACGTCAAGCGGATCCGGGTACCGGTGCTCCTCGACCAGGGGCAGACCGACACCCTGTTCAACCTCGGCGAGGCGGTGGCCACCTACACGGCGTTGCGTCGGCAGGGGACGCCCGTCAGCATGCTGTGGCGCGAGCAGGGGCACTCCGGCGGCACGCCGTCCGCGGCCGGTGCGGCCTACGAGGACGCCCGCATCCGCGCCTGGTTCGACCACTACCTCGCCGGGAAGGGCGGCACGACCGGATCGCGCTTCGCCTACTACCGCGACTGGACGGGGACGTTCGCCGAGGCGGCCGCATACCCGGTCGGCGCGACCCGCACGTACTACCTGTCCGGCGACCACGTCCTGCAGTCGACACGCTCGGCCGTGACCGCCGGGGCGCAGCGTTTCGTCACGACGGCGGCCGGCGCGCCGACGGGGCTGGCCGACCCGGACGCGCTCGGCGGCCGGCTCCCGGCCGGCACGCCGATCGACCTGCCCGACGAGGACCTCCCCGGCACCACCGCGAGCTGGCAGACGGCGGCCCTGGCCCGCCCCGCCGACGTCGTCGGATCGCCCACGGTGACGGTCCGCGTCGCCGCACCCACGGCCGCGGCGACGTCGGCCGCCGGCCCCGCAGGGCAGCTCGTGCTCTTCCCCAAGCTCTACGACGTGGCCCCGGACGGCACCGCCGCGCTGATCAAGAACCTGGTGGCCCCCGTCCGCATCGCCGACCCGACGCAGCGTCAGCGGGTGACCCTGCCGGCGATCGCGCACCGCTTCGCCGCCGGGCACCGCATCCGGTTGGTCATCGCGGGCGGCGACGTCAACTACCGCGGCGGGCTCGCCGCGCACGCCGTCACGATCACCGGGTCCACCGCCGACACGCTCGCCCTGCCCGTCGTGGGACGACGTGACGGGTGATGTGAGAAAGCTGCGAGGCCGGGGCCGTCGTCGGTGGCCTCCGGCAGACTGGGACGTCGTGGAGCACGACAGTCGGCGGCGGGGTTTCGGAGGTTCGATGCAGCAGCGGGGCGCAGCACGGTTCGGTGGTCGCGCGACGAGGCGGGTGCTCGCCGCGTCAGCCGCGGTCGCGGCCCTGGCGGGCCTGACCGCCTGCACCTCGGGCGGCGGCACGGACTCCGACAGCTCCCCGTCGGCCGGGGCGAGCACGTCCCGTGGCGGTGCGACGTCGTCGGCGAGCGGTGCCACGGGTAGCGCGGCGGCGAGCGAGGCGTCGATCACCACGACCGCGGTGGGCGGCGCGACGAAGGCCAACCCGGCGCAGCCGGTCACCGTCAAGGTCGCCGACGGCACGCTCGAGTCGGTCGTCATGACCAACCCGGCCGGCAAGGTCGTCACCGGCAGCACGTCCGGCGACCGCTCCACGTGGCGGACCGCCGAGGACCTCGGGTACGGCAAGACCTACTCGATCAAGGCGACGGCCAAGGACGAGGGCGGCAAGGTCGTCGTCAAGCGCGACAAGGTCACCACCCTCTCGCCCGGCAACATGACGATGCCCTACTTCAACACCGTCAACGGCACGGCGATGGCCGACGGCGCCACCTACGGCGTCGGCATGGTCACCGCCGTGCGCTTCGACGAGGCGATCCCCGACAAGGACGCCGCCGAGAAGGCCGTCACCGTCACGACCACGCCGAAGGTCACCGGCGCCTGGTACTGGAGCGACGACCAGACGATGCAGTGGCGTCCGAAGAACTACTACGCCACCGGCACCAAGGTCACGGTCGCCGCGAAGGTGTACGGCGTCGACCTCGGCAACGGCCTGTACGGCCAGTCGGACAAGACGACGTCCTTCACCGTCGGGCAGAAGCACGTCACCGTCGCCGACGCGAAGACGCACCAGGTGAAGGTGTACTTCGACGACAAGCTGGTGCGCACGATGCCGACCTCGATGGGCAAGGGCGGTTACATCGAGAACGGCAAGATCTCGCTCTGGACGATGCCGGGCACCTACACCGTCATCACCCACGAGAACCCGGCCACGATGTCCTCGAACACCTACGGCCTGCCCGCCAGCTCGCCCTACGGCTACTCCGGGTTGATCGTGCCGTGGGCCACGAAGATCAGCACCGACGGCATCTACCTGCACGAGCTCGACTCCACCGTCAGCGTGCAGGGCAGTCAGAACGTCTCGCACGGCTGTCTGAACCTCAACCAGTCCAACGCGAAGTGGTTCTACCAGCACTCGCGCGTCGGCGACCCGGTCACGGTGAAGCACTCCGGTGGCCCGAAGCTGCAGGTCTGGCAGGGCGGCCAGTGGAGCGTCCCGTGGAGCACCTGGGTCAAGGGCGGCGCCAAGTAGCAGGAGCGGTGACGTAACCAGGCTGCCGTACCCTTCGCTGGAACCGCGGAAAAACAGCGGTCCGTGGGCTACCGCTGGGTCGCCCCGACAGCAGAAGAGTCCCGGGGAGGCGGCACAGCATGGATCGGCAGCAGGAGTTCGTGCTCCGCACGATCGAGGAGCGAAACATCCGCTTCGTGCGGCTGTGGTTCACCGACGTCCTCGGCACGTTGAAGTCGGTGGCGGTCGCGCCGGCCGAGCTCGACGGCGCGTTCGAGGAGGGCATCGGCTTCGACGGCTCGGCCATCGAGGGCTTCAGCCGGGCCAGCGAGAGCGACATGATCGCGCATCCCGACCCGGCGACGTTCCAGATCCTGCCGCAGAACGACGGCACGACCGACTCCGCGCGGATGTTCTGCGACATCCAGATGCCCGACGGGTCACCTTCGTGGGCCGACCCGCGCTACGTGCTGCGCCGCGCCCTGTCGCGGGCGGCCGAGCGTGGCTTCACCTTCTACACCCACCCCGAGATCGAGTTCTTCCTGCTGAAGAACCGCCCGAGCGACGGCAGCGAGCCGCTGCCCATCGACAACGGCGGCTACTTCGACATGACGAGCCACGACGTCGCGCACGACTTCCGCCGCGCGGCCGTCGGGGCGCTCGAGGGACTGGGCATCTCGGTCGAGTTCAGCCATCACGAGGTCGCGCCAGGCCAGCAGGAGATCGACCTGCGCTACGCCGACGCGTTGAGCATGGCCGACAACCTGATGACCTTCCGCCACGTCATCAAGGAGGTCGCGATCGCGCACGGGGCGCACGCCACCTTCATGCCCAAGCCGTTCAAGCACCAGCCCGGCAGCGGCATGCACACCCACCTGTCGTTGTTCGAGGGCGACCAGAACGCCTTCCACGACCCGGACGACCCGCTGAACCTGTCCAAGACGGCGCGCGCGTTCATCGCAGGCCTGCTCGTGCACGCGCGCGAGATCACCGCGGTCACCAATCAGTGGGTGAACTCGTACAAGCGGCTCTGGGGCTTCGGCTCGCCCGGGTCGATCGTCGAGGCGCCGACCTTCGTCTGCTGGGGTCACGCGAACCGCTCGGCGCTGGTGCGAGTGCCGCGCTACAAGCCGGGCAAGGCGAACTCGACTCGCGTCGAGCTCCGCTCGCCCGACACCGCCTGCAACCCCTACCTGGCCTTCGCCGTCATCCTGACCGCCGGCATGAAGGGCATCGAGGCCGGCTACGAGCTCCCGCCGGGGGCCGAGGACGACGTCTGGTCGCTGTCCGACGTCGAACGGCGCGCGCTCGGTTACGACGAGCTGCCGCACAACCTCAACGACGCGTTGCAGACGATGCAGGACTCCGAGCTGGTGGCCGAGGCGCTCGGCGAGCACGTCTTCGACTTCTTCCTGCGCAACAAGCGCGAGGAGTGGATGGAGTACCGCGCCGAGGTCAGCCCGTTCGAGCTGCGCCGCTACCTGCCCATGCTCTGACGGGACGCTCCTGGCCGAGCGCGCCAGGTCGGCTCCGACCGGCGCGTCAACCGCCGTGCTGCGGGTCGACGATCCGCAGGAGGAGGTCGGTGAGGGCGTCGGCGGCGTCCGCGTCGAGTGGCCCGTCGGTGATGAGGACGCGGTACCAGAGCGTGCCGTACACGAGTTCGGCGAGCGGGGCCGCGTCGGCGACGTCGACGACGTCGTGTCGTTGCAACATGTCAGCGAGCACCGCCCGTCGCCGGGCGGTGAACCGGGCGAGTCCTGCTGCGACGTCTGTGTCCTCGAGGGCGGCGGCCACCATGCCGCGCAGGAGCGGGCGGGCCCGGCCGCCGGCCGCGGTGAAGGTGTCGGTCACGAAGGCGCGGAGATCGCCGTCCACCGTGCCGGTGTCGGGCATCGGAACTTCACGCGTGGCGAGATCGGTCGCAGTCTCGAGAACGATCGCTGCGCGGCCTGGCCACCACCGGTAGATCGTCTGCCGCCCGACGCCGGCGGTGTCGGCGATGTGGCCGACGGTGAGTGCGCCGGGCCCCTCGTCGTGCAGGATCCGCGAGGTCGCGTCGAGCACGGCCCTGCGCGCCGCCTCGTTGCGGCGTCGGCCGGTGTGTTCGCGCGCGGGCACGGCGCCGAGCTTAATCCAGGCGCGTCGTCCCGGAGTAAGCTTGTCGATACACTTTGTCTCGATAAGGGAGAGGCCATGACCACGGCGCTGGTGATCGGCGGAACGTCGGGGATCGGCGAGGCGACCGCTCGTGAGCTGCGGCGGCTCGGCGCCGACAGCTGGGTCGTCGGCCGCGACGCGGACAGGTTGGCTGCTGCCCTGGCTCGGCTCGGGGACGGCGTGCACGGCGAGGCGCTGGACGCCGCCGACGCGACCGCGATGCGCGCACTCGGCGAGCGGATCGGGCCGATCGACGTGCTCGTGCTCGCGGCCAGCGGAGCGCGCGGCGGTGGACCGTTCGCCGAGCTGTCCCTCGACGAGTTGCGCGCAGGACTCGACGCCAAGCTGCTGGTGCAGCTCGCTGCGTTGCAGGCTCTGCTGCCGTCGCTGGCCACCGCCGCGTCGGTCGTCTTCGTGAGCGCGGGCTCGGCCCGGGCAGCCCTGCCCGGCACGGCGGGGTTGGCCGCCATCAACGGCGCCGTCCAGGCCGTTGTCGGACCGCTCGCGAGCGAGTTGGCGCCGGTTCGGGTCAACGCCGTCTCGCCGGGTGTGATCGACACTCCCTGGTGGAACGGTCAGGGCGACGGCGTGCGCGAGGCCGTCTTCGAGCGGTTCTCGGCGGCCTTGCCCGTCGGCCGCGTCGGCCGGGCCGAGGAAGTCGCCGCGCTGATCGCGGCAGTCGCGACCAACGGATTCGTGACCGGCAGCGTCGTCGACTGCGCCGGCGGCGGCCAGCTCGCCCGTTCGTGAACCGTGAGCTGGTTGCTGCGGTGGCCACGGCAGGAACGGTCCGCGGCCATCAGCGCCCGACACGAGCGATGGCCGGACGACCAGGTTTCGAGTCGATCGGCGACGTGGCCCGCTGACAGGCAGTGCCACGAGCGGACCCGTGGCCCGACGACGTCCATGCTCGGCGTCATGGGGGAGTCGACGACGGCCGACGGCGTCACCTTGACGATGTTCGCGCGCGAACACGTCGACCCGCTCTTCAGACGTGCTGGCGCCCGCAAGAAGGGCCGACGTTACGAGTTCGCGAACGCCGCAGGGGATGTCTCGCTGTTCGATCTCTACTCGCGTGGGTGGCGCAACGGCACAGTCGGTTTCGACGCAGGCTGCCAGATCAGCCCGCACTCGATGGCCCTGTTCAGGCAGTGGTCGCTCGACCGGGAGGGCGGCAGCCCCGCCGCCGTTCCCCGTATGCAGGTCTGGCTGTGGTCGGCCGGGTTGACGCCCCCGCTCGACGTCGAGCAGATCGGGCTCGGGCACCGGGGCTTCTTCGATGCCGCGAGTGCGCGGCGATGCGGGGAGGCTCTGGCGGCTGCTATCGCCAGCACGGTCATCCCGCTCCTCGTCCGGAGCATGGACCGCCGATGGTTGCTCGACGCGTTCCTCAACGGTGACGTCTTCCGCGCTCACCGGATGATCGGCACCCCAGAACGAACCCGTGTCCTGCTGCTCATCGACGACGGCGCATCCCCCGACCTCGATCGGGCGCTCGCAGACCTGGCCGCCAGCACGAGAGACCCGCGTACCCGTGAGGGAGACCGACAGCTGCTGCGCTGGGCGCGAGAACGACTCGACCTCGGCCCCGCGATGGACACGCGCGGCTGAGCGACACCGGCAACGCTCGCGTCGTACGGGCCCGATGCGTGGCGACGACGGCTGCGGTCCGTGTCGAACCCGCACGATCGTGGGCGGTGCGGCAGCCACGACGGACCGGCCGGTCGCTGCCGGGCTCGTCGGTAGGCTGGTCGGCGTGGACGCACCCCGTGTGGTGATGGTCGAACTCGACCACTCCGACCCGCCTGGTCGACTGCGGGACTGGCTCGTCGCCGCCGGCCTCGAGGTCGTGGTCTGCGACGTCGCCGGGGGCGAGTCGCTGCCGGCGCCGGGCGGTTACGCCGGGCTCGTGGTGCTCGGCGGCAAGATGGGGGCCGGCGACGACGCCGAGTACCCGTTCCTCGCCGACGTCCGGCAGCTGCTGCGCGACGTCGTGCGCGACGAGGTGCCGACGCTCGCGATCTGCCTCGGGGCGCAGCTGCTCGCGGCCGCTCACGGCGGTCGGGTCGTGGTCAATCCGGAGGGCCCCGAGATCGGCGCGCAGCTCGTCGCCAAGCGGGCCGCGGCCGCCACCGACCCGCTGTTCGGGGCCATGCCCATCACCCCCGACGTCATGCAATGGCACTACGACACCGTCGCGTCCCTGCCGCCGGGCGCGATCCACCTCGCCAGCTCGCCGGTGTGCGAGAACCAGGCCTTCCGGGTCGGGCGGCTCGCCTGGGCGGTGCAGTTCCACATCGAGACGACGCCCGAGATGGTCGCCGAGTGGGCGCGGGCCGACGCCCCGAACCTGCCCGAGCTCGACCTCGACCTCGTGGTGAGTCGGGCCGCGGCCGCCCACGACGACATCGCCGAGGTGTGGGCGCCGTTCGCGCAGGCGTTCGCCGCCGTGGTCGGTGACCCCTCGGCGGTGGCCCCGCCGCGCGGGGTCGCGACCGCCACCGCGGCGCCGGTCACCGACCCCGCGGCCATCCGCGCGGCGCTCGCCGCCGAGGCCGGTGCCGCGCGGGGGACCGATGCGCTGCCGTCCCCGCTGCCGATGCCGACGCGGCGGCCGCCCGGTGACTGACCCGCCCGGGGCGGTACGGCACGCGAGCCGGCTGGCCCGATTGTCGTTCGCCGACGGGGCGCGCGCCGCGGAGCTGCTGGCCGGCGCCCCGCTGTCGTGGTGGGATCTCGAGACCAACGAACCGGTCGACGCGTCCGCGGCCGTCGTGGTCGCCGCGCTGGCACGCACCGCCGACCCGGACGCCGCACTCGCGGCGCTGGCCCGGTTGCTCGCCGCGCCCGGGTGCACCGGGCTGCGCGAGGAGCTCGAGCAGCGGGCGGACCTCCGTGCCCGCCTGCTCGGCCTGCTGGGCGTCTCCGGCGAGATCGCCGCGCACCTGGTGGATCATCCCGAGCAGTGGCGCGTGCTCGTCGACGACATCGACACCGGCGCGGTGGCCCGGCGGCTGCACGACGCGGTGCGCGCCGACGTCGCCGACCCGGTCACCGGCACCGGCGGCACCCGGGCACGGTGCACCGGCCCCGACGCGATCGACGCGCTCCGCACGGCGTACCGCCGCGAGGTCGTCGCCATCGCCGGGCGTGACGTCGCGGGCGACCTCGACGTGCGCGCGGTGACCGAGATGCTGGCCGACCTCGCCGGGCACACCCTGCAGGCGGCGCTCGCGGTCGCCGCCACCTCCCTGGCGCCCGACGCCCCCTGCTGTCGCCTCGCGGTCATCGCGATGGGCAAGGCGGGCTCGCGCGAACTCAACTACGTGTCCGACGTCGACGTCGTCTACGTCGTCGAACCGCTCGACGAGGACGACGACGTCGAGCCCGCCCTCGGCACCGGGGCCCGGCTCGCCGCGGAGCTCATGCGCGTGTGCCGCGCGGTGGCGTGGGAGGTCGACCCCAACCTGCGGCCCGAGGGCAAGGACGGTCCACTCGTCCGCACGCTCGCCAGCCACGAGGCGTACTACCGGCGCTGGGCCAAGACCTGGGAGTTCCAGGCGCTGCTCAAGGCGCGTCCGATCGCCGGTGATCTTGCGCTCGGCCGCGCATATTCCGACGTGATCGCGCCGCTGGTGTGGACGGCGGCCGAGCGCCAGGACTTCGTCGCCGACGTGCGGGCGATGCGCTCGCGGGTGGTCGAACACATCCCGGTCGCCGTCGCCGAGCGGGACATCAAGCTGGGACGCGGCGGCATCCGCGACGTCGAGTTCGCGGTGCAGCTGCTGCAGCTCGTGCACGGCCGGGGTGACGAGACGCTGCGCTCGCCCGAGACCCTGCCTGCGTTGGACGCGCTGCGCAACGGCGGCTACGTGGGCCGCGACGACGCCGTCAGCCTCGTCGACGCCTACCGATTCCTGCGCACGGTGGAACACCGGCTGCAGCTACGCCGGCTGCGCCGGACCCACATCCTGCCCGACCGCGCCGCCGACCTCGGCTGGCTGGCGCGTTCGATGGGCTACCGGCCCGACCACCGCGGGACGGCGCGCGACGTCTTCGACGCCGAATGGAAGCTGCACGCCCGCGAGGTGCGCCGGTTGCACGAGAAGCTGTTCTACCGACCGCTGCTGGAGGCCGTGGCCCGCGTGCCCGCACACGGCCTGCGGTTGACGACGGCCGAGGCCGGGCGGCGGCTCGAGGCGCTGGGCTTCGACAACCCCGACGCCGCGCTGCGTCACATCGAGTCGCTGACCAGCGGGCTGAGCCGGCGCGCCGCGCTGCAGCGCGGGCTGCTGCCGGTGCTGCTGGCCGACTTCGCCTCGGCGCCGGCTCCGGACACCGGCCTGCTGGCGTATCGCACGCTGTCCGACCAGCTCGGCACGACGCCGTGGTACCTGCGACTGCTGCGCGACGGCGACGCCGTGGCGCAGCGGCTCGCCCACATCCTGGGCACGAGCCGCTACGTCGCGCCCATGCTCGGCCGCGCCCCGGAGGCACTGCGCCTGCTCGCCGACGACGACGCGCTGCGCCCGGGCGATCCCGTCGAGGTGCTGGCCGCCATGAACGACGTCGCGGGCCGGCAGCCCGACGCGGCGGCGGCAGTGCGGGCGTTGCGGGCGGTCCGCCGCCAGGAGCTGCTGCGCACCGCCTTCGCCGACCTGCTGGGCCGGGCCGACGTCGAGCAGGTCTGCGACGCCCTGAGCACCACGTTGGCGGCGACGCTGCAGGCCACCGTGCGCGTCGCGCTCCGCAGCGTGGCCGAGGCCCGCGGCCTGGCCGAGCTGCCGATCCGGTTCGCCGTGATCGCGATGGGACGTCTCGGCGGCGGCGAGGTCGGCTACGGCTCGGACGCCGACGTCCTGTTCGTCTTCGAGAACGTCGGCGACGCCACGGCGGGCGGTGAGGAGCTCGCGACCAACTGCGCCCGCGACGTCGCCGGCTCGTTGCGCGCGCTGCTCGGCGCCGCGTCGTCGACCGACCCGCCGTTGGTGGTCGACGCCGGATTGCGTCCCGAGGGGCGCAACGGTGCCCTGGTGCGCTCGTTGGCGTCCTACCGCGCGTACTACGCGCGGTGGTCGTCGGCGTGGGAGGCGCAGGCGCTGCTGCGGGCCCGCCCGGTCGCCGGGGACGACGAGCTGGGGCGGCAGTTCGTGTCGATGATCGACCCGGTGCGCTATCCCGAGGGCGGGGTCGCGCCGGACGACCTCGTCGAGATCCGCCGCCTCAAGGGACGGATCGACAGCGAACGGCTGCCCCGGGGCGCCGACCCGACGACGCACACGAAGCTGGGCCGTGGTGGCCTCGCCGACATCGAGTGGACGGTGCAGCTGCTGCAGCTCGATCACGGGCACGCGCTGCCGGAGCTGCGCACGACCCGGACGCTGGCCGCTCTGGACGCGCTGGCCAAGGCCGGCCTGCTCGAGTCCGACCAGGCCGAGGTGCTGCGGACGGCGTGGCGGTGCGCCACCCGCGTGCGCAACGCGCTCGTCCTCGTCCGGGACAAGCCCACCGATCAGCTGCCGGCGCTCGGGGCCGAGCTCGTCGCGGTCAGCCGGGTGATGGGTTATCCGCTCGGGTCGGACCCGGGCCAGCTGGTCGACGACTACCGGCGCGCCGCCCGGCGTGCCCGCAAGGTCGTGGAGGACGTCTTCTACGGCGGCCGCGGCTGACGGTGCGTGGCCGGGTCAGTCGACGCTCGGGCCGCGGACCCCGCCGTGCGCGCCCGGCAGCGGCGGGTCGGGCTCGCCGAAGTCGGGGGCGTCGATCGGAGCGGTGAACGCTCCGCGGCCCGACAGCGCGTACTGCACGCCGAAGCCGAGGGTCACGGCGAGCGCGCCGCCCACGGCGTCGAGCAGGAAGTGGTTGGCGGTGCCGACGATGACGACGAGGGTCGCGAGCGGGTAGGCCAGGCCCAGGGCCTTGACCCACCGGTGCCGCGCGCACGCGAAGATCGCGATGCCCGCCCACAGCGCCCAGCCGATGTGCAGGCTCGGCATGGCCGCGTACTGGTTGGAGTGCTGCGCCACCGCCGGGCTCGCGAGCGAACCCCACGTGTGGAACTTGACCAGTGTGTCGACGTAGGCGAACTCGGGCATCAGCCGCGGCGGGGCCAGCGGATACAGCGCGAACCCCGCGAGCGCCACCAGCGTGGTGGTCACCAGGACCGTCCGCACGCCGCGGTAGACGTGCGAGCGCCGGACGAACAGCCACACCATGACGGCCGGGGTGACGATGAAGTGCAGCGTGGCGTAGTAGTAGTTCAGGATCTGCGCGAGCCACTCGTTCGTCGCCACGACGTGGTTGAACGAGCGCTCGAAGTTCAGGTGCAGCGCGTCCTGCACGTGCTGGATGCTGCGGGCGTGCCGGGTCGCGATGCTCGCCTGCTCGGGGATCGCGTTGCGCACCAGCGAGTACAGCCAGTACCCGACGGCGATGATGGCGATCTCCTGCCACCACACCGGCCGGCGCCACCGCAGCAGTCGCCGGGGCAGCAGGCCGGGGAACCGGCGCCGGCGGGTCGGGGCGGGTGCCGCCCTCCACGTCTGCGTCGCGACCATCCGGACATCATTCCATCGCCGTGCCCGTTACCCGCGACAGGCACGGCCGGCACTCAGATCCGGCGTGTCACCGGATCATCGCGCGGTCACGGCGCCGTGACGGCCGCGACGGTGGCCGGGTGCCGGGACACGTCGAGCTCGTCGGCCTGCGAGACGCCGGCGGGGGTGAGCGTGTCCACGACCTTGGCGACCGTGCCGGGGTCGACCGAGCAGATCGGCGCCGTGCCGCCGGCCGCGCAGACCCCGAACTGGTAGGGCTGCGGGGTCGCGGCGAGACTGCGGGCCTGGTCGCTGCTGTAGCCGTCCTGCCCGTGGAGGGTGACCGCGAACGTCCAACCCGGACCGGGGGCCCCGAAGGCCGCCGTGGGCAGCGCGATCGTGATCGTCCGCGCCGACGCGGACGCGACCACCGCCGTCACCGAGCCGACCTGGTCGCCCGCCGCGTCCTGCCACACCGGGCCGGCGAAGCCCTGCACCTCGACGCGCTGGCTCCATGGTTGCGCCAGGGTGTGGTTGCGGCCGGGGAACGCCGCCGCGGTCGAGGTCGGCGACGCCCCGGGTCGGCCGACGTAGACGTCGAGCAGCTGCGCGCCGATCGCGGAGCCGAACGTGGGGTCCAGGTTGCGCAGCGTCGCGCGCAGGTAGACCGTCGTGCCCTTCGTCAGCACCTGGAAGCGGGTCAGGTCGAACGCGCCCGGGTTGAAGTCGGCCGCCGTCGGATACTGGTACGTGCCCGGCCCGTCGTCGTCGTTCGCCGGGTCGGTGACGTCGAGGACGCTGGTGCCACCGACGAGGTCGCCCTGCACGCCGACCTGCGCGTACCCGGTGCCGGTGGCGGTCGTCGCCGCCACCGTGACGGTGGTGGCGCCGAAGCCGACCGGGACGGCGACGGCGAATGCGCCGTGGGAGTCGGCACGGGCCGAGCGCACCGCCCTGGAGCCGTCGTCGAGACCGGTGACGGCGACGTCGACGCGGGCGCCCGCGGCCGTCGTCCCCGTCACCGTCGTCGTGCCGGCCACGGCCTGCCCGTCGGTCGGGGCGGTGAGGGTCACCGGCACGTCGCCCGGCGCGCCGTGGCGGACGTAGCGCGCGGTCGTGATGTCGGGACGGTCGGTGGTCCGTCGCTCGCCCAGGTCGCGCACGAGCCGCACCTGCTGCGCCTGAGCCCAGGTGAGCGGCGAGGCCGACCCCGCCGCCTTGCCGCCGGCGAAGCCGATCGAGGCGGTGGTGGGGTCCGTGCCGTACGGGTCGGCGGCCAGGTCGGCGTTGCCCCAGGCCTGCTCGGGGACGAGCCCGACGCCCGAGGTCGAGCGCAGCAGGAACGACTGCTGCGAGCGGGCCAGCGCGTAGTCGCCCTGCGCGATCGCGGTCTCGGCGCGCTCGCCGGAGAGCACCGGCCACAGCTGACCGCTGCCGCTGCTCGTCGTCGGCCACGGTTGGCCGTCCTTCGGGCAGTCGGTCGGGTCGGCCGTCCAGCAGTCGCCGTAGCCGTCCTCGGTGCCGGCGCCGTCGGTGCCGTAGCGGTAGTAACCGGTCCCGGTGGCGGTCTGCTTCGCGATGACGTGGTCGAGAACGTGCAGCGAGTTGGTCACGTCGGCGTCGTCGGCCGGCAGCGCACCCAGGCGGACGAGCTCCTGGAAACCGCCGTCCACGACGGAGCGCTGGTCGGCCTGCACGCTGCCGTTGCCGAGGCCGTAGGTGGTGCCGGCGTCGGGGTTGCCGTCCTTGGTGAGCCGCACGAAGTACGGCTTGTCCGAGTAGGGCCCGGTCGTGGTGACGGTGTGCGCCTTGACCGTCCGCTGGAACTCGTCGGCGGCGGCCTGGTACACGCGGGCGTGGGCGTCGTCGCCCTGGCGGTGAGCGATCGTGGCGGCCGCGGTGAGGCCGGCGATCTCGGCGGCGATGGTCGACGGCGAGTACCCGGACTGCTCCTCCCACCGTTCCAGCCCGAAGGACGGCCCCCGCGCGACGACGAAGTCGGCGGCGGGCACGACGTGCTCGCGGTAGAGCGTGCGGTCGCCGGACAGGCCGGTCAGATAGACCATGAGCAGCGGGTACGCGGTCTCGTCGAGCTGCTCGGTGCCGTTGTCCGGCGCGATCCTGCCGTTGAGCAGCGAGTTGCGCGGCATGTTGCCGGCGGCCTGCTGCTGGCGCTCGAACAGGAACCGGGTCGCCGCCCGCGCGGTCCCGAGGTCGCCGGAGGCGAGCAGCCCGGTCACGGCCTCGTACAGGTCACGGGCGAACACCTCGCGATACGAGCCGAAGTAGACCGGCTTGCCGCCGACCAAGTCGCCCGCGCTGACCGCCTGCCCCCACGGGCTCGCCAGCGACGCCACCACCGCGCCCGGGAACGTCTTGTCCTCGCTCGCCTTGAGCACGTTCGCGCTCAACCAGTACGAGCGCAGCGCCGCGAGCGAGGTGCCGCGTGCCGGACGTCGCAGCCCGGCGTCGTACCGGGCCCAGCCGCGCAGGTAGTCGACGGCGACCGCGCGCGGGTCGCGGTGCGCCGTGCGCGCCGCCGTGCGGGTGGCGTCCGCGGCGGTGCGGCCGAAGCCGAGCGCCATCGTGATGTCGCCGTGGCGCGGCGTCACCTCGGCGGTGGCGACGACGTGCCCGTCGGGCGCCGCGGAGTACGGCGTGAGCGCGTGGTCGGCGTCGAGCTGGCGCAGGCCGTCGGACGCGGCGTCGGCGTACCCGACCGACGCGCCCCGCAGGGTGGGGGAGTCGAGCGCCATGAAGGTGGGGACGGCGTAGTCGCGGTTCGCGGCCTGGCTCACCGTGGCGGTGTCGCCGACCACCGGCACGCCGTCGCGGACGCTGCCGGTGTCGGCACCGCCGTTCGGGCCGCCCCCGCCGCCGTTGCCGTTGACGTGCGCGTCGAGCCGCGCGTACACGCGGTACGAGGCCCCGCGCGGCTGCTGCAGCACGGTGTGGACGACGACGGCGTCGCGCTCGGGATCGGCGAGGTACGTCGTCACGAGGCGGTAGTGGTGCGCGCTGCTCGTCGCGGTGACCGTGCAGGCCATGCCGGTGAGGTCGGCGCGGACGGTGTAGGTGGTGTCGCGCTCCTGCAGGTCGGTGAAGGAGCGACCGTCGGTCACGACGTACTGCAGCGAGTGGACGTTGGTGTTGTCGATCGTCGGCTCGTAGACGTCGGACAGCACGCCGTTCGCCACGGTGAACCACACCTTCGACGTGCGGTTGCGCGCGGTGCCGACGCAGTCCTTGCGGGCGAGGTCGAAGCGCGACAGCGATCCGGGCGCGCCCGCAGCGGTGCCGGCGGGCGCCGCCTGCGACGCGGCCGGGACTGCGAGCAGGGCCGCGGTGGTCGCGGTCGCGGCGAGCAGCGGCAGGGCGAGGGACCGGCGGCGGGCGGGGGATGCGGGGCGAGCAGCCACGACGGCTCCTTCGACGGCGGCGGCGAAGCGGGGCGGAGTGGATTGTTCGCGTGCAGAACTTTCGCCGTCAAGAGGCGCGGCCAGCCGGCGACCGGCCGGTGTCGGCCCCGTCGGGCGGCACCGGCGGGCAGCGGCGCGGCTCAGTCGCCGCAGGCGCCGGCGAAGGCAGTGGTGCCCGCCGGCAGGGAGCCGGCGGCCCGGGGCGTGCCGGGCGTGCCGTCGGCGGCGACCGGGACGACCGCCAACCGGCCGCCGTTCGCGGCGAGCACGGCGTTGTCGTCGGCCCAGCACAGCGGCTGCCAGCCGCGCGCGAAGGCGTGCCGCCGACCGTCGCGCAGGGTCACCACCGTGACGCCGGTGTTGGTGGCGACGGTGATCGCGTCGTCACCGGCGGTGACCCGGAGGTCGTCGGCGTCGGCGACCCGGGCGACGGTCTCGGCCGTGCCCCGCCCGCCGGTGAAGCGGACGATGCGGGCAGCCGATCCGTCCGCGACGGCGGCGATCAGGTCGTCGTCGGCCCAGGCCAGCCCACCCACCGAGGTCGAGAAGGTCGCGAGGTCGCGGTCGGTGCCGGTCAGCGAGCCACGCACGTGGACGACGAAGCCCTTCGGCTTGGTGACACCCGGCGTGGAGGCTGCGCCGGCCAGCGACGCCCAGGCCAGCGCACCGTCGTCGGACAGCGCCGGCGAGAACCCGCTCCGTATCCCGAGGTCCACGACGCGCCCCGAGCGCAGCTGCTGCACGACCTCCTGGCCCCGCTGCGCGCGGGAGACGACGACGTGATCGCCCGTGTCGTCGCCGTCGACGGTCACGCCGGTGATCGCCGCGACGTCGCTCGCGGCCGCCAGCCGGCCGGCGCGCACGTGGTAGAGCTTCGCCGCGTCCTCGCTGCCGCCGGCGACGACGTACGCCCCGTCCAGCGCCGCGAGCGGGTTCGCCGCGGTCGACGACGGCGCCGCGGGCGTCGTGCTCGTGGCCGTGCTGCCCGGCCGCGACGTCGGACCGGGGGTGACGGAGGGGTCGTCATCGCCGGACGAGGTGCACCCGGCGAGCGTGACGGCGGCGATCACGGCGACAGCGGGGGGCGCGAGGCGGGTCCAGGTCGTCGGCATCGCCCCATCATGCCCAAGCCGGCAGCGTGGCGGCGTGCTCGGGCTGCGGGCCGGGTAGATCGAGGGCATGACCTCCGTCGAACGAACGTTCACCGTCACCCCGCCGCCCGCCGTCGTGATCCCGTACCTCGCCGACTTCGGCAACGCCACCGACTGGGACCCGGGCACCGAGCGGTGCGAGCGCAACGACGCCGGCCCGGTGGCCGTCGGGGCGAACTGGCACAACGTCTCCAAGATCATGGGCGTCAGCACGGAGCTGACCTACACGCTCGAGAAGCTCACCGACGACACCGTCGTGCTCGTGGGCAAGAACGACTCGGCCACGTCGGTGGACACCATCACGGTGCGACCCCACGAGACGGGCTCGGAGATCACCTACCACGTCGACCTCGAGATGAAGGGCGCCGCGAAGATCGGCACGCCCGTCATGAAGCTGGTCTTCGAGAAGCTGGGCGGCGACACCGAGGACCAGATGACGCAGGCGCTGAACCGGCTGGGCTGACGTGCCCGAGGGCGACACCGTCTTCCGGCTCGCCACCCGGTTGCGGGCGGCGCTCGACGGTCGGCGGGTGTCGCGCTCGCAGTTCCGGGTACCGGCGCACGCCACCGCCGACCTGACGGGTCGGACCGTCCTCGCCCACGACACGCACGGCAAACACCTGCTGACCCGCTTCTCCGGCGGGGTCAGCCTGCACACGCATCTGCGGATGGACGGGTCGTGGACGGTCACCCGCGACGGGCGGCGGGTGCCGCGCCGGGTGCTGCCCGACGTGCGGGTGCTGCTGGCGACCGACGACGGACGGACCGCGTACGGCCTCAACCTGCCGGTCGTCGAGCTGGTGGCGACGACCGACGAGGCGAGCGTCATCGGCCATCTCGGCCCGGACCCGCTGCGCGACGACTGGGATGCCGCGGCGGCGGTCGCTCGGCTGCGGGCCGACCCGGCGCGGGCCGTCTCGGCCGCGTTGCTCGACCAGCGCTCGATCGCCGGGCTCGGCAACCTCTGGGCCAACGAGCTGTGCTTCCTGCGCGGGCTCGACCCCGCGACCCCGATCGGGGACATCGACGTGCCGGCGCTGGTGGCGCTCGCGGCCCGGGCCCTGCGGCACTCCGCCACCGCGCCCGGCGCGATGCAGGTGACCACCGGCGTGCGGCGCCGCGGCGAGCAGCACTGGGTGGCCGGTCGGGCGGGGCGGCCCTGCCTGCGCTGCGGGACCGTCGTCCGGGTGACGGGGGAGCGAGCCGCGGCGTCGGGTCGGCGCACCTGGTGGTGCCCGTCGTGCCAGCCGCCGCCGCGCGGGGTCAGCTGATCCCGACGGCGTGCAGCAGGGCGTCCGGCTCGCGCTCGGCGGCGACGGACGAGACGAGGGCGAAGCGGATGCCGAGCGCCTCGCAGCCCTGGTCGGCCCGGACGCTGTCGCCGACCATGACACAGTCCGTTGGGTCCGCCGCCAGGGCGGCGCACGCCCGTCGGAAGATCTCCGGATCGGGTTTGACGACGCCCTGCTCGTCGGAGAGCACGAGGACGTCCAGGCAGTCCGCGACGCCGTGGGCGGCGAGGACGGGCCGCGGATCCCACCCGATGTTGCTGACCAGGGCGGTGGGTATCCGGAGCTCGCGCAGCCGGCGCAGGACGCGCACCGTGTCCGGGTACGGCCGCCACGCGGCCGGCAGCACGCCGCGGTCGTACAGCGCCGCCGCCTGCTCCTCGCTCAGCCCCGCGTGCCGCGACAGCCCGGAGTAGGCCGCCCGGTGCGCCTCGGCCGAGAGGTCGCGGCGTTCCCACAGCTCGGCGAGGTGCGGCGGTGTCTCGCGCGGCTCGGTGCTGCCGTTGATGGCGCCGAGGTCGCGGAGTCGGGGAGCCCACCCGACGAACTCGGGGCCGAGCGCGGCCCGGAGCGCCTCGTCGGCGGACTCGATGAAGAACAGCGTGCCGGAGAAGTCGAACAGCACGGCGGCGGGGCGGGGTGGGGCCGGGCGTCGCGGTGCCGTCTGCTCGTCCACGCGCCCAGCATCGCAGCGTGGCGTCAGCGCGCGGCGACCGCCCGTCCGGCGGCGAGGACCGCGGCGGCGCGGGGGAGCTCGCCGCATCGCTCGGCGACCGCGTCGGCCACCACCGTGATCCCGGCGGCCAGGGTCGCGGCCGGCACCCCGCGCGAGGTGAGCAGCGGGGTCAGCCAGCCGACGAACTCGGTGAACAGCTCGACGTCGTCGACGAGCAGCGTCGCCTCGAGGTAGTCGAGGATGAACTCGACGTCCTCCGCGGTGCGCTTGTGCTGCCGGTCGTCGTAGGCGGCGACGTCGGGCAGGCGCTCGGCCATGACCCGCAGCGCGCCGGTGGCGACCTCGGCGCGGGCCGAGCGCACCCGCTCGAGCGCGTCGTCGGGGTGGGCGAGCGGCGGCGCGGGCTCGGTGAAGCCCGGGACGTCGCCCGCGGCCAGCGCGTGCGCCGTGTCCCGGGCGTTCGCCGCCCATCCGTTCGCACCGATCGCCAGGCCCCACCGGCCGCGCGGGCCGAAGCCCCGGCCGCCGACGACGACGGGCACGCCGGCTGCGCGGGACGCCTCGATCACCTCCCGCGCATGGAACAGGCGCAGCGGCAACGCGCACGACAGCAGCGTGACGTCGGGGCCGACGTCGTGCAGCAGCTGCGACAGGTGACGGGTGGGCACCGACGCGCCGAGGTAGGTCACCTGCCAGCCGGCGTCGCGCAGCGTGGCGGCGAGCACGCGCGACGGCAACGAGTGCCACTCGCCGTCCGCGCAGGTCACCACGACCTGGCCGCGCGACGTGCCGGCCGACCGCGAGCGCGACGCCAGCGCGGCGACGGCCTCCTCGCTGATGCTCGTCGCCCGGTGCTCCTGCGCGACGTTCCACTCGTTGGCGGCCCAGCGCCGGCCGACCTCCGCCTGGGCCGCGCACACGACGTCCTCGAGCAGGTCGGGGAGTGCCGTGCCGTCGTCGAACGCGTCGAGCACGGCGGTCACGGCCGTGCCGGTGTCGCCCGCCGCGAGCGCGGCCCAGTAGCGCTCGAAGACGTCGGTGGCCAGTGCGGTCATGAGCGGACCTCCGGGTCGGCGCGGACGGCGAGCAGCGCGATGTCGTCGTGGTCGCGTCCGTCGAGATGTTCCAGGACCAGTTGCAGGATGCGTTCGGTGACGGCCTGCGCGGT
Organism: Jatrophihabitans endophyticus; assembly: GCF_900129455.1. Lineage (NCBI taxonomy): Bacteria > Bacillati > Actinomycetota > Actinomycetes > Jatrophihabitantales > Jatrophihabitantaceae > Jatrophihabitans > Jatrophihabitans endophyticus. The sequence continues at coordinate 254,129 of NZ_FQVU01000003.1, forward strand.
GAGGCCGCCGCAGTCGGCGAGCAGCTCGGCGATGGGCTCGGTGCCGAGCAGGCCGGTCGGGCCGCGGGCCTCGTCCGCGCCGTCGGTGTACATGAGCACGGTGTCGCCGGGGCGCAGGTCGACGTCCGCGGCGACGAACGCGACCTCGTCGAGCATCCCCACGATCGTCCCGTGCGCGGCGAGCGGCTCGACCCGGCCGTCGCGCAGCAGCAGCGGCGGCGGGTGGCCGCCGGCCGCGATGCGCAGCCGTACACCGTCCGGTCCCGGGTGCATGACCCCGTGCAGCACGGTGACGAAGGTGTCGGCGTCGCCGGTCAGCAGCGTGTCGTTGACCAGGCGCAGCACGGCCACCGGGTCGGTGGTGACGCGGGTGGCGGTGCGCAGCGACTGGCGGACCTGCCCGGTCAGCACCGCGGCGTCGACGCCCTTGCCGCAGACGTCGCCGATCGAGATCGCCCACGAGCCGTCGCCGACGGGCACGACGTCGTAGAAGTCGCCGCCGATCTGCATCGCGTCCTGCGCCGGCCGGTAGGACGCGCCGAGCTGGACGCCGGCGACGGTGGGCAGCGGCGCGGGCAGCAGTGAGCTGCGCAGCCGCTCGGCGAGCGCCGAACGCTCCTCGTAGACCAGCGCACCGGCGACGGCCACCCCGCCGCGCGCGGCGAGTGCTGCGACCTCGGCGAGGTCGGGCGGCTCGGCCGCCGGGCCCACGACGGTGAGCACGCCGACGATGCCGCCCGCGCCGCCCGCGCCGCCCGCGCCGCCCGCGCCGCCCGCGCCGCCCGTTCCGCCCGTTCCGCTCGCGGCGAGCGGCACGGTGGTCAGCACCGTCGCGCCGGCGGCGCAGCGGTCGCGCACGACGGTCTCGGGGACGCCGAGGGCGGCGAGCTCGTCGTCGGCGCCGTCGAGGACGACCTGACGCGGCGGCGCGGCGGCGCGTCGGCGGGCGGCGTCGACGGCGGCGCGATCGGCCCGGCGCGGGCGCAGCGTCACGTCCGTGGTCACCGGCGGCCGGTCCGACGTCGTCCCGACGTGCCGCAGCGATCCGTCCGCGAGCAGCGAGACGCCCGCCCACGTCCCGAAGCGGGACGCGGCGAGGTCGGCGAGCCGGCCGAGCGAGCGGCGCAGGTTGAGGGTGCGGGCGAGCGCGTCCGCCGACGCCGCCGCGAACTCGGCGGCGGCGAGCCGGTCGCCGGCCGTGGCCGCCGCCCCGGGGGGCCCGGTCGAGGCGGTCAGCCGGCGGTCCGGGCCTGCTCGTAGCCGGAGGCCCGCTGCGTGGCGGCCGGCGGGGCGGACGGAGTCGACCGACGCTCGGCGAGGGAGAGGACGTCGGCGTCGTGGTGCCGCGCGGTCGTGTCGGGCAGCGGCAGCCGGAACCAGATGACCTTGCCGTCGGCCGAGCACTCGACGCCCCAGTCGGCGCTCACCACGCTGACGATCTGCAGGCCGCGCCCGCTCGTGGCGGTGGCCGCGACGGGGACGTCGGGTTCGGGGACGCTGAGCGTCGCGACCCCGTCGTGCACCTCGACCACGAGATCGTCCTCGGACCGCACGGTCACGGTGACCTGCGTGCCGGCGTGCGTCACGGCGTTGGTGACGATCTCGCTGACGCACAGCTGCGCGTCGTCGGCGAGCTCGGCGAGATCCCACGCCTCGAGGGTGTCGCGGACGAAGTGGCGGCCCGCGCGCACGCTGGCCAGCTCGGGGGCGAATCGCTCGCTGCGCTCGGCCCTGGTCATATCTGGGAACCTTCCTGCGGCGACGGCGGCCCGGCGGGGCCCTCGTCGGCGTCGTTCTCGACGCCTGCAGTGTGCCCGCCTGAGGGGGCGCCCAACACGCCGGACGGCGACGAGTCGTCCGGGTGCAGTCCGGACGGCGTGCCGCGCAACGCGGCCTCGACCGTCGGGTACTGCGGGAGCGCGTCGGCGAGGCCGCAGATGGTGATGACGCGACGGATCAGGTGATGGGTGTACACGACTCGTAGCCAGCCCTCCTCGGCCACCACGCGGTAGGCGCTCACCAGGGCGCGGACGACCGAGGAGTCGATGAACGACACGGCGAGCATGTCGACCACCACGCGCCGGTGACCGGCGTCCAGCGTGGCCCGCAGCTCGTCGGTCCAGTCCAGGTCGGAGGCGTCGAGCTCGCCGTCGACGACGACGACGATCGGGTCGTCGCTGCTCGGCGGGCCCTCGGTCACGCGCCCGAGTGTAGGGGTACGCCGTACGCACGGCGTCGCGAGGCGGCCGCGCGCGGGCCGTCCTGCGGCGGCGTCCACGTCGTGCCAGACTGGCCCGGCGGTCGGACGAGCCGGCCCGGTGCCCGGAGGGATCGATGATCGTCCTGGCTGCGACGGGCCCGTCCGGTCATCGCACCGCAACCGGCGACGGGTGGGGGCCGGCGTGACCGGAGCCGACCCGGCCGAGGAGGGGTTCGTCGCCCCGGGCGTCCCCATCGACCTCGACAACTGCGCGCGCGAGCCCATCCACATCCCGGGCAGCATCCAGCCGCGCGGCGTGCTGCTCGTCGTGCGCGAGCCCGAGCTGACGGTGCAACAGGTCAGCGCCAACCTCGCCGACCACGTCGGCGTCGCGGCCGAGGACGCCCTGGAGCGGCCGCTCGCCGAGGTGCTCGGCGTCGCGGCGGCGACGGACATCAGCCGGTTCGCGGCGTCCTTCGCCGACCTGCGGGCGCGCAACCCGCTCGACGTCACGCTCGACGTCGCGGGCCGCGCGGTGCAGTTCGACGGCATCCTGCACCGGGAGCCGCACGGCGTCCTGCTCGTCGAGCTGGAGCCCGCGGACGGCCCGCGGCCGTTCTCCTTCCCGAACACCTACCAGGCCGTCCGCAGCGCGGTCGCCGAGCTCAACAACACCGCCGAGATCGCCGAGCTGTACGACATCGCGGCCCGTTCGGTGCGCGAGCTCACCGGGTTCGACCGGGTGATGGTCTACCGCTACGACGACGACTACAACGGCGAGGTCGTGGCCGAGGCCAAGCGCGACGACCTCAACCCGTTCCTCGGCCTGCACTACCCGGCCAGCGACATCCCGGCGCAGGCGCGGGCACTGTACGAGCGCAACTGGCTGCGGCTCATCTCCGACGTCGACTACACGCCGTCGCCGGTCGTGCCCACCCGCAACCCCGTCACCGGCGCCCAGCTCGACCTCACGCACGCGACGCTGCGCAGCGTCTCGCCCATCCACGTCGAGTACCTGCGCAACATGGGTGTCGGCGCCTCCATGTCGATCTCGTTGTTGCGCGACGGCCGGCTGTGGGGGCTGATCGCGTGCCATCACTACTCCGGTCCCCATACGCCGCCGTACGGAACGCGGGCGGCGGCCGAGTTCCTCGGCTCGACGCTCTCGCTGCGCCTCGTCGACCGGGTCGACGAGGAGCGTTACCGGGCTCGGCTCGAGCGGCAGGCCGTCCTCGCGAAGCTCACCGCCGCCACCGTCGACGAGCGGGACTCGCTCGCGTCGGCGCTGCTCGGCGCGCCGGACCTGCTCGACCTCGTCACCGCCGACGGGGTCGTCGTCCAGCTGAACGACGCGCCCCGCAGCCGGCGGACGGTGCCGGACCCCGACGCCGTCGAAGCGTTGGTGCGCTGGGCCCGCGAGTCGCCGGGAGCGGTGGCGTCGACCGATCGCCTGGCCGAGACGCTGCCCGAGCTCGCGGTGCCGGGCGACGTCGCGTGCGGCGCCCTCGTGGTCACGCTGCCCGACGAGCGCTACGTCGCGTGGTTCCGGGCCGAGGCGCGCCGCTCCGTCGACTGGGGCGGCGACCCCTACAACAAGGCCATCGCCGTGCAGGAGGGCGACTCGGTGCGGCTGAGCCCGCGCAAGTCGTTCGAGCGCTGGAGCGAGATCGTGCGCGGGCGCGCGCAGGCCTGGACCGTCGACGAGCTCGACCTCGCCGACCGCCTGCGCCGGGTCGTCGTCGAGGCGCTGTTCCAACGGGCCCGTAGCGAGCTGCGGCTGGCCGAGACCCTGCAGCGCAACCTGCAGCCGAAGCTCCCGGTACTGACCGACTGGCAGCTCACGGCGCACTACGAACCGGCCGAGGGCGGCCGCATCGGCGGCGACTGGTGCGACGCGCTCACCGTCCCCGACGGCCGGCTCGTCACCGTGCTCGGCGACGTCGCCGGGCACGGCATCCCTGCCGCGGGGACGATGGCGCAGCTGTGCAACGCCCTGCGTGCCTACCTGTTCGAGGGGCTGCCGGTCGTCGACGCCGTGGCCCGCACGAACGAGTTCGCGGTGCGGCTGCTGCCCGGGGCGTTCGCCACCGTCACGGTCGTGGCGATCGACCTCGGCACGGGCGAGGCGGAGGGCGTCAGCGCCGGGCATCCGCTGCCCTACCTCGTGCGCCCCGGCGCCGAGGCGGCCACCGTCGAGCTGGCGATCTCGCCCCCGCTGGGGGTGCGGGACGCGCGTCCCGTGACGACCGCGTTCACGATCGCACCGGGCGAGAGCCTCGTGCTGTTCTCCGACGGCCTGATCGAGCGGCGCGACGAGGCGCTCGACGAGGGACGCCGCCGGCTCGCCGAGGCGCTCGCCGGCCTGGGCACGCCCACCGCCCGCGACGTCCGCGCGGCGGTGGCGAACGGTCATACGCAGGACGACGCCACCGTCGTCGCCCTGCGGCGCCCTGTCGCGGGCTGATCCGTCGCGGGCTGATCCGTCGCGGGCTGATCCGCCGCCCGCCACACCTCGCGCCGAAACCACCGACGGCCCCGGCGTGAGCCGGGGCCGTCGGGGTCTACGTCGTGATCGCGCCTGCGGCGCTCAACGACGTCGTCGTCGCTCGGAAGCTCGAGCAAGCTCGGCTTCACTCGCTCCTAGACGTCGTGATCGCGCCTGCGGCGCTCAACGACGTCGTCGTCGCTCGGAAGCTCGAGCAAGCTCGGCTTCACTCGCTCCTAGACGTCGTAGTACAGCTCGAACTCGTGGGGGTGGGGGCGCAGTCGGATCGGGTCGATCTCGTTGCCGCGCTTGTAGCCGATCCACGCCTCGATGAGGTCCTCGGTGAAGACGCCGCCCTCGGTGAGGTACTCGTGGTCGGTCTCGAGCCGGTCGAGGACCGCGCCGAGCGACCCGGGCACCTGTGCGATGGACGCGAGCTCGTCCGGCGGCAGCTCGTAGAGGTCCTTGTCGACCGGCGCCGCCGGCTCGATCTTGTTCTTGATGCCGTCCAGACCGGCCATCAGCATCGCCGAGAACGCGAGGTAGGGGTTGGCCGACGGGTCGGGCACCCGGAACTCGATGCGCTTGGCCTTGGGCGAGGTGCCGGTGATGGGCACCCGGATGCAGGCGGAGCGGTTGCCCGCGGAGTACACCAGGTTGACCGGGGCCTCGAAGCCGGGCACGAGTCGGTGGTAGCTGTTCACCGTCGGGTTCGTGAACGCCAGCAGCGACGGCGCGTGGTGCAGCAGCCCGCCGATGTAGTACCGCGCGGTGTCGGAGAGCCCCGCGTAGCCGAGCTCGTCGTAGAACAGCGGCGAGCCGTCCTTCCACAACGACTGGTGGCAGTGCATGCCCGAGCCGTTGTCGCCGAACAGCGGCTTCGGCATGAACGTGGCCGTCTTGCCGGCGGCCCAGGCGACGTTCTTGACGATGTACTTGAACTTCTGGACGTCGTCGGCGGCCTTCTGCAGGGTGTTGAACTCGTAGTTGATCTCGGCCTGACCGGCGGTGCCGACCTCGTGGTGGGCCCGCTCGAGCTTCAGTCCGGCGGCGATGAGGGCGTTGCTCATCTCGTCGCGCAGGTCGGCGTAGTGGTCGACCGGCGGCACCGGGAAGTAGCCGCCCTTGTAGCGCGTCTTGTACCCGCGGTTGCCGCCCTCCTCGACGCGACCGGTGTTCCAGGCGCCCTCGATGGAGTCGATGTGGTAGTAGCCCTCGTTCTGCGACGTCTGGAAGCGGACGTCGTCGAAGACGTAGAACTCGGCCTCGGGGCCGAAGTAGGAGGTGTCGGCGATGCCGGTCGAGCGCAGGTACTCCTCGGCCTTGGCCGCGACCTGGCGCGGGTCGCGCTCGTAGGGCTCACCGGTGCGCGGCTCGACGATCGAGAAGTTCAGGTTGAGCGTCTTGGCCCGGCGGAACGGGTCGACGAAGGCCGTCTCGGGGTCCGGGATCAGCTTCATGTCCGACTTGTGGATCGCGGCGAAACCGCGGATCGACGAGCCGTCGAACATCGCGCCCTCGGTGAAGAAGTCTTCGGGCAGCGTGGCCGCGGGCACGTTGAAGTGCTGCTGCTGGCCGGGGAGGTCCGTGAATCGGACGTCGATGAACTCGACGTTCTCGTTCTTCACGAAGCTCAGGACCTCGTCGGGACTTGTGAACATCCGTCCTCCGTTGGCGGTTGGGAATCGGCGGCGACGCTACGACGCGATTGTTTCAGGGTCGTGTCATGACGGGTTCGCGGCCCCGGCGAAACGGACACCGTGCCACGAAGCGGACGGGTGTCACGGCTCACCGTGCGCGGACGACGGCGGTGTCGGTCAGCCGGTCGTGCATGCCCCGCCCGTCGCGGTCGAACACGACCGCGGGGACGAGCAGGAACAGCAGGACGGTGCGGACGGCGACCCGGACGGGGTCCACCGGTGCCGTCCGGTCGACGCGGACGAGACGCAGACCCAGCAGGTACATGCCGAGCGTGCGGCCGGCGACCAGGACGCCGACCAGGTAGTCGACGGCGAGCGGGACGAGGCTCCACGAGCCGGGGAGCGCGCCGGCGAACCCGTCACCGCCGCCACCGGCGAACAGGGCCGCGACGAGCGACGAGGCGAGCGCGTCGACGAGGAACGCGCCGAGGCGCGCCCCGGTGGGCGCCAGCGACCCCGCGCCCGTGCGGGGCAGGCCGATGCGCTCGCCGCGATAGGTCTGGGGTGCGGTCATCCGAGCGGTCCCACGGGGTGCGCGCTCAGGTGCGGCGGCGCACGGTGCGCTGCACGTTGCGCATCTTCGCGCCCTGCGGCATCGGGCCCTGCGGCAACGGTGACTTGCCGCCGCCGAGGGCGGCGAGTCGCTTCTCGAGCGCGCCCACCTGCTCCTTGGACAGGTTGGCGGGCAGCTTGAGCAGGTAGCGGTTGAGCTTGCCGAGCCGGACGTCACCCTCACCCGTGCCGACCGTGATGTCGTAGATCGGGGTGTCGCCGACGACGCGCGCGGTGCGCTTCTTCTCCTGGGCGATCAGGCCGCGCAGGCGGTGCGGTGCGCCCTCGCCGACGAGGACCACGCCGGGCCGCCCGACGAGGCGGTGGACGGCGTCGAGCTGTGTCGTCCCGGCGACGGCCTGGGTGAGCCGCCAGTCGCCGCGCAGCTGCTGCTGCAGCATCCAGCCGGCGGCTCCGGCCTGCCCCTCGGCCTGTGCGTACATCGAGCTCTGCGCGCGGCGGGAGAAGACGAGCATCCCCACGAACACCGCGGCCAGCAGTGCGAGGGGGATGGGAAAGTACGGCGAGTCGGTGACGAGGAACGCGACCACGTAGACCAGCGCCGCCGCGAGCACGGCGAAGGACACGAGGTAGGGCAGGAAGCGCGGGTCGTTCTGCCGGGTCAGCGTGAACGCCTGGCGCAGGTTGCGCCACGTCTCGCGACGCTTCGCGCGCTTCGCCGAGCGCACCTGGGCCTTCTCGGCGCGACTGAGCTTGGGCTTGCCGGCGCCCGCGGACTTTGCCATGCGTCGAGAATAGTTGGGCCGCGGGACCGCCGCCGAACCCGTCAGGTACATGTGAGTTCTACGTTTGGCTGGTTACCGGGTCGTTATGTAGAGTCCCCCGGGTTTGCACGCCACCCGGTGTGCCCGAGACCCCGAGGACCGTTCGTGCCCCGTCGCCTCCCGCATCGCATCGCCGGCGCGCTCGTCGCCACCGCCCTCGCGTCGTCCGCCGTGTTCGCCACCGACGTCGCCGTGGGCGGCGCCGAGGCCGGCGCGGCCCCCGCCGTCCACAGCACCGCCGTTCGCAGCACCGCCGTGCGTGCCGCGACCGGCCACACCGCCGTCGTGCGCACGACTGCCTCGGCGCACCTGACCAAGGCCCAGCGGGTCCGCAAGGCGCAGCGGGCGCGGGGCAAGCGGGTGGTCGCCGTCGCGAAGCGCTACGTCGGCAAGGCGCGCTACCGCGACGGCGGCGCGTCCCCGAAGCGCGGGTTCGACTGCTCGGGCTACACCAAGTACGTCTACGCGCGCGCCGAGGCCGGGCGGCTGCCGCACAGCGCGGCCGGCCAGCGCTCGATGCATCGGATGCACCGCGTGTCGGCCCGCAAGGCCATCCCCGGCGACCTCGTCTTCTACCACGGCAGCGGCGGCGTCTTCCATGTCGCGATCTACGCCGGCCACCACAAGCAGTACGCCGCGGCGACCCCGCGCGACGGCATCCGCTACCAGCGGATCTGGTCCACGCGGGTCAGCTACGGCCGACTGGGCTGAGCCGCCGCGTCGTCGACGGCCGCGCGGCTGGCGACGGCCTGCTCGAACAGCCGGCCCGCGCGGTACGAGGAGCGCACGAGCGGCCCGCTCATCACCCCGGCGAAGCCGAGCTCCTCGGCCTCCTCGCGCAGCTCGACGAACTCCTGCGGCTTGACCCACCGCTCGACCGGGTGGTGACGCGGGGACGGCCGCAGGTACTGGGTGATGGTGACGAGCTCGCAGCCGGCGTCGTGCAGCTGCGCCAGGGCCTCGCTGACCTCCTCGCGGGTCTCGCCCATGCCGAGGATCAGGTTGGACTTGGTGACCAGGCCGTCGGCGCGGGCGGCGCGGATCACGTCGAGCGAGCGCTCGTAGCGAAAGCCCGGCCGGATGCGCTTGAAGATCCGCGGGACGGTCTCGACGTTATGGGCGAACACCTCGGGTCGGGAGCCGAAGACCTCGGCGAGGAGCTCAGGGATCGCGTTGAAGTCGGGCGCGAGGAGCTCGACGCGGGTGCCCGGGTTCAAGGCGTGGATCCGGCGGACCGTCTCGGCGTAGAGCCAGGCCCCGCCGTCGGCGAGGTCGTCGCGCGCGACGCCGGTGATGGTCGCGTACCGCAGCTCCATCGTCCGGACGCTCTCGGCGACCCGGCGCGGCTCGTCGCGGTCGAGCGGCTGCGGCCGGCCGGTGTCGATCTGGCAGAAGTCGCAGCGCCGGGTGCACTGGTCGCCACCGATGAGGAAGGTCGCCTCGCGGTCCTCCCAGCACTCGTAGATGTTGGGGCAGCCGGCTTCCTGGCAGACGGTGTGCAGCCCTTCGCGCGCCACGAGCGAGCGCAGCTCGGTGAACTCCGGACCCATCTTGGCGCGGGTCTTGATCCACTCCGGTTTGCGCTCGATGGGGGTCTCGGCGTTGCGCTGCTCGATGCGCAGCATCCTGCGCCCGTCCGGCTGTACCGCGGTCATTCCGACATCACGCCACCACGGTACTGCCGGTCAGGACGGCGGGCAGGTGACGTTCGACCAGCGGCAGCACCTCGGCGACCGTGACGTCGCGACCGGTCTCCTGCGACAGCGACGTGACCGCGGCGTCGGGGATGCCGCACGGCACCATGTTGGCGAAGAAGCGCATGTCCGGGTCGCAGTTGAGGGCGAAGCCGTGCAGGGTGACGCCCCGCGCGACCCGGATGCCGATCTGACCGAGCTTGCGGTCGGGCGTGCCCGTGACCCAGGCGCCGCTGCGTCCGTCGACGCGGCCGGCGGTGACCCCGAGCTCGGCGCAGACGTCGATGAGCATCGTCTCGAGCCGGCGGACGTAGGCCACGACGTCGATCGGGTCGGGCAGCCGCACGATCGGGTAGCCGACGAGCTGGCCAGGGCCGTGCCAGGTGATCTTGCCGCCCCGGTCGACGTCGACGACCGGCGTGCCGTCGAAGGGCCGCTCGTGCGGCTCGGTGCGCTTGCCCGCGGTGTAGACCGACGGGTGTTCGAGCAGCAGCACGGTGTCCGGGCGCGTGCCGTCGGCGACCTGCGCGTGCAGCTCGCGCTGTCTCGCCCACGCCTGCTCGTAGGGGACGAGACCGGCGCGGACGACCTCGAGTTCGCTCACGTCCACCACGGTACGACGCGCCCCCCGCAGGGTGGTCGGGGCTGCGAGTGACGAATGTCAGGGGTTAATCGGGGACACAACCCATCGAATGTTGTCGGCGGGGCCCGATACCGTGCTCCCGGCACTGTGACGCGTCCGCCGGACGACGGCCCGCAGCGCCCGTTCTCCGTTCGTCTGACCCTGGAGCACCGATGAGGACAATCGCCGAGTTCGCCGTCCGTCGACGCTGGTTCGTCATCGCCGGCTGGCTGGTGCTGATCGTCGCCGCGCAGGGGCTGGCGAGCGCCGCCGGCGGCGCCGCCTACAAGGACACCTTCAGCCTCCCCGACACCGAGACCGCGTCCGTCGCCAGCATCCTGAAGAGCTCGGGGCTCGACGACCAGAACGGCGTCAACGGCACCGTCGTGCTCAAGCGCAAGAGCGGGGCGTTCACCGGGGCGCCGGCCGAGCTCGCGCCCGCGCTCACCAAGCTCTGCCGGGCCGGTGCCAAGGTGGCGACGGTCGCGACGCCGTGGCAGTCGGTCAACTGCGCCGGCGGCCGCACCGGCGCCGGCAACCCCAAGCTGCTCAACACCGCGCGGGGATCGAACACGGCCCTGGTCGTCGTCACGTGGCGCAACGGCGTGTACGACCAGCCATTGTTCAAGAAGGCCCACGACCAGCTCACCTCGCTCGAGAGCTCGACGCTGCAGGTCGAGTTCACCGGCAACGCGTTCCAGGGCATCGGGCAGAGCGAGGGGTCGGGCGGCTCGGTCCTCATCGGCTTCCTCGCCGCGCTGATCATCCTCGCGCTCGTCTTCCGCACGGTGGCGGCGACCGTGCTCCCGCTCGCCAGCGCGATGGTGGCCCTGATCGGTGGCCTCGGCGTCATCTACCTGCTCACGCACGCCTTCAGCGTCTCCAACATCACGCCCTACCTGGCCGAGCTGATGGTCATCGGCGTCGGGGTCGACTACGCGCTGTTCATCGTCACCCGGCACCGGCGCAACCTGCGCCGCGGCATGCCCCTGACCGAGTCGATCGTCTCCGCCGTCAACACCTCCGGTCGCGCCGTGCTCTTCGCCGGCACCACGGTCTGCATCGCGATCCTGGGCCTCATCGCGCTCGGGGTCAGCTTCTTCAACGGCATGGCGGTGGCCACCGCGCTCGCCGTCGGCTTCACCATGGCCGCCTCGCTCACCCTGCTGCCGGCGTTGCTGAGCCTGTTCGGGCTCAAGGTGCTGCCCCGCAAGCAACGCGCCGCCGTCCGTGCCGGGGACTTCATCGGCGACCAGGCCACCGGGTTCTGGGCGCGCTGGTCGGCCTTCGTGGCACGCCGGCGCGTGTTCGTCGCCGTCGGCGCCGGCCTCGTCATGATCGTGCTCGCGATCCCGTTCTTCTCCCTCGAGCTCGGCGCCAGCGACCAGGGCAGCGACCCCAAGGGCTCGACGACCCGCTCCGGCTACGACCTCATCAGCGACGAGTTCGGCGTCGGCTACAACTCGACCCTCGAGGCCGTCGTCCAGGGGCCGGGTGCGACCGACACCGCCTACCTGGCACGGCTGGCGCAGCAGGTGCGCAGCACCCCGAACGTCGACCGCAGCAGCGTCGCCGCGGTGCCGCTGAACAAGAGCGTCGCCTTCGTCTCGTTCAAGACGACCACGTCGCCGCAGTCGGAGAAGACGTACGACCTGGTGCGGCACCTGCGCTCGGACGTCTTCCCGCCGCTGTACCGGGGTACCGCCAACCACGTCTACGTCTACGGCGAGACCGCGATCAACGTCGACTTCGCCACCGTGCTCAGTCGCAAGATGCCGCTGTTCATCGCGGTCGTCGTCGGGCTGTCGTTCGTGCTGTTGCTGATCGCGTTCCGCAGCCTCGTCGTGCCGCTGACCGCCGCGGTCATGAACCTGCTGGCGGCGGCCGGCTCCTTCGGCCTGGTGGTGGCGATCTTCCAGTACGGCTGGGTGTCCGACGCGATGGGTGCGGGGCCCGGTGGCCCCATCGACGCCTGGGCGCCGGTCATGCTGTTCGCCATCCTGTTCGGCCTGTCGATGGACTACCAGGTGTTCCTGGTGAGCCGCATGCACGAGGAGTGGGTGCACACCAGGGACAACCAGCGGTCGGTCACCGTCGGCCAGGCCGAGACCGGCGGCATCATCACGGCGGCCGCGCTGATCATGATCGCCGTCTTCCTCGGCTTCCTGCTCACGCCCGGGCGTCCCATCAAGATCTTCGGCACCGGCCTGGCATCGGCGGTCTTCCTGGACGCGTTCATCCTGCGCACGATGCTGGTGCCGTCGCTGATGCACATGTTCGGCCGGTCCAACTGGTTCCTGCCGCGCTGGCTGGACAAGATCACGCCGCGGGTGTCGGTCGAGCCGCCCGAGGAGCAGGTGGAGCACCCGACGGTCGATGCCCGGCACGACGTGCCGCCGCACGAGCTCACGCCGCGGTAGCGGCCCGGCCGCCCGAGGCGCGCCGGTCAGAGGCGGCGGGTGTCCAGCGGGGTCTCGACGGCGGTGCCGTCGGGGCCCCGCTCGACGTGGTAGGCGAGCTTCCCCGTGCGCTCGGTCAGTGCCTCGACGAAGCGCGTGCCCCGGTACAGCACGCCCACGCCGTCGTCGGTGGCGTAGCCGGCCGGCAGTGTGCCGTCGGCGATCAGCCGCTGGAACAGCGGGCGACGCTGCTCCTCGGAGTCGTAGTGGACGCCGTTGGCGAAGGGCACGAGCGCCAGGCCGTCGTCGACCGCACGCAGGTCGGGGCCGAACGAGTCGGTGGTGCCGCCGACGTGCCAGCAGATCGACCCCGCCGACACCCCCGTGAGCACCACCCCCGCCTCCCACGCCGCGCGCATCGCGGTGTCGACGCCGTGCAGCCGCCACATGGCCAGCAGCCCGGCGACGCTGCCGCCGCCCACCCACACGACGTCCTGGGCCAGCAGGTGTTCGGCGACGTCGGGGACGTTGGGCATGGGGAACAGGGCGAGGTGCGAGGCCGCCAGCCCGCGCAGCCGGGCGGCGTCGTAGAAGTCGACGAGCGTGCGTGGGTGATCGCCCTGCGCCGTGGCGAGGAAGCACACCCGCGGTGCCCGGCCGGTCACCCCGGCGAGCTCGATGGCGTACTCGGTGAGCGGGCCGAGCTCCCAGCTCGTCCGGCTGCCGGCCACCAGGCCACCGGAGGTCGCGAGGACGGTCGGGCTGTCGGCGGGCATGCCCGTGATGCTAGATCTCGCCGCCCCGGTGCCATGGCGTGGTGGGCCGCGACCGGCCCGCGGGAGCGGGCGGATCGGCCGGATCCGGCCTGTGGACAACCCCGATCGAGCGCGTCGCGCGCCCTAGCGTCGGAGCATGGCCGGTACCTGGAAGCTGCGCGGCTACGTCGTCGAGTCGCCGCTCGGGCGCGGCGCCTCGAGCGACGTGTGGCGCGCCCGCATCGCCGCGACGGGGGAGCCGGTGGCGCTCAAGCGGCTCGACCTCGCCGGGGTCGAGGCGCAGCGACGGGCTCGCAGCGAAGCGGCCCTGCTGACCGTGCTCGACCACCCGAACCTGGTGCGGCTGCACGACCTCGTGACCACCGCCGACGCGGCCGTGCTCGTGCTCGACCTGGCCGACGGCGGTTCCCTGGCCGACCTGCTCGCGGCGCGTCGACGACTCGCTCCCGGCGAGGTCATCACCGCCGTCGCCCCGGTCGCGGCCGCGCTGGCCTACGTGCATCGGCAGGCGGTCGTGCACGGCGACGTCACGCCGGCCAACATCCTGTTCACCCGGGGTGGGGTCGCGCTGCTCGCCGACCTCGGGGTGGCCCGGCTGACCGGGGACGAGTCCGACGCCGAGAGCACTCCCGCCTACATCGACCCCGCCGTCGCCGACGGCTGCGTCCCGGCGGCCCCGAGCGACGTCTTCATGCTCGGGGCGGTCGCGTTCCACGCGCTCACCGGCGCGCCGCCGTGGCCGGCGCAGGACGCCGCCGCCGCGCTCGCCGCCGCCCGGTCCGGGGCGCTGCCCGACGTGGCCGCCCGGCTCGTCGGCAGCGACGTGCCGGCGCCGATGGCCGCGGTGATCGCGCGGGCACTCGCGATCGATCCCGCGCAGCGCGGCACCGCCGCCGACCTGGCGCTCGACCTGCGTCACAGCGGCACGCCGGTCGCCGTCGAGCTCGCGGCGGGCCGGGTCCGCCCCGCGGGCGACCCGTGGCTGCACGCGCAGACCGCGCCACCGCGGCGGGCGGTCGGCCCCGAGTACGGGCAGACCACCCCGCGCGCGCCCCGGCGCGAACCGCCGGGCGGCACGCGCGCGGCCTACCGCCCGCGCCATGCGGCCGACCCGTCGGCGTACGCGGCGGCCCCGGCCGGTGCGGGTGCCACCGGTGGTGCCACCGGCGGGGCGATCGGTGCGGCAGCCGTTCACGGTGCCGCCGGCGCGTGGGGCGGCCTGCGAGGTGGGCGCACCACGCCGACGCCCGGCCCGGTGGGGTCGGCGGCTGGTCCGGCGGGGGGCCCGGAGAGGTCGGCGGCGGCGCCGCGGGGGGCGCCGCCGCCGACCGAGGCGGTACGCCGGGCACGGCCGGTCGTGCCGCGGCAGCCGCACCGTCGCGTGCCGGGCGCCCGCGTCCTGACGCTGGTGGCGGTGCTCGTGCTCGCTACCGCCGGTGCGGGCGTCGTCGTCGCCCGCGCCGGCCCGGGCCCGCGCGCAGCCGGCGCCCACGCAGCCGGTGGCCACGTAGCCGGCGGTCGCGCAGCCGGCAGTGCCGCAGCCGGCAGTGCCGCAGCCGGCAGTGCCGCAGCCGGCGGTCGCGCGGCCGCGGCCAGGGCGACGTCGTCGCCCGCCGCCGTTCGTAGCCGGGTCGGCATGCCGGTCCGGCCCGGCGGGCCGGCGCCGCCGGGTAGCGGGAGCGCCGCCCTGCGGGCCTGGTGGGCCGCGGCGCTGCGGGGTCTGGACGCGGTCCGGGCGCGGGCCTTCGCCACCCGGTCACCCGCACTGCTCGCCGGGGTCTACCGGGCGACGACCCTGCGCGCGGACGACGCGGCGCTGCTGCGGCTGCTCGTCCCGGCCGGCTGCGGGCTCGCCGGTGTGCTGACCCGTTACGACCGGCTGCGGATCGCCGCGTCGCCCGATCGCGCGCTCGTCACCGCGCGGGCCCGCATCCCGGCCACGACGCTGCGGTGCGCGAAGCGCCCGGCACGCCGGGCGGCCCCGGTCGGCCCGACCGCGATCCGGCTGGAGTTGGTGCGCACCGCGGCCGGTCCGCGCGTCGCCGCGCAGCGGGCGGGGTGACGCTGCGAGCGGGTGCGCCGGCGCCGGCTCAGCGGTTGAGCTCGTCGTGCAGGGCGACCTCGAGGTCGGTGTGGGTGAAGCGGTACCCGGCGGCGAGCAGCGCGGCCGGTACCGCGTTCTGACCGGTCAGCACGTTCTCGGCGAACTCGCCGAGGGCGAGCCGGGCGGCGAAGCCGGGCACGAGCCACGGCGTGGGCCGGTGCAGCACCCGACCGAGCGTGCGGGTGAACTCGGCGTTGGTCACCGGCGTGGGGGCGGTGAGGTTCACCGGCCCGCTCACGTCGTGGTCGAGCAGGTACCTGATCGCCGCGATCTCGTCGGTCAGCGAGATCCACGGCATGTACTGGCGCCCGTCGCCCAGCCGTCCGCCGAGGCCGGCCTTGACGACCAGGCCGAGCTGGCGCAGCAGGCCGGCGCCGCGCGCGAGCACCAGACCGGTGCGCAGGTGCACGACCCGCAGTTCGGCCTCGGCCGCAGGGGCGGCGGCGTCCTCCCACAGCTGGCAGACCCCGGCGAGGAACGTGTCGCCCGCCGGCGCCGTCTCGTCCACCTCGCGCGCGCCGGTGTCGCCGTAGTAGCCGACCGCCGAGGCGCCCACCAGTGTCGCGGCCGTCCCCGACGCCACCATGGCCCGGGCGATCGTCGCGACGCTGTCGACCCGACTCGCCACGATCTGCTGCTTGTAGGCCTCGTTCCACCGCTTGTCGCCGACGCCGACCCCGGAGAGGCAGACGACGGCGTCGGCGTCGGCCAGCACCCGCGGGTCGAGCTCGCCCGCCGACGGGTCCCAGGCGACGTCGCCCGGGCCCGAGGGCGTGCGTCGCACCAACCGCACCACCTCGTGCCCGTCACGCCCGAGCGAGGCGGCCAGAGCGGGTCCGATCAACCCGGACGCGCCGGCGAGCACCACCTTCACGGCGTCACTCCAGGCCGAGCGACCGCTCGAACGCCCCGGCCTCCAGCCGCTGCTTGACCGTCGTCAGGAAGCGGGCGGCGTCCGCGCCGTCCACCACCCGGTGGTCGTAGGACAGCGCCAGGTAGACCATGGAGCGCACCGCGATCGTCTCGCCGAGGTCCTCGGAGGAGATGACCACCGGCCGCTTCACGACCGCGCCGGTGCCGAGGATGCCGACCTGGGGCTGGTTGATGATCGGCGTGTCGAACAGCGCGCCACGGCTGCCGGTGTTGGTCAGCGTGAACGTGCCGCCGCCGAGCTCGTCCGGCGCCACCTTGTTGTCGCGGGTGCGGGCGGCGAGGTCGGCGATCTTGCGTGCCAACCCGCCGAGGTTGAGATCACCGGCGTCGTGGATCACCGGGACCAGCAGCCCGCGGTCGGTGTCGACGGCGATGCCCAGGTGCTCGGCGTCGTGGTAGGTGATGGTCTTGTCCTCGAGGTTCACCGAGGCGTTCACGACCGGGTGGGCCTTCAGCGCCTCGATGGCCGCGACGGCGAAGAAGGGCAGGAAGCTCAGCTTCGCCCCCTCGCGGGCCTCGAACTCGGCCTTTGCCCGGTCGCGCAGCCGCGCGATACGGGTGACGTCGACCTCGACGACGGTCGTCAGCTGGGCCGAGGTCTGCAGCGACTCGACCATGCGGGTGGCGATGACCTGCCGCATGCGCGACATCTTCTCGACCTTGCCGCGCTGCTGCGTGGCGGTCGACGCCGCGGTGGCGGCGGCGTCGGTGACCTCGGTCGAACCCGCCGCGGCCGACGCGGTGTGCGGCAGCTCCCGCTCGGCCGCACGGTCGCGCGCCTGCTCGGCGGCGGCGAGGACGTCGGACTTGCGGATGCGCCCGCCGACGCCGGTGCCGCTGATCGAGGCGAGGTCGACGCCGTGCTCGCTCGCGAGCTTGCGCACCAGCGGGGTGACGTAGGCGCCGGCCGCGGCGTCGTCGTCGCCGGTCTCGCCACCGTCGGCGCCGCTCTCGGCCCGCGGGGCCGGGTCGGCCGCGGACTCGCCCGACGGCGCCTGCGCGGGGGCGGGAGCCGCGGGCTGGGCGTGCCTGGGCTCCGGCCGGGACTCCGGCTCGGCCGCGGCGCGCGCCGGCTCGGGCTGCGGCTCGGGTTCCGGCTGCGGCTCGGGCTCGGGCTCCGGCTCGGGCTCCGGCTCGGACTGCGCCTGCTGCGCGTCGTCGTTCGACGCGGCCGAGCCGCCGTCGCCACCCGAGTCGCCGTCACCCCCGGCCTCGGCGGCGTCGCCGATGACGGCGAGCTCGACACCGATCTCGACCGTCTCGTCCTCCTGGACCTTGATCGAGAGCAGCGTGCCGGCGGCGGGGGAGGGCACCTCGGTGTCGACCTTGTCGGTCGACACCTCCAGCAGCGGCTCGTCGGCGTCGACGTGGTCGCCCTCGGCCTTGAGCCAGCGGGTCACGGTGCCTTCGGTGACGCTCTCACCCAGGCGCGGCATGGTCACGGACGTCGACATCGGTGTCAGATGCTCCTTACGCGGAACGAACTCGGTCGGGTCGGTCAGTCGTGCACGTGCAGCGGTTTGCCGGCGAGCAGCAGGTGCGCCTCGCCGATCGCCTCCGACTGCGTCGGGTGCGGGTGGATCAGCTGGGCGACCTCACCGGGGAGGGCCTCCCAGTTGTAGATGAGCTGGGCCTCGGCGATGAGCTCGCCGACGCGGTCGCCCACGATGTGGATGCCCAGAACGGGGCCGTCCTTCTCGGCGACGAGCTTGACCGCGCCCTTGGTGTTCAGGATCGCGCTGCGGCCGTTGCCCGACAGGTCGTAGGTGACGGTCGTGACGTTGTCCTGCCCGTGCTTCTCGACCGCCGCGGCCTCGGTGAGGCCGACCGAGGCGACCTCGGGCTGGCTGTAGGTGATGCGCGGGACGCCGGCGTAGTCGATCGGGACGACCGGCTGGCCGGCGATGTGCTCGGCGGCGAGGATGCCCTCGGCGAAGCCCACGTGAGCGAGCTGCAGGTGCGGCTCGCTGTTGATCGAGATCAGGTCGCCCACGGCGTAGACGCCGTCGACCGACGTGCGCAGGAACTCGTCGGTGACGACGAAGCCGCGCTCGATGCGCACGCCCTGCTCCTCGTAGCCGAGGCCCTCGGAGACGGGGCCGCGCCCGACGGCGACGAGCAGCAGCTCGGCCTCGAGCGTCTCGCCGCCCTCGAGGTGAACGGTGACGCCGCTGTCGGACGTCTCGACCTTCTCGAACCGCTTGCCCAGCTTGAAGTCGATCTTGCGGCGGCGGAAGGCGCGCTCGAGCAGCTTGGAGTTGGCCTCGTCCTCCAGCGGGACGAGGTGGGGCAGCGCCTCGACGATGGTGACCTTGGTGCCGAACGACGTCCAGGCCGAGGCGAACTCGCAGCCGATGACGCCGCCGCCCAGCACGATCGCGGTCTCGGGCACGTGGTCGAGGCCGAGCGCGTGCTCGCTGGTGATCACGCGGTGACCGTCGAGGTCGAGGCCGGGCAGCGAGCGCGAGTACGAGCCGGTGGCCAGGACGACGTTGGCGCCGGTGTAGCGGTCCCCGCCGTCACCGCCGACCTGGACGGTCTTCGGGCCGACGAGTCGACCCTCGCCCTCGACCGTCTCGATGCCGCGGGCCTTGATGAGGCCCTGCAGCCCCTTCCAGTTCTTGCCGATGACGCCGTCCTTGTACTTGTTGACGCCCGCCATGTCGATGCCCTCGAACGTGGCGTTGACACCGAAGGTGGCGCTCTCCCGCGCACCGTCGGCGATCTCGCCGGCGTGCAGCAGGGCCTTGGTGGGGATGCAGCCACGGTGCAGGCACGTGCCGCCGACGCGGTCCTTCTCGATCAGGACGACGGACTTGCCGAGCTCCGCCGCGCGCAGCGCCGCGGCGTACCCGCCGCTGCCGCCACCGAGAACGACGAGATCGACCTCTTTGTCTGCCACTGGGCGCACCTTCCTGTACGGCTGTCGGCTCGCACGACCATCTTGGCACTCCGCCGGATCCACCGCGCACGCCGTCCGGGCGATGCGATGATGTCGCCCGGTCACGGACGGGTGACGTCGTTCCAGGGAGGGCGGATGTCGTTGTTCAGGCGCAAGACGCGACCGGGTGTGCAGCGGACCGGGTCCAGCGAGGACACCGAGCACCTCGCGGGTTTCCTGCGCAGCCGGAGCGGTGTCGAGGCCTACGTCGAGCCACGCACGAGCGTCACCGACACCACCATCGTCCTCGTCGCCGCCGACGGCGAGTGGACGCGGCGCCGCGTCAACGGCCCGCAGGGCGCCGCCACGTTCGCGAAGAAGCACGGCGTCCCGCTCTACGACGCCGCCGTCGTCGGCTACCCGCAGCGGATGCGCGAGTGGAACCGGCGGCAGCAGGACCGTTGAACCGCGCGGATCCTCCTGCGCTGGGCGGTGCCGGGTTCGTGGTGCGCCGGAAGATCGCGCCGGGCGGTCGGGTCGAGCGGGTCAGCGGGCCAGGGACTCGGCCGCGGCGACGATGGTGCGCACGGCCGCGCCGGTGCCGCCCTTGGGCGTGTAGTCGCGCGGGCCGCCCTGGTTGTAGGCCGGTCCGGCGATGTCGAGGTGCACCCACGGCAGCCCCTCGGGGACGAACTCGGCGAGGAAGCGGCCGGCGACGAGCATGCCGCCCCACCGCTCGCCCGGGACGTTCACGAGGTCGGCGACGGGGGAGTCGAGCCCGGCCCGCAGCTCCTCGGGCAGCGGCATCGCCCAGGCCGCCTCGCCCGCCGCGGTGCCCGCGGCGACGACGCGGTCGCGCCAGTCGGGCTCTCCCATCGCACCGATCACGCGCGGCCCGAGCGAGACGAGCTGCGCGCCGGTGAGCGTGGAGGCCTCGATGAGGTAGTCGGGGGAGTCCTCGGCGGCGCGGACGATCGCGTCGGCCAGGATCAGCCGGCCCTCGGCGTCGGTGTCGCCGACCTCGACGGTGCGCCCGCCGTACATGGTGAGGACGTCCGAGGGTCGGTACGAGGTGCCCGACGGCATGTTCTCGGCCATCGGGACGGTGGCGGTGACGGTCACCGGCAGCTTCAGCGCGGCGATCGCGGCCACCGCGTTGACCACCGCGGCCGCACCGCCCATGTCGGACTTCATCCACGTCAGGTTGGCGGTCTTGAGGTTGATGCCGCCGGTGTCGAACGTGATGCCCTTGCCGACGAGGGCGAGGTGCGCCTTCGCCTTGGCCGGCCGGTAGCTGATGCGCACCAGCCGCGGCGGCCGGGCACTGCCCTGCCCGACGCCGAGCACGCCGCCGAAGCCGCGCCGCCGCAGCGCCTTCTCGTCCAGCACCTCGACGGCGAGGCCCTGCTCGTCGGCGATGGCCTTGGCCCGGGTGGCGAACGTCTCGGGGTAGAGGTCGTTCGGCGGCGTGTTGACGAGATCGCGGGTGGCCGCCACGGCCGCGGCGACGACCACGGCCCGCTTCACCTCGGCGCGCGCCGAGGTCGGGCCGGCGATCGTGACGGTGCGCAGGTTCTGCTTGGCGGGGGCGGACTTGTACGCGGTGAACGCGTAGGCGCCGAGCAGGGCACCCTCGGCCAGCGCCCCGGCGCGGGCGTCGAGGGCGATGTGCACGCGGCGCTGGTCGGTCAGCCCCCGCAGGGCGGCACCGGCGGCGCGGCGGGCGGTCTCCGGCGCGACGGCGTGGACGGTGTCCGGCGCGGCGCCGTCGCCGACGCCGGTGGCGACGACGAGGGGGAAGTCGGCCAGCCCGAGCGTGGGGATCTTATGCACCTCGTCCGGACGTCCCGTCGCGCCGACGCTGCGCAGGGCGTCGTGCAGTCGACCGCCCAGGGCGGCGTCGATCTGCTCGGCGCCCTCGGCCAGTCGCGGCCCGTCCTTGGTGCGACGCACGCCCACCACGACGGCATCGGCGCG
The DNA here is from genome assembly GCF_900129455.1 of Jatrophihabitans endophyticus. NCBI lineage: Bacteria > Bacillati > Actinomycetota > Actinomycetes > Jatrophihabitantales > Jatrophihabitantaceae > Jatrophihabitans > Jatrophihabitans endophyticus. The sequence continues at coordinate 275,237 of NZ_FQVU01000003.1, forward strand.
GACGGGGGTGCTGGCGGCGGTGACGGAGACGGACGGCGGCATGGTCCCGATCCTAGGGACCGACCGGGCGACCGGCCGGGCCGGATAGGTTGGCGCGCATGACCGAACTGCTCCGCTCGCCGCTGCACGACCGTCACGTCGCTCTCGGCGCGAAGCTCGCCGACTTCGGCGGCTGGGAGATGCCGATCGAGTACACCGCGAGCGGCGGCGGCGTGCTGAAGGAGCACGCGGCGGTGCGCGAGGGCGTCGGCGTCTTCGACGTCTCGCACCTGGGCAAGGCCACCGTGCGCGGTCCGGGCGCCGCCGAGTTCGTCAACGCCTGCCTGTCCAACGACCTCGCCCGGATCGCCCCCGGCCAGGCGCAGTACACGCTGTGCTGCGACGAGTCCGGCGGCGTGGTCGACGACCTCATCGCCTATCTCGTGTCGGCCGACGAGGTGTTCCTCGTCCCCAACGCCGCGAACGCGGCCGAGGTCGTGCGTCGCCTCGCCGCGGCCGCGCCCGCCGGGATCGAGGTCGTCGGCCAGCATCGCGACTTCGCGGTGCTCGCGGTCCAGGGGCCCCGCTCGGCTGAGGTGCTCGCCGAGCTGGGCCTGCCCGCCGCGCAGGACTACATGGCCTACGCCGACGCCGAGTGGGACGGCCTGCCGGTGCGGATCTGCCGCACCGGGTACACCGGCGAGCACGGGTACGAGCTCGTCCCGGCGTGGGGCGCGGCGCTCGCCCTGTGGGACGCGCTCGCCGAGACCGTTTCGGGTCTGGGCGGTATGCCCGCGGGACTCGGCGCGCGCGACACGCTGCGCACCGAGATGGGCTACCCGCTGCACGGGCAGGACCTCTCGGCGACGATCAGCCCGGTGCAGGCCCGCTCCGGGTGGGCCGTCGGCTGGTCCAAGGACGCGTTCTGGGGACGCGACGCCCTGACCGCGGAGAAGGCGGCCGGCCCGACGCGCACCCTGCGCGGGGTCGAGTCCCTGGACCGCGGCATCCCGCGAGCGCACATGCCGGTGCTCGACGCGGCCGGCGCGGCCGTGGGCGAGGTGACGAGCGGGACGTTCTCCCCGACGCGCCGGGTCGGCATCGGCCTCGCCCTGATCGACACCGCCGCGGGCGTGGCCGACGGCGACGAGCTGGCGCTCGACGTCCGCGGTCGGCGGAGCGCGGTGCGCGTCGTCCGCCCGCCGTTCGTGCCCTCGCACGTGCGCTGACGGCGCCCGCCGCTCAGGAGCGGCCCTCGCCCTCGCCCTCCGCCTCGGTCCCGTCGTCGAGTTCGGCGCCCGGCTCGCCGTCGGCCGGCGCCGGATCCTGCGTCGCGTCGACAGGATCGCCGCCGGGTTCGGTGCGCACCTGGACGGGGAAGCCGGCCTCACCCGTGGGCAGCGCGGGAGTGTCGCGCAACGCGTGGATCGTGGAGTTCAGGAAGGCGACGAGCGGAACGGCCAGCAGGGCGCCGACGATGCCGGCGAGCAGCGTCCCCGTCAGCACCGACAGGGCGATGGCGAGCGGGTGCACCTCGACGCTGCGGCTCATGATCAGCGGTTGCAGCAGGTGCGCCTCGAGCTGGACGAGCACGATGATGGCGACACCCACCACGATGGCCGCGCCGACACCGTGCTCGAGCAGCGCGACCGCGACGCACAGGGCGCCGGTCACGGTGAGGCCGACGAGCGGGATGAACGAGCCGAGGAAGATCAGCACGCCCAGCGCGGCGGCGAGCGGCACGCGCAGCACGAACAGGATGACCATGACGCTGATGCCGTGGAAGAGCGCGATCAGCACCTGCCCGCGCATGTAGCCGCCGAGGGTGCGCCAGCCCGCGTGTCCCGCGCCGTCCATGCGGTCGTGGGCCGCGCGGGGGAACAGCCGCAGCGTCCACTGCCAGATCTGCTCGCCGTCGCGCAGCAGGAAGAACGTCGAGAGCAGGATCAGCAGCAGCGCGCCCAGCGCCTCGACGACGGTGCGCACGGTCTCGATCGCGCCGCTGATCAGCTCGTTCTGGTGCTCCTGGACGGTCTTCTTGATCTCGTCGGTGAAGTTGTCGATGTCCTTCGACTTGAGGTGCAGCGGCCCGGTGCGCAGCCAGTGGCTCGTCTTGTCGACGAAGTCCGAGATCGAGTCGCCCAGCTGCGAGGAGTGCGTGCTGATCTGCCACGCCACGAAGTAGCCGATTCCGCTGAGCAGCGCGAGACCGATCAGCAGCGCCAACCCCGCCGAGACCGAGCGCGACCCCGGGATGCGTCGCAGCGCGCGCTCCAGCGGATGCAGCACCGAGGTGAAGAACAGCGCGAGGACGAAGCTGAACGCGACGAGCTCGATGCGGAAGAACACCTGCGTCAGCACGTAGAGGCCCACGGCGATGACGAGCAGCCGCCACGTCCAGGCGGCCGCGATCTGCACCGGGAGGGTGACGGTGTCGGTGGCGGTACGCAGCGGTGCGGACTCGGGGCGACGGTCGGATTCGCTCACTCGGGCTTCCCTGTGACGGCGGCCCGCAGCAGCGGGACGGACAGCAATCCGGCGACTCCGTCGCCGGCGGACATGGCCAGGTGCAACAACGGCGACCGATCGAGCTCGGCGACGGCACGCGCGTGGACGGGATCGGCGCCGACGTCGGCCACCTGGCACCACTGCGCCGCGCCGGACGCGAGGTCGGCGACGAGGAGCGCGGCCACCACCGCGGTGACGCCGTCGAGCACGATCGGGGTGCGGCGCACCACCGCCTGCAGGATCAGGCCCGTCGCGGTGGCGAGGGCGGCGTCGCCGAGACGGTCGAGCAGGGCCACCGGGTCGGCGCGGGCGTCGGCGGCCCGCTGCCGCGTGTCGCGCAGCAGCTCGGCCCGCGCCACCCAGGCCGCCGTGTCGACGGCGGCCGGGCCACGGGGCAGCAGCGCCACCGGCTCGGTGCCGGTGAGCAGGCTGACCACGACCGCGGCAGCGTTCGCCCCGGTGGCACCCGCGGCCGCGCCGGCGACGACGAGCAGGTCCGCGCCGGCGTCGACCTCGTCGTCGGCCAGTGCGAAGCCGTCGGTGAGCCCGCGCGTCACCGTGCCCTCGTCCGCGGGGCCGTCGGCCGAGCCTCCGTCGGCCGGGTGGTCGGCCGAGCGTTCGTCGGCGGGGTGGTCGGCGGGCACGACGGCCCGGGTGCCGACGTCCACCGACTCGGCCAGGGCGGCGACCGCGGCGGACACCCCGCCGAGCACGAGGCAGCGCGGTCGCGTCGGTGCCTCGGCGGGGTGGCGGCCCCGCGTGCCCGCGAGCCACTGTGCGAGCTCGGCGAGCCGACCCCGGTCGGCGCCGGCGGCGTCGCGAGCGGCTGCCGCGGCCTGCGCGTCCGGCCAGTCGACACGGGCGGCGCGCGAGTCGAGCTCGGGGACGGCGCCGGTCACCGCGCAAGTATGCCCGGATGCGCCTCGCGTTCCCGGGACGCGCGCCTGCGGCTACCGTCGAACGGTGCGGATCGTGTCGCTGCTCCCCGCGGCGACCGAGATCGTCTATGCGCTGGGGCTGGCCGACTCGCTCGTCGGTGTCACGTTCGAGTGCGACGAGCCGGCAGCCGCCCGCACCGATCACGCGGTCGTCGTGGGCGGGCGCGACACGTCGGGCATGACGCCGGCCGAGATCGACGCGTACGTGCGCGCGCAGGCCGCCGCCGGTGCCGACCTCTATCACCTGCACCGCGACGCGCTGCGGACCCTGCAACCCGATCTCGTCCTCTCGCAGGACCTGTGCCGGGTCTGCGCGCTGCCCGCGGAGCGGGTCGACGAGGCGCTGGCCTTCCTCGGCTGCCGCGCCGAGGTCGTGGCGCTGGATCCGTACTCGCTCGACGACGTCCTCGCCACCATCGCGACGGTCGCCCGCGCCGCGGGCGTCGCCGCTCGCGGTGACACCGTCCGTGCGGCGCTGCGCGCGCGACTGGACGCGGTGGCGACGGCGGTGGCCGGCCGCCCGCGCCCGCGCGTCGCCGTGGTCGAGTGGGTCGACCCGCCGTTCGCGGCGGGGCACTGGATCCCCGATCTCGTCCGTGCCGCGGGCGGGGAGCCCGTGGCGGCGACGCCGCACGAGCGGTCCGGACCGACGACGTGGGCGGCGCTCGCCGCGGCGGCGCCGGACGTCGTCGTCGTGGCGCCGTGCGGGTTCGGCCTCGACGGCGCGGCCGCGCAGGCCGCGACGGTGGGTCGCGAGCTGCCCCACGCCGCGATCTGGGCCGTCGACGGGGACGGGTTGATCGTGCGTCCTGGCCCCCGGCTGGTCGACGGCGTGGAGGCGCTGGCCGGCATCTTCCACCCCGAATTTGCGCGAGGTCGCGCAGAATCGGTGCGCCGGGTGCGTTAGGTGTGCCGGCTCCGCCGTTGTCGGGCGTTGGCCGAGGCGACCGCGGCGATCGCGGCACCGGGCGAGCGCACGCGCCGGCCGGCCGTTGCCCGACCCGCCGTCGTTCGTGAGGAAGAACAGTTCCTCGGCGACGAGCAGCTGCGTCATGGCCGACGCCGCTCCGTCGACGGCTCGCTAGGGTGGCGGGAACCACTCGAGAGGACCCTACGCATGTCGTTCACCTGGCGCTTGGAGCAGCCCGACGGCACCGAGGTGACCGCCGGCGCGCCGTCGCAGCCCGCCCACGCCAACCAGTCCGACGCCGAGAGCTGGCTGGGGGAGAACTGGCGCGAGCTCGCCGGCGCCGACGTCGCGCAGGTGACGCTGTTCGAGGGCGAGGACAAGGTCTACGGCCCGATGCCGCTCGCGGAGCAGTAGCCGAGCTCCGGTGGGTCGGTCAGGCCGCGGGACGTCGCACCGCCGCCGGCCACACCCGGTCGCCGAGCAGCAGCAGCGCCGACGGCAGCACGATCTCGCGCACCACGATCGCGTCGACCAGCACCGCGACCGCGAGCCCGACCCCGAACTGCTTCATCTCCACCAGGTGCAGCGCGGCGAAGATCGTGAACACCGACACCATGATCAACGCAGCGCTCGACACCGTCCCGGCCGAGCCGACGATGCCGTCGCGGATCGCCCGGCGGGGCGGGAGACCGCGCTCGCGAGCCTCGCGGACGCGGCTGATCACGAACACGTGATAGTCCATCGACAGGCCGAACAGCACCGCGAACATGAACAGCGGGATCCAGTTGACGACCCGGCCGGTCGACTCGAAGCCGAGCAGCGAGTCCGCCCACGAGTGCTGGAACACGAGGACGAGCACGCCGAAGGACACACCGGCCGACAGCAGGTTCATCGCCGCCGTGACGAGCGCGATCGGCACCGAGCGGAACACCCACCCCATGATCAGCATCGTGAGGACGACGACGAAGCCGATCACCCACGGCAGCCGGTCGGCGAGGTGCCGGTCGTCGTCGGCGTTCGTCGCGGTCTCGCCGCCGACGGCCCAGCGGGCCGAGGCGATGCCGGTCAGCTCGCGGGCCACCAGACCGCGGCGGAGCAGGACGACCCCGTCGTGGGCGGGGCCGGAGTCCGCGTCCACGGCCGTGGCCAGCGACAGCACGTGCACGGCGGCGTCGGACGACGTGCGCAGCTCGGTGGTCGCGCCGCGGAAGGGCGCGGCCGAGACCGCGGCGGCGGAGACGTCGCGCAGCGCCGCGCGGACCGCGGCCGCGGCGCCCGGAGCGGCCTTCACCACGACGGTCGTCTCCGCACGCTGGTCGGGGAACGCCGCGTCGAGTCGCTCCAGCGTGTGCTTGGCCGCCACCTGGTCCGGGACCGTCGCGGCACCGGACGACTGCAGGTGCAGGCCGAGCGCGGGGAGGGCGAGCGCGCCGAGCACGGCCACCGTGATGCCGAGCGTGCGCGCGGGGTGACGCAGCGACGGGCGCAGCAGCGCGGGCCAGACCCGGGGTTCGCGGTGGTGCGCGGTCAGCCGCCACAGCACCGGCACGCGAGGCCGGTCGACGGCGCGGCCGAGCTTCACGAGCAGCGCGGGCAGCACGGTGAGCGAGCCGAGCACGGCGATCGCGACGACCGTGATCGAGCCCGTGGCCAGCGAGTCGAAGATCGCGTCGTCGGCGAGGTAGAGGCCCAGCATCGCCGCGAGGACCGCGAACCCGGAGACCAGGACGGCGTGGCCGGAGGTCTCGGCGGCGAGCTCGACGGCGTCCACCCGGTCGTGGCCGGCGCGCTGTTCCTCGCGCATCCGTTTGACGTAGAAGAGCGAGTAGTCGACCCCGACGGCCATGCCCATCAGCAGGATCATCGCCGACGTCGACCCGGAGTCGGGGACGAGGTGGGACGCGAGCGTCGACAGGCCCGTCGCCGCGGCGACGGCCGAGAGGGCGATCAGCACGGGCACGCCGGCGGCGACGACCGCGCCGAAGGCAACCAGCAGGATCAGCAGGGTGACCGGCGTGCTCATCATGGCCGCCGTCGCCAGGTCCTCGCCGACGAGCTCGTCGACCGCCGCGTTCAGCGAGACCGCACCGACCTGCTCCACCCGCACCGACGGATGCGCCCGTTGCACGGCCGACGTGACCGCGAGCAGGGGCCGGACGTCGTCGGCGTCGGCGTCCGCGTCACGCAGCGTCGCCTGCACCGTCATCGCACTGCGGTCGGGCGCGATCGCCACGGCGCCCACGCCACGCACCGCGGGCAGCGGGCGCAGCCGTCGTGCCGCGTCGGTGAGCGCGGCTCGGGCCGCGGCGTCGTCGAGTGGACCCGATCGCGCGGTGACGAGGACGTTCTCGGTGTCCGGCTCGGCCAACCCCGCGTCGTGCAGCCACCGCGTGGCGGCGCCCGACTGACCTCGGGCGAAGTCCAGGTCGTCCGCCTGTCGCAACGATGTCGTCGTACCGAGCGCGACGCATCCGACGACCAGGGCGACCCACAGGGCGATCGCCAGCCACGGGTGCGTCGCGCTCCACCGCGCCATGCGGACGGTGACGGTGCCGCCGCGAGCCGCGGTGCCGCCGGCACCGGCCGCGGCGGCGGGGTCAGGGGAGCGGTCCGGCGTGCGGACGGGGTGCGCGAGGCGTGACATGGCAGGTCCTCCGGGCGGCGGTGTCGTCGGTGCCGCCGACGCTGCCGCCCGCCTGCCCGCCCCGCGGGAGGGCTGGGACCCGGTGCCGAGGTGGAGTTTCCTCCACCGTGCGGCGCCGGTGCGGTGGGCGAGGATGGTCGGCATGGTCACCGGCGAATCCGCCCTGCGTCGTCGCGTCGCCGCCCTGCTGCGCTCGGTCGAGTTCCTCGTGGGCGGCGTGGCGAGTCTCGTCCTGTTCGTGCTGCAGGTCGTGGGCGTCGTCCTCGTCGTGGTCTGGGTGGGCATCCCGTTCACGCTGGCGGCGGGCACGGCGATCCGGTGGGTGGCCGACCGGCGCCGCCGCCTGACCGGCCGGGTGTTGGACCGGACGATCGAGTCGCCCTACCTGCAACGGCCTGCGGGCAATCTGCTCGGCCGGTTCGGCGCGTTCCTGCGCGATCCCGCGACGCGGCGCGACGCGCGGTGGGTGCTGGTCGACGGCACGCTGGGCCTGGCGCTGGCCGTCGTGGGTCTCGTCGAGGGCATCCTGGACCTGCTGTTCTGGTGGTTGCCGGTGTCGCTGTCCGGGCGCGCGCACGTGCAGGTCGACGCGGCGCTGCTGTCGGTGTCGGAGAAGAGCCGGCTCGCCCTGCGCGTGCAGCAGCTCACCGAGTCGCGGGCCGTCCAGGTCGACGCGAGCGCGGCCGAGCTGCGTCGCATCGAGCGCGACCTCCACGACGGCGCCCAGGCGCGGTTGGTGTCCTTGGGGATGAGCCTCGCGCTCGCCGAGGAGCAGCTCGCCCGCGACCCCGACGCGACCCGCACCCTGCTGGCCGAGGCCCGCGACGCCAGCAGCGACGCGCTCGCCGAGCTGCGTGACCTCGTGCGCGGCATCCACCCCCCGGTGCTCGCCGACCGCGGCCTGTCCGGTGCGGTCCAGGCGCTGGCCCTCGCCACGCCGCTGCCGGTCGAGGTGGTCGACGGCCTGACCGGTCGGTCCGCGGCGCCGCTGGAGTCGGCGCTCTACTTCGCGGTGGCCGAGTCGCTGACCAACGTGGTGAAGCACGCCGACGCCTCCCGCGCCCGGGTGAGCCTCGCCCGGGTCGACGACTCGATCGTGGTCGAGGTCGACGACGACGGGCACGGCGGCGCCGACCCCGCCCGGGGCAGTGGCCTGCACGGCATCGCGCGGCGGCTCTCGGCCTTCGACGGCACGCTCACGGTGACGAGCCCGGCCGGCGGTCCGACACGCATCGTTATGGTGCTGCCGTGCGCGTCGTCATCGCCGAGGACCTCGCCCTCCTCCGGGACGGCCTGATCCGCCTCCTCGAAGCACACGACTTCGAGGTGGTCGCGGCGGTGGACAACGGCCCGTCGCTGCTGCGCGAGCTCCTCGCCCAGCGCCCGGACGTCGCGGTCGTCGACGTCCGGCTGCCGCCGACGTTCACCGACGAGGGGCTGCAGGCCGCGATCGAGGCGCGGCGGCAGCGTCCCGGCCTCCCGGTGCTCGTGCTCTCGCAGTACGTCGAGCAGCTCTACGCGCGCGAACTGCTCGCCGACCGCTCCGGCGGCGTGGGCTACCTGCTCAAGGACCGCGTGTTCGACGTGGGCAAGTTCGTCGACGCCGTGCGCCAGGTCGCGGCCGGTGGCACCGCGATGGACCCGGAGGTCGTCGCGCAGCTGCTGACCCGTCGCTCGGCCTTCGACGATCCGCTGTCGACGCTGTCACCGCGCGAGCGCGAGGTGCTCTCGTTGATGGCCGAGGGACGCTCCAACGCCGCCATCGCGGCCAAGCTCGTCGTCAGCGACAAGGCGGTCAGCAAGCACACGAACTCGATCTTCCTCAAGCTGCGACTGCCGCAGTCCGAGGACGACAACCGGCGCGTGCTCGCCGTGCTCGCCTACCTCGGCGGGTGACGCTCAGTACGCGCGGGTGCAGATGACGCCCTCCCGGCCGTACTGGACGTAGGTCTTCATCGGCGGCGGCCCGCAGGCGTCCTCGGAGGCGTCGCCGTACCGGCGGCGCACTGCGATCTCGTAACCCGTGTCGTTGGCGCGGGCGTCGGCGCAGTCGACGACCGCGAGCAGGGTCGGCGTGGCGGCCTGCGTGTAGCAGCGACCGATGAACAGATTCGGTGAGACGCAGGCGACCCGGCCCGCGGCGGTGCCGTCACCTCGCACCGCCGACATCGTGCGGTCGGCGAGCGTGAGCGGGCACCCCCGCAGGGTCTTGGCGATCTTGGTGACCCGCACCGAGGCCGCCGGGTCGGTGCACGAGCCGAGCGCGCGGATCGCCCGGTCGTCGGTGCCGGTCCCGCTGGGCACGAAGCACTCGCCGGCCTCGAGCGCGTAGATCTTCGCGTACGCCGACCTGATCTCGTGGTCCTCGTGCTTGCGGTGCAGCAGGTAGCCGACGTACGCACCGAGCCCGGCGAGGGTCAGGACGACGGCCAGGCTCACGATCAGCACGTCGCGGCGGTGGCTGCGCGGCGGCCGGCCACCGGTCGGCGGCACCCATCCGCCGGGCCCGGGCGGCGGCCCGTACTGCGGCGGCTGCGGTTGCCCGTACGGCGGGCCGTACGGCGGCGCGGGCGGATGCCCGTACTGCGGCGGCTGCGGTTGCCCGTACGGCGGGCCGTACGGCGGTCCTGCGGTCATCGAGCCCTCCCCGACGTCGTGCGCAGGACGTTACTTGGTGCGCAGCACCTGCAGGTCGCCGTCGGCGTACTGCGCGCGGAGCACCTTCTTGTCGAACTTGCCGACCGTCGTCTTCGGCACCTCGTCGATGAAGACCCAGTTCTCGGGCACCTGCCAGGCCGCGACCTTGCCCTCGAGGAACGCGGCCAGCGCGGCCTCGTCGACGTCGGCGTCCGCGGCGCGGACCACGCAGGCGAGCGGTCGCTCCGTCCACTTCTCGTCCGGGATGCCGATCACCGCGACCTCGACCACGCCGGGGGCCGCCGCGAGCAGGTTCTCGAGCTCCACCGAGGAGATCCACTCGCCGCCGGACTTGATGACGTCCTTCGAGCGGTCGGTGATCTGGAAGAACCCCCGCCGGTCGACCGTGCCGATGTCACCGGTGCGCAGCCACCCGTCGTGGAACTTCTCGGGGACGTCGGCGCGGTAGTACGAGCCGGTGATCCAGGGGCCGCGGACCTCCATCTCGCCGACGGCCAGGCCGTCGTGGGGGAGCGGGTCACCGGCGTCGTCCACGATGCGCAGCTGCATGCCGGCGATGATGCGGCCGGACTTCGTGCGGTACGTGATCTCGTCCGGCGAGCCGAGCTCGACGTCGGCCGGCGGGTGCGCCATGCCGCCGACCGGCGAGGTCTCGGTCATGCCCCAGCCCTGGATGACCCGCACCCCGAAGCGCTGCTCGAGCGCCTCCATCATGGCCTGGGGCATCGCCGCGCCGCCGGACGTGCCCATGCGCAGCGAGGAGAGGTCGACGTCGCCGCCCTTGGCCGTGGCGTACTGCAGGATGCCGCCCCAGATCGTCGGGACGGCCGAGGCGAGGGTCGAGCGCTCGGTGCGGATGAACTCGCAGATGGGCTCCGGCGTCATGTGCGGGCCGGGGAAGTGCAGCGTCGCGCCGCAGAGGAACGCGCCGAACGGGATGCCCCACGCGTTGACGTGGAACATCGGCACGAAGGTCAGGATGCGGTCGCGCTCGGTGAATCCGGTGACGCCGGCGGCGAGCGTGCCGAGCGCGTGCAGGTAGGTCGAGCGGTGGGAGTAGACGACGCCCTTGGGCTCGCCCGTGGTGCCGCTGGTGTAACACATCGACGCCGCCGCGCGCTCGTCCAGGACGGGCCACACGAAGCCGGGCTGCTCGGCGGCGACGATCTCGTCGTAGCGCACGACCTTCGCCCCGCCCGCGCCGAGCGCGACGGTGTCGGCGTCGCCGATGACGACGAAGGTCTCGACCGTCTTCAGCTCCGCCGCGATCGGGGCGAGCAGCCCGACCAGCGTGCCGTCGACGATGACGACGCGGTCCTCGGCGTGTCCGACGATGTGGACCACCTGCTCCGGCGTCAGCCGGATGTTGAGCGTGTGCAGCACGGCGCCCATGCCGGGCACCGCGTAGTACGCCTCGAGGTGCTCCTGGTTGTTCCAGCAGAACGTGCCGACGCGGTCACCGCGCTCCACGCCGAGCGTGGTGAGGGCGGCCGCGAGGCGCTCGGCGTTGTCGGAGATCTGCGTGAACGTCGCCCGGCGGGCACCCCCGCCGGTCCAGGTCACGCACTCGCTGTCGGGGTACACCTGCGCCCCGTGCTGCAGGATCGCGCTCACCGTCAGCGGGAAGTCGTCCTGCATGGTGCTCTGGATGGGCGCGGGCTCGCTCACGGCATCTCCTCGGGTCGGGATACCGCTTTCATACCCCACGGATCGCGGTGACAGCCCGGCGACTGCGCGGTGGTGCGGTCAGATCTCGTCGCCGCGCTCGACCTGCGGTCCGGGCAGACGCCACTTGCGCGGCAGATAGGCGCGGCTGCCGGCGTAGAAACCGATCGACATGTTCCCGCCGTCGGCCGAGCCGTAGCGCTCCCGCGCCAGCGTCCGGATCCGCCGCCCGGTCAGGTACCACTCGACGATCAGGCCGAGCAGCAGCGCGAGCACGACCGCCTGCAGGATCGCGAGCGCCGGGACGAGGGCGGTGATCACGAGCAGGGGGAACAGGATCAGCAGGTAGTTGCTGAACATGCGGCGCGAGTCGACCCAGTCGCGGGCGAGCTTGCGGGTCCGACCCTGGTCGCGCTTGGGGAGGACGGCGGGGTCGCCCCGCTTGAGGGCGGCGCGCTGCTCGGCCACCGTGCGCGGCTTGGCCGTCTTGGCGGCGGCGCGCTGCTCGCGGGCCTGCTCCTTCTGCCGGGCGTAGGCCTCCTTGCGCGTCTTGGGCGCGCTCACCGGACCGCGCCGGCCCTGGGAGTCCCGACGCTTCGGGGTGGGGCGTCCCTTCCCCGCGGCGCCGCCCACCGCCGACTTGTCGAGCACCACCGGTTCGGCGGCGGCCTCGGCGTCGGCGGCGGACTTGTCGCGGCGGGAGAGCTTCACGCGCGCAGTCTACGTCCGCGGTCGGGTCGCCCGTCAGGGCAGCGCGAGCATCCGGTCGAGCGCCAGCCGGGCGTTCTCGGCCGTCCGCGGCTCGACCGCGATGCGGTTGACGACGTCACCGGCGGCGAGCGTCTCGAGCTGCCGGACGAGGTGGGGCAGGTCGATGCGGTTCATCGTCGAGCAGTAGCAGACGGTGCGGTCGAGGAAGACGATCCGCTTGTCCGGGTGCCGGTTGGCGAGCCGGCGCACCAGGTTCAGCTCGGTGCCGAGCGCCCACGCAGAGCCGGCCGGTGCGGCGTCCAGGGTCTGGATGATGAACTCGGTCGAGCCGACGAGGTCGGCGCCGAGCACGACGTCGTGGCGGCACTCGGGGTGGACCAGCACGGTCACGCCGGGGACCCGCTCGCGGACCTCGACGACGCTGCTCGCGGCGAAGCGGCCGTGCACCGAGCAGTGGCCCTGCCAGAGGATCATGGTGGCGTCGCGCAGCTGCTCGCGGGTGAGCCCGCCGTCGCGCTTGTGGGGGTTGTAGACCACGCAGTCGGACAGCTGCAGCCCGAGCTCGAGCACGGCGGTGTTGCGGCCGAGGTGCTGGTCGGGCATGAAGAGCACCTTCTGGCCGCGCTCCAGCGCCCAGCGCAGCGCCCGCTCGGCGTTGGACGACGTGCACACGGTGCCGCCGTGCTCGCCGGTGAACGCCTTGATCGCGGCCGTCGAGTTCATGTAGGTGACCGGGACGGTGACGTCGGCGACGCCCGCGTCGGCCAGCACGTCCCAGGCCTCGACGACCTGCTGGTACTCGGCCATGTCGGCCATCGAGCAGCCGGCGGCGAGGTCGGGCAGGACGACCTGCTGCTCGGCGCCGGTCAGGATGTCGGCCGACTCGGCCATGAAGTGGACGCCGCAGAAGACCACGTACTCGGCGTCGGGTCGGGCCGCCGCGTCGCGGGCCAGCTTGAACGAGTCGCCGGTGACGTCGGCGAAGCGGATGACCTCGTCGCGCTGGTAGTGGTGCCCGAGCACGAACGCCCGGTCGCCGAGTGCCGCCCGGGCGGCCTCGGCCCGCTCGACCAGCCGCGGGTCCGACGCCGGCGGCAGCTCCCCGGGGCAGTCGACGCCACGCTCGGCGGCCGGGTCGCTGCCCCGCCCCAGCAGCAGCAGCGCCAGCGGGGACGACGCCGGTTCGGTGAACGACTCCGTGGTGGTCACGACGCCCAGCGTAGCCGTTCCGGCAGTAGCGGAGGAATCCTCCGTTTCGGTGGTACGGTGGGGTCGTGGACACCGGACGGCTGGGGCGTCACACCGTGAACCGCGTCGGCTTCGGCGCCATGCAGCTCGAGCACGCCGACCACGCGACCGCGGTCGCGGTCCTGCGTCGCGCGGTGGGTCTCGGTGTCGACCACGTCGACACCGCCGACTTCTACGGCGAGGACGGCCTGGTGAACGGCCTGCTGCGCCAGGCGCTGCACCCCTACGACGGCATCGCCGTCGCCACCAAGGTCGGCGCGGTGCGGGCGGGGGGCTCGCTCGTCGCGGCCCAACGGCCGGCGCAGTTGCGCGACCAGGTCGAGGCGAACCTGCGCCGGCTCGACACCGACCGGCTCGCCGTCGTGAACCTGCGACGCGTCGACGGCGGTGCCGGCATCCGGGCGACGGGTGACCAGGTCGTGCCGATCCAGGACCAGCTCGCCGAGCTCGTCGCGATGCGCGACGAGGGCAAGCTCGACGGCATCGGGCTCAGCAACGTGTCCCGCGAGCAGCTTCGCGTGGCCGAGGCCGCGGGCATCGTGTGCGTCCAGAACCACTACAGCCTGCTCGAACGCGCCGACGACGACCTGCTCGCCGACGCCGCGGCGCGCGACGTCGCCTGGGTGCCGTTCTTCCCCCTGGGCTCGGGGTTCGCCGGGCGCCCCAAGGTCACCGACCTGCCCGAGGTGCGCGCGACGGCGCAGCGGTTCGGGGCGACGCCTGCGCAGGTGGGTCTCGCGTGGTTGCTGGCGCGCGACCCGCACGTGTTGCTCATTCCCGGGACGGGCAGCGTCGACCACCTGGGCGAGAACGTCGCGGCGGCCGGACTCGAACTGGACGACGCCGCGATCGCTGCGTTGTCCCGCTCGGCACGTACAGTGGAATAGCGCCCGGAGTCGTCCGGTTGCAGCAGGACACTTGTACCCGATCCGTGGGGAGCGACATGACCAGCACCGAGACCCCCGTCGAGCTGTCCACGGCCCCGGCCGAGGCGCCCAGCAACGACGTCCAGCTCACCGAGACGGCCGCGACCAAGGTCCGCGCCCTGCTGGACCAGGAGGGTCGCGACGACCTCCGGCTGCGCATCGCGGTGCAGCCGGGTGGCTGCTCGGGCATGCAGTACCAGCTGTTCTTCGACGAGCGCGCCCTCGACGGCGACGTCGAGCTCGAGCCGCACGGCGTCCCGGTCGTCGTCGACCGGATGAGCGCGCCGTACCTCGGCGGTGCAGTGGTCGACTTCACCGACACCATCGAGCAGCAGGGCTTCACCATCGACAACCCGAACGCCCAGGGCGGCTGCGCCTGCGGCAACAGCTTCTGCGGCTGACGCACCTCGACACCGGGACGGACGGCGCGTCAGCGCCGTCCGTTTCGTGTCTTCGCCGACCGATTGGGTAGCGTCTCCTCCCATGCCGACCCTCGTCGCCGGATCCATCGCCTCCGACCACCTCATGCACTTCCCGGGGAAGTTCTCCGAGCAGCTGCTGGCCGAGCACCTGCACAAGGTGTCGCTGTCGTTCCTGGTCGACGAGCTCGACGTCCGCCGCGGCGGCGTCGCCCCCAACATCTGCTATGGCATGGCGCAGCTCGGCGCATCGCCGGTGCTCGTCGGCAACGTCGGCAAGGACTTCGACGACTACCGCGCCTTCCTCGAGCAGGCCGGCGTCGACTGCAGCCACGTCCGGGTCTCCGAGACCAAGCACACCGCGCGCTTCGTCTGCACCACCGACGAGGAGCTCAACCAGATCGGCTCGTTCTACGCCGGTGCCATGGGCGAGGCCGTCGACATCGACATCGCCCCGATCTGGGACGTGACCGGCGCCGACCTCGCCGTCATCAGCGCCTACGACCCGGCGGCGATGGTGCAGCACTCCGCCGAGTGCCGCGACAAGGGTCTCCGCTTCGTCGCCGACCCGTCGCAGCAGATCACCCGCATGGACGGCGACGCGCTCAAGGCCCTGATCGAGGGCGCTGACCTGCTGTTCACCAACGACTACGAGAAGAACCTGCTCGAGTCCAAGACCGGCTACACCGAGGCCGACGTGCAGGCGCAGGTCGCCGTCCGCGTCACCACGCTCGGGTCGAAGGGCGTCGAGATCGTGGGTCACGACTTCGACCCCGTCCACGTCCCGGTCGCCAAGGAGCGCTCCAAGACCGACCCCACGGGCGTCGGCGACGCGTTCCGCGCCGGCTTCCTCACCGCCCGCGGCGACTGGGGGCTGTCCTGGGAGCGGTCGGCCGAGGTCGGCAGCCTGCTGGCCACCATGGTGCTCGAGAGCGTGGGGACGCAGGAGTACACGGTGGAGAAGGACGAGTTCACCCGCCGGCTGGCCGAGTCCTACGGCGACGACTGCGCCGCCGAGATCGAGCCGCACCTGAAGTAGGCCCCGGTGTCCGCGTTCGCCCTGGTGTGGGGCGTGGTGCTGGTCGTGGCGGGGCTGGCCCTGGCGAGCTGGGGCTGGCGTCGACTGCGCACGCGCCCCGGCTGGGGTGGCCGGTACGGCAAGGGCAGCCTCGTGACGCTCGTCGGCGCGTTCGTCGCGCTGGCCGGTGTCGTCGACGTGGTGCTCGCGCTGGAGTGACGCTCAGTTCTTGATGTCGGCGATCAGCTTCTGGTAGCTCGCGCTCTGCGCGTGCGCGACCATCGCCGCGGCACCGAGCCGGGCCGCGGCCGCTGCCATCTCGACCCCGATCGACGCGATCGTCATCGCCGCCTCGGTCTCGATGACCCCCGCGGCGACGCCCAGCGACGCCCCGAACGTCACGGCCGCGAACGACGTGCCGAGCGCGGCCTCGAACACCGCCTCCATGACGAAGCCGACTATGTGGTCGAAGACGTGGGAGCGGACGTCGCCGAGCACCGAGCCGATCATGAGGATGTCGCCGGAGATCTCGACGCTGCGCGTGCCGGAGCCGACGGCGAGCTGCACGAGGCTGTCCGCGGCGCCGCGGTAGACGTCGGAGGCACCCGGCTCGTCCCACGTCGCCGGGGTGATCTGCGCGAGCGAGGCGGCGTACGTGTGGGCCGTCTCGGACAGGTACTGCCCGATCTGTTCGTACGTCGCCGACGCGTCCTGCAGGGCGCCGGGGTCGCCGAGCAGCCAGTCCAGCAGCTCCTTCGCCGGCCAGATGAGGTCGATGATGAGACCGGCGAGCTCGCCGAAGACGTTGCCGACCGGGTCCAGGGCGTAGCCCAGGACGTCCAACGCGAGGCCGACCGCGCCGAGCACGACCGGGATGGACCCGGCCTCGGCGTACTGCGGGCAATTGGACGCGAACTGGCCGATGTCGCCCGAGATCCCCATGTCGGGGAAGTCGTTGATCGACTTGGGGGCGTGGAAGAGGTCGGGGTCGGTGATCGACGTCTTCGTCTTGTCGATCAGCTCGACGTTCGCCTGCTCGGTGATCCGGTGGATCTGCACCGTGGAGTCGATGCGCTTCTTCACGTCGTCGGCGCGCTCGGACAGCGTCTGGACGGACGTGCCGAAGTCGTCCAGCTTGCCCGTCATCGGCGTGAAGATCAGGATGCCCAGGCCGCCGAGGGCGATCGTCGTCCACGTGGAGTCGTGCATCGCATGGGTCTCGGCGTTGTCGAGCTGCGTGGCGAACAGGTGCACGTGCTGGGCGTGCTCGGCGACGACCTCGGGATTGAAGGTGACCACGGTCAGCGCTCCTCGTTCGACGGCTCGGTGTCCGGTGGGGTGTCGGGCACGAGCTCGGCCATCAGGCGGGCCGTGCGCTCGTCGCCGAGCGCCGCGGTCGCGATCTCACGGGTGCGTGCGGCAGCCTGCTCGGTGGCGAGGTGGTAGGCCTCCATGACCGACGCGGCGATCATGGCCGGCCCCATGCCCTTGGCCCGGTCGCTGAGCCGCACCGAGCGCAACGTGCCGGCGGCCTGCACGGTCACCGTCGCGACGCCGTTGCGCGAACGCGCCTCCACGACGTTGGCGGCGATCTCGGCGCCGAGGCGCTGCGCCCGAGCGCGGGCGTCCTGCACCCGGGCGGCGGTCTCCTGCTGCAGGTCCTCGGCCGACTTGAGCGAGCCGTCGGCCTTGAGGAGGCTGAAGTTCTGCAGCGGCGAGCCCATGGTTCCCTTCCGTCCGGGATCGTGGCGCGGCGTGACACGCCCGCGGTGGCCGGAGCCTAACGAGCGCCCCGGCCGCCCCGGAATGGGCAGCTCTCCCCGCGGCTGCCGTCAGACGCGAACGGGGTAGACGGGTTCCGGCGGGGTGATCGCGATGCGCTCCTCGACGAAGATGCCGTGCCACAGCAGGAAGACGAGCAGCGTCCAGATCTTGCGGGAGTAGTCGTGCGGCCCGGCACGGTGCGCGTCGAGCAGCTGCAGCGCCGCCTGCTTGTCGATCAGCTCGTCGGCCTGCGAGTCGCTGATGATGGCCCGGGCCCATTCGTACATGACGTCCTTCAGCCAGTGCCGGATCGGCACCGGGAAGCCCAGCTTGGGGCGGTTGATCACGTGGGCCGGGACGATGAGCTCCAGCGCGCGCCGCAACGCGTACTTCGTCGTCTCCTTCGTCAGCTTCAGCTCGGTCGGGATCGCCGACCCGATCGCGTAGACCTCGGTGTCGAGGAACGGCACCCGCAGCTCCAGCGAGTTGGCCATCGTCATCTTGTCGGCCTTGACGAGGATGTCGCCGCGCAGCCAGGTGAACAGGTCGACGTACTGCATGCGCGTCGAGTCGTCGAGGTGACGCGTGCGGTCGTAGAGGTCACGGGTCACGTCGGTGTACGACACGGCCGGGTCGTAGCGTTTGTAGAGGCCCTGCATCTCGTCGGGCCGGAATATGCGCGCGTTTCCGTAATACCGTTCCTCGATGCCGATCGCGCCGCGCCGCAGCAGGTCCTTGCCGCGCGTGCCCTCGGGAATGCGGGTCGACACGTGGCCCAGGCCGCGCCGCACACCCTTGGGCAACCGCTCGAAGGGGCGCAGCGAGATGGGCTCCTTGTAGATCGTGTAACCGCCGAAGAGCTCGTCCGCGCCCTCGCCGGACAGCACCGCCTTGACGTGCTTCCGGGCCTCGCGCGCGATGAAGTACAGCGGCACGAGCGCCGGGTCGGCGACGGGGTCGTCGAGGTACCAGACGATGAGCGGCAGCGTCGCCATCATCTCCTCGGCGGTGACCACCTTGGTCACGTGCCGGACGCCGATCGCGGCGGCCGACTCGGCCGCGACGTCGATCTCGCTGTAGCCCTCGCGCTCGAAGCCGGTGGTGAAGGTGAGCAGATCGGGCTTGTGCCGGTGCGCGAGGGCCGCGACCGCGGTCGAGTCGATGCCGCCGGACAGGAACGAGCCGACGGTGATGTCGGGGTCGGCCCGCATGTGCTTGGCGACCGAGTCCTCGAGCGCGTCGGCGATCTCGCGGTAGAGCTTGTCGGCGTCCGGCACCGGCCTGATCGCGAAGTCGGGGTGGAAGTAGCGGTGCGTGCGCAGCGTCTCGCCCGGGCGCAGCGTGAAGTAGGTGCCCGACTCCACCCGCCGGATCGCCGAGTGCATCGACGCGGGCTCCGGGACGTACTGCAGCGTCAGGTACTGCTGCAGCGCGGTCGCGTCGACCGTGCCGCGCTCGGCCGGTGACGCGACGTCGAGCAGCGACTTCTTCTCGCTGGCGAAGAACGTGCCCCGCTCGTCGGACATCGTGAACAGCGGCTTGATGCCGAACCAGTCCCGGGCGCCGAAGAGCACGCGTTCCTGGGAGTCCCAGATCAGGAACGCGAACATGCCGCGCAGCTCGCGCACGACCTTCGGGCCGAGGAAGTGGTAGCCGGCGACGATGGCCTCGCCGTCGCCCTCGGTCTCGAACTGCGCGCCGAAGTCGCGGGCGAGCCGCTCGCGCAGCTCGAGGTAGTTGTAGATCTCGCCGTTGAAGATGAGCTGGTAGCGGCCCGCGAGCCACGGCAGCGGCTGGTGCGAGTGGTCGAGGTCGATGAGCGCCAGCCGCCGGAACCCGATCGCGACGTCGCGGTCCTGCCACACGCCGCCCTCGTCGGGGCCACGGTGCCGCATCTCGGGCAGCGCGCCCTCGACCGCGGGCGCCACCGCCGCCGCGTCGCCGTCCGCCGACAGGAATCCGATCAATCCGCACATGGCGCCCAGTATCCCGGTCCGCTCAGTGCAGCCTGCGCACCTCGTAACCCGGAGTGCCGTCGGGTGCCGGACGTTCGCCGACGAGCTCGTGGCCGCGCAGGCGGCACCAGGCCGCGACGTCGGGCCGGGCCGCCGGGTCGTCGGCCTCCACGGTGACCGTCCCGCCCACCGCGACGTCGCCGATGCGCCGGGCCAGGTCGAGGATCGGCAGCGGGCAGCGGCGCCCCCGCGCGTCCAGGATCACAGCCCGACCGCACCGATCTCGGCCCGCACGTCGGCCACCGCCGCGGGCAGGACGGCGAGGAACTCCTCGACCTCGGCCTCGGTCGTCGCATGGTGCAGCGAGACCCGCACGTTGCCCGACGTCAGCGCTCCCATCGCCACGAGGACGTGGGACGGCTCGAGCGTCGACGACGTGCACGACGACCCCGAGGACACGGCGAAACCGCGGCGGTCCAGCGCGGTGAGCAGCGCCTCGCCGTCGACGTACAGGCAGGAGAAGGTCGTGACGTGGGGCAGCCGGTCGTCCGGGTCGCCCAGCACCTCCACGTCCGGGACGGTCGCGGCGACCGTGTCGCGGATCCGTGCGACGAGGTCGTGGTGCCGACGCGCCGTCGCCACCCGTTCCGCCTCGACCGCGTGCAGTGCCGCGGCGGCGGCGACGATCGCCGGCAGGTCCGGCGGCCCCGCGGCGCGGCCCCGCTCCCGCTCGTCGGCAGGCCCGGGGGAGCGCCAGCGAGTGCCCGTGCGCACCGCGAGCACGCCGACCGTCCCGCCGCCCCAGGTCCTCGCGTCGGCGGCGAGCACCGACCAGCCGGCGGGAACGTCGGCGTGCCCGACCAGTTGGGTGGCGTCGACGACGAGGGGCGCGGTGACCCGGGCCGCGACGTCGGCCACCGGCTGCGTCGTCGCGACCTCGTGGTTGGCCGCCTGCAGGGCCGCGGCGGCGACGTCCGGACCGGCCGCCGCCGCGGCGAAGGCGTCGGCGTCGACCCGGCCGCGGGCGTCGACGCCGACGGCGACCGTCCGACCGCCGACCGACTCGTGCCACTGCGCGGCGTGCAGCACGGCCGAGTGCTCGACCGTGCTGTGGACGAGCGTGCGGCCCCGCGCGCCGCCCACCGTGCCGAGGACGGCCGAGTGCAGCGCCTGGACGCCGTTGGCGGTGAAGCTGACCTCGTCCGGGCGGGCGGCGAGCGACACCGCCACCGACTCGCGCGCGGCGTCGAGCAGCAACGCCGCCCGACGGCCGGGGCCGTGCAGCCGGGCGGGGTCGGCCCAGCCGTCGTCGAGGGCGGCGAGGAGGGCCTGGCGCGCGACCGGATGCAGCGGCACGCCCGAGGCGGCGTCGAGGAAACCCGGCACCGCGCCACGGTAGCCCCGACCCGTCGGCCGGGTAGGGGTCCAGTAGGCTCACATCCGTTCGTGCACGTGTCGGAAGGCGGGTACTGGTGCGTCGGAGTCGATGGGTTCGAGGGGGTCGTCTCGGCCTGCTCGTCGCCGCCCTGGCCGTCCTGCTCACCGGGTGTTCGGCCAAGGACTGGGAGCGCAACCTGCGCTTCGGTTTCCCGACCGGTGTCACCAAGCAGGCCGAGCGCATCCGCGTGCTGTGGACGTGGTCCGGCGTCGCCGCCCTCGCGCTCGGCTGCGTGGTGTGGGGCCTGATCTTCTGGTGCTGCATCCGCTACCGCAAGCGCAACGACGAGCTCCCGCGCCAGACGAAGTACAACTTCCTCGTCGAGGCCATCTGCTTCACGTTCCCGTTCATCGTCATCGCGGTGCTCTTCTACCGCACCGTCGTCGTCGAGGACTACGCGAACAAGCTGACGAAGAACCCCGACGTCAAGGTGCAGGCCGACGCGTTCAAGTGGAACTGGGAGTTCGAGTACCAGACCTACCGCGGGGTCGAGGCGAACAAGGCCGAGAAGGCGCAGGTGCTGCGCTACACCAAGCCCGACGGCTCGGCGATGCCGAACCCCGAGCACGCCGCGGTGCCGTACTACCTGCAGACGGTCGGCGACTCGAACACGATCCCGATCCTCGTGCTGCCGGTGAACCAGACCGTCCAGGTCACGGAGCACTCCTTCGACGTGCTCCACTCGTTCTGGGTGCCCGAGTTCCTCTTCAAGCGCGACGTCGTCCCCTACGAGAAGCCGAACACGCTCGAGGGCCAGGACGAGTACGACACCAGCCGCGACAACAAGTTCGAGTTCACGGCCACCAAGACGGGTAGCTACGTCGGCCGCTGCGCCGAGCTGTGCGGCACCTACCACTCGCAGATGAACTTCGAGGTGCGCGTCGTCCCGCAGCAGACGTTCGTGACCTACCTCGAGGCGCTCAGGCGCGTCGGCCCGGACGACCCGAACCGGCAGGCCAAGGCGCTGCAGATCGCGATGCCGAACGCCAGCCCCATCGCGACCACCACGTACCCGCTCGACACCGACCGGACCGCGCAGGGTCCGTCGCAGAGAGGCGGCAACTGACATGAAGGTCGAAGCGCGTGTCTTCCTGGGCGTCGCGGTGTTCATGTGGCTGTCCGCGATCGGCTACGGCGTCTGGACGAGCCTGCCCAACAGCTTCAGCCACGGCCAGATCGAGCCGGTCGGCGTCGCGGCGCTGATCCTCTCCGGCGGCCTGCTGGGCATCCCGGGCTCGTTCTTCTTCTTCGTGTCCCGGCGCATCGACCCGCGCCCCGAGGACCGCAACGAGGCCGAGATCGCCGAGATGGCCGGTGACTTCGGCTTCTTCAGCCCCGGCAGCTACTGGCCCGTGGGAATCGCGCTGTCGGCCATGGTCGCCGGCTTCGCGCTCGCGTTCGTGCAGGTGTGGCTGCTGATCGTCGCCGTCGTCATGCTGATGTTCACCATCGGTGGGCTGCTCTTCGAGTACTACACCGGCGGCAAGCGCTCGCCCATCGCCTGACGGGCCATCGCCCGAAGGGCCCGTGGTCTCACGACGGTCGGCGGCCCAGCAGTCCGTGGCCCACGAGCGCGGCTGCGGCGCAGCCGAGCATGGTCGCCGTCATCGGCACGGCGCCGTGCGGGCCGGCGAGGCCCATGACCGACACCGCGAGCCCGCCGAGCAGGAACTGCAGCAGCCCCTGGCCCGAGGCGGCCGCGCCGGCGTCGTCGCCGTGATCGGCGAGGGCCAGCGCGGTGGCGTCGGCGAGGACGACGCCCAGCGTCGACACGCAGCCGAACACGGCGACGAGCAGGACGGCGAGCGGCGCGCCCGCCAGCGTGGCGACGAGCGCGCCGAGGGCGGCGAGGGTGCAGCCGATCAGGCCGGCGCGCAGCAGGCCGCGCTCGTCGGCCACCCGGCCGAGGAGCACGCCGTTGAGCTGGCCGGCGAGCACGATGCCCAGGCCGTTGGCGGCGAAGACCAGGCTGAACTGCCGCGGGCTCAGGCCGTAGACGTCCTGCAGCACGAACGACGACCCCGAGATGTAGGCGAAGACGCACGCGAAGACCAGCCCGGCCGCGAGCACGTGCCGCAGGTACTCGCGGTCGCGGGCGAGGCCGACGAGGGTGCGCAGCTGCGCGCCCGGGCGCGCCGGCCGGCGACGGTGCGGCGGCAACGGCTCGGGCAGCAGCACCGCGACCGCCACCAGCAGCGCCGCCCCGGCCAGGGCGAGCACGACGAACACCGCGCGCCAGTCGAACGCGGCCAGCAGCTGACCGCCGAGCACCGGCGCGAGCACCGGCGCCGCCCCGTTGACCAGCATGAGGGTGGAGAAGAAGCGTGCCATGTCGCGGCCGGCGAACAGGTCGCGCACGATCGCCCGCGCGAGCACCGTCGCGGCGGCGGCGCCGAGCGACTGCACTGCCCGCGCGGCGACGAGCACGCCGATATCGGGCGCGACGAGGCAGCCCAGCGAGCCGACGAGGTACACGCCCAGGCCGAGCAGCAGGGGCGGCCGGCGCCCCCAGGCGTCCGAGAGCGGACCGGCCACGACCTGCCCCACCGCGAGGCCGACCACGAACACCGTGAGCGTCGACTGCACCGCCGTGGTGCTGGTCGACAGCTGCCGGGCCATGCCCGGCATCGCGGGCAGGTACATGTCGATCGTCAGGGCCGCGACGGCGCTGAGGGCGCCGAGCAGCAGGACCAGCCGCACGCGTACGGCGCGGGGCAGCGGGGGAGGCGCGCCCGCGGTCGCCCGCACGTCGAGGCCGACGACCAGCCCGGAAGTTATCGCCATATAGTTATGATGACATAACAGAAGATAGGTTGGCCGGGTGACCTTCGATCCCGCCGGCGACGCCGCGCTCGGCGACCTCGCCGATCTCATCCTCGATGTCGGGCGGTTGATCCGCAGCCGGACGCCGACCGGGCAGGGGCTGGTGGCGCTGACCGACACCGAGCGCACCGTGATGCGGGTCGTCGACCTCTACCCGGGCTGCGCACCGAGCGACATCGCCCGCCGCGCGCGGCTGCAGCGCACCAACGTCAGCACCGCCCTGCGCAGCCTGGAGGACAAGGGGATGGTCGCGCGCGACCACACCGGCCGGCGCGGGGTGGCGGTCACGCCGACCCCGCGGGCGCGCGGCAATCTGCAGACCCTGCGCACGCTGTGGGCCGCCGAGCTGGCGGCGGCCCTCGGCGCCGACCGAACCGGCGTCGCCGGCTGTGCGGCGGTCCTGACCCGGCTGGAGCGGCGGCTCATCGACGACGACTGACCCGCCCGGCCTCGTCAGCTCCCGCTCGGGCAGCGGTCAGGGGCTGGCCCCGGCGCGGCGCCGCGCGCGCCATCGTCGGCCGAGCCAGCACAGCACGGCCGCGCTGCCGAGCACGAGGACGGCGCTCGAGGCCCAGCCGACGTAGGGCTCGACCCGGTGCCACCGGCGACCGAGGGCGTAGCCGGCGAGCACGAAGGCGGTGTTCCACACGCCGCTGCCGGCGGCGGTGAGCAGGAGGAAGCGCGGCACCGGCATCCGGGTGACCCCGGCCGGGACGGACACCACGCTGCGCAGCAGCGGCACCATGCGCCCGAGGAGCACCACGGCGCCTCCGTGCCGGGCGAAGGCGGCGTTCGCCCGGTCGACGTCGGCCGCCGTGGTCAGCGGCAGCCGGCCGGCGACCCGGCGCAGCCGCTCCGTGCCGAGCCACGCGCCCAGGGCGTAGAGCACGAGCGCCCCGGTCGTGGAGCCGGCCGTCGTCCACAGGATGGCCTCGAGCACCCCGAAGCGACCCTGACCGGCCGCGAAGCCGGCCAGCGGCAGCACGACCTCGCTGGGGACCGGCGGGAAGACGTTCTCCAGCGCAACCACCGCCGCGGCGCCGGCCGCACCCGCCGCGTCCATCACCGACAGCGCCCAGCCGGCCACGCCGCCGGGCTCGCTCGCCGCCTCACTCATCCCCGCGACGCTAGGCGGCGCAGCAAGGTCGACGCTGTGCCGCGCACGTCACCCGGCCACCGACGACTCGGGCCGCCGTCCCCCGTGGGGGAGCGGCGGCCCGGAACGCGGTCGGAACGGGTCAGTCGGAGAGCTGCTTGGTGTCGCGCTCCTCGAGGGTCTGGTGCGACTCGGCGGCCTCGAGCTCGTCGAGCTTGGCCTGGATGTCGGCCTTCTCCTTGACCGGCCAGAGGAAGCCGCGCACCGCCTTGACCGGGTTGGCGGCGCCGAGGTGGTTCATCCGCTTCGGCACGTCGGTGCCGGCGTAGGCCAGCTGGCCGTGACCGTGCTCGTCGACCGGGCCGAGCGGCTGGTGGATCTCGATGAACTCACCGGTGGGCAGCACCTTGATGATGCCGGTCTCGATCCCGTGCTCGAGCACCTCACGGTCGTGACGCTGCAGCCCCAGGCAGATCCGGTACGTGAACAGGTAGGCCAGCGGCGGCAGCACGAGCAGCGCGATGCGACCGCCCCACGTCATCGCGTTCAGCGAGATGTCGAACGCCTTGGCGATGATGTCGTTGCCGCCGGAGAGGAAGAGCACCAGGTAGAACGTGATGGCCATGGCACCGAGCGAGGTGCGGACCGGGACGTCGCGGGGTCGTTGCAACAGATGGTGCGACGCGCGGTCCTTGGTGATCTTCGCTTCGATGAACGGATACGCACCCGCGAGGGTGAACAGGATGCCCGGGAGGACCACCGTCGGCCAGAACAGTGCCGGCAGGGTGTGGCCCCACAACCGGATCTCCCACGACGGGAAGAGTCGGGTCGAGCCGTCGAGGAACATCATGTACCAGTCGGGTTGCGAACCGGCCGACACCTGCGAGGGCATGTAGGGCCCGAACAGCCAGACCGGGTTGATCTGCGTCAGGCCACCCAGCGCGGCGGTGACACCGAAGACGATGAAGAAGAAGCCACCCGCCTTCGCGGCGTAGACGGGGAAGACCCGCTCACCGCTGACGGTGTCCTCGGTGCGGCCGTGACCCGGGAACTGGGTGTGCTTCTGGCGGACCACGAGCGCGAGGTGCGCGCCGATGAGCGCCGCGAGCAACGCCGGGATGAGCAGCACGTGCGCGATGTAGAGCCGGCCGATGATGAGCTCGCCGGGGAACTCGCCGCCGAACACCAGGAACGAGACCCAGGTGCCGATGACGGGGATCGAGAGCATGATCGCCTCGGCGATCCGCAGCCCGGTGCCCGAGAGCAGGTCGTCGGGCAGCGAGTAGCCGGCGAAGCCCTCGACGATGCCCAGCCCGATCAGGCCGAGGCCGATCAGCCAGTTGAGCTCACGCGGCTTGCGGAACGCCCCGGTGAAGAACACCCGGAACATGTGGATCAGCATCGCCGCGAGGAACATCAGCGCGGCCCAGTGGTGGATCTGACGGATGATCAGGCCGCCACGGACGTCGAAGGTGATGTTGAGGGTGGACTCGTAGGCCTTGGACATCTCGATGCCCTGCATCGGCACGTAGCGACCGTGGTAGGTCGTCTCGGCCATCGAGGGGTCGAAGAAGAAGGTCAGGTACGTGCCGGTGAGCAGCAGGATGACGAACGAGTAGAGCGCGATCTCGCCCATCATGAACGACCAGTGGTCGGGGAAGACTTTGTTCAGCTGCTTGCGCATGGGGCCGGCGAGCTTGAGCCGCTCGTCGGCCCAGGCCCCGGCCTTGCCCTGGGGGGTGCGGGGCGCGCCGGGACGACGGGGGTTCTTCGGTGCTGTCATGGCCGCTCCCAGAACGCGGGGCCGATTGCTTCGTGGTAATCCGAGCGGGCGAAGAAGTACTGCCGCCCGTCGGCGTCGGTGGCGACGCCGAGCGGGAGCTTGGGCAGGCTGCGCGACGCGGGGCCGAAGACCGGCTTGGCGTCCTGCAGGACCTCGAACTGCGACTGGTGGCACGGGCACAGCAGGCGAGTGGTCTGCTGCTCGTAGAGCGAGGCGGGGCACCCGGCGTGGGTGCAGATCTTGGAGAACGCCAGGAACTCGGGGTTCTCGGCCGGCCATCCGAAGCTGGCCTGCCCCTTGCGGGCCTGCACCTTCTGGCCCGGCCGCAGCCGGATCAGCAGCGTCGGGGAGGACGCGCTGGTGACGCCGTTCTTGCCGCCGACCTCGTCGCGGACGCCCGGGAAGACGGTGAGCAGGCCACCGGGCTCGAGGTCGTTGGGGCCGACCCGGTCGAAGTTCTCGAGCACCAGGGGCACGTGCTTCTCGCCGGCGGGTGCCCACTTCGGGTCGAAGAAGGTGTGGAACAGCGCGTTGCCCGGCTTCTTGATCATCGCGCCGACCAGGGCGACGAGCGGGACGGTCGCGAGCGCGCCGCCGGCCAGGCCGAGCGTCTTGAGGATCAGCGACCGACGGGGCAGGCCGGTGTCCTCGAGGCCCGCGAGCAGCGTGGCCTCGGTGTAGAGCTTGTCCTCTTCGGTGGACGGCTCGTCGTGACGGTCCTGGACCGTCTCCTCCTCGGGCATGAGCCACTTGGCCCACAGCACCATGCCGACACCGATGAAGACCAGCAGCGTGGCCAGCAGCGCGCCGAGCGCCGGGGTGAAGAAGCGGAAGTCCTGCGGGGTGCCGGGGAGGTGCCAGTGGAACGGGATCGCGATGAACGCGACGATGAAGCCGACACCGGCGAGCGCGGCGATGAGGAAGCAGGCGGCGACGGCGCGCTCGGCGCGCTTCTCGGCCTTGGTCCCGCGGATCGGGAAGCGGTCGCGACGGTGGACGATGTGGATGCCGTCGACCTCGGCACCGGCGATCATGCCGTCCTCGGGCGACATCTCGCGGATCTCGGCCGCGGTCGGCTGCCGCACGGGGCCGCCGTGGGCGCCGGCGTGCGTGCCGGTCTCGGTCTCGCTGCTCACTGGGTCCTCCCGGCCGGCTGCCCGGACGACGTGGACGTGCGGTGGGTCATCGGGTGCGCGCTCCGATCCACAGGATCGCGACCATCAGTGCGCCGACACCGGCGACCCAGATCACGACGGCTTCGGAGACCGGGCCGATGCGGGCGATGCCGGCACCGCCCGGGTCCTTGGAGGCCTTGAGGTTCTGCACGTAGGCGATGATCGCGCGCTTCTCGTCGGGCGTGATCGAGTTGTCGCTGAACACCGGCATGTTCTCGGGACCCGAGAGCATCGCGGTGTAGATCTCCTTGTCGGTGGCCTCGTGCAGGGACGGGGCCACCTTGCCCGCGGACAGCGGGGCGCCGCCGCCGGTCGTGCCGTGGCACGACGCGCAGTTCAGCCGGTACAGGGCGCCGCCCTCGGCGATCTGCTCGTCGGTGCCGCGCACCGTGCCCTCGGGCACGGCCGGCCCGCCGCCCACCGACTCGACGTACGCGGCGAGCTGCTCGGTCTGCGCCTCGGTGAACTTGGGCGTCTTGCGCTGGACGTAGGCACCCTGCGCCGCGACGGGCATGCGACCGGTGATGACCTGGAAGTAGGTGGCCGCCGAGCCGACCCCGACCAGCGACGGACCCTGGCCCGTGACGCCCTCGAGGTTGGCGCCGTGGCAGGTGATGCAGCTGTTCTCGTAGATCTGCCGGCCGCTGGCGACGTCCGCGGCGCTGGCGCCGGGGCTGCTCTCGGCGCCGGAGGAGGTGGCGAACGCGGAATAGGCCGTGCCCATCGCGCCGAGGGCGGCGAGCAGCACGACCGCGCCGCCGACCCGGCGCCGCAGCCGCGGCGCACTCCGACGGCCGCGCCCGCGACGCGAGGAGCGGGCGGCACCGGCGGATGTGTCATCGCCACCGGTCGCCGCGACGGCCGGCTCGAAGCCGATCTCGCCGGTGGCGTCGATGTCGTCGTCCTTCAACGGGTGCCCCTTCACGGTCGGCGGGTGGTGCGGCTGGCGCCGGAACTCATGCGCCCGAACTCATCGGCCGGACCTCATCTGATGATGTAGATGACGGCGAACAGCCCGATCCACACCACGTCGACGAAGTGCCAGTAGTAGGACACCACGATCGCCGCGGTGGCCTGAGCGGGCGTGAACTTGCCCAGGGCGGTGCGGATCAGGAAGAAGATGAACGCGATCAGGCCGCCGATGACGTGCAGGCCGTGGAAGCCGGTCGTGAGGTAGAAGACCGAGCCGTAGCCGGTGGCCGAGATGGTGTTGCCGTCGGCGACCTGCATGCGGTACTCGTTCGCCTGCCCGAGCACGAAGACCAGGCCCATGAGGAACGTGATGACGAACCAGCGGCGCAGCTTGAAGACGTCGCCCTTCTCCGCCGCGAACACGCCCCACTGGCAGGTGAAGCTCGACGCCACCAGGATGATCGTGAACGGCGTGGCGTAGCCCAGGCTGATCTCGATCGACTCGCCGTCGGGCAGCTTCATCGGCCAGTTGCTGCCGTGCACCGAGCGCAGCGTGAAGTACATCGCGAACAGCCCCGCGAAGAACATCAGCTCGCTGGAGAGCCAGACGATGGTGCCGACGCTGACGATGTTCGGGCGGGTCAGCGAGTGCACCTTGCTGGACTCGAAGCGGGGCGCAGCAGCTGTCGAGGTCACGCTCGTATTGTGCCCTGCCGGTACGACATCGCGGCGCCGGGGGTGGGTCGTGTTGCCCGAGCGTTACGCATGCCGCTGTGAGCCGCCCCAGCGGCCCCGGTGGCCGTCGGCGACGGCCCACCGGGGCCCGGTTCGGACCGTGGATACGATCGACGGACAGATCAAGCGAAGCGAGGGGCAGCGATGTCGGTGGTGCCGGAGCGTGTGACGGTGCTCGTCTACAGCAATTCGGCCGACGTCCGGGCCCAGGTGCGCACCGCCGTGGGGCGCCGCCCCGCCCCCGACACCGGTCGCATCGACTGGGTGGAGTGCGCCACCGGGATCGAGGTCGTGCGCGAGCTCGACCAGGGCGGCGTCGACCTGGCGATCCTCGACGGGGAGGCCCAGCCGACCGGCGGCATGGGCCTCGCCCGCCAGTACAAGTTCGAGGTCGAGGACTGCCCGCCCGTCGTCGTGCTCATCGCCCGCCGCCAGGACGGCTGGCTCGCGAGCTGGTCGCTGGCCGACGCCGTGATCAACTCGCCGGTCGACCCGGTCGAGAGCGCGCGGGTCGTGGCCGAGCAGCTGCGGCGCCGCCACAGCGGCATCCCCGTCGTCCGGTAACGGCGTGGCGACCGCCTCGGACGCGCGGAGCTGGCCGGGCGTGCTGTCGGTGCTGAGCGTCGGTGGGGCGCTCTCGGCCGACGACACCGCGTGGGCCATGGACGAGATCATGGCCGGTAACGCGTCGCCGGCCCGGCTGGCCGCGTTCGCCGTGTTGATGCGCGCGAAGGGCGAGACGGCCGACGAGCTGACCGGGCTCGTGCGCACGATGCTCGACCGCGCGACGCCGCTGCAGGTGGACGGCCCGGCCGTCGACGTCGTCGGCACCGGAGCCGACCGCGCGCACACCGTGAACATCTCGACGATGGCCTCGCTGGTCGTGGCCGGGTCCGGGCGGCGGGTGGTCAAGCACGGCAACCGGGCCGCGACGTCGGCCTGCGGCGCCGCCGACGTCCTCGAGGAGCTCGGCGTGGTGATCGACCTGCCGCCGGCCGGGATCGCCCGCACGGTGGCCGAGGTGGGCATCGGGTTCTGCTTCGCCCGCACCTTCCACCCCGGGATGCGCCACGCCGGCCCGGTGCGCTCGGAGCTCGGCATCCCGACCGCGTTCAACTTCCTCGGCCCGCTCACCAACCCGGCTCGGGTGCGCGCCGCGGCCATCGGCTGCGCCGATCCGGAGATGGCGCCGGTGATGGCGGCCGTCCTCGCCGACCGGGACGACACCGCGCTCGTCTTCCGCGGCGACGACGGCCTCGACGAGCTGACGACGACCACCACGTCGCGGGTCTGGCTCGCCGCCGCCGGCGCGGTGGCCGAGACCACCCTGGACCCGGCCCGGCTCGGCATCGCGGCGGTGACCTCGGACCAGCTGCGCGGCGGCGACGCGCCCTACAACGCCCAGGTGGTGCGCGACGTGCTGGCCGGCGGGGGCGGCGGCGCCCGCGACGCCGTCCTGCTCAACGCCGCCGCCGCGATCGCGGCCTTCGACGGCGTCGGCACCGGCGGCCTGAGTGCCGCCACCCTCGAGGACGCGGTGGCGCAGGGGCTGGCCGCGGCGACCGAGGCGGTCGACTCCGGCGCCGCCGCGACGCTGCTCGAGCGGTGGGTGGGCGCCAGCCGGGCGGCGGCGGGCTGACGCGCTCGCCGGTCCGTGCCGCCCGCGCGGATACTGGGGCGGTGAGCAGTTCGCGCATCCCCCGGCTCGCGCTCGTCGCCTGGGCCGTCGCCCTGGTGACGCTGGCCGGACTCGCCCTCGCCGTGGCGCACTACCTCGCCGCCGACACCGGACACCATCACCACTCGGCCGCGGCGGCACTGACCCGGGGCGGCGGGGGCGAGATCACCCGGCCGCTGCACTCGGTGCTGTTCACCGCGTGGCACCTCGACGCCACCGCGCTCGCCGTCGTCGTCGTGCTGGCCGCGGCGTACCTGACCGGCGTCGCGCTCGTGCCGGTGCGCTCGCCCGGGCAGCGGTGGCCCCTGCGGCACACGGCGTCGTTCCTGCTCGGCCTCGCGGTCGCCGCGTTCGCGACGAACGGCAGCATCGCCGTCTACGACCAGGTGCTCTTCAGCGCCCACATGGCCGGGCACCTCGCGCTGGTGATGGTGGCCCCCGCGCTGCTGATGTGGGGCCGGCCGCTGCGGCTGCTGATCACGGCGTCGGCGCCGGCCCGGGCCCGTCGCCGGGAGTCCGTGCTGCGGGGCCGGACGGTCGCGGTGCTCACCGCGCCGCCCGTCGCACTCGCGATGTACACCGTCGTCATCGTCGGCAGCCACCTCACCGGGCTCATGGACGTCGTCATGCGCAACGACTGGGCCGGGCAGGCCGAGCACCTCGGCTACCTGGTGGCCGGATGCTGGTTCTTCGTGCTCGTCGTCGGCGACGAGCCGATCCGGTGGCGGCTCGGCTCGCCCGCGCGCTGGCTGCTGCTCGCGATCGCGATGGCCGTCGACACGTTCACCGGCATCATCCTCATGCAGGGGACGACGGCGGTCGGGCTCGTGCCGTCCGCACTCGCCGTGGACGCCCTCGGCGACACCCGCACCGGCGGCGCGATCATGTGGTTCGGCGGGGACGCGATCATGGCCGTCGTGATGGTCGTGCTGGTCGTCGACTGGCTGCGCAACGTCGACCACCGCCCGGCCGAGTCCGGCTGGCTCGAGCAGGCCCGTACCGCGACCTTCGTCGCCCACACCGCCGACGGTGACCGCCCGGCCGACCGGGACGACGAGCCTCGCGGCCCGGTGGGGGACATCGACACCGACGACGACGCGCACGCCGCCTACAACCGCTGGCTGGCCCGCATCGACCAGCGCTGAGCCGCCGGGGGAGCGTTCAGTCCAACCCGATGCTGAAGGTGCTCTCCAGGTCGTGCCGGCTGTAGGCCCGGAACGCGATGTGGGTGTCGGTGTGCAGCACGCCGGGCACCTTGGACAGCCTGCCCGCGATGACCTCGGCGATGGCATCGAACTCGCGGACCCGGACCAGCGCGACGAGATCGACGTCGCCGGCCACCGAGTAGACCTCGCTGACGCCGTCGAGCTCGGCGATCGCCCCGGCGACCTCGGGGATCTTGTCGGCCTCGACGCTGATCATGACGATCGCGGTGATCACGCGGGGCGCTCCGGAGTCATCCGGTGACAGTAGCGCGGGCCGGCCGGGCCGCCATGGGAAGGCGACGGCGGTCGCGGAACGGGTCGGCGCCGGGGTGGTCGGCCGCGAGGTAGGTGCTCATGCGACCGGCCCCGAACGCGGGCATCGCCCACGGCGCGCTGGCGTCGACGAGGCGGGTGCCGTCCTGCTCGAGCCAGCGCAGGATGCACTCGGTCTCCTCCGCCAGCGGCGCGTGGCTCGGATCGACGACGTCGGCGGTGGCGCGCAGCGCGTCGACCACCGGCCAGGGCGGCACCCCGCGGGCCGCGACGCCGGCGGCGGCGAGCCGCCCCGCGCGCACCACGACGAGCTCCCACCCGCCGTGGCCGTCGGGACGCGCGGCGACGAGCTCGCCGACCGCACGGACGGCGGAGAGCCGTTGCATGCGCGCGCACGCCCGCACGACCGTGGTGATGCGGTCGCGCACCACCCCGGCCTGCTCGTACCGCTGGGCCGCCGAGAGGGCCGCGATCCTGGCCTCCAGCGGCGCGACGAGTGGCCGGACGTCTCCCGTCCACGCCGACGCGACCAGGCCCACCAGCGCGGCGTACTGCTGCGGCGTGGTGCCGCCCTCGCAGGGCGCGTCGCAGCGCCCGATGCCGGCGAGCACGCAGGCCGCCCGCACGACGCGGCGCAGCGAGAGCCGATCGCTGCACTGCCGTAGCGGCACGGCGTCGTGGATCGCGTCGCGCACGACCTCGGCCTGCCGCTGGTTGCGCAGCGGGCCGAGGTAGGAGGCGCCGTCGTCGCGGGCCTCGCGCACCACCGACAGCCGCGGGAACGGCTCGACGGTCAGCTTGAGCCACACCGCGCGCTCGGGGAACTTGGAGCGGCGGTTGTAGCGCGGTTTGTGGGCTGCGATGAGGCGCAGCTCGCGCACCTGGGCCTCGAGGGTGTGGGCGCACTCGATCGGGTCGACCCGTTCGGCCAGGCCCACCATCTCGCCCATGCGCGAGCGGGTCTCGCTCGCGACGAAGTACTGCCGCACCCGCGAGCGCAGGTTGCGGCTCGTGCCGACGTAGAGCGGCGTGCCCTTCGCGTCGCGGAAGACGTAGACGCCGGGCCGCGCGGGCAGCCCCTCGGCCAGGTGGCGCTTGCGGCGCTGGGCCTCGCTGACCTGCGCGGTGAAGGCGCGCAGCTCGGGCAGCGAGTGCACGCCGAGGTTGCCCAGCCGCTCCAGCAGCCCGTGCAGGACGTCGACGGTCGCCCGCGCGTCGTCGAGCGCCCGGTGGGTGGGCCTGGTCGTCGCGCGGAAGAACGGCGCGAGCGTGGCCAGCTTGCAGTTGGGGACCTCGTCGCGGGTGAGGACGCGGCGCGCGAGCACGGCGGTGTCGACCACCGCGGGACCGGGCCAGGGCAGCGCCAGCTCGGTGCACGCGGCCTTCAGGAACCCGATGTCGAACGGTGCGTTGTGCGCGACGAGGATGGCGCCCCGCGCGAACTCGAGGAAGGCGGGCACGACCGAGGAGATGGTGGGCGCCGACACCACCATGGTGTCGGTGATGCCGGTGAGCACGCTGACGAAGGCCGGGATCGACCGTCGCGGGTCGACCAGCGTCTGGAACTCGCCGAGCACCTGACCGCCGCGCACCTTGACGGCGCCGACCTCGGTGATGGCGTCGCTGGCCGCCGCCCCGCCCGTGGTCTCGAGGTCGACGACGACGAAGGTGATGTCGCGCAGCGGCTCGGCGAGCTCGTCGAAGCTGAGCTGCAGCCCGCCGGAGGGGCCGGGGTGGGGGAGTCGGTGCGTGGCCGCCGTCATGCTCGGCAAGCTAGGCGCGGGGTCCGACGATTTCGCTCAACCAGGCCTCCCGCGCGTCGCGACGTCGCCGACGGTCGACGGCCGTCACGGGTGCCGTCACGCGGCGCGCGGAAATTGTCGGAGGCCGGACCTAGCGTCGCCGGCAGGCCGTCACCGGACGGCGCGTCGCCCCGAAACCGCTCGCGAGGGAGCCACCGATGCTCATCGACTGCCAGACCTGTGTCGCACGCGACATCGCCTGCGACGACTGCGTCGTCACGGTGCTGCTCGGCGCACCGGCACCGCCGCGCACGGCCCCCGCGGTCGAGCTCGACGACGCCTCGCGCGCAGCGATCGACCAGCTGGCGAACGCGGGGCTGGTGCCGCCGCTGCGGCTCGTGGCGCCGACGACCGCCCGCCGGCGCGACATCGCGTGACGCATTCCGGGCATTTCGCCGACGGTGGCCGCGACACGCGCACCCCCGCCGTTGCACGGGGACGGGGCTCGTCGTAACCTTTCCGAGACCTAATCGGTTCCACGGTGACTGCCAGGTCACCGCCGAGCAGGTTCCGCCGAATTGCTGCGACGACGTCGTGTCGCCCGTCCACCGACGGCCGAGATCACGTCAGCGAACCGGGGACCCAATCAGTCCCGGGGTGAATCGGTACGGCGTCGACACGTCATCCGCGTCGACATCGTCCGTAGGGCTTCTTCCCGCCCGAACCCGTCAGCTAACCCGGTAGGCGGTCGAGGAAGAAGGAGTTCCGCCGACAGTGGCGATCCGTTTCATGCACCGCGCCCGGCCCGCGATCGTGGTGGCCGCCCTGGCCGCGACCACGGTCGTCGCCCCCACCCTCGCTTCCGCGTCGCCGTCCGCGCCGCGCCGGGAGCCGTCGATCGCCGACGTGCAGAAGCAGCTCGGCCACCTCGCCGAGCAGAACTCCCAGCTCGTCGAGCGCTACAACCAGGCCCGGGTGAACGTCGCCAAGCGCGACAAGGCCGCCGCGCGTGCCAAGACCGCCGAGACCACCGCGCGCACGACCTACCGCAGCGCTCGTCTCGCGTTCGCGCAGAACGTGCAGGCGCAGTACCAGGCGGGCTCGCTGGGCGCGGCCGGTGCGCTGCTCGACAGCAACAGCGGCCCGAACTACCTCGACCGGCTCGAGACGCTGGGCATGATCTCCAGCTACGACTCCGATCTCGTGACGCGTCTCGAGTCCGCCCGCACGCAGGCCGAGACGCAGGCCGACCGCGCCCGCACCGCGCTCGCCGCGGCGAGGAAGGAGCGCGACGGCATCGCCGGCAAGCGTGACGCCGTGACCAAGCAGATCGACAAGTACAAGGACCTGCTCAGCACCCTCAACGCCAAGCAGCGCGCGCGCTTCCAGCGCTCCAGCAGCCCGTCGGTCGCGACCTCGAAGATCAAGGACCTGCCCGGTGCCGGCACGGCCGCGGCCAAGAAGGCCGTGGCGTTCGCGCTGGACCAGGTGGGCGAGCCCTACGTCTTCGGCGCCGCCGGGCCCAGCTCCTGGGACTGCTCGGGGCTGACCATGGGCGCGTGGCAGGCCGGCGGCGTCAGCCTGCCGCACTCGGCCGCCGACCAGTTCAACTACGGCAAGCACGTCGGCCTGGACTCGCTCAGCCCGGGCGACCTGATCTTCATGTACCAGCCGATCGGGCACGTCACGATCTACATCGGCGACGGCATGATGGTCTCGGCGCCGACCGAGGGCCAGCCCGTCGAGGTCGTCCCGGTCAGCTCGTTCAGCAGCGACATCGTCGGCGCCACCCACCTGGGCTGACGCCGCCGGTACCGGTCCTGCTGCGCATACTCGGCAGGTGACCGCACGACCCCACGCCGCCCCGGTGCCGCGATCGGCACCGGGGCGGCGTCGTCGTGTCGTGCCGGCGGCGGTCGCGACGGTGCTGGCGTGCGCACTGGTGGCCGGCACGGCGGGCTGCTCGGCCGACGACGCCGACGACGTGCCGCCGACGCGTGGCGACATCGCAGCCATGCTGGTCCGGCACGCGGCGGCGGTCCGCGCGCACGACGCGCCCGCGTTCCTCGCCGACGTCGCCGGTGACGCGTTCGGCCGCCGGCAGCGCAGCGCGTTCGCCGGGATCGCCGCGGTGCCGCTGTCGCGGTGGTCCTACGCGCTCGGGCCGCCGGTCGCCGCGGAGGCGCAACGGGCGGTGCGCGCGCGGCGCGGCGGCGGCGCGGTCGTCGTCCGGGTGACGCTGCGCTACGCGGTCCGCGGCGTCGACGCCGTCGCGACGTCCCGCGACCTCTGGTGGACCGTCGTGCGCCGCGACGGGCGTGCCGTCGTGGTGGCCGACACCGACCTCGCCGACGACGGCGGCCGCAGCTGGCGCGGCCCGTGGGACTTCGGCGCGCTGCGGGTCCTGCGGGGCGCGGGGGTCGTGGTGCTCGCCCACCCCCGCGACGTCACGCTCGCCCGGACCGTGCTGGCCGACGCGGCGCGGGCGGTGCCGGTCGTGACCGGCGTGGTCGGCCGCGGCTGGGCCCGCGCGGTGGCGGTGATCGTCCCGGCCTCCGCTGCCGAACGCGCCGCCGCCCTCGGTGCGGCCGCGTCGAGCGGTGCGGAGGTCGGCGCGGTCGCGACGTCGGACGGTCAGGACGTGCTGACCGGCCGGCCGTACGGGCAGCGGGTCGTGGTCGTGCCCGACGAGCTGCGGCGACTGACCCCCACGGCGACGCGGCTCGTGCTGCAGCACGAGATCACCCACCTCGCGACCGCGACCTGGACCACCGACGCGACGCCCCGGTGGCTCGTCGAGGGCTTCGCCGACTACGTCGGCTACCTGGGCAACGAGCGGCCCGTCGCCGCGGCCGCCGCCGAGCTGCGGGCGCTCGTGCGCCGCAGCGGCGTGCCGCGGACGCTGCCCACCGCGGCCGACTTCGACACCGCCGCCACGAACGCCACGGCCTACCAGCTGTCGTGGCTCGCCTGCCGCTCCGTCGCGCAGCGCCACGGCCGGGTCGCGCTCGTGCGGCTCTACCGCGCGGTGGCCGCGGCGGGGACGAGCGGGAACAGCAGCGACGAGGCCGTCGCGATCGCGCTGCGCCAGGTGCTGCACGAGACGCCGGCACGGTTCACCGCCGCGGTGCGCGCCGCCGTCGCGGAGCAGCTCGCATGACGGGCCCGGCTCGCGCGGCCGGCCACCGTCGCACCCTGGTCGTCACCAACGACTTCCCGCCCCGGCAGGGCGGCATCCAGTCGTTCGTGCACGAGATGGCGCTGCGCCAGCCGCCCGGCTCGATCGTGGTCCACGCCTCCGACCACGCGGGCGCGGCCGACTTCGACGCCGCGCAGCCGTTCCCGGTGGTGCGGCACGGCACGGGGCTGCTGCTCCCGACGCCGGCCGTCCGAGCGCGCGCCGTCGCGCTGCTGCGCGAGCACGGCTGCAGCGCCGTGTGGTTCGGGGCGGCGGCGCCCCTGGGCCTGCTCGCCCCCGCGTTGCGTG
Source organism: Jatrophihabitans endophyticus (assembly GCF_900129455.1). Lineage (NCBI taxonomy): Bacteria > Bacillati > Actinomycetota > Actinomycetes > Jatrophihabitantales > Jatrophihabitantaceae > Jatrophihabitans > Jatrophihabitans endophyticus. Next base: position 312,927 of record NZ_FQVU01000003.1, read on the forward strand.
CGGCGGGTGCGGAGCGCGTGCTCGCGATGACGCACGGGCACGAGGCGGGCTGGGCCATGCTGCCGGGCGCCCGGCAGGCGCTGCGCCGCATCGGCGACGGCGCCGACGTCGTCACCTACCTGGGGGAGTACTTCCGGCGGCGGCTGCGCGGGCCGCTCGGTCGACACGCGGAGCTCGTCCAGCTCACACCTGGAGTGGACGTCGAGACGTTCCGGTCGGATGTCGACGGGACGGCGGTCCGGGCGCGGCACGGGCTCGCCGACCGACCGACCGTGGTCTGCGTCTCGCGCCTCGTCCCGCGCAAGGGCCAGGACGTGCTGGTGCGCGCCCTCCCGCTCGTCCGACGGGAGATCCCGGACGCCGCGCTGCTGCTGGTGGGCGGCGGCCCGTACCGCGACCGGCTCGTCGAGCTGGCCGGACGCCACGGCGTCGCGCCGGACGTGGTCGTGACCGGCGCGGTCGCCCAGGCGGAGCTCCCGGCCCACTACGCCGCGGGCGACGTCTTCGCGATGCCGTGCCGCACCCGCCGGCTCGGCATGGACGTCGAGGGGCTCGGCATCGTGTTCCTCGAGGCGTCGGCGACCGGCCTGCCCGTGGTCGTGGGCGACTCCGGTGGCGCACCGGACGCCGTGCGCGACGGCGAGACCGGGTACGTGGTCGACGGCCGCGACGAGCACGCGGTGGCCGACCGGCTGGTCACGCTGCTGCGCGACGACGCGCTCCGCGCGCGCATGGGCGCGGCCGGGCGGGCCTGGGTGGAGCGTGACTGGCGCTGGGACGTGCTCGCCGGTCGGCTGCGCGCGCTGCTCGACGGCTGACCGGCGCGGGCCGTCAGCTGCCGTAGAGCGCGGCGATCTGGTCGGCGTTCTCCTGGTGCACGACGTTGCGCTTGACCTTCAGCGACGGGGTCATCTGCCCGCCCTCCTCGGTCCAGTCGGCGGGCAGGATCGTGAACTTGCGGATCGACTCGGCCTTGCTGACGGCCTTGTTGGCGTCGTCGACCGCGGCCTGGACCTCGGCGCGCAGCTCCTCGTCGTCGACGAGGTCGGCCATCGTGGTGTCGGCCGACCGGCCCGCCTTGTCGAGCCACTGCGGCAGCGCCTCGGGGTCGATCGTGACGAGCGCGCCGATGAACGGCTTCTGGTCGCCGACGACGAGGCACTGGCTGATCAGCCAGTGGGCGCGGACGCGGTCCTCGAGCACGGCGGGGGCGACGTTCTTGCCGCCCGCGGTGACGATGAGCTCCTTCTTGCGGCCGGTGATGCGCACGAAGCCGTCGTCGTCGATCTCGCCGATGTCACCGGAGTGGAACCAGCCGTCGGACTCGAGCGCCTCGGCGGTGGCGTCGTCGTTGTGCCAGTAGCCGCGGAAGACGTGCGGGGCCTTGAACAGCAGCTCACCGTCCTCGGCGACGCGGACCGTGGTGCCGCCGACCGGGCGGCCCACCGTGCCGACCTTGATCGCGCTGGGGCGGTTGACGGTGATGCCGGCCGTCGTCTCGGTGAGGCCGTACCCCTCGTAGATGGTGACGCCGATGCCGCGGAAGAAGTGACCGAGCCGGGCGCCGAGCGGGGCGCCGCCGGAGACGGCGGCGACGCAGTTGCCCCCGAGGGCGGCGCGCAGCTTGCCGTACACGAGCTTGTCGAACAGTGCGTGCGCGAGCTTGAGCGGGAGCGGCGCCGAGCCGGTCGAGGTGGCCTCGGAGTAGCGCACCGCGACGGACTCGGCCGCGTCGAAGATCTTGCCCTTGCCGTCGGCGTGGGCCTTCTGCTTGGCGCCGTTGTAGACCTTCTCGAACACCCTGGGCACCGCGAGCACGAAGGTGGGCTTGAAGCCGGCGAGGTCCTCGAGCAGGTTCTTGACGTCGGGCGAGTGGCCGAGGGTGCAGCCCACCGCGAGCGCGCCGATCTCGATGGCCCGGCCGAACACGTGGGCGATCGGCAGGAACAGCAGCGTGGACGTGTCCTCGTTGAAGAAGTCCTCGAGCAGGTCCATCAGCTCGACGGCCTCGGTGACGAAGCAGCGATGGGTGAGCTCGCAGCCCTTGGGGCGGCCGGTCGTGCCCGAGGTGTAGATGATCGAGGCGAGGTCGTCGAGGCCGACGGACTGGCGGCGCGCGGTGATCTCGGCCTCCGCGACCTCGGTGCCGCCCGCGACGATCTCGTCGACGGCGCCGGAGTCGATGGTCCACACGTGCGCGAGCTCGGGTGCGTCGTCGCGGACCGCGGCGACGAGCTGCTCGTGCTCGTCGGTCTCGACGACGATCCCGCGTGCGCCGGAGTCGGTGACGATCCACTCGATCTGCTCGGCGCTGGACGTCTCGTAGATGGGGACGACGACGGCGCCGGCGGTGAACAGCGCGAAGTCGAGCAGCGTCCACTCGTACCGGGTCTTGCTCATCACCGCGACACGGTCGCCGGCCTCGATGCCGGCGGCCACCAGCCCCTTGGCGACGGCGGTGACCTCGTCGGCGAACGCGCCGGCGGTGACGTCCTGCCAGGCGTCCCCGACGCGGCGGCGCAGCGCGACGTGCTGTGGGCGCGTCCCGGCGTTGTCGAAGACGAAGTCGGCGGTGTTGGTCTGGCTCAGTGTCGTGATGCTGCTCGCGACATGCAGTTCCTGCACGCGTCCGGCGTCCTTTCGTGGAAGGCCCTCGAGCGGCGTGGCCCCGCGCCGCCGCCCGGGCTCACCGTAGCCCGTCGGTGAATTCCCCGCGACACGATGTTCCGGTCATCCGGCGGGGGCGGGCGGGTGCGCGGCGATTGACCGGTTACGGCGGGTCCGCGGGCGGGACGGGGGCGCCGCCGTGGAGCCGCAGGCCGCCGGGGCGGGACCGGTAGCCTCACGTGTCATGCCCGACGAGTCGACGCAGTCGATCGGCATCGACGCCGACCCCTCGGACATCATGGCCGTCATCGCCGACTTCGCGAACTACCCGCGGTGGGCCGGGTCGGTGAAGTCGGCCGAGGTGCTCGAGACCGGTCCGGACGGTCGGGCGCGCCGCGTGGCCTTCGTCCTCGACGCCGGGATCGTGCGCGACCGCTACGAGCTCGAGTACTCCTGGCACGGCGACGAGCGGGTCGAGTGGCACCTGCTGTCGGGGCAGATGATGCGCGCGCAGGAGGGGTCGTACGCGGTGCGCGGCGAGGGCCCCGCCCACAGTTGGGTGACGTACTCGCTGTCGGTCGACCTCGCCATCCCGATGTTGGGTCTGCTCAAGCGCAAGGCCGAGCGCGTCGTGATGGACACCGCGCTGAAGGAACTGAAGAAGCGCGTCGAGTCGCTGCGGGTCGCGTGAGCCGGGTGACCCCGAGCGGCGAGGGGACGGGCGCGCGCATCCTGCTGTTCACCGGCAAGGGCGGCGTCGGGAAGACGACGACGGCGGCCGCGACGGCGCTGCGGCTCGCCGACCGCGGCGTGAAGACGTTGCTGCTGTCGACCGACACCGCCCACTCGCTGTCCGACGCGCTCGCGACGCCGCTCACCGACGAGCCGGCCGAGGTCACCCCGGGTCTGTGGGCGGTGCAGGTCGACACGCAGGGGCGCTTCGAGGCGGCCTGGCGCGACGTGCAGGGCTTCCTCGTCGACCTGCTCGCGCGCGGCGGCGTCGATCCGATCACCGCCGACGAGCTGACCGTGCTGCCCGGCGTGGACGAGGTGCTCGCGCTGCTGGCCGTGCGCGAGCTCGCGCTCACCGGCGACTGGGACACCCTCGTCGTGGACTGCGCGCCGACGGCGGAGACGCTGCGGCTGCTCGCCCTGCCCGAGGCGCTCGGCTGGTACCTCGACCGGGTGTTCCCGGCGCAGCGGCGCATCGCCCGCTCGGTGCGTCCGCTGGCCGCGGTCCTGGGTCGCGGCGACGCCGTTCCCCCCGACGACATCTTCGAGGCGCTGCTGCGTCTCGCCGACGAGCTCGCCGGCGTGCGCCAGCTGCTCGGCGACCCGGCGGTGACGTCGGTGCGGCTCGTGCTCACGCCCGAGACGGTCGTGGTCGCGGAGGCGCGGCGCACGTTCACCGCCCTCGCGCTCTACGGCTACGCGGTCGACCTCGTCGTCGCCAACCGGGTCTTCCCCGCCGGGGACGACGAATGGCGTCGCGGCTGGGCCGAGGCGCAGGCCCGGCAACTGGTCACGATCCGGGAGTCCTTCGCGGGGTTGCCGGTGCGCGAGCTCGCCTACCGCCCCGCCGAGCCGGTCGGCGCGGTCGCGCTGCGCGAGCTCGCCGACGCGCTGTACGGCGAGCTGCCGGGCCTGGATCCGGCGCCGCCGGCGGACACCAGCCGCATCATGCGCGTCAACGCGACCGACGAGGGGTTCGAGCTGCACCTGACGCTGCCGCTGGCGCAGCGGGCCGACGTCGACGCCGCGCGGGCCGGCGACGAGCTGATCGTGAGCGTCGGTGCCTACCGTCGGGTGCTCGACCTGCCGGGTGTGCTGCGCCGCTGCGACGTCGTCGGCGGGCACTACGACGGCCGGGAGCTGCACGTGCGCTTCCGGCCCGATCCGCGGCAGTGGTCGTCGCACCGGCCGCTGCCGTACAAGCGCACCGTCCCGCGCCGCCGCGGCGGCGAGCGCGCCCGGGGCGGCCGCCGTCCCGGCCGTGGCGGCGCCGACCCGGGAGCGGGCCGTGGCTGACGCGCGCGGCCCGTTCGGCGAGCTCGGCGACGACGCGCGGTCGCTGCTCACCGCGATGCAGGACGCCGTGCAGCAGTGGTCGCAGCGCAACCTGCCCGCGCCGCCGTCCGGCCACGGCGGGCCGGAGTGCCAGTGGTGTCCGCTGTGCCAGTTCGCGAGCATGCTGCGCGGCGAGAACCCTGACGTCGCGGACCGGCTGGTCGAGGCCGGGTCGGCGCTCGCGGCGGCGCTGCGGGCGCTGCTGGACTCCACGGCGTGGCGCCCGGCCGGATCGGCCGGGCTCGATCCGCGCCCGGACGCCACGCGCGACCGCCCCCGCCCGGCTCCCCGCGTCCAGCACATCCGGTTGGACGACGAGCCCGGGGACGGCGGCCGATGAGCGCGCCGACGAGCCTGGCCATCGGGGTGGACATCGGCGGCACGAAAGTCGCCGCCGGCGTCGTCGACGGCTCCGGTGCGATCGTCGACCGGGAGCGGGCCGACACCCCGGGGACCGACGTCGCCGCGACCGAACGGGTCATCGTCGAGGTCGTCACCGCGCTCGCGGCGCGGCACGACGTCACCGCGGTGGGCATCGGCGCGGCGGGCTGGATCGGCAACGACCACGCGACGGTGCTGTTCTCGCCGCACCTCGCCTGGCGCGACGAGCCGCTGCGCGACGCGCTCGGCGGCCGCATCCCGCTCCCGGTCGTGGTCGAGAACGACGCCAACGCCGCGGCGTGGGCCGAGTACCGCTTCGGCGCGGCACGCGACGACGCGGTCGTCGTGTGCGTGACCCTCGGGACCGGCATCGGCGGCGGCCTCGTCGCCGACGGCTCGGTGTACCGCGGCGCGTTCGGCATCGCGTGCGAGTACGGCCACATGACGCTCGTCCCGGACGGTCGGCGGTGCGCCTGCGGCAACCGCGGCTGCTGGGAGATGTACGCGTCCGGCCGGGCCCTCGCCCGTGACGCCCGCGAGCTCGCCGACGAGTCGCCGATGGCGGCGGAGCGCATGGTCGCGCTCGCCGGCTCGGTCGACGCGCTCACCGGCCTGCACGTCACCGCGGCCGCGGCCGCCGGCGACCCCGCCGCCCGCTCGATCTGCACGACGGTGGGCCGGTGGCTCGGCCGCGGCCTCGCCAACCTGGCCGCCGTCATCGACCCGTCCGTCTTCGTGATCGGCGGGGGAGTGGTCGCCGCCGGCGAGCTGCTGCTCGGCCCGGCCCGCGAGGAGTTCGAGCACACGCTCACGGGGCGCGGGTTCCGCCCGCCGGCCCGGGTCGTCGCGGCCGCGCTCGGCCCGGACGCCGGTCTCGTGGGCGCCGCGGACCTCGCCCGCCGGTACGCGCGTCCGGCGGGCTGAGCGCGTACGGCAGGATGACGGCGTGCCGTCGTTACGCCTGCTCCGTGTCGACGCCGACGCCCTCTCGGGCGACCGACACGCGCTGGCCCGGCTGATCGCCGAGGCGCGCCCCGACGTCGCGTGCGTGCACGGTGCGCCGAGCCTGCTGCGCTGGCGCTCGGCCTGCGCCGCGATCGCCCGCGAGGCCGGGCTGGTGGTGGTGGCCGGGGGCCGGACCGCCGGCGGCGCGCTGCTGCTCTCGACCCTGGGCGTGGACGTCGAGGTCGCCCGCGAGCTCGGCTTCGCCCCGCGTCGCCGGTTCCGCGGACCTCGCCCGCCCGGCGCCGCGATCGCGGCGATGCGCGTGGGGGGGCGGCCGTTCGTCGTGGCCGCCGCCCGGCTGCACGGCGATCCCGCGGACCGGCAGCGGCAGGGCGACGAGCTGCAGCAGGCCCTGGCCGAGCTCGGCGACGGCCGGCCGGCGCTCGTGAGCGTCGCCGACCCGCGTCCGGACCGCCCCGCCTCGGCCGCGCTCGCGGCGGGCCGGGTCCCGTTGCCCGGTGGCCTGCTCGTCGACGAGCGGATCGCCGTCGTCGACGCCGCCGAGGTGCCCGGGTCGGGGGCCCGGGCCGACGTCACCGTCCCCTGACCCTCCCCGGGGGGCGAAAGACCCTGTATGCCCGGTGTGTGACTCGAGTTTGCAGTCTTTGGTCCCGCAAAGCTGTGCTTGATCATCCGCGTCGATTAGCGTGCGCACAGCTCGGTCTGTTCGGGAGGGAATGTCGATGCGACGGACGATGGCGGCTGCCCTTGCGGCCGGATGTGTGATCGGTGTCCTGGGTGCGGTCGCGCCGTGGACCGCGGCCGGCGCCGGCGCGGCGCCGGCACACGCGACGGGCGCCCCCGCGCGGGCGCGCGCGGTGACCGCGACGGCCGTCACCGCGCACTCGCTGCGGCTGTCGTGGCGCAACCCGTCGTCCCGCTCGTTCGCGGCCACCCAGGTGCGGGTGCTGCCGGGCGCCACGGCGCCGCGCACGATCCACCAGGGGCACCGGGTCGGCCGGTTCGGCGCCTCCCGGCACACCGCCACGGTGCGTGACCTCAGCCCGGGCCGGCGTTACTCGTTCGCGGTCTTCGCCACCGACGGGCACGGCCACGCCGCGCGCGCCGCCGTCGTCCGGGCGACGACGCTGCTCGCCGCGCCGCGCTTCCCGCGCGCCTACGAGGGTCGTGACGACACGGTCGTCCAGTGGCGCAACCCGGCGTCGCGCGAGCTGCGTCGCGTCGTCGTCCGCTACGCCGTCGGTTCCGCCGCGCCGACCGGCGTCTCGCGCGGCACCGGCGTGCGCCCGACCTCGCGCACCGCGCACAAGGTGCGGCTCGCCGGCCTGCGCCGGGGCACCCGCTACGCGGTGTCGATCTTCGCCGTCGACCGCGCCGGCCGCGCGTCCGCGCCCGCGGTCACCCGCTTCACCACCCCGCCGGCCTCGACGCCGGCAGGCGCGCCGGGCACGTACGCGGGTCGCGTCGTCGACACCGCCGGCAGCCCGCTCGTCCGCGCCGACGTCACCGCCTACCGCTGGAGCGGCGACGACCTCGAAGCCGTCAGCACGCTGACCGACGCGGCGGGGCGGTACACGCTGACCCTGCCCGCGGGCGGCTGGAGCGTGCTCGTCTGGGGCGGCGACGCCGCGGGCGGGAACTCCGACCGCACCGGCTACCAGCCCGAGTACGCGACTGTCGCGATCGGCTCCGGCGCGACGGTGTCGGCGGCGACGGTGGTGCTCGAGCCCGGTGCGGTCGTCACGGGCACGGTCGTCGACACCGCCGGCCACCCGATCGCCGGCGCGACGCCGTTCTTCATGCCGGTCACCCCGTACGTGCAGGCCGCCACCTCGGCCTACAGCTCCTTCCTCGAGCTGAGCGGGGACTACTTCGAGACCGGCACCGACGGCACCTTCACCGCACGCGGGGTCGGGCCGGGCTGGGCGTTCACCGTGTGCGCCTACGGCGACGACGCGTCGGTGTCCGGCGCGACGACCGGCTCGAACTACGTCACGTCGTGCGCCAAGCGCGCGACAACCGTCGCGGCCGGTGCCGTGACGACCCTGCCCACCCTCAGGCTGACCCGCGCCGACGGCGGCACGGTCACCGGGCGGCTGACGTCGGCCACGGGCCGTCCCCTCGCCGGTGACGTGGAGCTCGATCCGGTGGACGACGTCGAGTCGCTCTGGGGTGGTTTCGCGTCCGCGGGCGCCGACGGCCGGTACCGCATCGGGGCCGTCGCCGCCGGTCGCTACCGGGTCTGCGCCAGCACGTCCTCGACGGCCGGCAGCCGCAGCGGATGGGCGCCGCGCTGCACCGCTCGCCCCGTCACCGTCACCACCGGCAAGACCACCTCCACCCGGCTCGCGCTCCCGCGCGGCGCCGCCGTCAGCGGCACCCTGACCGGGCCGCACGGCCGGCCGGTCGCGCACGCCGGCGTCGACATCGAGAGCACCGCGAAGGACGCGGAGTGGGGCGGCGGCGCGACGACCGACGCGCACGGTCGCTGGACGGCGACGGGCCTGCCCGCCGGCCGGTACGGCGCGTGCTTCGGCAACGACGGCTCGAGCGGCGGCACGTCCGGCGTGCTGGGGGCGTGCTGGCGGCACGACGGGGCGTTCGCGCTGTCGGCCGGCCGGACGCTGACCGGCATCGACACCCGGCTGGCCGCCGGCGGCGCGATCGCGGGGACCGTGGTCGACGCGGCCGGCAAGCCGGTGGCGGGAGTGGTCGTCTACGACCCGTCGTCGGCCGGGGTCGACGACCTCGACCTCGACATCGACGACTCCGGGTTCACGACCACCGACGCCCACGGCCGTTTCGTGCTCGGTGGCCTGACCAGCGGCACGCACCGCGTCTGCTTCGACACCGCCACCGCCGACACGGCGGGCGTGCAGGGCTGCAGTGCACGCACGACGGTGCGCGCCGGCCACGTGACCGGCGGCGTGCGGCTGCGGACGCCGGCGACGACGGCGATCCGGGTGCGCGTCGTCGACAGCCAGGGCGGCCCGGTGACCGCGGTCGACGCCACGGCGATCGCGCCGTGCAAGGACGAGGACGACGACGACTACGCCTGCCAGACCGTCGGGCTGCTCGGTGCCCGCACCGCGGGCGAGATCGCCGCGTCCCGGCTCACCGACGGCGACGGCGTGGCGCAGCTGGACGGGCTGACGGCGGGCACGTACGCGGTGTGCCTGTACGGCTACTTCGGCACCACGCCGGCCGGCGGCTCGCCCACCGGCTACAGCGACGCCTGCCACGGCAGCACGTTCGACGTCGCGGTCGGGCGCGGCCGCACCGTCGAGCTGACCATGACCCTCGCCGACGGCGGCACCGTGTCCGGCACGGTGACCGACGCCGCCGGCAAGCCGGTGCCCGGCGCCCGGCTCGTCGTCCCCGGCTCGGCCGCCGACGACGCCCCGGGCTCGGGCGAGTACTTCGACGGCGACCTGCGCTCCGTCTCCGCCGAGACGGGCTCGCCCGGCGCCGGCAGCCTCACCGGCGCCGACGGCGGTTACACCGTGATCGGCGTCCGGCCGGGCAGCTGGCAGGTGTGTGCGATCCCGTCGCCCGCGAGCGGCGGCACGACCGGCTACCTGTCGCAGTGCCACGGCGGCGCTCCGGCCGCCGCCACCGGCACCGCGGTCACCGTGGCCCGGGACGCGGACACGCGCGTGGATCTGCGGCTCGTCCACGGCGGCGCGCTGGCCGGCCGCGTCACGCGCGCGGGTCGCGGAGTCGCCGCCGACGTCTTCGTCCTCGCCGGCCGCCGTGCCGACCTCGTCCGCTACGGCGAGGCCGGGCGCGACGGCCGCTGGTCGGTCGACGCCCTGCCGCCCGGCGACTACACGGTCTGCGTGGTGGCCGACGGGTACCAGGGCCAGTGCTGGCGCCACGTCGCCTGGGTCGACGAGGAGAAGATGCCGCCGCTGGCCAAGGCCACCGTCGTCACCCTGGGGCTCGGTGCGACCCGGACGGGGATCGACTTCCCGCTGCGGCGAGGCTGACGACGGCGCCGGCCCGGCGTCGACGTCGGCCGCGGCCGGCGGTGCCGCCCGCGCTGGCTAGGGTGAAGCGATGCAGCGCGGCACCCGGACCCTGACCGGACTGGGGCTCGTGCTCGGCGGCGCCCTGCTCGGCATGCTGTCGATGACGGTGCTGCCGTGGTACCGCTCGAGCCTCGGCGGCATCCTCGCCCACGGCACCACCGTCGCCGACGTGCGCGACAGCATCGCCGGCTACCGGCGCTTCCCGGACTTCGCGAGCGCCATCGATCTCGGGCTGTCGCCCGCCTACTTCGGCTGGCTCGCCATCGCGGTGCTGCTCGTCGCAGCCCTCGTCGGCCTGGTCGCCGCCGGCCTGGGCGGCGGCGGCCGCGCGGCGGCCGTCGGCGCGACGGCGGCCGCGCTCGCCCTGGCCGGCGTGGTCCTCACCGCGGTGGCGGTCGAGTACGTACGGGTGGACGCCGCCAAGCTCGCCCACGTGCTCGGGTCACGCGTGCGCAGCACTCCACCGGCGTACGGCGACTTCGTCGCCCACTCCGGAGTGGGCGCCTGGGGCATGGTCCTGGCCTACCTGCTCGTCGGTGCGGGTGCCCTGCTCGCCGCCGGCGGCCGCGAGCAACTGCGCGAGCTGCTCGCCGAGACCGACCACCTTCCCGAGGACGCCGACACGGCCGAGAAGGCCGGCGCCCTCGGCACGGCCGACACGCCCGATGCCCTCGACAGCCACGACACCCACGACACCCACGACACCGCCGACGCGGACGACACGGTGGCCGACCGACAGCGCTGGTAGGCGGGACCGCCGCGGCCGGCCTGCCGGGGTGGGCCTCCGCGCGGTGTCCGACAGCGCGTGTACGGCGCGTGTACGGCGCGTGTACGGCGCGCACACGGGGCGTACGACAAGCTCCGCACGGTGACCGGACGGGGCCCCGCCGTCAGAGCGCCGCGCCGTCGTCGTCCTCGTCGCGGCCGGAGTTGCGGACGCGGCTGAGCAGGATGCCGGCGCCGAGCAGCAGGCCGGCGATGCCGAGGACGAAGGTCAGGTTCCCCGCGACCCCGAACTGGCCGCCGAGGCCGAGCACGACGACGGAGACGGCGAGGACGGCCATCGCCAGGATGGTGGGGCCGGCCAGGCGCGGCAACGGGGGCGGCGGCGGCGGGATGTAGTGGTCGTCGTCGAGCCACACCGGGTCCTCGTCGACGGGCGGCTGCACCAGGCGGGCGCGCCAGTCGGCGTCCTCCCGGTTCAGGTCACGCTCGGCGTCGCGGATCGCGGCGTGGGTGTCGACGTGCCAGTCGGCCACGAGCGCGTCGAACACCGAGTCGGTGTCGATGCCGGCGAGCGGGTCGGACCGCCCGTCCACCGCCGGCAGCTCCACGTCCGGGTGCGTGTCGTCGCCGAGGGCCCGGACGGCCGCGGCCACGATCGTGCGGGCATCGACCCGCTCGTCGGAGGCGACGAACAGTCGACGCCGGTCGTGACCAGGTGGCAACCCGTCGGCGAGGTAGGCCGCGATCCGGGCGCGACCGAGCGCGTCGAGCAGGTGCTGGCCGACCTCGGGCTCGACATCGGTCAGCGCGACGTAGGCCGGCGCGCGCAGCCCGTTGTCGTGCCGCGGCGGCTCGGGGCTCGCCGTGCTCACGGGGCACCCACACCGGCGATCGTGCGGGCGAAGTCGACGCTGCCGGCGAAGATCGTCGGCGCGTCGTTGTCCAGCGTCGCGACGTGGTAGCTGTCCTCGAGCACGACCTCGCGCACGGTCGTGTTCACCGCGCCGCGGTGCAGCAGCTCGACGGAGAGGTCGTCGACGACGTGGTCCTCGCGCGAGCGGTACAGCAGCACCGGCGCGGTGACGCGGGGCAGGTCCGCCACCGTCGCCTTCCACAGCTGCTGCAACGAGGCGAAGGCCAGCACCGGGGTGCGATCGGCCGCAGGCTCCGCGACGCCGGGCTTCTTGATGTCGCCGCCGATGGACGGCCGGGAGCGGACCAGCCGACCGATGTAGGGCGCCAGCTTGGCGTCGACACGCCGCGTGCCGTAGGCGGGATTCACCAGCACGAGGCCGGCGACCGTCTCGGGATGCTGCTCGGCCAGCCGCGTCACCAACGTCCCGCCCATGGACAGCCCCATCGCGAGGACGGTGTCGCAGCGCTCGCGCAGCTCGGCGAACGTGGACTCGATCGCCTCGTACCACTGCGGCCAGCGGGTGCGGTTGGTCTCGCGCCAGGTGGCGCCGTGACCGGGCAGCAGCGGCAACCGCACGCTGAAACCGGCGTCGGCGAGGTGCTGCGCCCACGGCCGCATGCTGGCCGGGGTCCCGGTGAAGCCGTGACTGACCACGACGCCGACGCTGCCCGCGCCGCCGGGTCCGTCGGCGGCGAAGGGCGCCGCGTCCGCGGCGTCGGGAGGCGTGGCAGGCACGCTCCCATCATGCCTTTCCGAGGCCGGTCGGGGCGAGCGGGAACGCGCCGTTCCCCGCCCGGGCGCTGGCCGGGGCGCGCCGGCACGACTACGCTTCGGGCAGAGATTTCCGGTCCGGGTGACAAGGGGTGCGAGCACTTGGGTTTCTGGCTCGCCAAGTTCATCTTCCTCGGCCCGCTGCTGCGCTTCTTCTGGCGGCCGTGGATCGAGGGGCGCGAGAACGTCCCCGACGACCGTCCGGCCATCCTCGCCAGCAACCACCTGTCGTTCTGCGACTCGTTCTTCATGCCGCTGCTCATGCCGCGCAAGGTGACGTTCCTGGCCAAGTCCGAGTACTTCACGACGCCCGGCATCAAGGGCTGGTTCTCGCGGCAGTTCTTCTCCGGCGTCGGCCAGGTGCCGATCGACCGCAACGACAAGGACGCCGCCCGCGCCGCGCTCACCACCGGGGTGCGGGTGCTGGCCGAGGGCAAGCTCTTGGGCATCTATCCCGAGGGCACGCGCTCGCCCGACGGGCGGCTCTACCGCGGCAAGACGGGCGTGGCGCGCATGGCGCTCGAGGCCGGCGCCGTCGTGATCCCGGTGACGATGGTGAACACCGAGGTCATCCAGCCGCCCGGCCGGCTCGTGCCGCGGCTGCGACCGCGTCCCGGCGTCCGCGTCGGCAAGCCGCTGGACTTCTCGCGCTACGAGGGCATGTCCGGCGACCGCTTCGTCGAGCGCTCCATGACCGACGAGATCATGTACGAGCTCATGCAGCTGTCCGGCCAGGAGTACGTGGACCAGTACGCGGCGTCGGTCAAGAAGTCGCAGGGCTCGGACACCGGCTTCGGCGCGCGCGAACGCGACGCCCGCGAGGTCGGCGCCCGTGATCCCCGCGCCGTGCGTGAGCTGGGCGATCGCGTGCCCGGCACGCGCGCGTCCTGATCACGGCGCGGGCGTGCGGTACTTCTACGACTGCGAGTTCATCGAGGACGGCACCACGATCGAGCTGGTGTCGATCGGCGTGGTCGACGAGACGGGTCGCGAGTTCTACGCGGTCTCCACCGAGTTCGACCCCACGCGTGCCATCGACTGGGTGCGCCGGCACGTCCTGGACAAGCTGCCGGCGCCCGCCGACCGGGCCTGGCGCTCACGCGCCGCGATCCGCGACGACCTGCTCGCCTTCCTGACCGGACCGGGCGAGCCCGTCGAGCTGTGGGCCTGGGTCGCGGCGTACGACCACGTGGTGCTGTGCCAGCTGTGGGGCGACATGCGCGCGCTGCCCCGCCCGATCCCGCGCTTCACCCACGAGCTCAAGCAGCGCTGGGAGGACGCCGGCAGCCCGCCGCTGCCGCCGGCGCCGCCCGACCAGCACGACGCGCTCGCCGACGCCCGCCACAACCTCGCGAAGTGGCGGGCCCTGGCTCGCTAGGGTGCTGGTCATGCGCATCGGAGTGCTCACCGGCGGGGGCGACTGCCCGGGGCTGAACGCGGTGATCAGGGCCGTGGTCCGCAAGGGCGCCGGCGTCCACGGTCACGAGTTCGTCGGCTTCCGCGACGGCTGGCGCGGCCCGCTCGAGGGCATCACGATGCCCCTCGGGATCCCGGACGTCCGCGGCATCCTGCCGCGCGGCGGCACCATCCTGGGCTCGTCGCGGACGAACCCGTTCGGGATCGAGGGCGGCGTCGCGAAGGTCGTCGAGAACCTGCATGCGCTGGGCGTCGACGCGCTGATCGCCATCGGCGGCGAGGACACCCTCGGCGTCGCCACCCGGTTGCACGAGCAGGGCGTCAACGTCATCGGCGTCCCGAAGACGATCGACAACGACCTCAACGCCACCGACTACACCTTCGGCTTCGACACCGCGGTCAACATCGCGATGGAGGCCATCGACCGGCTGCACACGACCGCCGAGTCGCACCACCGCGCGCTGATCGTCGAGGTCATGGGACGCCACGCGGGCTGGATCGCCCTGCACGCCGGCGTCGCCGGCGGCGCGAACGTCATCCTGCTCCCGGAGTTCCCCTTCAACCTGGAACGGGTCTGCGCCTACGTCGAGAGCCGTTTCCAGGCCCACTACGCGCCCATCCTGGTCGTGGCCGAGGGGGCGACGCCCGACGGCGGTGAGAACGCGGTGCTCGCGAAGGGCCTCGACGCGTTCGGCCACGTCCGCCTCGGCGGCATCGGCGAGTGGCTCGCCGGCGAGATCGAGAAGCGCACCGGCAAGGAGGCCCGCACGACCGTGCTCGGCCACATCCAGCGCGGCGGCACCCCGACCGCGTTCGACCGCATGCTCGCCACCCGTTTCGGACTGCACGCGATCGACGCCGCCACCGACGGCGACTGGGGCACCATGGTCGCGCTGCGGGGCACGGACATCGTGCGCGTCCCGCTCGCCGAGGCCACGGCCGAGCTCAAGGTGGTCTCGCGCGAGCTCTACGGCGAGGCCGAGGTCTTCTTCGGCTGAGCGGACGGGGAGGAATCCAGTGACACCAGGTCGGGTCCTGCTGACGGCGGCCGCGGTCGCCCTCCTCACCGGCGGCTGCGCGGCGGTCGTCGACGGTCAGGGCAGCATCTCGGGGGCACCCGACCCGACGAGCAGCAGCGTGCCCGCGCCGTGCTCGCCGTCGAGCGGTGCCAGCGCGGCCCCCCAGTGCCTGCCGTCGTCGCCGTCGTCGCCGTCGACGACGTCGGCATCGTCGGCATCGTCGTCGTCCGGGGCCACGGTCCCCGAGCGGTTCGCGCGGGTCGCGCCCGACACCGAGCTCGGCGACCCGGTGACGGCCGACTTCTGCGCCGCGGCCGGGCTGCCCCGCGTCGCCGGTCTCGTCGCGTCCTACCCGTCGGTGCAGTACCACGACGGCTGCCTGCTCCAGTTCGCGCGGGCGGGCACGTCGGGGCACGTCACCCTGCGTGTCTCGGCGTCGACGGAGGCGCCGATCACGAGCGCTGCGCGCCGGACCACCGTCGCGGGTCACACCGTCTTCGCCCGGCGCTACTCCGCCGCGTCGCACGCCTGCGACCGCGACGCCGTCGTGCGCGGCGCCACGGTCAGCTTCCAGGTCATCGCCCTCGGGGCCGTCAAGCCGGACGAGAAGGCGGCGTGCGCCATCAGCGACCAGGCCGTCGGCAACCTGCTCCGTGCCGTCGCGGCCGGCCGGCTGCAGCGGGTGCCGTCGCCGACGCCGTCGGTGACGTCCCTGAACGCGTGCAAGGTGGCCGCCGCGGCCGATGTCTCGTCCGTGCCGTTGCTGCGCTCGGCGCGGCCGTCGGCGGAGTCCTTCGACGCCGGGTGCGTGCTGACGGGCAAGCGCGTCATCGCCTACGTCGACCCGGAGTACTCGAAGCGCACCGTGCCCGAGGGCGCCCACGTCGAGGCGGCGGGCAGCCACCGCGTCTACGCCGACGACGACAACGGCACGTACTCGTGCGACTTCACCGCGGTGCAGGGCAGCAGCGGGGGCGTCACCGAGAGCGTGAGCTTCGGCAGCTTCCCGAACGGCAGTGCGTCCTCGGTGCCCGACCCGTCGTGCGCGGACACCCTGTCGGCGTTCGGACGGTACCTGGACGCCGCCGGACTGCGCTGACCGGCGGCACCGACCCTGCCCGGCACGGGCGCCGCGTCGTCGTTCCCGCTGCCGCCTACGCTTGACCCGTGACCGCACCGACCGACGCCGCCGACCCGAGGGACGAACTCGCCGAGAGCCTCGACGCGTGGCGCACGCGGCCGGCGGCCCAGCAGCCGAGGTGGCCCGACGACGTCGCCCTGCGCGAGGTCGCGCTGACGCTCGCCGGCATGCCCCCGCTCGTGGTCGCCTCGGAGGTCGACCAGCTGCGCGAGCGCCTCGCCGCGGTGGCCCGGGGCGAGGCCTTCCTGCTGCAGGGCGGCGACTGCGCCGAGACGTTCGTGACGAGCTCGCAGGCCGACATCGCCGGCAAGGTGCGGGTGCTGCTGCAGATGTCGGTGGTGCTCACCTACGGCGCGTCCATGCCGGTGGTGAAGCTCGGCCGGATCGCCGGCCAGTACGCCAAGCCCCGGTCCTCGGATCTCGACCCGAGCGGCAAGCCGTCCTACCGCGGCGACATGGTCAACGACCTGCACGGCGAGCGGACGCCCGATCCGCGCCGCATCCTGCAGGCGTACTCGACGGCGGCATCGACGCTGAACCTGCTGCGCGCCTACGCCGGCGGTGGCCTGGCCGCCCTCGACCGCGTCCACGCGTGGAACACCGCGTTCGCGCGGACGACGCACACCGGCGCCCGGTACGAGAAGCTGGCCGCCGAGATCGACCGGGCGGTGCGCTTCATGCGCGCGTGCGGCGTCGACGACGCGGCGCTCGAGGGCGTCGAGCTCTACTCCTCGCACGAGGCGCTCATCCTCGAGTACGAGCGGGCGCTCACCCGCATCGAGGTCGACGGGCTCGACGGCGCCCGCGCCTACGACCTGTCCGGTCACTTCGTGTGGGTCGGCGAGCGCACCCGGCAGATGGACGGCGCGCACCTCGATTTCGTGTCGCGCATCGCCAACCCGATCGGCGTCAAGCTCGGGCCTACCACGACGCCGGAGTTCGCCGCCGAGCTGGTCGAACGGCTCGACCCGCACAACCAGGCCGGACGGCTGACCCTGATCAGCCGGATGTCCAACGCCAAGGTGCGCGACGCGCTGCCGCCGATCGTGGAGAAGGTGGAGTCGACCGGGCACCGGGTCGTCTGGCAGTGCGACCCGATGCACGGCAACACCGAGGAGACCGCGGACGGCGTGAAGACGCGCCACCTGGACCGCATCATCGACGAGGTCGACGGCTTCTTCGACGTCCACGCCGAGCTGGGCACGCACCCGGGCGGGCTGCACGTCGAGCTCACCGGCGACGACGTCACCGAGTGCATCGGCGGCACGGCCGAGCTCACGCCCGACGACCTCGGCCGCCGCTACGAGACCGCCTGCGACCCGCGGCTCAACATCGAGCAGTCGCTCGAGCTCGCGTTCCGGGTCGCCGAACGGCTCGTGGCCGAGCGACGCTCGCGGGCCGCGGAGTGACGACCCCGGCTCTGGTCGACCTCCGCTCGGACACCGTCACCCGGCCCACGGCGGCGATGCGGGCGGCGATGGCCGAGGCCGTGGTCGGCGACGACGTCTACGGCGAGGACCCCACGGTCAACGCGCTGGAGGAGCGCGTCGCGGCTTTGCTCGGGCACGAGGCGGGGCTGTTCGTCCCGTCCGGCTCGCTGGGCAACCAGCTGGGCCTGCGGCTGCACGCGGCGCCCGGGCAGGAGATCGTCTGCGACCAGCTGGCCCACATCGCGCGCGCCGAGCTGGGCGCCGCGGCGGCCTTCTCGGGCATCACGTTCCGCACCTGGCCGGCGGAGCGCGGCCTGCTCGACGTGGACGCCGTCGCCGGGCTGATCGCCCCCGACGCCGGCCCGTACCTCGTCTCGACCACCGCGATCGCCGTCGAGAACACCCACAACTTCGGCGGCGGCACCGTGCAGCCGGCCGCGGCGGTCGCGGCGGTCGCCCGGTTGGCGCGCGACCACGGCCTCGGCCTGCACCTGGACGGCGCGCGGCTCTGGAACGCCCACGTGGCGACCGGCACGCCGCTGGCCGAGCTGGCCGCGCCGTTCGACACCGTGTCGGTGTGCCTGTCCAAGGGCCTCGGCGCGCCGGTGGGGTCGGTGCTGGTGGCCTCGGCCGAGCGGATCGCGGCGGCCCGCGTCTGGCGCAAGCGTTACGGCGCCGGCATGCGGCAGGCGGGCATCCTGGCGGCGGCCGGGCACCACGCGCTCGACCACCATGTCGAGCGGCTCGCCGACGACCACGCGCGGGCCGCCCGCCTCGGCGCGGCCCTCGGCGTCGACGCCGCGACCGTCGAGACCAACATCGTCGTCCTGCGCGTGCCCGACGCCGCGGCGGTAGCGCAGACCGCCGCCGCAGCGGGCGTCCTGGTCTCGGCGCTCGGGCCGCGCCTGCTGCGCCTCGTCACGCACCTCGACGTCGACGACGCGGGCGTGGAGCGCGCCGTCGAGGTGCTGGCCCCCCTCGCCGCCGGGAGCTGACCGACCGGCCCGCGAGGGCAGGGCTCGTCGGCCGGCCGCGGCGCGTGCTCAGCCGGCGAGGTGCGCGGCGCTGGTACGTCCGAGCAGCGGGGGCAGCGTCGCGACCGCCTCGGCGAGCTCGTCGAGCACGTCGCCGACGAGCGCCTGCGCGCCGTCGCACAGCGCGGTCTCCGGGTTGGGGTGGACGTCGACCATCACGCCGTCGGCACCGGCGGCGATGCCCGCCCGCGCGAGCGGGACGACGAGGTCGCGCCGGCCGGCCGCGTGCGACGGGTCGACGATCACCGGCAGGTGCGACAGCCGCTGCACCATGGGCACGGCCGAGACGTCGAGCATGTTGCGGATCGCCGGCTCGAAGGAGCGGACGCCGCGCTCGCACAGCACGATGTCGAGGTTGCCGCGCTGCGCGATGTACTCGGCGGCCATGAGCCATTCCTCGTAGGTGGCGGTGAGGCCGCGCTTGAGCATGACCGGCTTGCCCGAGCGACCGACGGCCTGCAGCAGCCCGAAGTTCTGCATGTTGCGGGTGCCGATCTGCAGCATGTCGGCGTACTCGGCGACGACGTCCACGTCGGCGGCGTCCACGACCTCGGTGACGATCGGCAGCTGCACCTCGTCGCGGATCTCGGCGAGGATGCGCAGCCCCGCCTCGCCCAGCCCCTGGAACGCGTACGGGCTGGTGCGCGGCTTGTAGGCGCCGCCGCGCAGCAGGGTGGCGCCGGCCCGCCGGGCCATGAGCGCGGCGCCCAGCGTCTGCTCGGGGGTCTCGACGGCACACGGGCCGGCGATGAGGGTGAAGGTGTCGGGCCCGATGGGCACGCCGCCGACGCGGATCGTGGTGCGCGTCGCGGCGCCGCCGGCGTTCTGCGCCGACACGAGCTTGTACGGCGCGGTGATGCGCATGGTCTCGACGACGCCGGGGAGGCCCGCCGCGTCGAGCGTCTCGAGGACGTCCTCGGTGCCGACCACGCCGACGATCGTGCGCATGACCCCGCGGCTGACGAACGCCTGCCCGCCGTGCGCCTGGATGTGGGTGACGACGCCGTCGACGTCGGTGTCCGATGCGCCGGGCGCCATGACGATGACCATCGGGCGAGCCTAGCGATCGTGACCGGTTCGACCTGCATCGTCGTGGCCGGAGCCACGGTCATGCAGGTCGAACCGGATGGCCGAGCGCCCGTCCGAGCTGGCGCACGACCGATTCGGGGTCGGTACGGACGACGGCGCTGGGGAATCGCAGGACCAGCGCATCGGCGAGCGCGAGCTCGTTCTGCCGCAGTTGGTCGTCCCACCAGCGTGCCTGCGACAGGTGCAGCGCGCCGTCGATCTCGACCACGATGAGCCGCCCGTCGGCCCGCCGCCACGTGGCGTCGAGATAGCGCCGACGCCCCGACGGTTCGCGTCGGACTGCTTGCTGCACCGGGGCGGGGAGGCCGTGGCGGCGACACAGTCGGACGAAGTCGATCTCGCTCAGCGCGTCCGCGCCCTGTTCGATGTCGCCGAGCGCCAGCAGCATCGCGGCGCGGTGTCGGGCACGCGGTGATGTCGCGAGCACGCCGCGCACACTCCCCGGAGCCACGATGTGCTGTTGCACGGCGGCGGCCAGCAGGCCGCAGGCCGCACGGGGCGAGGCCAGCGAGCCCGCCGCGACGACGACCGCCTGCCGGGGGACCTGCGTACGGGACCGCGCGCAGCGACGGACCGCCTGCCAGTTGCGGGTCTCGAGGAAGGTCGTCGTCACCGGCGCCACCGACGAGCAGCGAGAGCCCCGGCGGGTGAGCACGTGCGCGTCGACACGATCCCAGCCGCGCAGCCCCACCAGCTCCAGCGCGCTGAACGAGGCGACCAAGGCGCCGGGGGAGCCGTGCGCCCGCGCGACGAAGAGGCGCTCCCGGCGACTCAGTGGGCCGTTGTGCAGGACGATCGCGCGTCCCCACCGACGCCAGCGACCCGCATCGAGCTGGGCGCGTATCCGCGCCTCGCTGTACCGGGTGCGCAACGTCGGCCACGTCGCGACGGCGGCCTCCTCGGCGAATCGGACGGTCACGCCGGTCGAGCCTGCCGCAACCGCGAGATCGGCGTCGGCGCCCTGTGGACGAACGGTTCGACCTGCATCGTCGTGGCCCGCGCCGCGCCGATGCAGGTCGGACTCGCGTCAGGTGGCGGCGCGCAGCCGCTGCAGCAGGGCGATGTCGGCGGCGTGGTCGGTGTCGGCCGTCTCGACCACCATCGGGACGCGGCGCGTGACCGGGCTCGTGAACAGGGCCGCGAAGGCGGCCCCGCCGTCGGCGGCACCGATCGTGCCGCGGCCCAGGGCCGCGTGGCGGTCCCGTCGCGAGCCGGCGGCATCGCGGCTGTCGTTGACGTGGACGAGCCCGATCCGACCGCGTCCGGCGGCGCGGCCGTAGGCCCGCAGGGCCGTGGCGAACGACGCCGCCGTCGCCAGGTCGTGCCCGGCCGCGTGCACGTGACAGGTGTCGAGGCAGACGCCGACCCGCTCGTCGCGGCCGAGGACGTCGAGGTAGGCGCCGAGCGAGTCGGCGTCGGACGCGAGCGCGCCGCCGCCGCCGGCCGTCGGCTCGATGAGCAGCCGCGGACCGCCCGCGACGTCGTCCAGCACCGGCAGGACGTGCTCGCGCACCTGCGCCATCGCGTCGTCCCACCGGTTGCCCAGGACGGCCGAGCCCGCGTGGACCACGACGCCCCGCGCGCCGATCGCCCGGCCGCGCTCCAGCGAGAACCGCAGCGCCCCGCTCGAGCGGGCCAGTGTGTCCACCGACGGGGAGCCGAAGTTGATCAGGTACGGCGCGTGGACGAAGACCGGCCGGGTGCAGGCGACCCGGAACGCATCGTCGCCGGCGGGGTCGGGAGCCGGGGGAGCCCAGCCGCGCGGGTTGGCCACGAACACCTGCAGCACCTCGGCGCCGACGGTGTCGGCCCGGGGCAGCGCGCGGGACAGGCCACCGGCGACGGACACGTGGGCGCCGACGGGCGCGAGGGGACGTGCGGGCACGGACGGAGCGGGTCAGCCCGGGATGACGAACAGCGTGACGCTCGACCCGGCGCGCAGTTTGCTGCCCTTGCCGGGGGAGGTCGAGAGCACCTCGTCGCCCACGCCGATCAGCCGCTTGACGACGGGCACGAGGTTGGCGTCACGGATCGTCTGGGACGCGGCGTCGACCTTGGTGCCGCGCGGGATGTCGGGCACGGTCACCATCTCCGGCCCGCGCGAGTAGGTGAGCGTGACCGTGCTGCCCTTGGTCGCCTTGCCCGACGGGCTCACCGAGATGACCCCGCCCTCGGCGACGTCGTCGCTGAACCGACCGTCGGTCTGCACCACGAACTTCTTGCCCTCGATCGTCGCCTTGGCCTGGTCGAGGGGAGTGCCGACGGGGATGTCGGGGACGGCGACGGCCGGCGGCCCGTTCGAGACGATGATGGTGACCGGCTGGTCCCGGTTCACCCGGTTGCCCGCGGCGGGGTCGGTGCCGATGACGTCGCCCTTGGTGATCCTGTCGTCGAAGCGCAGTCGCGGCGGCTGCTTCACGGTGAGGTCGCCGGTGGCGCTGAGGGCGACCAGGGCCTCCTGCACGCTGCGGCCCTTCGTCTGCGGGATGACCCAGGTCTGCTTGCCCGCCGACAGCGTGAGCGTGACCGTCTTGCCGGTCGGGAGCCGCGAGCCGATCTGCGGGTCGGTGCTCAGGACGTGGTTCGCCGGGACGGTCTCGCTGGGCTCCTTGCCCTCGTTGACGCGGACGTCGTAACCCGCGTGCTCGAGCGTGTGGCGGGCATCGGTGAGCGAGCCCCCGGCGACGTCGGGGACGTGCGCGAACCGCCACTCGATGAAGGCCTTGGCGCCGAAGAACGCGGCGAGGCCGACCGCGATCACGACGAGCAGGCCGATCAGGCTGCGACGGCGCCGTCGGCGGCGCAGGTCGCGCTCGCGGGCGGGCGGGATGACGACCGGTGGCGGTGGGTCGCCGGCGCCGCGGGCGGGCGCGGCGCTGCGCCGGTCGTCGAGGCGGGTCGTGTCGTGGGGGCTCGCGGCGTCCGACACCATCACGGTGTCGGCGCCCGCCCCGGAGCGCAGGGCGTCGGTGGTGGCGCGCTCGGGCGTCGGCCGCCGCTGCGAGCGATGGTCGGGACGGTGCGGGGCGGGACGCACCCGCGGCGGCACGGGGGTGATCGGCAGCCCCAGCTCGCCCCGGACGTCGGACAGCTCGGCGAGGAGCGCGCCCGCGTCGGCCGGTCGGCCGGTCGGGTCGCTGTCGGTCGCGGCGACGACGATCTCGTCGATCTCGCTCGGGACGGTGCCGTCGCGCTTGAGCCGCGAGGACGGCGCGGGCACCCGACTGTGGACGTGCTGGTACGCCACGTTCATCGCCGACTCGCCGGTGTAGGGCGGCTCGCCGGTGAGCAGCTCGAACAGCACGATGCCGGCGGCGTAGACGTCCGACCGCGGATCGGCGTGGCCGCGGCTGAGCTGCTCGGGCGCGCAGTACGCCACGGTGCCCATCATCAGCCCGGTCCGGGTCGAGGACGGGTCGGTCTCGACGGCGCGGGCGAGGCCGAAGTCCGCCACCTTCACGACGCCCTCGTCGGAGAGCAGGATGTTCTCGGGCTTGACGTCGCGGTGCACGAGGCCGGCGCGGTGCGCGGCCGCGAGCGCGCTGAGCACGGACTCCATGATCGAGACGGCCTCGGCGGGGGAGAGCCGGCCGCGCTCGCGCAGCAGCTCGCGCAACGTCCGCCCCTCGACGAGCTCCATCACGAGGAAGACGTGATGGCCGTCCTGGGCGATCTCGTGGCCCTGGTCGTAGACGGAGACGACGTTGAGGTGGGCGAGCCGCGCCGCGGCGCGGGCCTCGCGGGCGAACCGGTCGCTGAACGCCGGGTCGGCCGAGAGCGCGGAGGACATCACCTTGACGGCGACCATCCGGTCGAGCCGCTCGTCGACGGCGGCGTAGACCGTGGACATCCCGCCGCGCGCGATGCGGTCGAGGATCCGGTAGCGACCTTCGAGCGTGCGGCCGACCAGGGAGTCCGCGGCCGCCGTCTTCACGGCGGCGATTCTACGGGCGTACCGCCGTGAGGACGTAATGCCGGAGTGAGTCGGCGCGCCGTCCGCCCCGGCCCTACCGTGGACGGGTGACCGGTGCCGACGCCCCCTCCGAGCTCGGGCCGGGCCTCGGCCGCATCGAACTGCTCGCCGACGCCGACCGGCCGGGGGGCTGGCTGCTGACCGTCGACCGCATCCGGCAGTCCTACGTCGACCTGGACGACCCCGGCTACCTGGACTTCGAGTACGTGCAGGCCTTCGCCGACGTGCTCGACGCGCTGCCGCCCGGGCCCCTCGCGGTCACGCACGTCGGGGGCGGTGCCTGCACCCTGGCCCGCTACGTCGCGCACACGCGAGCGGGCTCCTCGCAGATCGTCCTGGAGCCCGACGCCATCCTCACCGAGCAGGTGCGTGCCCGCCTGCCGTTCGCCCGCGGCACCCGGGTGCGGATCCGGCCGGTGGACGGCCGGCGCGGCGTGGCCGCGCTGCGCGACGGCAGCGCCGACGTCGTCGTGCTCGACGCCTTCCACGGCGGCCGGGTCCCCGGCGAGCTCACGAGCCGCGAGTTCGTCACCGACGTCGCGCGGGTCCTGCGCCCGGCCGGCGTGCTGCTCGTGAACGTGGCCGACGGCCCGCCGGTGCGCTACTGCCGGCGGCTCGCCGCGACGCTCGCCACCGCGCTGCCCGAGGTGCTGGCGGTGGCCGACCCGTCGGTGCTCAAAGGGCGGCGCTTCGGCAACGTGGTGCTCGCCGCGTCGCGCGCCGCGCTGCCCGTCGACGACGTCCGCCGCGCCGCGGCCCGGGCGGCGTTCCCGCGCACCGTGCACGCCGGGACGTCGCTCGCCGCGTTCGCCGGCGGTGCGACGGTGCTGACCGACGCCGACCCGATGCGCTCGCCACAGCCACCCGACGCGCTGTGGCGCGTCGGGGAGTGGGACGGTGACTGAATGGTCGACCCCGCATCCGGCTCCGACCGGGACCTGCACGAGCAGCGCGACCGCGCCGTGTCCTTCGGCTCGGTGGCGCAGCTCTACGACCGCGCGCGCCCGACCTACCCCGACGCGCTCGTGCGCGACCTGCTCACCGGCGATCCCCGTGACGTGCTCGACGTCGGCTGCGGCACCGGCCGGGCCGCGCTGCTGTTCGCGGGCCCGGGACGCACCGTCCTCGGTGTGGAGCCCGACGCCGCCATGGCCGACGTCGCGCGCGGGCACGGCCTCGTGGTGGAGGTGGCGGGCTTCGAGGAGTGGGACGACGGCGGCCGGCGCTTCGACCTGCTGGTCAGCGGCCAGGCGTGGCACTGGGTCGACCCGGAGGCCGGCGCGGCCAAGGCCAGGACCGTCCTGCGCCCCGGCGGGCGGGTCGGCCTGTTCTGGAACATGGACACCATGACCGGCGACGACCGCGCCGCCCTGGACGCCGCCTACGAGACGGTCGCGCCGCAGCTCATGCACCGCAACCGGTCCTACGGCGGCAAGCGCGCGCCCCGGGAGCCGGTGCTCGCGGCGCTCGCCGGCGCCGGCTTCGCCGAGGTCGCGCAGCGCGAGTACTCGTGGCAGCGGCACTACGCGGCCGAGGACTACGTCCAGCTCGTGCAGACCTTCAGCGACCACAATCTGCTGCCGCCGCCGGAGCGCGAGGCGCTGCTGGCCGCCGTGGGTGACGCCGTGACCTCGATGGGCGGCCTCGACATCACCTACGAATGCCAGCTGATCACCGCTCTGGCACCCTGATCGGCATGGAGCTGCTGCCGTTCCCGGTCGTCGCCGACACGCTGGGCGTGCCGGTCACCCGGGTGCACCAGTACGTCCGCGACGGCCAGCTCGTGGCGACGCGCGACGACGCCGGGGTCCGCGGCGTGCCCGCCCAGCTGCTGCAGGACGGCGCGATCGTGAAGTCGCTCCCCGGGGTGGTCACGCTGCTGCGCGACGCCCGCTTCAGCGACGACGAGATCGCCGAGTGGCTCCACCGCGTCGACGACACGCTGCCCGGTTCGCCGATCGAGGCGTTGCGCGCGAACCGCGGTTCGGAGGTCAAGCGCCGCGCCCAGGTCGCGGGCTACTGAGCCGCGGGACGCGCGGTGCACCTCGCCTACGTCTTGATCCTCGCCGGGTGCGTGATCGGGACGTTGCCCCTGGAGTTCGTGCTCCGCACCGGCGTGTACGCGCGCTGGCGCCGGTTGCTGGTCGCGATCGTGCCCGTCGTCGTGGTGTTCGGGACGTGGGACGTGCTGGCGATCCGCGCCCGGTGGTGGCACTACGACCCGGCCATGATCACCGGGGTGACGCTGCCGGGCCGGCTGCCGCTGGAGGAGCTGCTGTTCTTCCTGGTGATCCCGGCGTGCTCGGTGCTCACGCTGGAGGCGGTCCGTGCCCGCCGGCCGCACTGGTCGATCGGCGACGAGTCCGGCGCATCGGCATGACCTACACGCTCACCGCCGTGCTGGGCGTGCTCGCCGCCCTCGTCGTCGACCGGTACGTGACCCGGCGCCGGCTCGTGACCCGACGCTCGTTCTGGCTCGCGTACGCGATCGTGCTGTTCTTCCAGCTGGTCGTGAACGGATTGCTCACGGGCCTCGAGATCGTGCGTTACGACCCGGCGCGCATCGTCGGCCTGCGGATCGCGTTCGCGCCGGTCGAGGACCTGCTCTTCGGCTTCGCGATGGTGCTGCTGACGCTCACGACCTGGGTGTGGGCGGGTTCGGCTCGGGCACCGAGTGCCGACGGGCACGCAGCGCGCCGCGCAGGCCGCTGAGGCCGACGGCCGCACGCCGGCCGGCGCCGACATGGGCGCGACGGCGGAACACGTCGTAGTCGTTGTGCTCGATCTCGTCGAGGATCTCGCCGTAGAGCGTCGTCGCGGCCTGCAGGCAGTCGCGCGACGTCGGGTGGACGAGCGCGAGGCCGGGTCGGGCCTTCGCGTACAACCCGCGGGCCCGTTCGATCTCCCACGCGAGCAGGCTGCGGATCGCCTCGTCGACGACGCCGCGCCGCAGCCGCTCGAGGTCCACGCCGAACTGGTCGAGCGACTCCTGCGGCAGGTAGACGCGGCCACGGCGCAGGTCCTCCCCGACGTCGCGGACGAAGTTGGTCAGCTGGAAGGCGGTGCCCAGCGCGATGGCGTGCGACTCGAGGACGTCCCAGCGCACGGCGTCGTCGCGGCGGCCGAGGACGGGCAGCATCTGCAGCCCGATCACCGCCGCCGAGCCCCACATGTACTGCTCGAGCTCGGCGTACGTCGCGTACGACGTCACGTCGAGGTCCCACCGCATCGCCTCGACGAAGTCGACGAAGTAGCTCGTGGGGATGTCGAAGCGCGTGACGGTGTCGAGCACGGCCCGCGAGACCGGGTCGCTGGTGGCGCCCCAGTCGAGGTCGGCCAGGAACTCGCCGCACCACGCCTGCAGCCGCTCGCCGCGCTCGGCGACCGGCACGGCGGTGTCGTCGACGATGTCGTCGGCGCGACGGGCGAAGCCGTAGAGCGCGTGCACGAACGGTCGTTTCGCCGGCGGCAGCAGTGCGGTGGCGAGGAAGTAGGTCTTGCCGTGCGCGGCGTTGATGGCGCGGCAGCGCAGGTAGCTCTCGCGCAGCGCCGCACCCTCGATGCCGGCGGCGTCGAGCTCACGCCGGGCGATCGGGTGCCGGGGGTCGACCGTGCTCACCGGTCCATCTTCGTGCCCGTGACGCGTTCGGCGGCGAGGCGCCCCGAGACGAGCACCATCGGGACGCCGACGCCGGGCTGCGTGTTCGACCCGCAGAAGACGAGGCCGTCGATCCGCCGGTCGAGGGTGGGGGCACGGAACGGCCCGGTCTGCCCGAACGTGTGCGCGGCGGCGAAGGGCGCGCCCATCGTCATGCCCTGGGCCCGCCAGTCGGCGGGGGTGGTGAGGTGCTCGACCTCGATCGCGCCGCCGAATCCGGTGTACCCGCGCCGTTCCAGCGTCGCGACCATGTGGTCGCGGTACCGCTCGCGCTCGCCGGTCCAGTCGACGTCGCCGGCGAGGTTGGGGGCGGGGAAGAGGACGTAGTGCGTGTGCCGGCCGGCGGGGGCGAGCGCGGGGTCGGTGTGCGACGGGCTGGTCACGAGGAACGACGGGTCGCTCATCACCCGGCCGCGGTCGATGATCTCGGTGAACGTGTCGTCCCACGACCGGCCGAAGTCGATGGTGTGGTGCGCGGCGTCCGGGTGCGAGAACGTCGACCCGGTGTGCAGGACGACCGCCGACGGCGAGTAGCGCAGCCGGCGCAGCCGCCGGGGCGCGCTGCCCGGTGGCAGCAGCTCGGCGTACGCGCTCGGCAGGTCGGCGTTGACGAGGACGACGTCGGCGGCGATGCGCTCGCCGTCGGCGGTGATCACGCCGCGCGCGCGGCCGGCGCGGACGTCCACGCGAGTCACCGTGGTGCCGTAGCGGAACTCGACGCCGTGGTCCTCGGCGGCGGCCGCCATCGCGCGGGGGACGGCGTGCATGCCGCCCGCGGGGAAGTGGACGCCACGCACGCAGTCCATGTACGTGATCACGGCGTAGATGGCGAGCGCCCGGGACGGGGCCAACCCCGCGTACATGGCCTGGAAGGAGAACAGCCGGCGCAGCCGGTCGTCCGCGACGTACCGCGCCACCAGGTGGTCGAGCCGCCCGAAGCCGCCCATCGCCGCCAACCGGGCGAGCGGCGTCCCGACGAGCTGCAGCGGCGAGTCCAGGTTGCGGGCGATGAAGTGCGGCATCTCGATGCGGTACAGCTCGTGCAGGAACGCGACGAAGCGGCGGTACCCGTCGGCGTCCCGGGCCCCGAAAGTCGTGGCGATCCCGTCGGCCATGGCGTCGGTGTCGCTGCGGACGTCGATCGAGCTGCCGTCGGCGAAGCGTGCCCGGTACGCCGGGTCGAGGCGGTGCAGCGTGAGCCGGTCGGCCATCGACTCGCCGACCGCCGCGAACGCCTCCGCCAGCAGTTCGGGCATGGTCAGGACGGTCGGGCCGGTGTCGAAGCGGTAGCCGCGATCGGCGATCAGCCCGCAGCGCCCGCCCGGCACCGCCTCCCGCTCGACGACGGTGACCCGCCGACCCGAGCCGGCCAGGTGCAGCGCGGCGGCGAGCCCGCCCAGGCCCGCGCCCACGATCACCACGTGGTCGGTGGGGCCGGGGACGGTGCGCACGACGAGAACGCTAATCGGCGGTGTCGTGGTGTCACTGCGGGAGGGCCGCCACGGGGCCGCGCGCCGCGGCACCGCGAGCCCCCGGAGGCGCCTCACTAGGCTGGCGCCATGCCCCGTACCGTGCGCGAAGCCCTCGCCGAGTCCGGCCCGACGTTCTCGTTCGAGTTCTTCCCGCCGAAGTCCGAGGACGAGGAGGTCCTGCTCTGGAAGACGATCCGCGAACTCGAGCCGCTGCGCCCGTCCTACGTGTCGGTGACCTACGGCGCGGGTGGCTCGACGCGCGAGCACACCATCGAGATCACCGAGCAGATCGCCACCGACACCACGCTCATGCCGGTGGCCCACCTGACCGCCGTCGGGCACTCGGTCGCCGAGCTGCGGGGCATCGCCGGCAACCTGGCCGCGGCCGGCGTCATCAACGTGCTCGCGCTGCGCGGTGACCCGCCGGGCGATCCCGAGGGGGAATGGGTCAAGCACCCCGAAGGCCTGGAGTACGCGGCGGAGCTCGTGACGCTGCTGCGCGCCCACGGCGACTTCTGCGTCGGTGCCGCCGCGTTCCCCAACGGCCACCCGCGCTCGCCGTCCGTCGACTCGGACACCGAGCAGCTCGTCGCCAAGTTCCGGGCCGGGGCCGAGTACGCGGTCACCAACATGTTCTTCGTCGTCGACGACTACCTGCGCCTGCGCGACCGCGTCGCGGCCACCGGGTGCGACGCGCCGATCATCGCGGGGCTGATGCCGATCACGAACTTCGGGCTGATCCGCCGCTCCGAGCAGCTCACCGGTGCCCCGTTCCCGGAGCAGCTGGGCAAGCGGTTCGCCGCGGTGTCGCACGACCCGAAGTCCGTACGGGCCATGGGCATCTACGAGACGTCCAAGCTCGCCGAGCGGCTGCTCGAGGAGGGCGTGCCGGGCATCCACTTCTACACGATGAACCGCTCCAAGGCGACGCGTGAGGTGTGGGCCAACCTGGCGCTGGGGGCGCGGGTCTAGTCCGCGGTCGCCGTGGTGAGCGGCAGGGACGCGCCCAGCACGGCGAAGGGTCGGGCGTCGCCCGGGAAGAGGTAGTTGCGGGCGAGGTCGACGAAGCCGAGGCTGCGGTACATCCGGAACGCCCGGGTGTCGGAGTCCGGCGTGGACAGCAGCACGGCGCGGTGCGCGAGCGAGCCGGCCAACGAGAGCAGGACCTCGCGACCCAGCCCGGCTCCCTGGTGCTCGGGCAGCACGTGCAGCTCGGACAGCTCGAAGGCGTCGTCGAGCCACTCCGTGTTGTGCTCGCGGGCCAGCGCCCGGCGCACGAGGTCGTGCCACCACTGGCCGGGGGCGGTCGTGTACCCGTAGGCGAAGCCCACGAGCGTGTCGTCGGGCAGCAGCGCCGCCCGGCAGGCGAAGCCCTCGTGCGCGACGTGTTTGCGGGCGCTCACTGCCCGCTGCGCCCCCGTGTACTCGGGATAGCCCATCGCGGCGACGTAGATGGCCATCGCCTCGTCGACGCGGTCGCCGAACTGGTCACCGGTCCACGGGACGACGCGGACGCCGGTCGTCGGCTGACGCTCGGCGGATCGCATGTGACGATCGTGCCTCACGCAGGCACATTCGCGAAGCACCACCCCGGGCGCGGGCGGCCGGCCGAGTAGGACCCGCGGCGGGCGGGGAGTTCTCCACGTCGACCGCCGGCGCCGAGTGGGGTTGGGTGGACCCATGGTCCTGTCGCCCGAACGCATCGCCGCCGTTGCGCGGCCGCACCACTACTACCACCACACGCACGGCCACGGCGGCGGCTTCTTCGCCATCGTCGTCGTCGGCCTGATGCTGCTGGCGATCGCCGCCTTCGTCGGCTGGACGAAGATCGGTGCGCGACGACGGCCGCCGTTCGGGGACTGACCGGCGTCAGTGGATCCCGCACTCGATCTTGTTCGAGCCCGACCAGCGGCCGGCACGGGCGTCCTCGCCGGGCTTGATGCGCCGGGTGCAGGGCGCGCAGCCGACCGAGCCGTAACCGTCGGACAGCAGCGGGTTGACGAGCACATTGTTGTCGGCGATGTAGCGGTCCACGTCGTCCTGCGTCCACGCCGCGATCGGGTTGAGCTTGACCATGCCGCGACCGTCGTCCCACTCGACGACCTTGGCGCCGGCGCGGGTCGTCGCCTCGTCGCGGCGCAGACCCGACGCCCAGGCCGTGTACTCCTTCAGCGTCTTGCGCAACGGCATCACCTTGCGCAGCGCGCAGCACTGGTCGGGATTGCGCTCGTAGAGCCGGGCGCCGAACGACACGTCCTGCTGCTCGACATTTTGCGCGGGTTCGATCGAACGGATCGTCACCGGCAACGTCGCCGCGACGGCGTCGCGGGTGCCGAGCGTCTCGGCGAAGTGGTAGCCGGTGTCGAGGAAGAGCACGTCGACGCCCGGGCGCACCGTGCTGGCCAGGCTCGGGACGACGGCGTCGGCCATGGACGACGCGACCGCCCAGGACGCACCGAACTGCGTGTCGGCCCAGCCCAGGATCTCCAGCGCGCTGGCGCCTTCGAGATCGTGACCGGCCCGCTCGGCGAGCGTTCTCAGCTCGTCACGGGTCATCTGCTCGGCGGAGCGCTGCTGCGGACTCAGAGCAACCATGCTTCGTCCGCCCGCGACACGTAGGCCGCGAACGGCTCGCCCCCTTCCCGACGTTCGAGGTAACCGGTGAGGACGCGCTCGATGTAGTCGGGCGCCTCCGCTGCCGTCACCTTCAAACCCCGGAACTTGCGCCCGAATTCCGCCTCGGTGCCCATCTGGCCGCCGAGGTGCACCTGGAAGGCCTCGCTGTCGGCGCCGTCGGCGCCCTTGGTGATCATGCCCTTGAAGCCGATGTCGGCCACCTGGAAGCGGGCGCAGGAGTTGGGGCAGCCGTTGACGTTGATCGTGACCGGGGTGTCGAAGTCGGGCAGCCGCCGCTCCATCTCCTCGCGGATCGCCTCGGCCCGGCCCTTGGTCTCCACCAGCGCCAGCTTGCAGAACTCGATGCCCGTGCACGCGATGGTGCCGCGGCGGAACGCCGAGGGGCGGGCCTCGTACCCCAGCCCGCGCAGCTCGTCGACCACGGTGTCGGCGTCGTCGGGGTGGATGTCGAGCACGACGACGCCCTGCTGGGCGGTGAGGCGTACCCGCGGGCCGCCCGCGCCACGGCCGTACTTCTCCGCGAGCGCCGCCAGGCCCGCCAGCGCCGTGCCGGACGTGCGACCGGCCCGGGTGGTGGCGCCGATCGCCACGAGCCCGTCGACCTGCGGCACCACGCCGACGTGGTCACGGTGACTCGGCGACGACTCGGGGGCCGGGCCGTCGGGCAGCGCGCGGCCGAGGTACTCGGTCTCGAGCGTCTGCCGGAAATACTCCGGACCCCAGTCGGCCATGAGGAACTTGATGCGGGCGTGGTTGCGGCTGCGGCGGTAGCCGTAGTCGCGGAAGATCGAGACGACGCCCTCCCACACCTCGGGCACCTCTTCGGACGTCACGAAGACGCCGAGCCGCTCGGCGAAGCGTGGGTTCGTCGACAGGCCGCCGCCGACCCACACGTCGAAACCGGGCGTGCCGTCGGGTCCGACGACACCGACGAAGGCGACGTCGTTGATCTCGTGGTTCGTGCAGTGGCTCGCGCAGCCGGAGATGGAGGTCTTGAACTTGCGCGGCAGGTTCGAGAACCGCGGATCGCCGACGTACTTGTCGACCGTGGCGCGCAGGGCGGGTCCGGCGTCCAGCACGGCGTCGGTCGCCACGCCCTCGAGCGGGCAGCCGAGCATCACGCGCGGGCAGTCGCCGCACGCCTCGGTCGTCGACAGGCCGACCGCCTCGAGCTTCTCCCAGATCGCCGGGACGTCCTCGACGCGGATCCAGTGCAGCTGCACGTTCTGCCGATCGCTGACGTCGGCGACGTCGCGGCCGTAGGTGCTCGAGATATCGGCGACGACCGCCAGCTGCTGCGCGGTCAGGGCGCCGCCGTCGATGCGCACCCGCAGCATGAAGTACTCGGCGTCGAGCTCCTCGGGCTCCAGCGTGGCGGTCTTGCCGCCGGGGATGCCCTCCTGCCGCTGCGTGTAGAGGCCGAACCAGCGGAAGCGGGCGCGCAGGTCACCCGGGTCGATGCTGTCGAAGCCCTGCTTGGAGTAGATGTCGAGGATCCGCTGCCGGACGTTGAGCGGGTCGTCGTCCTTCTTGCCCTGCTCGTTCTTGTTCAGCGGCTCGCGGTAGCCCAGGGCCCACTGACCCTGGGCCTTCTTCGGAACGGAACGGGGTTCGACGTCGCGTCGCGCGGACATGCGCGATTCCCTTCGTGGTGTGTGACGGGCGGCGGTACGACGGGCCGACGACGGGTGCCGGCGCGGTCGTCAGGCCGGACAGGCCGCCGTGACCACCCGCAGGAGGTCGATGTGACGACGCTCGGTGAGGCGCGGGGTGCGCAGCCCGGCGCAGGGCGCCGCGTCGGTCGTCATGGCTCGATGGTCCCACATCGACGCGCCGGGTAACCACCGGACGACGCGCGTTGCACATGCCTACAGCCCTTGTAGACAAAGGGCTGCGATCGCCCGCCGCTGGCGTGACCGGCCGCACGCCCGACCGCCCCACCGTAACCGCGCCGGACCGGGACAATGGGCCGGTGACCGGCTTCCCCCTGCTCCTCGACGTCGCGG
This sequence comes from Jatrophihabitans endophyticus, assembly GCF_900129455.1. Lineage (NCBI taxonomy): Bacteria > Bacillati > Actinomycetota > Actinomycetes > Jatrophihabitantales > Jatrophihabitantaceae > Jatrophihabitans > Jatrophihabitans endophyticus. The sequence continues at coordinate 346,267 of NZ_FQVU01000003.1, forward strand.
GTCGCCGGGTCGTCGTCGTCGGCGGCGGACCGGTGGCCGCCCGCCGGGCGCGATCGCTGCTCGCCGCCGGCGCGACGGTCGTCGTGGTCGCCCCGGACGTCGGACCGGAGCTCGACGGCCTGGACGTCGCGATCGAGCGCCGACCGTTCGCGCCGGCCGACCTCGACGCGGCGTGGCTCGCCGTCGCCTGCACCGACCGATCCGATGTCAACACCGCGGTCGGCGTCGCGGCCGAGGAGCGGCACATCTTCTGCGTCCGCGCGGACCTCGCGGCGGCGGGCACCGCGCGCGTCCCCGCGGTGACGCGACGCGAAGGGGTGACCGTCGCCGTGAGCGGCGGGGACGACCCGCGTCGCGCGGCGCTGCTGCGCGACGCGATCGCGGCCGCGCTCGACGCCGGCGACCTGCCGGCCCGGCGGCACCGCCGCGTCCCCGTCGCGTCCGTCACGCCCGCCGCGCCCGGCGGGCGGGTCGTGCTCGTCGGGGGAGGCCCGGGTGACCCCGACCTCATCACCGTGCGCGGACGCCGCCTCGTCGCCGACGCCGACGTCGTCGTGGTGGACCGGCTCGCCCCGCGCGCCCTGCTGGCCGACCTGTCCGAGGACGTCGAGATCGTCGACTGCGGCAAGTCCCCGCACCGGCACAACCTCACGCAGGCGCAGATCAACGAGGTGCTCGTCGACCGGGCCCGTCGCGGCAAGCTCGTCGTCCGGCTCAAGGGCGGCGATCCGTTCGTCTTCGGCCGCGGCGGCGAGGAGTGGCTCGCCTGCGTGGCCGCGGGGGTACCGGTCGAGGTCGTGCCGGGGCTCAGCTCGGCGCTCGCCGGCCCGGCGCTGGCGGGGATCCCGGTCACCCACCGCAAGGTGGCGGCCGACTTCACCGTCGTGTCCGGCCACCTCGACCCGGGCCGCCCCCCGGAGTCCGGCGTGGACTGGCCGGGACTCGCCACCCACGCCGGCACGCTCGTGATCCTCATGGCCATGGACCGGCTCCGGCTCATCACCGACGACCTGGTGCGGCACGGGCGCCCGGCCGACACGCCGGCGGCGGTCGTGCACCGCGCGACGCTGCCCGAGCAGCGGGTCGTGCGCGCCTCGCTCGCGACGCTGGCCGACGAGGTCGAGCGCGCGGGGATCGGCGCGCCGGCCGTGGTGGTCGTCGGTGACGTCGTCGCCGTCCTCGACCCGTCCTGACCCCCCGGGCGGCGGACCGCCACGGCGGCGGCACGAAACTGTCGTACCCCTGCGGCAGCGTCGTCGTCGGCACCGGACGACCGTGGTCGAACGGTCGTGCTAATATCGAACGCGAGTTCGAACGACTCGACAGGGGGCACGCCATGCCGACCACAGCAGAACACCCGATCGTCTCCCGCGGCTCCGCGGTGGGCCTGCTCGTGCAGGCACGTGCGGTGTTGCTCGACGCCGTGGCCACGCCCGAGGCCGGCGAGCGGTTCCGACTCGCGCAGCTGTCGGCACTGCGCACGGCGGCCGCGGTGGTGGCCGGGCGCGGCCGTCCGGCGTCGTCGCGTCGGCGGCTGCTGAGTGTGTGGGTGCTGCTCGAGCGCGTCGCGCCCGAGTACGCCGAGTGGGCGGCGCTGTTCGCGGCCGGCGCGCCGGTCCGTGCCGCGGTCGAGGCGGGTGCGGTCTCGGCCGTGTCGAGCCGCGCCGCCGACGACCAGCTGCGGGCCGCCACCGAGTTCCTGGCCCTGGTCGAGAACGGGCTGGGCATGCTCGCGGCGTGACCGCGCTCGACGCCACGATGTCGGTGCCGGCCGATAGTGTGACCGGGTGCAGACCGAGGCCCGTCGCGAGCGCGCTCCCGGTAGCAGGGTCGGTCTCGTCACCGCTCACCTGGCCGAGACGCTGCGCACGGTCACGCCGGCCGGTGCGGCGGCCCAGGTGCTCGACTGCGGTGGGGGCAGCGGCGCCTACGCGGTCGCGCTGGCGGCGACCGGCGCCGACGTGACGGTCGTCGACATCAGTGCCGACGCGCTGGCCACCCTGCGCCGCCGTGCCGACGAGGCCGGTGTCTCGGCGTCGGTGCACGCCGTCGCCGGCGACGTCGAGGCACTCGCCGAACTCGTCGGCGACCGGCGCTTCGACGCCGTGCTGGCCCACGGCATCCTCGACGCCGTCGACCGCGTGGGCGACACCTTCGCCGCGATGGCCGCGCTCGTCCGTCCCGGCGGCCTGCTCAGCGTGCTCGTCGCCAACCCGGTGGCCGCGGTGATCGCCCGCGCACTGGCCGGCGAACCGGTGGCGGCCCTGGCCGACCTGCGTCGCCTCGACGCCGTCGCCGACACCACGGCCGACCACGCCGGGCCCGCCGCCGTGGTGGCGCTGGGCGAGCGGGCTGGTCTCACCGTCGCCTCGCGCCGCGGCATCGGCGTCTTCTCCGACCTCGTCCCGGGCTCCGCGGGCGACACCGCGCGCGGCCGCGAGGCGGTGGCCGCCCTCGACGCCGAGGCGGCCGGGCGTTCCCCGTTCGCCGAGCTCGCGGGGCGCATCCACATCGTGCTGCGTCGCCCGTCGGCGTGACGACACAGCCGACCCCCGGGGCGCCGTAGCGATGGGGCGTAGCCACGAGCTGCCACGCACCGCCGGTCGCTTCGACGGCGACGACACCGGCTGCTCGATGCTGCACGTCGACATGGACGCCTTCTTCGCCAGCGTCGAGATCAAGCGCCGGCCGGAGCTCGCCCACCGACCGGTGGTGGTCGGCGGGGGCCATCGCGGCGTGGTCGCCGCCGCCTCCTACGAAGCGCGCCGGTACGGGGTGCGCAGTGCCATGCCGATGTCACAGGCGCTGCGACTGTGCCCGCGCGCGGTCGTGCTGCCGCCCGACCGGGCGGCCTACACCGCGGCCTCCGCGCGGGTCATGGCCATCCTGCGCGACGTCACCCCGCTGGTGGAACCGCTCTCGCTCGACGAGGCGTTCCTCGACGTCGCGGGGGCGACGCGCCTGCACGGTCGGCCGGGCGCCATCGCCGCGACGATCCGCGCGCGGGTCGAGGGCGAGCTCGGGCTCACCTGCTCGGTCGGGGTCGCCCCCACGAAGTTCGTGGCCAAGCTGGCCTCGGCCCGGTGCAAGCCCGACGGCCTGCTCGTCGTGCCCGCCGCGCGGGTGCTCGACTTCCTGCACCCGCTGCCGGTGACGGCCCTGTGGGGGGTCGGCGCACGCACGGCCGAGCCGCTGCACCGGCTCGGCATCCGCACCGTCGGCGATCTGGACGCGACCCCGGTCGACACGCTGCGCCGGGCCGTGGGCGTCGCGGCGGCCGATCACCTCAGCGCCCTCGCCGCCGGCCTCGACCCGCGGGCGGTCCAGCCCGACGAGGTCGAGAAGTCCATCAGCTCCGACCACACGCTCGACGCCGACCTCACCGCCGAGGTCGACGTCTGCCGCGAGCTGCTGCGCGCGGCCGAGGACGTCGGCAACCGGGTGCGCGCACGGGGTTTCGTGGCCCGCACGATCGGCATCAAGATCCGCTACGCCGACTTCCGCACCGTCACCCGCGTCCGCACGCTCGCGGACTGGACCGACTCCACGCGCGAGGTCTACGCCACCGCGGTCGAGCTCTACCGCAGCCTGCGGCTCGACCGGCCGCGCATCCGCCTCGTCGGGGTGAAGGCCGAGAACCTGCGCGCCGCGGCCGCGACGCCGCAGCAGTTGGCGCTCGACGTCGCGACGTCCGCACGCGCCGCGGCGCCGGCCGAGCCGGGGGTTGCGTCGCGCGCCGAGTCAGGCCCGGCCCCGGTGCCGCGACCGGCTGCGGACCGTGCCGTCGACGCCGCCCGGGCCCGTTTCGGCGCCGCCGCGGTCACGTCGGGAACGCTCTTGCGCAAGCGCGCGGTGGCCCCCGCCCGGCCGGATGACGAGACGCCGAACAATTCCTTCACCTCGTAACTTTCGATCCGACCGATCGGCTCGTATGCTCGACATCGGAAGGGCTCCGTCGAGTCCGACCGCATCCATTCGCTGATCGACTGTCCGCCGCGAAGTCCGACCACGGCGACGAAGGAGGGCCCAGTGCCGCTCTCCGAGCACGAGCAGAAACTGCTGGACGAGATCGAGCAGGCGCTCTATGCCGAAGACCCCAAGTTCGCCGCGTCCGTCCGCACCGCGCGGGCCCGCTCGCGGGTGCGCCGATCGGCCGTCCTCGGCGCGGTCGGCGTCGTCGTCGGGCTCGCGCTCGTCCTCGTAGGCCTGGTGTCGCAGCTCATCTGGGCGAGCGTCGTCGGGTTCGTGCTGGTCGTCGGCGCGTGCGCGTTCGCCGTGCAGGCCATCCGTGGCCGCGACCGCGAGCGCACCCCCGACACGCCCGAGGCGGCGGCGACGCCGGACCCGAAGCAGACCGGTGGGCTGCGCAACCGCATGGAGGACCGACTGCGGCGTCGCTTCGACGAGAACTGACCCCGCGCAGCCAGCAGCACCGACCACACCGAGGCCGGGCCCGAGACGGGCCCGGCCTTTGCCGTCCGCGGCGCGCGCGTGGATCGTCCTGCGGCGGACGGTGCCGAGGTCGCGGGGTGTCCGAAGATCGTGGCGCGCGGGTGGATCGTGCTGCGGCGGACGGTGCGGGGTTCGCGAGGCGCCGGACGATCCGCGTACGGCGCGGCGGGTCAGCGGCGACGGCGGGCGGGGCCGCCGAACAGGGCGGTCCAGCCGAGGGACGCGGGCAAGAAGCGGGCCCGGAACCGGGTGCCGCCGCTGCGGTGGCCGCGCAGCTCGGCGACGGCGTGGCGCAGCGCGGCGTCGGCGGCGTCGGTGTCCGGTGCGGACCGCGTCGCCGTCGCCCCGGCGTAGCGCTGGCGCTCGACCGCGCCGGCGAGCGCGCGCAACGACTCCGCGGAGGCCGGGGCGTCGCGTGCGAGCCAGGCGGCGACCTGCCGGGGAGAGCGCGCGGGCGACCAGACGTAGCCGAGGTCGACCGCGGTGTCCGAGAGCTCCGCCCACAGCGCGCTCGCGTCGCCGCGCCGGCGGGCCGCGGCGTAGCGGCGCTGCCGTCGCGAGCGGCGTACCGCGGCCGGCGTCAGCGCGAGCAGAGCCGCGAGCAGTACCCCGCCGCCGACCCACCACGGTGTCCCGGACGCGGCACCCGGCGGGCGGCGCTGCGCGGTGGCGGCGCTGGACGAGCTGCTCGCCGCCGAGCTGCCGGACGCGGTCGACGACGCCGCCGCCGAGGACGACCGCCCCACCGTGTCGTCCGCGCCGGTGCCGGCGGACTGCGACTCGCGCGGTGCGTAGGGCAGCGAGTTCGCGCCGGAGGACAACCCCGCCGCCGGAGTCGGGTCGAACGGCACCCAGCCGATGCCGGCGAACCATGCCTCCACCCACGAGTGGGCGTCCGACGTCGTGACCGTGAACCTGCCCTCGCGGTCGGGGGTGGAGTGCATGTAACCGAGGACGACGCGGGCGGGGATCCCGGCGACGCGCAGCATGACCGCCATGGCCGCGGCGTACTGCTGGCAGTAGCCGCGGCGGTTCTGCAGGAAGTCCACGAGGTCGCTGCCGGAGTCGCCGACTGCGGTCTTCAGGTCGTAGACGAACCCGTTGGCCGGGTCGGCGAAGAAGTCGCTGATCGCCCGCGCCTTCTCGTACGGCCCGGACCGGCCGGCCGTCTGGTCGGCGACCAGGTTGCGCGCGTAGCGGGGGAGGTCGTCGGGCAGCGCGAGCTCGGTGCGGAACCGTCCGTCCGGGCTGCCGGTGGCGCGGCGCAGCTGCGCGACGCTCGGCGTCGGCTGCTGGAAGGACTCGGTGTAGGCCAGCCCCTCGTCGATCGACTCGCCGAGCAGCAGCTGGTCCTGCGGGCTCCACGTCGCCCCGCCGGGCAGCCCCGAGATGCTCGTCGGATTGCCGAACACGGGCGCGTTGCCCCGCATGGCGCTGATGTCGATGCGGGCCCGCAGGGTCGTCGACTCGCTCTCGCCGCCCTCACCGAGCGGGTAGTCGTCGTCGCTCACCGACACCTGCTCGCCGTGGTAGCCGACCCGCCAGCCCTCGCCGGTGTAGTTCGACAGCACGTTGACCCGCAGGTAGTAGGGCTTGGCGTCCGGGGCGGGGCTACCGGCGCCGTCCTGCATCTGCACGTCGGCGAGCGGACGGGGGTCGTCCTGGTCGAGCTGGCCCTTGAGCGCGGCGAACGGACTGATCCGACCGTTGCTGCCGCCGTTGCCGAACCCGCCCACGCCCTTGCCGCCGCCGCCGTGGAAGGCGTCGGTGAGCAGGTTGCGCGGCTCGCCCGGCACGAGCGCCGGCAGCGCGACGGCGAGGACGACGGCGGCGACCGCGATGGCCGGCCCGCTCGCGGCCCGGGCCCGTCGGGTGCGACCGACGCCGCCGGCGACCGGGCCGGCGCGGAGCCGCCGCCCCCACCGCTCGAGGTCGTCGCCCGCGTCGACGGCGAGCAGCACGAGGTAGCCGATGGCCGAGAAGACGAACCACACCCACGACACCGGGGAACGGGGGACCGCGCCGGCGACGGTGAAGACGATCAGCAACGGCACGCCCGCCAGCGCGCCGCGCCGTCCGACGACGGCGATGAGGTCGACGAGCGCGGCGAACAGGCCGACCAGCGCGCAGAGCACGAGGCGGACGGCGGGGGTCGAATGGATCGGCGCGACCTCGTCGCGGGTCGTCTGGTGCAGTTGGGTCAGCAGCGTGGACAGCTGCGTCCACGTCGCGCCGGTCGGGATGACGCCGGCGAGCGCGCCCTCGTGCAGGAAGCGCAGTGTCAGCCACGGCACGAGCAGCACGACGCCCGGCCAGATGTCGAGGGCACCCGGCGGACGGCGCAACCGCAGCAGCGCCGCCGGCCCGACGACGACCGCCATGGCGACCCAGACGTCGAGCAGCCAGCCGGAGTCGGCCAGCAGCGCCTTGAGCGGGATCACGCCGAGGGCGGCGGCGAGCAGCGCGAGCAGGGTGCGGCGGACCGCGGACTGCCCGTCCGCCGACCGCCTGGGCGCGGTGCCGCTGCCGCGGGCGGCGCTGCCGCGGATACCGGTGCCGCGGGCGGCGCTGCCGCGGGTGGCGGTGCCGGTCACGACCGGGCCGCCAGGGGGGAGGAGCCGGCCCCGGCCAGCAGCTGCCACGCCGTCGCCGTGCTCGTCGCGTACCGGACCACCGTGGCCCGCCAGCCCGCGTTGCGCAGCACGGTCGCCGCGATCTCCGGGTCGTCCGCGGGCCGGCCGCCGGCGGCGTCACCCCAGCCGTCGACGTCGATCAGCAGCGCGAGCGCCGGGGACGAGCGGCCCCGGCCGCGTGCCTCGGCCAGCAGCCGCAGCGTGGCCGGGTCGGTCCGGCCGAGCACCGCAACGAGGGTCGACTCGCGCGCGGCGCCGCGGACGAGGTCGGCGAGCGGGTCGAACCGGTCGGTGGGGACGGGGCGGCTGCCGGCCAGGTGCGTGGTCAGCTGCTCGCGCTCAGTGAAGCGCAGCAGCTCCGGGCGGGTCGGGTCGTCGAGCAGGCCGATCTCGCGGCCGCGGCGCATGGCCTGCACGGCGATGCTGGCCGTCGCGCTGACCGCCCACTCGAAGCTGTCGAGCAGCCGTGGGTCGTCGCCGGTCGCGCTCGCGCCGCCCCGGGAGCGGGTGTGGGACGTCGCGCGGCTGTCGAGCAGCAGCGTCGTCTGCGAACGCCACGGGCGTTCCTCCTGGCGCACCATGAGCGACCCGACGCGCGCCGAGGAGCGCCAGTGGATCTTGCGCAGGTCGTCGCCGATCCGGTACTCGCGGGTCGAGGCGTCGTCGGCGCCGTGGGCGCCGATCGAGTGGCTGCCGCCGCCGTCGCCGAGGTCGTCGCTACGCGGCGGCTGCGCCGCGGGCAACTGGTCGACCACCGGCTGCACGAGGAAGTCGGAGGTCGCGGTGAACGAGCGCGTCACGTCGACCATGTGGAACGGGTCGTTGAGACGCACGCTGACCGGACCGACGCGGTAGCGGCCACGGTGCAGGTCCGGCGTCCGGTAGGACACCGTGCGCGACTCGTGGCCGGCCAGCGAGTCGAGCACGAAACGGGCGTTGCCCGGCAACCCCTGCGGCAGCCGGTCCTCGAGCATCAGCGCGCCGGAGGGCAGCGGGGAACGGTTGGTGAGCGTCAGGTGCACGGTCACCGCCTGCCCGGCGGTCACCCGGTGCGGCTCGAGGCCGCGGCGGCTGGCCACCCGCACGCGCGAGCGGTGCACGAACACCGCGGCGGCGAACGGGACGGCGACCGCGAGCACACCGGCGCGCACGAGGTCGGTCTCGCCGAGCACGAGGCCGCACAGGACGGCGGTGAGCCCCGCCGCCAGCAGGCAACTGGCGCGCGTGGTGAAGCCGATGCGGCGGCGCATCAGGCGCCGCGGGGGCCGCGGTGCGACATTCGGGACACGCGTCAGTATGACCCGCTCGGCGACGTGCCGGGGATCGGCGTCACCTGTGCGATCCGGCGGAGCAGGTCGGCCGGCGAACGTCCCGCGACGTGCGCCTCGGCCGTCAGCAGCAGGCGGTGCGCGAGGACGGGGACGAGCAGGTACTGCAGGTCGTCGGGGATGACGTACTCGCGCCCGCCCAGCGCGGCCCACGCCTTCGCCGAGCGCAGCAGCTGCAGGCTGGCGCGCGGCGACGCGCCGAGGCGGACGTCGCCGGACCGACGCGTCGCCTCGGACAGGTCGACGGCGTACTCCTTGATCGCGTCCGAGACGTACACCGCGCGGACGCCGGCGATGAGGGACCGGATCTCGGTGGCGTCCGACACCGGCCGCAGCGAGTCGAGCGGGTCGACCGCCGCGTGCTCGGAGAGCATCGCCACCTCGGCGCGCCGGTCGGGGTAGCCCATCGAGATCCGGGCGGTGAAGCGGTCGCGCTGCGCCTCGGGCAGGGGGTACGTGCCCTCCATGTCGATGGGGTTCTGGGTGGCCATGACCATGAACGGCGACTCGAGCCCGTACGTCTCGCCGTCGACGGTGACCTGCCGCTCCGCCATGCACTCCAGCATCGCGGCCTGCGTCTTCGGCGAGGCGCGGTTGATCTCGTCGCCGACGACGATGTTGGCGAACACCGGCCCGGGCTTGAACTCGAAGTCGCGCTCCTCGGCGTTGTAGACGCTCACGCCGGTGACGTCGCTGGGCAGCAGGTCGGGGGTGAACTGCACCCGGCGCACCGAACAGTCGATCGAGCGGGCCAGCGCCTTCGCGAACGTCGTCTTGCCGACGCCGGGGACGTCCTCGATCAGCAGGTGGCCCTCGGCGAGCAGGACGGCCAGCCCCAGCCGGATGGTCTCGTGCTTGCCCTCGATGACCTGCTCGATGTTCGTGCCGATCCGGGCGCCGGCGTCGCGGACGGCCACGACCGAGGGGCGGTACTGCCCGTCGGTGCCGTGCCGGCCGGCGTCCGACCCGGGCCGATGGGTCGCCCCGGGGGCCGAGCCGTTGGCGGGGCCGCCGGCGTGCCTGCCGGCCGGGTGCAGGTCGTCGTGCAGGTGATCCACCGGTGTGCGTCCTCGTCGGTTGGCTGCGCTGTCGGCCCGGAGGTCGGCCCCGGGAAGGTCGAGTATGCCGAGCCCCGGCGTGCGCGCGCACCGTCCCGTCCGCCGACGACCCGTCCGGAGGGGCGGCGACGGAGGTCCCGGCGGTGGTTGGGCGCGGGCTGAGTGCGGCGCCGAAATCGTTGACCGTGGCATGTTGTGGGTTACAGTGGGGGAGAGTGGGGAGTGCAGGAGCGGTTTCCGCTCGACCGACGTGGTGCGGAGGTGAGTGTCGGTGTTCCTCGGCACGCACACCCCGCGCCTGGACGACAAGGGCCGGCTCGCGCTCCCGGCGCGGTTCCGGCCCGATCTGGAAGGAGGCCTGGTGATCTGCAAGGGACAGGACCGGTGCCTCTACGTCTTCCCGGTCACCGAGTTCGGCCGGGTCACCGACGCGCTGCGCACCGCACCCGTGACCGACCGCCGGGTCCGCGACTACAGCCGCGTGCTGTTCGCCAGCGCGTCCAACGAGACCCCCGACGGGCAGGGACGCATCACGGTGCCGCCGACGCTGCGCTCCTACGCCGGGTTGCAGAAGGAGTGCGTGGTCATCGGGGCGAACACCCGCATCGAGGTGTGGGACGCCGCCGCCTGGCAGGAGTACCTGGACGCCACCGAGCCGGCCTTCGCCGACATCGCCGAGGAGGTGCTGCCCGGCGTGCTGTGACCGCACCCGCGACCGTGCCGGCTGCCGCGACCTCGAGTTCCGGCCTCCTCCCGTCCGCCTCCTGGCGTCACTTCCCCGGTGCCAGGCGGGACGGGCGGGGACCAGAGTCCGAGGTCGAGCCCCGGCCGACGAACATCCCCACCCGCCTCCCCACTTCGCCCCACCCCGTCGCGAGAGAGCAGTGCAGATGGCCGAGGACGACCCGCGCGGCACCGCCGACACCGCTGGTGTCGACGGTGCTGCCGACGGTGCTGCCGACGGTGCTGCCGGCGCGTCGCACGTGCCCGTCCTGCTGGAGCGCGTGCTCGCGCTGCTCGGCCCGGCCCTGGCCGACCGGCCCGCGGTCGCCGTCGACGCCACGCTCGGCCTGGGCGGTCACGCCGAGGCGCTGCTGGCCGCGCATCCGCGGCTGACGCTGGTCGGGCTGGACCGTGACCCGGTCGCCCTGGCCCGCAGCCGGGAGCGGCTCGCGCCCTACGCGGCGCGGACCCACCTCGTGCACGCCGTCTACGACCGCATGCCCGAGGTGCTCGCCGAGCTCGGGATCGACGGCGTCGACGGTGTGCTGTTCGACCTCGGGGTGTCCTCGATGCAGCTCGACGTCGCCGGGCGCGGCTTCGCCTACGCGCAGGACGCCCCGCTCGACATGCGGATGGACCAGAGCGGCGGGACGACCGCGCAGGTCGTCCTGGACACCTACCCCGTGCCCGAGCTGGCGCGCATCCTGCGCGAGTTCGGCGAGGAGCGGTTCGCCCTGCGGATCGCGCAAGCCATCGACCGCGAGCGCCGGGTGGCCCCGTTGCGGTCGACAGCACGACTGGCCGAGCTGGTGCGCGAGGCGATCCCCGCCGCGGCGCGCCGGCGCGGGGGCCACCCGGCCAAACGGACGTTCCAGGCGCTGCGGATCGAGGTGAACGGCGAGCTCGACGCGGTGCGCGACGCCGTGCCCGCCGCGCTGGACAAGCTCACCGTGGGCGGCCGGATCGTCGTCCTCGCCTACCACTCGCTGGAGGACCGCATCGCCAAGCGGGCGCTCGCGGCGATCGCGAGCGACACCACGCCGGCCGACCTGCCCGTCACGCTGCCCGGCAGCGGACCGCAGCTGCGGCTGCTCCGCCGCGGGTCGGAGGCCGCCTCGGACGCCGAGGTCGCCGCCAACCCGCGCGCGGCCTCGGTGCGGTTGCGCGCCGCCGAACGCATCCGGGCGGCGTCCTGACATGCGGGCGTCCTGACATGCGCAGCCCCAGCGAACTCGCCCGGGCCGCCCGCGACGCCGCTCGCGATGCCGCCGGTGTCGGCCCGGGGCCGGCCCACGCCGGCCGCTCGACGCGGCGCCCGGCGGGGCCGCCGGCACCGTCCCGGCCCCGCGAGAGCACGCGCCCGCCGCGGCGACCGGCCCGGGTCCCCTTCGCGCTGCTCGTCACCGGCCTGATCGTCGGCAGCCTCGCGCTGCTGCTCGCGCTCAACACCGCGTCCGCGGCCAACGAGCTGCGCCGCCACGAGCTCACGCAACGCGACGCCGCCGTCGCCGCCCGGCTGCAGGACCTGCGCGTGGAGGTCGCGGCCAGCGCGGCCCCGGCGAACCTCGCCGCCGCGGCGGCGGCGCTCGGCATGGTGCCGGCCGGCAATCCCGCCTTCGTGGTGCTGGGCAAGGACGGCAAGGCGCGAGTGATGGGCAGCCCCGAGGCCGCGACCGCGCCGCCGGTCGCCGTCCGGTCGGCCACGCCGCACCCGTCGAAGTCCGCGTCGAAGTCCGCGTCGAAATCGAGCTCGAGCTCGAAGTCGAAGTCGAAGTCGGCGTCGGCGTCGACGGCACGGCACCGGGCGCGCAGCAGCTCGCCGGCGCCCAGCCGCACCCCGACGCCGTCGGCCACCCCGACCCCCGTCGTCACCCTTCCGGGAGGAAACCGATGACCGACCGCCGGCAGCCGCCCACCGGACGCCCGGCGATCGATCCCCGAACGGGCCGCGCGCTTCCCAGCCGCCGCGGTCACGAGGCGCCGTCACGGGGGGCGGCGCCGGCAGGGCGGGGAGGGACCGGGGCCGGGCCCGGGGGGACGTCGGCCGGGGGCCGGCGTTTCGGGCCACCGCCGGCCGGCGCGCGCCGCGGGCAACCGCAGCGGGGGAGCGCCGGCCGGCCGGCCCCGGGGTACGCCCCGAGCGGCCGGACCCAGCAGCGGCCGACCCAGCAGCGGCCGACCCAGCAGCGGCCGACCCAGCAGCGACCGACCCAGCAGCGACCGACCCAGCAGCGACCGACCCAGCAGCGACCGACCCAGCAGCGACCGACCCAGCAGCGACCGACCCAGCAGCGGCCGACCCAGCAGCGACCGACCCAGCAGCGGCCGGCCCAGCAGCGGCCGACCCAGCAGCGGCCGCAGCGGCCGGCCCAGCAGCGACCGGTACGCCGGCCGGTCCGACGTCGCCGTGCGCTCCGGCTGGGGGCGATGGACGGCCGGCTGCGCTACGGCTTCGCGGCCGTCTGCACCCTGCTGCTGATCATCGGCGGCCGGCTGGTGCAGCTGCAGGGCGTCGATCACCGCGACCTCGCCGGTGCCGCGGCGGCACAGCGCGTCGACACCGTCACGCTGCACGCGATGCGCGGTCAGATCGTCGACCGCGACGGCACCCCGCTCGCCTACACCTCGAACGCGCAGGACGTCACCGTCGACCCGACCCAGGTGCCGGCCGACCAGCGCGACCGCTACGCGCTGGCGCTCGCGCCGGTGCTCGGCGAGGAGCACGCCACGGTGATGAAGGCGCTGGCCACGAAGGGCCGGTACGCGGTCCTGGCCACCGCGCTGTCGCCCGCCCGCGCGGCCAAGGTCACCGCGCTCGGGCTGCACGGCATCTACACCCAGGCCACGACCCAGCGGCAGTACCCGGGCGGCACGACCGGCGCCAACATCGTCGGCACGGTGCACTCCGACGGCAGCGGCGCGGCCGGCATCGAGTCGCGCTACAACGCGGTGCTGGCGGGCAAGGACGGCAGCCAGACGTACTCGGTCGACAACGTCGGCAACGTCAACCCCAGCACCCGCGCCGTCACCGAGCCCGCGCGCAACGGCGCGACCGTGGCCCTGACCATCGACCAGAACCTGCAGTTCACCGCGCAGCAGCTGCTCGACGCCGACGTCAAGAAGTCCGGGGCCCGGGGCGCGACGATGGCGGCGCTGGACGTCAAGACCGGGCAGGTGCTCGCGCTCGCGTCGTCCGGCACGTTCGACGCGCGCAACCCCGACACCATCGACAGCGACGCGCCGATCAACCCGCCGGTGATGGCGGCGTTCGAGCCGGGGTCGGTGCAGAAGGCGATCACCTTCGCGGCCGCCCTGCAGGAGCGCACGATCACCCCGAAGACCTCGCTGTCGGTGCCGTGGGCGGTGCACATGGGCGGCGTCAAGGTCAGCGACGCGTGGTACCACCCCACCGAGCGCTTCACCGCCACCGGCGTGCTGGCCGAGTCCTCGAACGTCGGCACGCTCAAGATCGCCGAGAAGCTCGGCCCGCAGAAGTGGCTGCGCTACGAGCAGGCGTTCGGCGTCGGGCAGAAGACCGGCGTCGAGCTCCCCGGCGAGAGCCCCGGCTACCTGCCGCCCTACAAGGACTGGTCGGACTCCACCTTCGCGAACCTGCCGTTCGGGCAGGGCCAGTCGATGACCGTGCTCCAGCTCGCCTCGATCTACCAGACCCTCGCCAACGACGGGGTGCGGGTGCCGCCGCGGGTCGTGTCGTCGGTGACGTCGGCCGACGGCAGCCAGCAGAAGACGGCCACGCCCAAGGGCGTGCGGGCCGTCACCGCGCAGACGGCGCGCACGGTGCGCACGATGCTCGAGTCCGTGACGCTCCCCGGCGGCACCGGGGTCAAGGCGGCCATCCCCGGCTACCGGGTGGCGGGCAAGACCGGCACCGCGCAGCAGCCGGACCCGAACAACGGCGGGCGCTACTCCGACTCCATGTACTGGGACACGTTCGCCGGCATGGTGCCCGCCGACAACCCGCAGTTCGTGATCGCGATCATGGTCGACAACCCCGCCCACGGCCTCGAGGGCGGGGACGTCGCGGCCCCGCTCTTCCACGATCTCGCCACCTACGAGCTGCAGCACGCGCAGGTGCCGCCGACCGGTTCGCACTCCACGCACGTGCCGCTGCAGGTGTGTGCCGGACGAGACCGCGCGACCCTGCCCGCTAACGTCTGCTGACGTGCCTGGCCGAACGACGCGCAGCGCCACCGATGCGTTCCCGCGCCCGACGCGGACGCCACCGGTGGACCTCGCCGCCCTCGCCGAGGGGCGCGGCCGGCTCGCCGGCCCGACCGTCGCGGTGCGCGGCGTCACGGCCGCGAGCGACCGTGTGCGGCCCGGCGACCTGTTCGCGGCGCTGCCGGGGCGCAACGTCCACGGGGCGACGTTCGCGGCGGACGCGGTCAGCCTCGGCGCCGTCGCGGTGCTCACCGACGACGCGGGAGCGGCGCTGCTCGCTGCGCAGGTGCCCCGCCTCGTCGTCCCCGACGTGCGCGCGGCGCTGGGGCCGGTCGCCGCGCAGGTCTACGGCCAGCCGTCACGCCGGCTGTCGATGCTGGGGATCACCGGGACGAGCGGCAAGACGACGACGACCTTCCTGATGCGTGCCGGGCTCCGGGCAGCGGGCGCGATGACCGGCGTCATCGGCACGGTGGCGACGATGATCGGCGACGAGACGCTCGAGGCCGGGTTCACCACCCCCGAGGCGCCGGACCTGCAGGCCCTGCTCGCGGTCATGGTCGAGCGGGGCGTCGACACGGTCGCGATGGAGGTGTCGAGCCACGCCGTCGCGATGCGCCGGATCGACGGCATCGACTTCGACGTCGCCGGCTTCACCAACCTCTCCGAGGACCATCTCGACTTCCACCGCGACATGGACGACTACTTCGCCGCCAAACTCGGCTTCGTGAAGCGGGCCACCCAGGCCGTCGTCGTGGTCGACGACGAGTGGGGACGCCGGGCAGCCGTCGAGTCGCGCCACAACGCGACCACCGTGAGCACCGACGGCGAGCAGGCCGGGGTGCGCGCGCTCGACGTCCACGAGGAGCGCGACGGCACGACGACGTTCTGGGCCACCGGGCCCTGGGGGTCCCAACGCCTCGGCTGCGCGATCCCCGGCCGCTACAACGTCGCCAACGCCACCCTGGCGCTCACGATGCTCGAGACCCAGGGCGTCGCCGGCGATCCGGTCGCGGCGGCGATCGCCACCGCGCAGGTGCCCGGACGCATGGAGCGGGTCGACGCGGGGCAGGACTTCCTCGCCGTCGTCGACTACAGCCACAAGCCCGCCGCGGTGGACGGTGCGCTCCGCGCGCTGCGTCCGCTCACCCGGGGCAGGCTGATCGTCGTGCTCGGCTGCGGCGGCGACCGCGACCGCGGCAAGCGGCCGCACATGGGCGAGATCGCCGCGCGCGGGGCGGACGTCCTCGTCGTCACCGACGACAACCCGCGTTCGGAGGACCCCGCGACGATCCGCCGCGCCATGCTGGCCGGCGCCGCTGCGGTGCCGACCGGGCAGCGCGGCGAGGTCGTGGAGATCGGCGACCGGCGCGCCGCGATCGTCGACGCGGTCGAGCGCGCCCGTCCTGGCGACACCGTGCTGGTCGCCGGCAAGGGGCACGAGACGGGACAGGAGATCGCCGGCGTGAAGCAGCCGTTCGACGACCGCGTCGTCCTGCGCGAGGCGCTCGGCGCGCCGTCCGGGGCGACGTCGTGATCGAGCTGTCGTTGGGTGAGGTCGCCGAGATCGTCGGCGGGGGCCTGGAGCACGCCGACCCGGCGACGCCGGTCACCGGCCCGGTGGAGTTCGACTCGCGCGAGATCGGGCCGGGCGGGTTGTTCGTCGCGTTCCCCGGCGATCGCGTGGACGGTCACGACTACGTCGGGACGGCCCGGGAGCGCGGCGCGGTGGCCAGCATCGTCACGCGCCCGGTCGACGGTCCGTCGATCGTCGTGGCCGACGCCCTCACCGCGCTGGCGAGCCTCGCGGCCGCCGTGATCCGGCGACTGCCCGACACCGTCGTCGTGGGTGTGACCGGCTCGTCGGGCAAGACGTCGACGAAGGACCTGCTGGCCCAGCTGCTCGCCCCGCACGGCGCCACGGTCGCGCCGCCGGGGTCGTTCAACAACGAGCTCGGCCACCCCTACACCGTGCTGCGCGCGACGCCCGACACCCGCTACCTGGTGCTGGAGACCAGTGCGCGCGGGATCGGCCACATCCGCTACCTCACCGACATCGCGCCGCCGCGCATCGGTGCGGTCCTCAACGTCGGCAGCGCCCACCTCGGCGAGTTCGGCTCGCGGGACGCGATCGCCCGGGCGAAGGGCGAGCTCGTCGAGTCGTTGTCCGCCGCGGCCGACGGCGGCGTCGCGGTGCTGAACGCCGACGACGCGCTGGTCGCGGCGATGGCCACCCGGACCGCGGCGCGCGTCGTCACCGTCGGCGAGGCGGCCGGCGCCGACGTCCGCGCCACCGACGTCGAGCTCGACGATCTCGGCCGTCCCACCTTCACACTGCGGCATCGTGACCTCGAGGCGAGGGTGAGCCTTCGGCTCGTCGGGCGGCATCACGTCGGCAACGCGCTCGCTGCGTACGCGGTGGCCGTCGAGTGCGGCGTCGCGCCGGCCGACGTCGTCGCCGGCCTCGCCGCCGCGACGCCGGCGAGCAGGTGGCGCATGGAGCTCACCGAGCGTCCCGACGGCCTGCTCGTGCTCAACGACGCGTACAACGCGAACCCCGAGTCGATGCACGCCGCCCTGAGCACGCTGGCCCGCGTCGCCGCCGCCCGGCCCGGTGCGTCGTGGGCGGTGCTGGGCGCCATGGCCGAGCTCGGCGACGACACGGCGGCCGCGCACGCGGAGCTCGGCCGGCTGGCCGCGGGCCTCGGTATCACCCGGGTGGTCGCTGTGGGGAACCTGGCCCGGCCCAGCTGTGACGCAGCCGTTCTGGAAGGCTTCGGACGGCACGAGCGGGACCGCGGGGAACGCTGGGCCGCCTGGGTCCCCGACGCCGAGGCCGCGGTGGCGTTGCTCCGCGACGAGGTGGCCGCCGGTGACGTGGTGCTGGTGAAGGCATCGCGGTCCGCCGGGCTCGAACGGGTGGCACTGGCCCTGGTCGCGGCCGGGGAGACGGACGAGACGACGACGAGGGGGGACGAGCGGTGAAGACGATCCTCGTCGCCGCCATCGCCGCGCTGCTGACCTCGATCCTGTGCACGCCGCTCGTCGTCGTGTACTTCCGCCGGCGCGGTTTCGGCCAGGAGATCCGCGTCGACGGCCCGCAGACCCACCTGGTCAAGCGCGGCACCCCGACGATGGGCGGTGTCGCCATCATCATCTCCACCGTCGTCGGCTACACCGTCGCGCACGTCATCCGCGCGCTCGGCGGCGAGGGCGGACCGCAGGCCTCGGGGGTGCTCGCGCTGCTGCTGATGGTCGGCCTCGGCGGCGTCGGCTTCCTCGACGACCTGATCAAGATCCGGCGACAGCGCAGCCTCGGGCTACGGGCGCGAGCGAAGTTCGGCGGTCAGCTGATCGTGGGCGTCACCTTCGCGATCCTCGCGCTGCTGTTCAAGAACGAGCACGGCTTGACGCCGGCGTCGGTGAAGCTGTCCTACGTCCGCGACATCGGGGCGATCTCGCTCGGCGCCATCGGTTTCGTCGTGCTCTCGTACCTGATCATCTCGGCGACGTCGAACGCGGTGAACCTCACCGACGGGTTGGACGGCCTCGCCGCGGGGGCCGCGGCGATGGTGTTCGGCGCGTTCACGCTCATCTCGTTCCTGCAGTCGCGCAACCAGTGTCTGAGCGATCCCGTCGCCGGGTGCTACGACGTGCGCGACCCGCTCGACCTCGCCATCGTCGCCGCCTCGGCGATGGCGGCGTGTTTCGGCTTCCTGTGGTGGAACGCGCCGCCGGCGCAGATCTTCATGGGCGACACCGGCTCGCTCGCCCTCGGCGGGCTGATGGCCGGCCTCGCGATCCTGACGCGGACCGAGCTGCTGCTCGTCGCCCTCGCCGGCCTGTACGCCGCCATCACGATCTCCTCGATCATCCAGACCGGCTGGTTCAAGCTCACCCGAATACGCACCGGCACGGGCAGACGTGTCTTCCGGATGGCGCCACTGCACCACCACTTCGAGCTCGCCGGCTGGGAGCAGACGACGATCATCGTCCGGTTCTGGATCATGGCCGGTATGGCGGTCGCCTTCGGCGTCGGCCTGTTCTACTCGGACTTCCTCGGCAATGGCTGACGAGGAACCCCTCGACGGACCCGGTCCACTGCGTGACAGCACCGTCCTCGTCGCCGGCTACGGCGTCGCCGGGCGCTCCGCGGTGCGCGCGCTCGTGGCCGCGCACGCGGTCGTCCTCGTCACCGCCGACGGGCCGGTCGAGATCGAGCCCGGCCCCGGCGAGCGGCAGCCGGTCGCGCTCGGCCCGCTCGCGCGCGTGCCCGACGATCCGGAGCACCCGGGGCGGCCGCGGCCGGACGTGCTCGTCGTGTCGCCCGGCTACCCGCCCGACCATCCGCTGCTCGCCGACGCCGCCGCCCGCGGCGTGCCGGTGTGGGGCGAGGTCGAGCTGGCCTGGCGGCTGCGCGGGGCCGACGCCGCGCCCTGGCTCGCGCTCACCGGGACCAACGGCAAGACCACGACCGTCCACATGCTCGAGGCCGTGCTGCGGGCGGCCGGGCGACGCGCGATCGCCGTGGGCAACGTCGGCGAGTCGCTCGTGGACGCGGTGCGCGCGGGAACGGCGTACGACGTGCTCGCCGTCGAGCTGTCGAGCCAGCAGCTGCACTTCGCACCGTCGATCCGGCCCGCGGCCGGGGCACTGCTCAACCTCGCACCCGACCACCTGAGCTGGCACGGCTCGCTCGACGCCTACGAGCGGGCCAAGACCGGCGTGTGGCGCGGCGACGTCGCGATCGTCAACCTCGACGACCCCCGCGTGATGGCGCTGGCACCCCCCGCGGCGACCGGCTTCACGCTCGGCGAGCCGGGGGAGGGGCAGCTCGGCGTCCGCGGCGGCCGGCTGGTGTCGCGGGCGTTCGGCGACGACGGCGCGGTGCTCGCCGACGTCGCCGAGGTTCGTCCCGCCGGGCGGCACAACGTCGCCAACGCCCTCGGCGCCGCGGCGCTCGCCCGCGCGCTCGGCGTCCCCGCCGACGCGGTCGCCGCCGGCCTGCGCGCCTTCGTCCCCGACGCCCACCGCAACGAGCTCGTCGCCGTCCACGACGGCATCGCCTGGGTCGACGACAGCAAGGCCACCAACCCGCATGCCGCGGACGCGTCGATGTCGGCCTACGACCGGATCGTCTGGATCGCCGGGGGGCAGCTCAAGGGCGTGGCCGTCGACGAGCTCGTGGCCGCGCACGCCGGGCGGCTGGCCGGGGCCGTGCTGCTCGGCCAGGACCGCGCCGCCGTCGCCGCCGCTCTCGCGCGACACGCGCGTGAGGTCCCCGTGATCACGGTCGACAACCCCGACCATGGAGCGATGGTCGAGGTGGTGCGTGCCGCAGCCGGGCTCGCGGGCACCGGCGACACGGTCCTGCTCGCGCCCGCCGCCGCGTCCTACGACATGTTCGCCGGCTTCGCCGCGCGCGGTGACGCCTTCGCCGCCGCCGTGCACGAGCTGATCGGGGACGCGTCGTGAGCCGCGACGCCGGGCAGGTGCGCACGGCCGCGCGCCGCTTCCTCGACCAGCCCTACGCCTCGGTCCAGCTGCTCGTGTTCGCCGCGGTCGGTCTCGTCGGCTTCGGCGTGCTGATGGCGGTGTCGACGACGATCGCCGCCGCCCGTGACAACGGCGGCACCGGCTCGATCTGGAACCAGGCGGTCAAGGAGCTCGTCTTCGTCGGGCTGGGCCTCGTGCTGTTCTGGGCGGCGATGCGCTCGTCGCCGCGAGCCTTCCGGCTGCTCGCCTACCCCCTCCTCGCGATCGCGCTGGTGTCGCTGTGCGCGGTGCTCGTGCCCGGGATCGGCGTGGGTGTCTACGGCGCGCGGCGCTGGATCGACATCGGCCCGTTGCAGCTGCAGCCCTCGGAGTTCGCGAAGCTGGCGATGCTGCTGTGGGCCGCCGACCTGCTCGCCCGCAAGCAGCAGCTGCGCACGCTGACCCGCGCCCGCCACCTGTTCGTCCCGCTGCTGCCCGGGTTCGCGCTCGTCACCGGTCTCGTCATGCTCGAACCGGACCTCGGCACGACGCTGTGCTTCATGCTCATCCTGCTCGGCGTGCTGTGGATGGTCGGCATGCCGTTGCGCTACTTCGCGTTCCTCGTCGGCCTGGTGGGGCTGGCGGTCACCGTCCTCGCCGTCACCGAGCCGTACCGGCTCGAGCGGCTCACCACGTTCACGAACCCGTGGAAGGACGCCAGCTCGACCGGCTACCACACCGTCGAGGGCCTGTACGCCCTCGCGTCGGGCGGGGTCTTCGGGGTCGGGCTCGGCCAGGGCACGTCCAAGTACGGCTGGGTGCCCAACGCCAACTCCGACTACGTCTTCGCGATCATCGGCGAGGAGCTCGGCCTCATCGGCTGCCTCGCGGTGCTGCTGCTGTTCGGACTGCTGGCCTACGCCGGCATGCGCGTCGTGCGCCGCAGCCCCGACCCGTTCGTGCGGACCGCCGGCGGCGGCGCGACGATCTGGCTCGCCGGCCAGGCCGTCATCAACATCGGCTACGTCACCGGGCTGCTCCCCGTCACCGGGATCCCGCTGCCGCTCATCTCGGCCGGCGGCACCTCGCTGCTCGTCACGTTCTTCGTCATCGGCATGCTCGTGTCGTTCGCGCGTCACGAGCGCGAGGCCGTCAACGCCGCCCGCCGCGCCCAACGGCTCGCGCGACGCACCCGCCTCGAACGCTGGCTGCGGATCCCCGTCCCGCGGGTTTACGCGAATCCGCGCAAAAACCCGTCCGCGCTGCCGGCCGCGGCCGCCACGAGCACGTCCCGCCCCGCGGGTGCGCGCCGGACCGCGCCGGCCTCCGCACCTCCCGCGTCCCGCCCGTCGCGGCCGGCGGGGTCGGCGACCCACCGGCCGGTGACCGCGGCGCCGTCGCGGGCGAGGCGGGTCGGGTGATGGCGGCGTCCGCACCCAGGATCGTGGTCGCCGGCGGGCACTCCGCGGGACACATCGAGCCCACGATGAACTTCGCCGACGCCGTGCGCCGCCTGCGGCCCGACGCCGAGATCACCGCGCTGGGCACGGTGCGGGGCCTGGACACCACGCTGATCCCGGCCCGCGGCTACCCGCTCGAACTCATCCCGCCGGTGCCGCTGCAGCGCAGGCTCAACCGGGCGTTGCTGCGGACGCCGGTGGCCCTGCGCGACTCGGTACGCGCGGCCGCGGCCGTCCTCGACCGCACCCGGGCCGAGGTCGTCGTCGGCTTCGGCGGCTACGTGGCGATGCCGGCCTACATCGCGGCGCGCCGTCGCGGGGTGCCGTTCGTCGTGCACGAGGCCAACGCGCGACCGGGGGTCGCGAACCGGGTCGCCGCCCGGCTCACGCACCACGTGTTCACCGCCTCCGCCGCGGTCCGGCTGCCCCACGGCGTGCCGGTCGGCATCCCGTTGCGCCCGGCCATCGCCGGGCTCGACCGCGCGGCGCTGCGCGCCGAGGCGCGGGCCCGCTTCGGGCTGGACCCCGACGGCGTCGTCCTCCTGGTCACCGGCGGCTCGCAGGGCGCGCGCGCGATCAACGACGCGGTCTCCGCCGCCGCCGGCGAGCTCCGGGTCGCCGGCGTGCAGGTCCTGCACGTCGCCGGGCCCCAGAACACCGTCGACGTGCCGGCCGGCGAGCCGCCCTACGTCGCCGTGCCCTACGTCGAGGACATGCAGTACGCCTACGCCGCCGCCGACTTCGTGGTGTGCCGCTCCGGCGCGATGACCTGCGCCGAGCTGAGCGCGGTGGGGCTGCCGGCCGTGTACGTCCCGCTGCCCCTGCGCGGCGGCGAGCAGCGCCTCAACGCCGTCCCCGTCGAGACGGCGGGCGGTGCGCTGATCGTCGCCAACGAGGACTTCGACCCCGCGTGGATCCGGACGCGGTTGCTGCCCGTGCTCGCCGACCCCGCGGCGCTCGCGCGGATGGCCGCCGCCGCGGCCACGACCGGCGCGCAGGACGCCGGGATCACCATGGCCCGCCGCGTGCTGGCGCTGCTCGACGACGACCGGCGGGCGGCGTGAGACCCACCAGCGATCACGAGGGCGAGCGCCCCGAGGACTGGGAGGCGCCCGGTGCCGCGCTCGTCCGGAGCGCCGCCACCGACGTCATCCCACCGCTCGCCGATCTCGGCCGCGTCCACATCATGGGCATCGCCGGGTCGGGCATGAGCGCGCTGGCGCGCATCCTGCTCGAACGCGGCGTGCCCGTCAGCGGCTGCGAGGCGCGCGAGTCGATCACCGTCAAGGGCCTGCGGGCGCTGGGCGCCGACGTCCGCATCGGGCACTCGCCGTCGCACCTGGACGACGCCGACACCTTCGTCTACACGACCGCGATCAACCCCAAGCACGAGGAGTTCCGCGCGGCCGCCGCGGCCCGCTCGGCCGGCAAGCACTTCCTGCGCAGGGCCGCGGCCCTCGCCGCCGCGCTCGAGGACAAGCGCAGCGTCGCGGTCGCCGGCACCCACGGCAAGACGTCCACGACCTCGCTGCTCGTGGTCGCGGCCCAGGCGTGCGGCGTCGACCCGTCCTTCGCCATCGGCGGCAACCTGTACGAGACCGGCAAGAACGCCCACCTCGGCAACGGGCCGGTCGCGGTCGTGGAGGCCGACGAGAGCGACGGGTCGTTCCTGCTGACGCGGCCCGCCGCGGCCGTCGTCACGAACGTCGAGGCCGACCACCTGGAGAACCACGGCAACCTCGAGGGCATCTTCGCCGCCTTCGAGCTGTTCGTGGACCGCATCGACCCGGCCGGCATCGTGCTCGTCTGCGCCGACGACCCCGGCGCCGTCCGCGTCGGCGAGTACGCCCGGAGCACCGGCCGCCGGGTGCACACGTACGGCACGAGCGCGACCGCCGACGAGCGGGTCAGCGACATCGTCACGCGCGCCGACGCCGTCGAGTTCACCGTCACCGGCCCGCTGCTGGGGCAGCGGCGGGTACGCGTCGGCTCCCTCATCGGCGAGCACATGGCGCTGAACGCCACCGCGGCTCTCACCCTCGCCGCCGATCTCGGCCTCGACGTGACGACCGCGGCCGGTGCCTGGGCCGGGTTCGCCGGCGTTCGCCGCCGCTTCGAGTCGCACGGGGAGGGGGGTGGCGTCCGCGTCTACGACGACTACGCCCATCACCCGACCGAGATCGCCGCGTCCCTCGCCGCCGCGCGGCAGGCACTGGCCGGGGGCGGCCGCCTCGTCGCCGTCTTCCAGCCCGGCACGTACAGCCGCACGCAGACCTTCGCCCGCGAGTTCGCCGACGCCCTGGCGACGGCCGACACCGCGGTCGTTCTCGACATCTTCCCGGCCCGCGAGGAACCGATCCCCGGCGTCACCGGCGCCACCATCAGCGACCTCGTCGACCTGCCGCTCGGGCACGTCGTCTACGAACCCCGCTACGAGGCGGTCCCCGAGCGGGTCGCCGAGCTCGCCCGCCCCGGCGACCTCGTCGTGACGATGGGCATCGGCAACGTGTACCTGCTGTGCGACGGCATCCGCGACGCGTGCGCGGCCCGGCTGGACGCGACCACGTGACCGCGACCGAGATCCGGCGTGCCGGTGCCGGCGGCCCGGGCGGGTTCGCGTCGCTGCCCGCGGAACCCGCGCCGCGCCGGCGGCGGCGCGTCGCGCTGATCGTCGCCCTGCTGGTCGTGTTCGCGGCCTTCGCCACCTGGCTCGTCGCGTTCTCGCCGGTGTTCGGCGTGCGGACGGTCACGGTGCACGGCGTGCGCGCGCTCACCACGGCCGACGTCGAGCGGGCCGCCGACGTCGACTACGGCCAGCCGGTGGTGCGGGTCGACACCGCCGCCATCGCCGCGCGGGTCGAGACCCTGCCGCAGGTGGAGTCCGCCCGGGTCAGCACCTCCTTCCCGTCCACCGTCGTCGTCACCGTCACCGAGCGCGTCGCGGTCGGCTACGTGACGATCGCGGGGCGGCGCATCCTCGTCGACCGCGGCGGCGAGCAGTACCTCGGCGTCGACAAGGCGCCCGGGCTGCCGCAGCTCGTCGTCCCGTCCGGTTCCGCGCGACACACGACCGGGAGCGCGGTGGCGACCGTCGCCGCGTCGTTGCCGGCCGACCTGCGCGCGCGGACCAAGTCGATCGAGGCGCTCGACCCCGACGCGATCACGCTCGTCCTGCGCGACGGCGTGCTGGTGCGGTGGGGGAGCGAGGAGCGCAGCGCGACCAAGGCGCGTGTCGCAGACGTCCTGCGCCAGCGCAAGCACCCGCGCCCCTCGGTCGTCGACGTCACCGACCCCGACCGGCCTTACACCCGCTGAGTCGCGGCGACCTGCGCCGTCCGCCGGCGCGGATCTTCCTACGCTGCCCGTGTCGGGCGACCGGTGCCGCGGCGAAGATCGCGAAAATCCGCTGGGCCGGCGTGTCGCACGGCGCGCCTGCGCGCGATCCGCAGGGGTGCGATCTAACTTCGGTCCCAACACCCTAGGTTGACATAACTATAACCGTGTACTTGAGGGTGAGGGTTCAGGCCCGGAATCTAATACCGCACTCACCGCACACCCGCCAGCAAGCACAGGAGCGAAAGCCATGACAGCACCGCACAACTACCTC
The DNA here is from genome assembly GCF_900129455.1 of Jatrophihabitans endophyticus. Classification (NCBI taxonomy): domain Bacteria; kingdom Bacillati; phylum Actinomycetota; class Actinomycetes; order Jatrophihabitantales; family Jatrophihabitantaceae; genus Jatrophihabitans; species Jatrophihabitans endophyticus. The sequence continues at coordinate 371,185 of NZ_FQVU01000003.1, forward strand.
GCGGTCATCAAGGTCGTCGGTGTCGGCGGCGGTGGCGTGAACGCCGTCAACCGGATGATCGAGGTCGGCCTCAAGGGCGTCGAGTTCATCGCGGTCAACACCGACGCGCAGGCGCTGCTGATGAGCGACGCCGACGTCAAGCTCGACGTCGGTCGCGAGCTCACCCGCGGCCTCGGCGCCGGTGCGCAGCCCGACGTCGGCCGCAAGGCCGCCGAGGACCACCGCGACGAGATCGAGGAGGTCCTCAAGGGTGCCGACATGGTGTTCGTGACCGCCGGCGAGGGCGGCGGCACCGGCACCGGCGGCGCGCCGGTCATCGCGAGCATCGCCCGCAAGCTCGGCGCGCTGACGATCGGCGTCGTCACCCGGCCGTTCAGCTTCGAGGGCAAGAAGCGTGCCAACCAGGCCGACGAGGGCATCGACGCGCTGCGCAACGAGTGCGACACCCTCATCGTCATCCCGAACGACCGGCTGCTGCAGATCAGCGAGCACAACGTCTCGGTCATGGACGCCTTCCGCAGCGCCGACCAGGTGCTGCTCTCCGGCGTCCAGGGCATCACCGACCTGATCACCACGCCGGGGCTGATCAACCTCGACTTCGCCGACGTCAAGTCGGTCATGAGCGGGGCCGGGTCCGCCCTCATGGGCATCGGCGCCGCCCGCGGCGACAACCGGGCCCGGCAGGCGGCCGAGATCGCCATCGCCAGCCCGCTGCTCGAGGCCAGCATGGACGGCGCGCACGGCGTGCTGCTGTCGATCTACGGCGGCTCCGACCTCGGCCTGTTCGAGATCAACGAGGCGGCCACGCTGGTCGCCGAGGCCGCGCACCCGGACGCCAACATCATCTTCGGTGCCGTCATCGACGACACCCTGGGCGACGAGGTCAAGGTGACGGTGATCGCCGCGGGCTTCGACTCGGGCCAGCTGCCCTACAAGAAGGTCGACATCCGGCGGGAGCCGGCGGCGCAGAACCGCTCGGGCGGCGGATCGAGCGCGGTGCAGGCCGAGGCCCCGACGACGCCGTACCAGGCGCCCGCCGAGGCCACCCGGGCCGAGATCCCGTCCGCCGCGGCGGCGGCCAACGGCGCGCGCCGCGGCTCGCTCGACCTCGACGACGACCTCGACGTGCCCGACTTCCTCAAGTCCTGATCGTCGGCGGTGCGCCCGCGCACCGCCGACCCGAGCAACGACAGGTGGCGCAGCACCGTGACCCCGCACGGCGGCGAGCGTGATGCCGAGATCGTCGGCGCCCTCGGCGCGGTCCGCGCCCGGATCGCGCGCGCGTGCCAGGACGCGGGGCGCGACCCGCAGTCGGTGACCCTCGTCGCGGTGACCAAGACGCGCCCCGCGAGCGACGTCGCCGTGCTGGCCCGCCTCGGCGTCCACGACGTCGGGGAGAGCAAGGACCAGGAGGCGCGCGCGAAGATCGCCGAGCTCGGCGACCTCGGCGTCGATCCGGCCGCCCTGCGCTGGCACGTCGTCGGCCAGCTGCAGTCCAACAAGGCCCGCAGCGTCGTCTCCTACGCCCATGCCGTGCACTCGCTCGACCGCCCGAAGCTCGTCCGCGCCCTCGCCGACGCCGTCGACGCCGCGGGGGGACGTGACGAGCCGCTGCACGTCTTCGTCCAGGTGAGCCTGGACGGCGACCCGCAGCGCGGCGGGGTGCCGCAGGCCGGTCTCGCCGAGCTGGTCGACGCCGTCGCCGCCCGCCCGCAGCTTCGCCTGCGTGGCCTCATGGCCGTCCCGCCGCGCGGGGAGGACCCGCAGCGTGCGTTCGCACGGCTGGCCGAGCTGGCGGCCGGTGTGCGGGCCGACCACCCGCGGGCGGACGCGCTCTCGGCCGGCATGAGCGACGACCTCGACGCAGCGGTGCGGCACGGGGCGACACATGTGCGTGTCGGCTCGGCGTTGCTCGGCCGTCGGGACCCCGTTTTCGGCTAGCGTCCGATCCGACTCAAGTCAGTGTCACGGTTCACCAGGAGGACCAATGCCCGGAGCGATGCACCGTATGGGCGTCTATCTCGGTCTCGTCGAGGACGACGAGTACGCCGACGCCGACGGCTACGGGCAGGCGGCCGAGCGGGCGCCGGCTCGTCGCGACGACCACGCCGAGCCGCGCTACGGGCGCGAGACCCACGCCGAGTACTCGCGCGAGCTCGACCGTGACCACCGTGAGCAGCGCGACTTCCGCGACGCGGGCGACTACGACGACGCCCAGGTCGGCTACGCCGACGACTTCGCCGGCCCGTCGTACCAGATCACCGCGCTGCATCCGCGCACGTACAACGAGGCGCGCACCATCGGCGAGCACTTCCGCAAGAGCACGCCGGTGATCATGAACCTGTCCGAGATGGACGACGCGGACGCGAAACGACTCGTCGACTTCGCCGCCGGGCTCACCTTCGGCCTGCACGGGCGCATCGAGCGGGTCACCGCCAAGGTGTTCCTGCTCAGCCCGCACAACGTGAGCGTGACCGCCCAGGACAAGCAGCGCATCGAGAACGGCTTCTTCAACCAGAGCTGATCCGGTCACCCGGTCCGCGATGACGAACGTCCGGCGACGGCCTGGCACCATTGACGGTGCCGGGCCGTTGTCCGGTCACCGGTGGCCGCGTTGACGGCGCAGGCGGTGCGCCCGAGGCGCACCCGACGGAAGGACACGTGCGATGGCGCTGCTCTGGGGCGTCGTCGGCTATGCCCTGTGGGTCTACATCCTGCTCGTCCTGGCGCGCGTCGTCGTCGAGTGGGTGCGGCAGTTCGCGCGGTCCTGGCGCCCGGCGGGCACCGCGGCGATCGGCGTGGAACTGGTCTACTCGGCGACCGATCCACCGATCCGACTGCTACGCCGATTGGTCCCGCCGCTCCAGCTCGGTACTGTAAGCCTCGACTTGAGCGTCATCATCCTGTTGATCGTGCTGATCGTCGCGCGACTGGTTGCCCTGACGTTCGCGTGACCGCCCCACCGAGTGACCTGCTGAACCGCCCGACGAAGTGCCCCGCGACGACCGTCCGAACGGCCTGCCTAGGATCGACCGGAACGCCGTCACACCGCTCCAACGCAGTACCGCGCAAACCCGCGCGGCCCACGTCCCGCACCGCACCACGACCAGCGATCGCGATCGGCTCGCGACAAGCACATGAGGTGACCGAATGCCGCTGACTCCCGCCGAAGTTCACAACGTCGCCTTCAAGAAACCGCCGATCGGCAAGCGGGGTTACGACGAGGAAGAGGTCGACGCGTTCCTCGACATCGTCGAGGTCGAGCTCGCCCGCCTGATCGAGGAGAACAACGACCTGCGAGCCCGCGGCGGCTCGGGGCAGCAGCCGGCCCCGGCCCAGCAGGGCGGCGGCGCCGACCCGGCCGAGCTCGACGCCGCGCGTGAGGACGCCAACCGCGCCCGCGAGGAGAACGGCCGACTGCAGAACCGCGTCGGCGAGCTGGAGCGCGCCCTCAACCAGGGCAAGAACGGCGCCCAGCAGCAGGTCGTGCAGCTGCAGCAGCAGATCTCGCAGCTCGAGCAGCAGCTCAACGAGAACCGCGGGCAGCTCGAGCAGGCGCAGGCCCAGGCCGCCGAGGCGCAGCAGGCCGCGGCCGAGGCGCAGCAGAACGCCGCCGAGCAGCCGCAGCAGGCGCAGCCGGCCGAGCAGGCCGCCCCGGCGCCGTCGGACCACACCCAGCAGGCGGTGCAGATGCTCGCGCTGGCGCAGCAGACCGCCGACCAGCACCTCGCGCAGGCCAAGGCCGAGGCCGAGCGGCTCGTCGGCGACGCGCAGTCGACGGCGAAGACCACGGTCGACGACGCCAACGAGCGTTCGACCCGCCAGATCTCCGACGCCGAGACCCGCGCCAAGCAGCTGGACGAGGAGAGCTCGGCCCGCGCCCAGCAGACGGTCCAGGAGGCCGAGCAGCGCGCCACGGCGATCTCCAACCAGCTCGAGCAGCGCAAGAGCGCGCTGGAGCGGCGCCTGGAGGAGCTGCGCACCTTCGAGCGCGAGTACCGGACCCGGCTCAAGAGCTACCTCGAGTCGCAGCTGCGCGACCTCGACGCGAGCGGCAAGGCCGAGCCCGCGAGCAGCGGCGACATGGTCGACGCCCAGCAGGGCTGACCGTCCCGCCGTCCCGGCACCACGCACGTCCCGTCCGCCGCAGCGCCCGTCCCGGGTGCTGCGGCGGCGGCGTCTGTGCCGCCGGCCCGTCACCTCGCGGTGCCCTCGGGTACGTTCCCGATGACGCCGCCCGCCCCGGACTGTGGGAGTGACTCTCGATGCTGCTCATCGGCCTACTCGTCGTGGCGGTCGCCTGCGTCATCGTGGGGGTCGTCACCGGCCAGGCCGCGTGGTTGATCGCCTCACTCGTGGCGAGCGTCCTCGCCGCGGCGGTGCTCGTCCGCTCGTATCTCGTCCTGCAGCGCAGGCGCACCGCGAAGCGGCAGGACAAGGCCGAGCGGCGTGCGGCCAAGGCGTCCCGGGCAGGCGCCGACCGGTCGTCGCGACGGGCGGGATCGTCCGCCGTGAGCGGTGATGCCGCCGTCGATGCGGCCGGCGGTGGCGCGGCCGACGGTGGTGTGGCCGGCGGTACCGACGACGACGTCGTGGTCGTCGACGGCAAGCCGGACTACCACCGCGTCGGCTGCCCGCGGCTGCGCGACGAGACCACGATCGCCATCCCGCGGTCCCAGGCGCTGGCGGACGGCTTCGCCGCGTGCGGCGTCTGCACGCCCAGTGCCCCGGACGGCTCCGAGGCCGGGCAGCAGGCCGCGCCGGCCGCGGTGAGCCTGGCCAAGGACGCCGGGACCGGGGCGGACGCCCAGGTCTGGGTGGCCGACGGCTATCCGGAGTACCACGTCGAGGGCTGCGGCGAGCTCGGCGGTCTCGACGCCGAGCCGGTCCCGTACTCGCAGGCCGTCGAGGACGGCTTCCAGCCCTGCGTGGTGTGCAACCCGGACGCCACCCGCGGGGTCGCGCCGACGACCCCGCCCCCGGCGGCGACGGACCGGCCCGACGACACCGGCGCCGGCGACCGGCCCGGCCGCGACGACGACCTGGTCTGGGTGGCCGACGGCTTCCCGGACTACCACCGCGACGGCTGCGCCCGGCTCGCCGACCACAGCGACGAGGCCGTCCCGCGCGAGCAGGCGGTCGAGGACGGCTTCACGCCCTGCGCGGTGTGCCGTCCGGAGGACGCCGAGCCCGCCCTGCACGCCGTCGACGGGGGCGGCGATGTTGCCGCCGACGACCGTGGTGACGACGACCGTGACGACGACGACCGTGGTGCGGCGGCTGGTAGCGGAACGGCGAGCGTTGCCGCTGCCGGCGGCGGCGACGCGGCCGGTCGCCAGGTGTGGGTCGTCGACGGCTTCCCCGACTACCACCGCGAGAACTGCTCGGCGATCGCGGCGCTCGATCACGAGCCGGTCCCGCACGAGCAGGCGGTCGAGGACGGTTTCGCGCCGTGCTCGGTGTGCCGCCCCGAGGAGCCGGCGGCACGCGACGTCGTCGTCGTCGACGGTCTGCCGGACTACCACCTGCCCGGGTGTGCGGCGCTGGCCGGCCTGCCCGAGGAGACGGTTCCGCACGAGCAGGCGGTCGAGGACGGTTTCGCGCCGTGCTCGGTGTGCCGGCCCGAGGGTGCCGGCCCCGGTGACACGGTAACGGTCGGGCACCCCCCCGCGGCTCCGGGCGGCGAGCCCGACGCGGAGCGCGCCGTACCGCCCGCGGCGGAGCCCGATGCGGGGATCGCCCTCGTCGCCGACGCGCCGGTTGACGACGCGGCCGACGACGCGGCCGCCGACGTCCTCGTCGTCGACGGTCACCCCGACTTCCACCGCGCCGGTTGCGCGCGGCTCTTGGGGCTCGAGGAGGAGTCGATCCCGCGCGACCAGGCGCTCGAGGACGGCTTCGCGCCGTGCCCGGCCTGCCAGCCCGACGGCGCGCCCCTGGCCGTCACTCCCGTCGCGCCGGGTGTCCCGGCCGTGCCGGTGACGACCGCGACCGCGCCGGCGGAACCGGCCGCGCAGCTGGAACCGGAGCCCGAGCCGGCGCCTGCGGTGCAGTCGGAGCCGGCCCCGGCCACGCGCGGCGACTCGCAGGTCTGGGTGGTCGAGGGCCGCCCCCGCTACCACCAGCAGGACTGCCTGATCATCAAGGGACGCGCAGCGCGGCCGATGCCGGAGCAGGCCGCCGTCGACGACGGCTTCCTGCCCTGCTCGCTGTGCCAGCGGTAGCGACAGTCCCACTTCCTCGGCGAGTTGGTTGATCAACAGGCCTGTTGATCAACCAACTCGCCGAGGAAGGCGTCAGGTTGCGGCGCGGCGCAGCCAGACGGTGAGGCCGAGCTCGGCGTCCTCGACCCGGTGGGCGTCCTCGTCCGGCTCGCCCTCGGTCAGGGTGGTCGCGAGCACCTCGCGAGCGAACTGGTCGGCGTGCCTACGGATCGCCTCGGCCGGGTCGGGCGACCCGCCGACCCGCCACCAGAGCTCGATGCGGTCGGTGACGTCGAGGCCGGCGTTCTTGCGGGCGTCCTGCACCGTGCGCACGATCTCGCGGAACAACCCCGCCAGGCGCAGTTCATGGGTCAGCTCGAGGTCGAGTGCGACGGTGTCCGAGCCGTCCGACGCGACGGCCCACCCCGAGCGCGGCGTCTCGGCGACGACCACCATCTCGCCGGCGATCGGCAGCGTCTCGCCGTCGAGCTCGACGCTCGCCGTACCGGCCCGGTAGGCCGCGACGAACGCGTCGGCGTCGGCGGCGTGGATCGCGTTCGCGACCGCCTGCGTCCGCTTGCCGAACGCTCGGCCGAGCTCGCGGAAGTTGGCCTTGACCGAGAGCTGCACGAGCTCGCCGGTGTCACCGAGATCGGCGAGCTCGACGACGTTGAGCTCGTCGCGGACCTGGTCCTGCAGACCCGCGGGCAGGGCGGCCCACCCCGGCGCCGAGATCAGTGCCTGACCCAGTGGCTGCCGCGTCCTCACCTTGGAGTCGGCGCGGGCGGAGCGGCCGAGCTCGACGAGGCGGCGTACCAGCGCGACCTGCTCGGCCAGCGTGGCGTCGACCTGGGCCGCGTCCTGCTCCGGCCAGGTGGCGAGGTGCACCGAGTCGACGGCGCCGGTGGCGGCGTAGAGGGCCTGCCACACCTGCTCGGTGACGAAGGGGACGAACGGGGCCAGCAACCGGGTGAGGACGTCGAGGCACTCGTGCAGCGTGGCGAGTGCAGCGTCGTCACCGTCCCAGAAGCGACGGCGCGAGCGCCGCACGTACCAGTTCGACAGGTCGTCGACGTACGCGGCGAGCGCCTTGCCCGCCCGGGCGGTGTCGAAGCGCTCCAGGGCGTCGTCGACCTCGCCGGCGACGCGGTGCACCTCGGACAGCGCCCAGCGGTCCAGGACGGTGGGCTCACCCGTCGCCCCGCCGGGCGTCCAGTCGTTGGCGCGCGCGTAGAGGGACTGGAAGGAGGCGACCGACCAGTACGTCCGCACGACCTTCGAGGCGATCTCCTCCAACGCCTTGTGCCCCACCCGGCGCGACGACCATGGCGAGCCGCTGCACAGCATGAACCAGCGCAGCGCGTCGGCGCCGTGCCGGTCCATCAGCGGGATCGGTTCGAGGATGTTGCCCAGGTGCTTGCTCATCTTGCGGCCGTCCTCGGCGAGGATGTGGCCGAGGCAGACGACGTTGCGGTACGAGGACTGCTCGAACACGAGCGTCCCCACCGCCATGAGCGAGTAGAACCAGCCGCGGGTCTGGTCGATCGCCTCGCAGATGAAGTCGGCCGGGTAGGCCGCCTTCGCGGCATCGGCGTTGCGGTACGGCGCGCCGAACTGCGCGAAGGGCATGGAGCCGGAGTCGAACCAGGCGTCGATCACCTGCGGCACGCGACGGTAGGTGCCCTCCTGGCCGGCGACGGTGAAGGTGACGTCGTCGACGAACGGCCGGTGCGGATCGGTGAGCTCGACACCGGACAGCTGCTGCAGTTCGGCCAGCGATCCGACGCAGATCTCCCTGCCCGGGTCGGCGTCGTTGCGCCAGACGGGCAGGGGAGTGCCCCAGTAGCGGTCGCGCGACAGCGCCCAGTCGATGTTGTTGTCCAGCCAGTCGCCGTAGCGGCCGTGCTTGATGGTCGCCGGGAACCAGTTCGTCGCCTCGTTCTGGGCGAGGAGCTCGTCCTTCACGGCGGTGGTGCGGATGTACCAGGACGGCAGCGCGTAGTACATCAGCGGTGTGTGGCAACGCCAGCAGTGCGGGTAGCTGTGCTCGTAGGCGACGTGCCGGAAGAGCAAGCCGCGCTGGGTCAGCTCGCGGACGATGGTCTCGTCGGCGTCCTTGAAGAACTGCCCACCGACGACCGGGAGCTCGGCGGCGAAGTGGCCGTCGGCCTCGACCGGGTTCACGATCGGCAGGCCGTTCGCGCGGCAGAGCGCAAAGTCCTCGGCACCGAACGCCGGCGCCTCGTGCACCACCCCCGTGCCGTCGTCGGTCGTGACGAAGTCGGCGGCCAGCACGGTGTGCACGGCCGCGTCGGTGTCGCCGAAGTCCACCCAGTCGAACGGTCGCGCGTACGGGGTGCCGACCAGGTCGGTGCCGGCGACGGTCTCGAGCACCTCCGCGTCATCGCCGAGCACCTTCGCGCGCAGGGCAGCCGCGACGACGACGGGTCCGCCGTCGGCCGCTCGGGCGACGACGTACTCCACGCCGGGGTTCACCGCGGCCGCGGTGTTCGACACGAGCGTCCACGGCGTCGTCGTCCAGATGAGCAGCGCGACGCCGGGGTGGCGTTCGGCGAGCCCGCCGGCGCGGACGGGGAAACGGACGTAGACCGACGGGTCGGTGACGTCCTCGTAACCCTGCGCGACCTCGTGGTCGCTCAATCCCGTCCCGCAGCGCGGGCAGTACGGCGCGACGCGGAAGTCCTCGACGAGCAGACCCTTGTCGTAGATGGTCTTCAGCGCCCACCACACCGACTCGACGTAGTCGGGGGTCATCGTCCAGTAGGCGTTGTCGTAGTCGGCCCAGTAGCCCATGCGCTCGCTCATGGCGAGGAACGCGTCGACGTGGCGCTGCACGTTCTCCCGGCAGGCGGCGTTGAACTCGGCGATGCCGTAGTTCTCGATGTCGGGTTTGCCGGTGAAGCCGAGCTCCTTCTCGACGGCCAGCTCGACGGGCAGGCCGTGGCAGTCCCACCCCGCCTGGCGGGGGACGTGGTAGCCCTTCATCGTCCGCCATCGCGGGAAGACGTCCTTGAACACGCGGGCCTCGACGTGGTGGGTGCCGGGCATGCCGTTCGCCGTGGGCGGGCCCTCGTAGAACGTCCAGGCCGGGCCGTCGGCGGTGGCGTCGAGGCTGCGCTCGAAGACCGTCCGCTCGCGCCAGCCGGCGATGACCTCGCGGTCGAGGGCGGGCAGGTCGACGTGCGGCGTGAGCGGCCGGTAACCGGGCCGCTCTGGCGTGGTGGTCATGTCGGTGGTGCTCCTTCGAGTCGTCGCGCAACCCGAGGGACGATGCGTGCGCACCGCGGTACCACCCTCGTTGACCCCGCCAGGCGGTGCCCACTCGTTGTCGTGCGTCCGGGTCTAGTAGGGCGACGTCTCGTAGGGCGACGAACCCGTTCTTCCGGTGCTCGGAGGTGATTTCGCTGATCGGTCCTGGCCCCCGGGCTCACACCGTCCCCGGGTCGCTCTCGGCTGGTCGCCGGGCTACTCGTCCTCGTCCACGCAGCGCCGAGTGTAGCCACCGAGCGCGTGGTCGCGGCGGCCTCGTCGACGGGCGGCGGTCGCGGGGGTATCGGCGTGGGGAGTAGCGACGGCGTGGCGCGACTCATATCCTGACCGCCTTTGCGGTCGCCAGCGGGGTGGCCGACACGCCAGCGGCCGGCACCGTCCGGCCGAGAAGAGGTGCCCATGGCAGCAGCGGGACGCATCGGCCGCGCACTTCGTCGCGTCGGCCCGGGCGGACGTTCAGGGAGCTCGAAGACGGCTACCCCTGCTGCAGGCGGTTCCGCGGCGAAGAAGGCGGCGGCGAAGACGGCCGCGGTGAAGAAGGCGGCGGTGAAGAAGGCGCCCGTGAAGACGGCGCCCGCGAAGAAGGCGCCCGTGAAGACGGCGCCCGTGAAGAAGGCGCCCGTGAAGACGGCGGCAGCGAAGAAGACGGCCCCCGTCGAGAAGGCGGCGGCGAAGACGGCCGCGGTGAGGAAGACGGCGGCGAAGACGGCCGCGGTGAAGAAGACGGCGGCGCCCGTCAAGAAGGCCGCCGTCAAGAAGGCGGCGCCCGTCAAGAAGGCGGCAGCAAAGAAGGCTGCCGTCAAGAAGGCGGCGCCCGTCAAGAAGGCGGCGCCCGTCAAGAAGGCGGCGCCCGTCAAGAAGGCGGCGCCCGTCAAGAAGGCGGCGCCCGTCAAGAAGGCGGCAGCAAAGAAGGCCGCCCCGGTCAAGAAGGCTGCCGTCAAGAAGGCCGCGGTGAAGAAGGCGGCCGCCAAGAGGGCCGCCCCGGTCAAGAAGGCGGCGCCAGTCAAGAAGGCTGCCGTCAAGAAGGCTGCCGTCAAGAAGGCCGCAGCAAAGAAGGCCGCCCCGGTCAAGAAGGCGGCCGCTAAGAAGGCCGCCCCGGTCAAGAAGGCGGCGGCGAAGAAGACCGCTACCACGACGGCCGCGCCGGTCGAGCAGGCCGCGGCGAAGAAGACCACCGCCCCGACGGCCGGCCCGGCCGCGCGAGCCACGACGCGTGCGCCGGGTGAGAAGGCGCCTGTCGAGAAGATCACTCCTCCGCCGGTGCCGGTTACCGTCGACGGCGAAACGGTGAAGACGGCTGCGCCGGTGATCCCGACGGGCGCCGCGGCGTCGTCGACGCCCACCGCGCCACCGGCACCGCAATCCCCACAGAAAGCAGCACCCGTGACCAAGGCAGTTCCCCAGCAGCCGTCCGACGACGTCGCCGTTCCCGAGGGTTCGGACTGGACCAAGGCCGAACTGGCCGAGGTCCGCGCGCAGCTCGTGGCCGAGCTGGCCGAGATGCACAGCGCGTACGACGTGTCGATGCGTGACCTCGACGATCTGCAGCGATCCAGCACCGACGGTGCCGGCGATGACCAGGCCGACGCCGGCAGCAAGACCTTCGAGCGCGAGCAGGAGCAGTCGATCGCGGCCAATCGCTTCGACCTCATGACGCAGATGGAGCGTGCGGTCGAGCGCATCGACGCCGGCACCTACGGCTTCTGCGAGCGGTGCGGCAAGCCGATCCCCAAGGCGCGCCTCAAGGCCTTCCCGGCCGCCACCCTCGACGTCGCCTGCAAGCAGCGCGAAGAGCGTCGCTGAGCACCCGCGACACGTCGTCGGTCGCGAGCCCGCGTACGGGACAATGCCGTGGTGACGTCTGACGTGCCCGCCGCCGCGACGCCGGTTCGTCGCAGACGCATCGTGCTCTTCGCGGCCGTCGCCGTGCTCGTGCTCGGGCTCGACGTCGCGTCCAAGATCGTCGTCGTCGCGCAGCTGCCGCCCACGCACCGACCCGTGCGCATCCTCGGGGGCGTGCTCTACCTGCAGCAGACCCGCAACTCCGGCGCCGCCTTCTCGCTGGGCACCGGGTTCACGGTGATCCTGACCGCGGTCGCGGTCATCGTCGCGGTCGTCATCATCCGCACCGCCAAGCGGTTGCGCAGCGTGGGCTGGGCCATCGCGTTCGGGCTCATCCTGGGTGGCGCCGTCGGCAACCTCGTCGACCGCTTCTTCCGCGATCCCGGGATCGGCCGGGGGCACGTCGTCGACTGGCTGAGCGCGTTCGCACCCGACGCCCAGCGGTGGCCCATCTTCAACCTCGCCGACTCCGGCATCGTGGTCGGCGCGGTGCTCGCCGGGGTGCTGGCTCTCGCGGGCGTCGAGTTCGACGGCCGGCGCCACGTCCGGGCGGAGCGGGACGAGGCGTGAGCAGGCTGCTGCCGGTACCCGACGGGCTGGACGGGCTGCGCCTCGACGTCGCGATCTCCCGCATGCTGGGCTACTCCCGAACCGCCGCGGCCGACCTCGTCGACGCCGGTGCGGTCACCCTGGACGGCGTGCACGTCGCGCGCAGCGCCAAGGTGCACGCCGGGTCGTGGCTGGAGGTCGAGGAGCCGGCCGCTGCCCCGGCCGCCCCGCCGGAACCGGTCGCCGGCCTCACCGTCCTCTACGACGACGACGATCTCGTCGTGGTCGACAAGCCGGTCGGCGTGGCGGCCCATCCGAGCCCCGGCTGGTCGGGCCCGACGGTCACGCAGGGGCTGGCCGCCATGGGCTACCGCCTCGCGGAGTCCGGTGCAGCCGAGCGGCAGGGCATCGTCCACCGCCTCGACGTCGGGACGACCGGGGCGATGGTCGTGGCGAAGAGCGAGCACGCGTACTCGCTGCTCAAGCGCGCGTTCAAGGAGCGCACCGTCGACAAGCGCTACAGCGCGCTCGTGCAGGGGCACCCCGACCCGACCCGCGGCACGATCGACGCCCCGATCGCGCGGCATCCGGGCTCGGCCTACAAGTTCGCCGTCGTGGCCGGTGGCCGCCCCAGCGTCACGCATTACGAGACCGACGAGGCGTTCCGCGCGGCCACGCTGCTCGACGTCCACCTCGAGACCGGACGCACCCACCAGATCCGCGTGCACATGTCGGCCGTCCGGCACCCGTGCGTCGGCGACCTCACCTACGGTGCCGACCCCACGCTCGCGGCTCGGCTGGGACTCACTCGGCAGTGGCTGCACGCGCGGGAGCTCGCCTTCGGGCATCCGGGGACCGGGGACGAGCTGCGCGTGACGTCACCGTTCCCCGCCGATCTGGCCCGCGCCCTGGACGTCCTGCGCGAGGAGTCTGGGTAGGACACCGGTCATGTCGTCCGAAGGTCACGCCCAGCTGCTCGTCGCCTCCAACCGGGGGCCCCTGTCCATCGTCGCGGGGGAGGGGTCCGACGACGACGAGGTACGCCGGGGCAGCGGTGGGCTGGTCTCGGGCATGCAGGCCGCGCTGTCGGCGAGCCCGGACGCCGTGTGGGTGAGCGCCGCCATGAACGACCGGGAGCGGGTGCTCGCCCGCCGCTCGCCGGGCGGTCGCATCTCCGAGGTGCCCTTCGTCGCCGAGGCGCTGCACGGCGACTTCGACGTGCGGATGCTGCCGATCGACGGCACCACGTTCCGCAACGCCTACAACGCGATCGCGAACTCGACGCTGTGGTTCGCGCTGCACCGGCTCTACGACCTGCCGACGCAGCCGATCTACGACGCGAGCTGGCGGCGGCAGTGGGCGAGCTACGTCCGCTTCAACCAGGCGTTCGCCGACGCGCTCGCCGAGGCCGCGGCCCCCGGGGCGCACGTCATGGTGCAGGACTATCACCTGTTCCTGGTGCCGCGCATGCTGCGCCGCCAGCGCGAGGACGTCCGCATCGGCTTCTTCACGCACACCCCGTGGGTCAACCCCGCCGACTTCGGCGTGCTGCCCGACGACGTCCAGCGCGAGATCGTCGACGGCATGCTCGGCGCGGACGTGCTCGGCTTCCACACCGAGCGGTGGGCCGGGCTGTTCCGCGAGACCGCGCAGTCGGTGCTGGGGGTCGACGCCCCCGGGGTGCGGGTCTTCCCGCTCGGCACGGATCCCGACGAGATGCACGAGCAGGCCGGCCGTCGCGCCGTCGACAGTCAGCTGCGGCTGCTGGAGGAGACCGTCGGCGACCGGCTCCTGATCGGCCGCATCGACCGCACCGAGCTGTCCAAGAACGTGTACCGCGGGCTGCTCGCCTACCGCGAGGTGCTGCGCACGCGTCCCGAGTGGCGCGGCCGCGTCGTCCACGCCGTGTTCAACAACCCCTCGCGCGAGGACGTCCCCGCCTACCGGGAGTACACCGCCCGCATCGAACGGCTGGCCGAGGAGATCGTCGACGAGTTCGAGACCGACGACTGGACGCCGCTGCTGTTCGAGATCAGTGAGGAGTACGCGTCCGCGCTGGCCATCATGCGACGCTGCGACGTCGTCTTCGTCAACTCCATCCGCGACGGCATGAACCTCGTCGTGCTCGAGGAGCTCGTGCTCTCCGAACGCGACCCGTCGGTCGTGCTGTCCCGCGAGACCGGCGCGGCCGAGATCCTCGGCGACGACGCGCTGCTGGTGAACCCGTTCGACGTCTCGGGCACGGCGCAGGCGCTCGTCGAGGCGCTGATCATGCCGCGCGAGGAGCGCGCGGCCCGGGCCGAGCGGATGCGTGCCGCCGCCGTCGCGCTGCCCCCGGTGGCGTGGTTCCAGGCGCAGCTCGACGAGCTGGAGAAGACGGCGGGCTGAACCGGGGCCGTCCACTGGCGACCTCTCGCGTCGACTGGCGACCTGTCCGCCGACTGGCGAGCTATAGCTCGCCAGTCGGCTCGGAAGTCGCCAGTCGAGCGCGGAAGTCGCCAGTCGACGGGGCGGTCAGGCGTCCAGGGCGGGGTAGTCGGTGTAACCGCGGGCGCCGCCGCCGTAGAAGGTGCCGGCGTCCGGCTCGTTCAGCGGGGCGCCGTGGCGCCACCGTTCGACGAGGTCGGGGTTGGCCAGGACCGGTCGCCCGACGGCCACGAGATCGGCGAGGTCCTCGTCGAGCACGGCCTGGGCCGACTCGCGGCTGGTGACGGTGCCGAAGCCGTCGTTTGCGATCACCGGGCCGCCGAAGCGGGCCCGCAGGTCGCGGATGAGCTCGCTACGCGGGTCGGCGAGGTAGGACAGGTAGGCGATGTGCAGCGGCGCGATGCCGTCGACGAGGGTGCGGTAGGTCTCGCCGGTCGCGGCCGCGTCCTCCTCGAGCGCACCCTGGATGTTGTGCGACGGCGAGATCCGGATGCCGACGCGCTCCGGGCCGATGGCCTCGGCGACCGCGGTGACGACCTCGATCGCGAAGCGTGCCCGGTTGGCCGGCGTGCCGCCGTAGCCGTCGGTGCGGGTGTTGGACGACGGTGCCAGGAACTGGTGCACGAGGTAGCCGTTCGCGGCGTGGATCTCGACGCCGTCCAGGCCCGCGTCGACCGCCTGACGGGCCGCGTGGACGAACTCGCCGACGACGTCGGCGATCTCGTCGGTCCCGAGCGCGCGGGGCGTCGGGTGGTCGCGCGGGCCCTCGGCGGTGACGATCGTGCCCGGCGCGGCGATGGCGCTCGGCGCGACGACGTCGGGCGTCGGCTTGTTGTCGGGGTGGCCGATGCGTCCGGCGTGCATGAGCTGGACGACGATGCGCCCGCCGCGCTCGTGCACCGCGTCGGCGACGGCGC
This sequence comes from Jatrophihabitans endophyticus, assembly GCF_900129455.1. Lineage (NCBI taxonomy): Bacteria > Bacillati > Actinomycetota > Actinomycetes > Jatrophihabitantales > Jatrophihabitantaceae > Jatrophihabitans > Jatrophihabitans endophyticus. The sequence goes on from NZ_FQVU01000003.1 coordinate 386,414, forward strand.
GCCAGCCCTCGCGCTGCTCGTCGCTGAAGATGCCGGGCGTGTTCAGGTAGCCCTGGCCGACGGCGCTCGGCTGCGTGCCCTCGCTGACGATCAGGCCGACCCCGGCGCGCTGGCCGTAGTACTCGGCCGCGATCCGCTGCGGCACCTGGCCCTCGCCGGCGCGGTTGCGGGTCAGCGGCGCCATGACGACGCGGTTGGCGAGCGTCAGCTTGCCGATCTCGACGGGCTCGAAAAGGCTGGTCATGCGTTCCTCCGTGCGACGTGGGTTCCTCCGGCCCAAGCCGCTGCGGCACCCGGGACTTCCCCGATGTGACGGGCGCGACCGCGAGGTCAGTCCTGCGCGAGCGCGGTCAGCAGCGCGACGGCCGCGTCGGCGTCGGGCACGCGGACGTCCGCGGCGGCCACGGCCTCGGGGACGGCGGAGGCCTCGACCGCGACGCTCCACGCCGGCACGCCCCGCTCGCGCAGCCGCACGATCTCGGCGAACGCGGGCAGGTCGCCGAGGTCGTCGCCGAGGTAGAGGACGGCCGACGGCGGGCGATCCGCGACGAGCCGCTCGATCGCGCCGGCCTTGTCGAAGCCGGGCAGTCGCAGCTCGAGCACGCCGCTGCCGGGGTGGACCTCGAAGCCGAGCTCCTCGCCCAGCGCCGTCACCGGCTCGCGGATCGCCGCGAGCGCCGCGACGGGGTCGTCGGCCTTGCGGGCGTGCACCACGAGCGAGAGCCGCTTGTCCTCGACCCACACGGCGGGGTCGGCCGGGACGTCGGCGAGCGTGGCGGGCAGCCGGTCGCGCAGCGCCTCGACGGCGGCCGGCGTGTCCGGCGTCAGCAGCTCGCCCGCGCACCACGTCTCCGCGCCGTAGACGCCCGCGACGACGATGCCGGGCACGGCGTCCAGGCCACCCAGCCGGACGACGGTGCGCGCGTCGCGGCCGGTGACGACGGCGACCGTCGCCCCGCGCCGGGTGAGCGCCGTCAGGGCCTCGATCGTGCCGGGCACCGCGCGCGAGTCCTCGGGGTCCACCTGCAGCGGCGCGAGCGTGCCGTCGAAGTCGGTCGTGACAAGGGCGTGCGCGACGTGCGGACGCAGGGCGGCGAGCAGCGCGGCGGGATCGTCGGGCAGGGCAGTGTTCACCCGGCCATCCTCGCCGATGCCGCCGCGCGACCCGATCGTGGACCCGACTGGCCGCCCCGTCGGCATGTCGGTCCACGATTCGCGGAACCTCCAGTTGAGGTCGAGATATCCGTCGGACACGCCTGCCGCGACACGCCGACGGTTGTCGGTGGCGGGTGTGAGAATCGACCGGTCGCGCCGGGTCGCCGGGGCGACGGTTCGAGCAAGGGGAGTGCCTGCACGTGTCAGCCGGGTCCGGGTCCAACGACCAGTTCGTGCACCTGCACGTGCACACCGAGTACTCGATGCTCGACGGCGCCGCCCGGTTGACCGAACTGTTCGAGTCGGCCGCGCGGATGGGCATGCCGGCGCTGGCCATGACCGATCACGGCAACGTCTTCGGCGCGCAGGACTTCTACAGCAAGGCCACCGCGGCCGGGGTCAAGCCGATCATCGGCATGGAGGCCTACGTCACCCCGAACACCCACCGCGGCGAGCGCACCCGGGTGCGCTGGGCCGAGGGGGGCGAGAACGACGTCTCCGGCGGTGGCGCGTTCACCCACATGACGCTGCTGGCCGAGAACACCGCCGGCATGCACAACCTGTTCCGGCTCTCCTCGCGCTCCTCGCTCGAGGGCTTCTTCTACAAGCCGCGCGCCGACCGCGAGCTGCTCGCCGAGTACGCCGACGGCCTGATCGCCACCACCGGCTGCCCCTCGGGGGAGATCCAGACCTGGCTGCGCATCGGCGACTACGAGAAGGCCCGCGCGAGCGCGGCCGAGTTCCGCGACATCTTCGGGCGCGACAACTACTACCTCGAGCTGATGGACCACGGGCTGGCCATCGAGACCCGCGTGCGCGACGACCTGCTGCGGCTGGCCAAGGACCTCCAGTTGCCGATGATCGCCACCAACGACCTGCACTACACGCACGCCGAGGACGCCGACACCCACGAGATCCTGCTGTGCGTGCAGTCGGGCAAGACCATGGCCGACCCGAACCGGTTCAAGTTCGACGCGCGCGACTTCTACCTCAAGAGCCCGGCCGAGATGCGCTCGCTGTGGGCCGACAAGTACGACCTGCGCGAGGCGTGCGACAACACGCTGCTCATCGCCGAGCGCTGCGAGGTCAGCTTCACCGAGGGCAACGGCACCTACATGCCGAACTTCCCGGTGCCCGACGGCGAGACCGAGTCCTCGTGGTTCCGTACGGAGGTCGCCACCGGGATGCAGCGCCGCTTTCCCGACGGCATCCCCGCCGACGCGCAGCGGCAGGCCGACTACGAGGTCGGCGTCATCGAGCAGATGCGCTTCCCCGGCTACTTCCTCGTGGTCGCCGACTTCATCAACTGGGCCAAGGACAACGGCATCCGCGTGGGCCCGGGCCGTGGCTCGGGCGCGGGGTCGATGGTCGCCTACGCCATGCGCATCACCGACCTCAACCCGCTGCAGCACGGGCTCATCTTCGAGCGGTTCCTCAACCCCGACCGCGTGTCGATGCCCGACTTCGACGTGGACTTCGACGAGCGCCGGCGCGGCGAGGTCATCCGCTACGTCACCGAGAAGTACGGCAGCGACCGCGTCGCGCAGATCGTCACCTACGGCACGATCAAGGCCAAGCAGGCGGTGAAGGACGCCGGCCGCGTGCTCGGCTACCCGTTCGCCATGGGCGACCGCATCACCAAGGTCATGCCGCCGCCGGTGATGGGCAAGGACGTCCCGCTCGCCAAGATCTTCGATCGCGACCATGCCCGGTACAACGAGGGCGGCGAGTTCCGCGCGCTGTACGAGTCCGACCAGGAGGTCGCCAAGGTCGTCGACCAGGCCAAGGGCCTGGAGGGGTTGAAGCGGCAGTGGGGGGTGCACGCCGCCGGCGTCATCATGTCGAGCGACCCGCTGCTCGACCTGATCCCGATCATGAAGCGCGAGCAGGACGGCGCGATCATCACGCAGTTCGACTACCCGACCTGCGAGAAGCTCGGCCTGATCAAGATGGACTTCCTCGGGTTGCGCAACCTGACGATCCTCGACGACGCGCTCGAGAACATCAAGATCAACCGCGACGAGGACGTCGTGGTCGAGGAGCTCGACCTCACCGACCGAGTCACCTACGACCTGCTCGCCCGGGGCGAGACGCTCGGGGTGTTCCAGCTCGACGGCGGCCCCATGCGGGCGCTGCTGCGGTCGATGCGGCCGGACAACTTCGAGGACATCTCGGCCGTCGGCGCGCTCTACCGCCCCGGCCCGATGGGTGCCGACTCGCACAACAAGTACGCCAACCGCAAGAACGGCCGCGAGCCGGTGGTGCCGATCCACCCCGAGCTCGCCGAGCCGCTCGCGGAGATCCTGGGCGAGACCTTCGGGCTCATCGTGTACCAGGAGCAGGTCATGGCCATCGCGCAGAAGGTCGCGGGCTTCTCGCTCGGTCAGGCCGACATCCTGCGCCGCGCCATGGGCAAGAAGAAGAAGGCCGAGCTGGACAAGCAGTTCGCCGGCTTCTCCGGCGGCATGAAGGACAACGGCTTCTCCGAGGCCGCGGTGAAGACGCTCTGGGACATCCTGCTCCCGTTCTCCGACTACGCCTTCAACAAGGCGCACTCGGCCGCCTACGGGCTGGTGTCCTACTGGACGGCGTACCTCAAGGCCAACTACCCGGCCGAGTACATGGCGGCGCTGTTGACGTCGGTGAAGGACGACAAGGACAAGATGGCGATCTACCTCGCCGAGTGCCGCCGCATGGGCATCAAGGTGCTGCCGCCGTGCGTCAACGAGTCCGAGGCCAACTTCACCCCGACCGGCACCGACATCCGCTTCGGGCTCACCGCGATCCGCAACGTCGGGGCGAACGTCGTCGCCTCGATCGTCGCCACGCGCAAGCTCAAGGGCGCGTTCGCCGACGTCGGCGACTTCCTGAAGAAGGTCGACGCCGTGGTGTGCAACAAGCGCACCATCGAGGGGCTGATCAAGGGCGGCGCGTTCGACTCGCTCGGGCACATGCGCCGCGGCCTGATCAACGTCTACGAGGCCGCGGTCGACAGCGTGCTCGACAGCAAGCGGGCCGCCGAGCGCGGTCAGGACTCGCTGTGGGACAGCCTCGAGGTCACCGCCGACGACCCGAGCGAGGACGTCTTCGCCGTCCGCGTCCCCGAGGTCGAGTGGGACAAGAAGGTCCTGCTGCAGTTCGAGCGCGAGATGCTCGGCCTCTACGTCTCCGACCACCCGCTGTTCGGTCTCGAGCACGTCCTGGGCAACGCCGCCGACTGCTCGGTGGCCGCGGTGCAGGCCGAGGGGGCGGGTGAGGCGCAGACGTTGACGCTCGCGGGCATCCTCAGCTCGGTGAACCGGCGCGTCACCAAGGCGGGCGCACCCTGGGCCAACGCCGTGCTCGAGGACCTCGAGGGCTCCATCGAGGTCATGTTCTTCCCCGCCACCTACGCGCAGGTCGCGCTCAACGTCGCCGAGGACGCGGTGGTGGCGATCAAGGGACGCACCGACGCCCGCGACGACACGGTCAAGCTGATCGCCAGCGAGCTCAGCGTCCTCGACACCACGCAGACCGACGGCACCCGCGGCCCGGTGCGGCTGCGCCTCGAGGCGACCCGGTGCACGCCGCCGCTGGTGAGCCGGCTCAAGGACGTCCTGGTCACCCATGCCGGGCCCACCGAGGTGCATCTGGAGCTGCTCAGCCAGAACAGCCCGACGGTGGTGCTCGACACCCGGGTGACCCCGTCGGCCGCGCTCATGGGCGACCTCAAGGCGCTGCTCGGGCCGACGGCCATCTCGGCCTGAGCCCCGCGCTGCCGGCGGTCAGCGCCCGGCGCCCGGTGCGCCGTCCCGGTCGCCGCGGCGCAGGACGATGACCGCGCACGCCGCCAGCAGCAGCATCCCCGCGGCGGTGGCCAGCGCGACCTGCATGCCGTCGACGAAGGCGGCCTGCGCGCGGCCGGCGAGCGACGGGTCGATCGCCCGGGCGACGGCGAGCGACTCGCGGGCGTGCTCGGCGACGCGGTGCGGCACCCCCGGCAGGGGCAGGTGACCGCGGTAGAGCGAGAGCAGGATGCTGCCGAGCACGGCGATCCCCAGCGCACCGCCCAGCTCGCGCGCGACGTCGTTCATCGCCGAGCCGACGCCCTGCTTGTCCGCGGGCAGCGCGTCGGTCACCGCCGCGGTGGCCGGCGTCATGGCCAGCCCCATCCCGGCGCCGAGCGCGACGAGCCCGCCCAGCAGCAGCCAGTAGGGGCTCCGCTCGTCGAGGCGTGACAGCAGCCCGAGCGCGGCGGCGGCGAGGACGAGCCCGGCCGCGGACGCGTGGGCGGTGCCGAACCGGTCGGCGAGCCGCGGCGCGACGAGCCGTGCGCTCGGCATCATGCCGAGGGCCATCGGCACGAGGCTCGCCGCGGCGACGAGCGGCGAGTTGCCCAGCACCAGCTGCAGGTACTGCAGCACCAGGAAGACGAAGCCGAAGAAGGCGGCGAACTGCAGCGTGAGCGACAGCACGCCCGCGCCGAACGCGGGGACGCCGAAGAGCCGGACGTCCAGCAGCGGGGTCGCGGTCCGCGTCTCCCACACCGCGAACAGCGCGAGCAGCACCGCCCCCGCGGCCAGGCCGCCGAGGGTGCGTGCCGTCCACCACCCCGCGGTCGGGGCCTCGATGATCGAGTAGACCAGCGCGGCGAGACCGGCGGCGCTCACGAGCGCGCCGAGGACGTCCACGCGCGGCGCGTCCGGGTCGGCGGACTCCGGCACGACCCGCAGCGTCGCGACCAGCGCGATCGCGGCGAGCGCGACGTTGACGCCGAACACGCCGCGCCACGACCAGTGCTCGAGCACGAGCCCCGACGCGAGCAGGCCGACGACGGCCGAGGCGCCGGCGACGCCGGCCCACGTGCCCACGGCCTTCGCGCGCTGGGCCGCCGGGAAAATGGTGGTGACCGTCGCCAGCGTCGCCGGCATGACGAGCGCGGCGCCGAGGCCGAGCACCGCGCGGAGCGCGATCAGGGCCGGGGCCGAGTCGACCGTCATCGCGACGGCCGAACCGGTGCCGAAGACGAGCAGCCCGGCGACGAGGACCCGTCGCCGCCCGGCCCGGTCGCCGATCGCCCCGCCGGCGAGCAACAGGGCGGCGAAGGTCAGGGCGTACGCGTCGACGATCCACGACAGCTGCGTCTGGCTCGCGCGGGTCTCGGCGGCGATCGAGGGCAGCGCCACGTTGAGCGACGCGGTGGCGGCCACGACGGTGGCCAGGGCCAGGCAGGTCGTGGCGAGGACGGCGCCGTGGCCGTGCCGGGGGGTGGGGGCTGCGACCCGCGGGTCGCGGGCTCCGGTGCCGGTCGTCATCGGCGTGCTCCTGTCCGATCGGGTGGGACTCGACGGTGACGGTCACCCGCCCTAGATTTCAACCGTGATGAATAAACCGCGGGGACGAGGCCGGCCGGCGCACCCCACCGGGGCGCGCGACGCGATCCTGGCGGTGGCGCAGCGTCGCTTCGTCCGCGAGGGGTACGAGGCCGTCACGTTGCGCTCGGTCGCCGCCGAGGCCGGGGTCGACGTCGCGGCGGTGAGCTACCACTTCGGATCGAAGAAGGGGCTGTTCGGGGCCGCGCTCGCGCTGTCGACCAACCCGGCCGACGTCATCGCCGAGGTCTTCGCCGGCCCGGCCGCCACGGCACCGCAGCGACTGGTGCGCCGCGTGCTGCAGGCCTGGGACGACGAGGAGGACGGCGCCAAGCTGCGCCGGCTCGGGCAGCGCGCGGTGGGCGACCCCGACGTCGCGCGGCTCGTCCGCGAGATGTTCGAGCGCGAGATGACGCCCGTCATCGTCGGGCACATCGGCGGGGCGGACGCGCAGCTGCGCGCCGCCACGGTCATCAGCGTGATCGGCGGGCTCATCATCGGCCGCTACCTGGTGGGCATCGAACCGCTCGCCTCGCTGCCGGCCGATGAATTGGTGGCCCGGCTCGCACCCCTCGTCCGCGTCGCGCTGGCCGGGGCCCGGGCCGCCGAGACACCGCGACGGCGCCCCGGGTAGGGCCGGCGGGCGGTGTCACCCGGGCGTCACCTGCGCGTCGCCCCGCCGTCGCCGGGACGTGGCCCCCCGGGCGGTCGACCTTCCTAGCGTCGGGGCCGCGACCGTCCGCCGTCCGGCGGTGACGGCCCACCACCGTCGGGAGAGCGATGCACACGTCGGCCATGAACCACATGCGGCTCTCCGTGGAGCAATACCTGAAGCGCGACCGTCACTACGACGTCCTCGACTTCGGGTCCCAGGCCGCCGGCAACGGCCGGACGCACCGCGAGGTGCTCGTCGACCACGACGTCACCTACACCGGTGTCGACGTGGTGGCGGGGGAGAACGTCGACATCGTGATGGCCAAGCCGTACCGCATCCCCGCGCGGGCGAGGTCCTTCGACGTCGTCATCACCGGATCGGCCTTCGAGCACATCCCGTTCATGTGGGCGTCGTTCCTGGAGATCGCGCGGGTGCTGCGGCCCGGCGGCCTGGTGTTCCTGACCGCGCCGTCGCGCGGCCACATCCACTTCGACATGGACTGCTGGCGCTTCTACCCCGACTCGATGCGGGCCCTCGCCGCGTTCGCGCGCATGCAGCTGCTCGAGGCCCACACCGACATGCCGCCGAAGCACCCCCGCGGTGGGGTCGACTACGCGCGCGTGGACTACGAGCGCAACTACTGGGGCGACACCGTCGGCGTGTTCCGCAAGCCGCAGGAGTACTCGATGCTCGTGGCCCCCGTGCGCGAGGTGATCGTGTGGTGGGCGAACCGGGTCAACGGCATCGAGCACGTGCCGCGCAAGTACGGCACGAAGAAGCGGTTCCGCGTCGCCCTCTGACGAGCCGGTGCGTCAGAGCTGCGCGATGCGCTTGACGCGGGGCTCGACGACGCGGACGCCGTACCGGTAGGCGCGGCGCGCGGCCACGCGCGCGGCGCGACGCGCGAACGACGGGCGCGTCCCGATCGCGTCGGACGGCGCCAGCACGGCGCCGGTGCGGTCGATGCCGTACCTCGCGAGCAGGCCGGGCAGGTAGGCGCCGGCCCGCTCCTCGTCGAGCCATGGGCGCAGCGGCGGCAGCTCCGCGCGCTTCGCGACAAGCTCGCCGAGCCGGTCGGCGGCGGCGGTGTAGGAGTCCGGGCCCACGACCACGCCGTGCGCGGCGGCCCACTCCGGGCGGGTGACGGGCAGCTCGCCGCGCAGCAGCGACGGCCAGGACGTCATCGCCCCGGACCCGACGAACAGCTGGTTGCCGAGCGACTCGCGGATGCCGTAGTCGGTGAGCAGTGCCGTCGGGATGCCGCGGTGCATGGCCTCGATCGCCGCCGTCGAGCTGACGGTGACGCACAGGTCGGTGCGATCGAGCACCGCGTCCATCGCGCCGTAGGCGAAGGTCAGGTTGGGCGGCAGCTCCTCCGGTGGGAGCAGGGCCTCGAAGTGGAAGGGCTCGACGTGCGTCGTCCGGTCGCCGACCCGGGCACGCAGCTTGACCACCACCGCGTGATCGGGGTGCCGACGGCCGTAGGCGGCCGCCTGCTCCAGGACGTGCCGGCGCTCCGCCTCCTGCTGCGGGACGCCGGGCTGGGTCACGAAGGTGAGCGTGAAGGGATGCCGCTGCCGCGCCTGCGCCGCGTCGTAGGGCGCCCCGCCGAGGAACGGCAGCGCCGTCGCGACGACCGACTTCGGGTCGGCGCCGAGATCGGCGAAGACGTCGGCGAAGCGGGCGGCGTCGGCGTCGCAGTTGGCGAGCACGAGATCGGCGCCGGCGCGGTTCACGAGCCCGTCGATGATCTTCTCGTACACGAGCCCGACGTAACCGGTGACGACGACCGGCCGGGTCGGCCGGTCCCGCCACGCCCGCCCCAGGGCGTGCAGCAGCGACTGGACGCAGCCGCCGATGCACGCGAGCACGACCACCTCGGCGTCGCTGTCGGCCAGCCGGGCGACGGTCTCGGCGATGCTCGCCCGCCGCAGCGAGGCGGGGGTGATGCCGATGTCGGCCAGCTGCTGGTCGTTGGGGACCGAGCGGCCGAGCAGCAACGTCGCGTGCAGCTGCGCGGGGCGGTCGGCGACGAGGCGGGCCGCCACGGTGGCCCCCCACTTCCATCGGCTGTCCGAGTCCGCCACGACCTCGACGCGCCAGGGTGGCGTCTCGGTGCCGTCGTCCGTCGTCGTCGGGGGGCTCGCCGTCATGGCCGCGAAGCTAGGAAGCGCGCCTTGCCGCGAGGGAGCATGCAGGTGGCGGTCGGGGAGCGGTCAGGTAAATGCGAGGTTCCGCGGGTGGCTGCCGCGGCGCCCGGGCCCCCGGCGCACCCGCCCGCCCGTCACCTGCTGCTCACCCGCGCGCGTCGAGACGGCCACCTGGGCCTCATCGTGTCGTCGCCGCGCGCCGCGACCATCTCCGGGTGCCGACCGACCCGACACTGACCGTCGTACTTCCCGTCCGCAACGTCGCGGCGTACCTGCCCGACATGCTCACCTCCCTGGGGCTCAATACCGACGTCGACCTGCAGCTCGTCGTCGTCGACGACGGCTCCGACGACGGGACCGCGCAGGTGATCGAGGAGTTCGCGGACCGGTTGCCGCAGCTGCAGGCGATCCGGCACGACACCGCGGTCGGGCTGGCCGACGCCCGCAACGCCGGGCTGGACCGTGCCGTCGGGCGCCACGTCTGCTTCCTCGACGGCGACGACTGGCTCGCGCCGGGGTACCTCGGCCGGCTCGTCCACGCGATCGACGGGCTCGGCTGCGACTTCGTGCGCGTGGACCACGTGCAGGTGCGCGACCGCGACCGCGTCGTGCACCTCGCGCCCGAGGCCCGTCGCGACGTCGTGCTCGACCCGCGCTCGGGCATCCTGCCGGCCAGCCGACGCACGATGATCGACTACCCGTACGCCTGGGCGGGCATCTTCCGGCGCGAGCTCGGCGAGCTGCTGCGCTTCCCGGCCGGGCTGCACACCGCCGAGGACCGGCCGTGGATCTGGCGCCTGCACCGCGAGGCCCGCAGCTACGCCGTGACGTCCCTGGCCGGCGTGTTCTACCGGCGCGACGTCGCGAACTCCCTGACGCAGATCGGCGACCACCGGCAACTGCAGTTCGTCGACGCCTACGCGATGGTGCTCGCGCAGGTGAGCGGCGACGCGGCGCTGCTGGGCAAGGCGATGCGCCAGTTCCTCGGCATCGTCGCGCACCAGGTGGAACAGGGCGAGGAGCGCTTCACCGCCCCGCTGCGCCGGCAGCTGGCCGAGCGTGTCACCGAGCTGCTCGCCGGGGTGGACCCCGACGTCGTCGGGCGGGCACTGCCCGGTGACGACCGCATCCAGGTGCTCGCCCCGCTGCTGCCCGCGGCCGTCCTCGGCCGGCGGTGGGCGTCGTGACCAGCGTCTTCTACGCCTCGACCCTGTTCGGGGCCATGACCCTGGCCACCGCGCTGGACGCGGGAGCGTTCGGCGACCACGACGAGCGGCGCGTGCTGATCGTCTCGAACACCGTGCCGATCCCCGAGATCACGCCCTCGTTCGACCGGTTGCCCGCGGCGGCGGGGCTGCGCGAGCGCTTTGACGACGTCGTCGACTGGAACGCGCTGGTCGCGCCGCTGCACCCGTCGCGGTGGCGACCGCGCGCGGCGGAGGCGCCCATGCTGGCACGGCTGTTCGCGCAGCGGCTCGGGCTGGCGGGCGGGGTGCGCGAGCTCGTGCTGGAATCGGTGGCCGTCGCTCCCGCGCGCACCATCGGCTCGCTGCTGCAGGGCTGCCCGATCACGGTGTACTCCGACGGGCTGATGAGCTACGGGCCCACGCGCGACAACCTGCCGGCCGGCATCGGCCGGCGTACCAGCCGGCTGCTGTACCTCGACCTCGTCCCGACGATCGCGCCGCTGCTGCTACGCGAGTACGACGTCGCCACGGTCGCGCTGCCCGACACCGGTTTCCGGCGCGTCGTCGCCTCGCTGCCCGCGGCCGACGCCGCCGGCGCGCGCGGCGCACCCGTCGTCCTCGGCCAGTACCTCTCGCAGCTCGGCATCCTCGAGCCGCGCGAGGAGCTCGAGCTGCACGAGCGCATGCTCGACGCCCTCGCCGCGCGCGGGGCGGACCGGGTCGTGTTCCGGCCCCACCCGGCGGCGCGGCGGGTGCACGTGCTGCCGCTGCAACGCCACGCGCAGCGGCGGGGGGTCGAGCTCGTCGTCCCGGACGACGGCCTGCCGGCCGAGTCCTGGTTCGCGGCCGCCGGCCCGTCGCTGGTGGTGTCGTGCTTCAGCACCGCGCTGTTCACCGCGAGCCGGTTCTACGGCTGCGAGGTCGCGACGATGGGCACCGACACCGTCCTCGAGCGGGTCGCCCCGTTCGAGAACAGCAACCGCATCCCCGTGACGCTGGCGGACGCGCTGCTGCCCCGCCTGGACGCGGACGGCGGGACCACGAGACCCGACGTGCCGGACGTGACCGAGCTCGTGCGCGCCGTCGGCTACTGCATGCAGGCCGACCGGCTCGCCGATCTGCGCGACGCCGCCGCCGCCTACCTCGGCCGGCACGGGCGCGAGCGCTACTTCAAGCGCAAGCGGCTCGAGGCGGTCGGGCTGCTGGCACCGCCGCCGGCCGCGCCGGCACCGACTGCGCCGCCGGTCGGCAAGGGGCTGCTGGCGCGGGCCGGTGGCCGACGCCCGGGCGGCCGCGCGGCGGCCGGCCGGGCAGGCGGGCCCGGTGACCGGCCGGTGACCCGCGAGGACGGACGACCGAACAGGAGACGGACGTGACCATGGGATCCCTTCGCAGCTCGCCCTTGGTGCGGGTACCGCGGCGCACGTTGACCGAGCTCGTCGACCGGCGGGTCGCCGCGGCGATGAAGCGCCACGAGATCGCCCGGGACGAGACCGCCGAGCTGCGCCGCGAGGTGCAGCAGCTGCGCGAGCGCACCCGCACCTTCGAGCTGCTCCTCGACGGCGCCGGGCGGGGTACGGCGCGGATGCCGTCGCCGGCCAACCTGGCGGGGTTGCAGCGCGAGATCACCGGCCTGTGCGGCGACCCCGAGGCCGCCGAGCGCAACGTGCACGGCGCGTTCCGCCTGCTCGTCGCCCTCGAGTCGCTCGGGGTGGGGCGCATCGCCGGGGGCACGATGAACATCTGCGGCAAGCTCGCCACCGTCCCGCTGCTCGCCAGGACCGACGGCGCGGAGCTCGAGATGCTCGAGATCGGGACGCTGTACGGCCTGTTCGCGGCCGCGCTGCTGCGGATGACCGAGCGCACCGGGGCCACGCCGTCGCTGACGATCGTCGACCCGCTGGTGGGCATGCAGCTGCAGAACCAGGCCGCGATCCCCGCCGACGCGTCCGGCACGCCGGTCGCCGCGGCGGCGGTGCGGACGAACCTCGCGCTGGCCGGGGCCGCGGGTGGCGCGGCCCGGATCGTCGTCGGCCTCTCCGGCGACGCCGACGTCCGGGCCACGGTCGGCGACCGCCGTTACGGCGTCGTGGTGGTCGACGGCGACCACGGCTACGAAGGCGTGGCCGAGGACCTGCGCTGGGTCGAGCAGATCGTCGCGCCCGGCGGCATCGTCGTGCTCGACGACTACGGCGACGGCAAGTGGCCCGGCGTGCAGCGCGCGCTGCAGGACCACCTCGCCGGCGACTCGCGGCTGACGCTGCTGGGCCGGGTGGCGACGTCGGGTTACCTGCGGGCGGCCTGACGCGTTCACCCGGACGTCAACCGGCTGCCCTGCGACGTCCACTTCGCGAACGACTCCCGGTCCACCTGCGCTCATAACTTCAGCGACATGAGGACGCGCGTGGTGGCGGTGATCCCCGCCCGGGGCGGGTCGAAGGGCGTCCCCGGCAAGAACGTCACCGAGGTCGGCGGCCGGCCGCTGGTCGCCCGCGCGGTCGCCGCCGCCCGGGCGGCCGGGCACGTCGACCGCGTGCTCGTCTCCACCGACGACCCGTTGATCGCGAGCGCCGCCCGCGACGCCGGGGCCGAGATCGTCGACCGCCCCGTCGCCCTGGCCGACGACACCGCGACCTCGGAGTCCGCGTTGCGGCACGCGCTCGACACCGCCGCCCCCGAGGCCGAGGTCGTGCTGCTCGTGCAGTGCACGTCGCCGTTCCTCTCCGCCGACGACGTCGACGGCGTCGCCGCGGCGGTGCTCGGCGGTGCCGACAGCGCCTTCACCGCCGCGGTGTCGCACGGCTTCCTGTGGCGGCCCGACGGCACCGGCGTGAACCACGACCCGGCGACGCGGCCGCGTCGTCAGGACCGGCCGGTCGAGCTGCTCGAGACCGGCGCCGCGTACGCCATGCGGGTCGACGGCTTCCGTCGTACCGGGCACCGCTTCTTCGGTCGCGTCGTGCCCGTCGCCGTCGACCCGGCCCGCACCCTGGAGATCGACGAGCCGGCCGACCTCGACCGGGCCCGGCTGCTGGCGCCGCTGGTCGACCACGCCACGAGCATCGGGCTCGCGGACGTCGACGCGCTGGTGCTCGACTTCGACGGCACGCTGACCGACGACCGCGTCGTCGTCGACCAGGACGGCCGTGAGTCGGTCACCGTGCATCGCGGCGACGGGCTCGGCATCGCCGCGCTGCGCCGCGCCGGGTTGGCCGTCGTCATCCTGTCGACCGAGCAGAACCCGGTCGTCAGCGCGCGGGCGCGCAAATTGAACATCCCTGCGCTGCAGGGGATCGAGGCGAAGGGTGTCGCCCTCGCGCAATGGTGCGCGGATCACGGCCACGACCTCGCTCGCACGGCCTACGTGGGCAACGACGTCAACGACCTGCCGTGTTTCGACATCGTCGGCTGGCCCATCGCGGTCGCCGACGCCCATCACTCGGTGCGTGCACGAGCGCGCATCGTCACTGCCGCCGCCGGCGGCCACGGCGCGATCCGCGAGGTTGCGTCGCGACTGCTAGGGAAGGAGATCCGAGATGGATCTGACTCGCTTGCGCTACATCGGTGACCGACCGGTCGGCCCCGACCACCCCGTCTACGTCACCGCCGAGATCGGCATCAACCACAACGGTGACCTCGGCGACGCGCTCGCCATGATCGACGTCGCGGTCGCGGCGGGCTGCGACGCCGTCAAGTTCCAGAAGCGCACCCCCGAGATCTGCGTGCCGGCCGACCAGCAGCAGGTCGAGCGGGACACGCCCTGGGGCCGGATGACCTACCTCGCCTACCGGCACCGCGTCGAGTTCGGCCAGGACGAGTACGAGGCCATCGACCGCTACTGCCGGCAGCGGGGCATCGCGTGGTTCGCCTCGCCGTGGGACGTGCCGAGCGTGGACTTCCTCGAGCTGATGGACCCGCCCGCGCACAAGATCGCGTCGGCGTCGCTGACCGACGACGAGCTGCTTGCCCGGGTGCGCGAGACCGGCCGCACCGTGATCCTGTCCACGGGCATGTCGACGCCCGACGAGATCCGCCACGCCATCGACGTGCTCGGCCGGGAGCGGCTCGTCCTCTGCCACACGACGAGCTCCTACCCGGCGCCGCCGGAGGAGCTCAACCTGCGCATGCTGCACACGCTGATGCACAACTACCCCGACGTGCCCATCGGCTACAGCGGGCACGAGATCGGTCTGCAGACCACGGTGGCGGCGGTGGCGCTCGGCGCGACCTTCGTCGAGCGGCACATCACCCTCGACCGCGCCAACTGGGGCTCCGACCAGGCCGCGTCGGTCGAGCCCTCGGGGCTGCAGCGTCTCGTGCGTGACATCCGCGTCGTGGAGAGCGCATTGGGCGACGGCGTCAAGCGCGTCTACGACAGCGAGCTGCCGGTGCGGGCGAAGCTGCGCCGGACGGTCGACACCGCGTCGGTGGACACCACACCGGGCGACACCGTCGCCGCGCGGTGACATGACCGCCCTGCGGACCCTCGCGCTGGTGGAGAGCGCGACACAGCTGCTCAACGTCGTCGAGTGGGCGCACGCGACGGGGGAGACCGCGGATCTGCGGATCGCGGTGCTCTGCCCGAAGGACTCGCCCACCCGTGGGCAGCTGCGCGAGGTCGGCGCGCTCGCCGCCGGCAGCGGCCTGAACGTCGACCTGGTCGACATCCGGGCGCTGGGCTCCGGCGGTCTGCTCGGCGGCGTGCGCCTCACCCGGTCGCTGTCGGCCGCGCACCGCGTCGTCCTCGGCGACCCGTTCTCCGGGCTCATCCAGACGCTGCTGCCCTTCGTGCGGGCCGAGCACGTCGTCGTGGTCGACGACGGGACGGCGACGTGGGAGTTCGCGGCGTGCGTGGACAGCGGCGCGCCGCTGGTCAGGTGGCGGCTGGAGGCCCGGGGGGCGACGCCCCGGGCGGCGCGCGCCACCCGGCTGCTCTCGCCCGGCGCGCACCGGACGCTCACCGTGTTCAGCTGCCTCACCGGGGCGACGCCGGTGGGTGCGGCAGGCATCGTGAACCGGTACGGGTGGACGCGCTCGCAGGGCGTCCCGCAGGTGCGCGCGGACGAGATCGACGTCGTCGGCGCCTCGCTGGTGGAGACGGGGGTCGTCGACCGGGCCGCGTACCTGGCCGCCCTCGCCCGGCTGGCCGCCCGAGCCACCGGGGTGCGCTATCTGGCGCACCGGCGCGAGTCGGAGAACCGGCTGGCCGAGATCGCCGCGCTGCCGAACGTCCGGGTGCAGCGCGGCCGGCTGCCGGTCGAGCTCACGCTGCGACAGGGTCCGGTCGCCGCGCACGTCATCACCTTCCCCTCGACGGCGGCGCACACGCTTCCGGTGGTGCTCGGTGACCTGTCCGACGATGCGACGCGGCCCGCCGTGCGGGTCGAGGTGCGCCGGGTCGAGGACGCCTGGTTCACGCCGTCGACCGGCAGCCACGCCCGCGACTTCGTGACGCGGATCGGCACCGACGCCCCCGCCCGGCCGGTGCTCGAACCGGCGTGAAGAGCGGTCGACCGGCGGGGGCGCCCGGCCGCGCTGGGTAATCTCGCAGGTATGGAGCCACCCCTTCCCGCGCGCCGGGCGGACGAGCCGGACGAGCCGTTCGGCGACGCCCGCCCCGCCTACGACGTGGGGGAGTTCCCGCAGGGCTCCCCGTTCAGCCGCTGGGCGCTCGCCCGCTACGTCATCGGGCGAGTGCTGCTGGATCGCGTCAGCTGGTCGCTGCTGGGCATCGGCGTCACGCTCGTGGTGCTGGCCGTGTGCGCGCGCTTCCTGCTCCACTCCACGCTGCTCGCCGTGCTGCTCGGCATCGTCGCGGTGATGGTGCTGCTCATGCGGGCGTTGCTCCGGGCCGTGCTGCGCCGCCTCATGGGCAGCAAGGTCTACGGCCCGCTCGAGGACCGGCTCGGCGAACTCGTCCTCGGCGCCACGAACGACGTCTTCGGCGAGCTCAACCGCGTCGGTCTGCCGTCGCGGACGATCACGCTGCCGTTGCTCGCGTTCCGCCTGGTCGGGCGCCGCCGCAAGGACACGATGGCGCGGCTGCGGCAGTTCCAGGTGGAGCGGGCCGTCTCGCGCGCCCGGCTCGACGAGCTGCACATGCTGCTGCGCGAGGGGACCGGCCGCGGCCCGGGCGCCGCGCCGGGACGCTCCACGTGAGCATGGCGCTGGACGGCGGCCCGGGTGGGGCGGGCCGGCCCGACGCCGACCCGCGGCGGGACGCCGCGGCCGACCTGCGGGTCGCGGCCGTGATCGTGCTGGCCCTGGCCGTGGTCGGGGCGCTGCTCGGGCTCGTGTGGGCGGCCTGGAGCCCGCCGGGACCGATCGCGCTCGTCCGCTCCGCCGGCCTGCAACCCGACGAGACCGAGGCCTTCGTCGCCGGGGACGGCCGGTACCTCGTGCTCTCGGCCGTCGCCGGGCTGCTCGCCGGGCTGCTCGCCTGGACGCGGTCGCGGCAGCGGGGACCGATCGTGCTGCTCGCCCTCGCCGTCGGCGGTCTCGCCGGATCGCTGCTGCTCTGGGCGGTCGGCCGTCTGACGGGTGGCGGCTCGACCGACGGCAAGGTGAACACGATCGTGGCGCGGCTGCCGCTGACGTTGCACGCCCACGGGCTGCTCTTCCTGCAGGCCGGGGTCGCCGTCCTCGTCTACGGGCTGTTGGTGGCGTTCGCCGCCCGTGACGACCTGGGCCGGCCCGACCCGCTGCGCGACCGGCTCCATGCGGCCGCGACCGCGCCGCCCGGGGCTCATCCCGCTCCCGGCCACCCGGGTCCCTATCCGCCGCCGTACCCGCCCCCGGGTGGCTACCCGGGCTCGTACCCACCGCCGTCAGTTGCTCCCGACGGGCAGTCGCAGGACGGCGGGGGACACCGCGATGCTGCGGGTCCGCTGCAGCAGCGCGATCTCCCGCCGCAGTAGGCGGCCCACCCGGACGAGCCGTTCGGCCGTCGTGCCGTCGGTGAGCAGGGCCTGCTTCTCCGCCGGCGGGAGCGGCAGCCGCGCGGCGAGCTGGTAGGAGAGCTGGTTGGCGTCGCGCGGGAGCTCGGCCCCGGTGCCGCGGCCGGCGAGCCTCACCAGCATGGCGTCGTAGACGTCGATCAGCTCGCGGGCGCGGGTCTCCTGCGCCGCGGTGAGCTCGCCGTCGGGCTCGGGCAGGTACTCGATGCGGGCGCGCAGGTACGGCCGGCCCGTCGGCAGCAGGTCGAGGACGCGGAATCGGCGGCTGCCCACCGAGAGCAGGTCCGACGTCCCGTCGTCGGCGGTGTCGACCTCGAGCACCTCGGCCGTCGTCCCGATCGGCTCGACCTCGGGGAGGTCGCCGGTGGCGACGACCGGCGTCAGCGCCTCGGTGCCGGCCCGCAGGGCGACGACCCCGAACACCGGCCCCGCGGGCGCCTCGGCGATGTCGCGCAGCAGCTCGCGGTAACGCTGCTCGAAGATGTGCAGCGGCAACGGCATCCCGGGCAGCAGCACGTGGCTCAGCGGGAACAGCGGGATGACCTCCGGCACGCCTCACACGCTAGTGCGCGGCGGCCACCCACCGCGTCCGTAGACTCAGCGGACGTGCTACGACGCGTCGACCTGACCTCCGCCACCGGTGCCGATCTGCGCCGTGCCCTGCCCCGCGCGCAGGTCGACGTCCGGGCCGCGCTCGACACCGTCGCGCCGCTGGTGGCGGCGGTCAAGGACCGTGGGTACGACGCGGTCCGCGAGGCCACCCTGCGCTACGACGGCGTCGACGTCGCCCGGCCGCGGGTCGCCGCCGGGCAGCTCGCCGAGGCGTCGGCCGCCCTCGACGCCGGCGTCCGCGCTGCCCTGGAGGAGTCGATCCGCCGCGCCCGCATCGTCCACGAGGCGCAGCGCCGCGAGACGGTCGACGTCCAGGTCGTGCCCGGCGGCACCGTCACCGAACGGTGGGTGCCGGTGCAGCGGGTGGGGCTCTACGTGCCGGGTGGTCTCGCCGTCTACCCGTCGAGCGTGGTGATGAACGTCGTGCCGGCGCAGGTCGCGGGCGTCGATTCGATCGCTGTCTTCACCCCCGCGCAGCGCGAGTTCGACGGCCTGCCCCACCCGACGATCCTGGCCGCGTGCGCGCTGCTCGGCGTCGACGAGGTGTACGCCGTCGGCGGGGCCCAGGCCGTCGCGCTCGCCGCCTACGGCGACGACGCGCTGCAGATCGACCCCGTCGACGTGATCACCGGCCCGGGCAACGTCTACGTCGCCGCCGCCAAGCGGCTCGTCCAGGGCGTCGTCGGCATCGACTCCGAGGCCGGCCCGACCGAGATCGCCGTCCTCGCCGACGCCACCGCCGACCCCGCGCACGTCGCGGCCGACCTCATCAGCCAGGCCGAGCACGACACCCTCGCCGCGTCGGTCCTGGTCACCGACTCCGTCGCGCTCGCCGACGCCGTCGACGCCGAGGTCGAGCGCCAGGTCGCCGCCACCAAGCACACCGAGCGGGTGCGCACCGCGTTGGCGGGGGAGCAGTCGGCGACGGTGCTCGTGCGCGACCTCGAGCAGGGGCTCGCCGTCGTCGACGCCTACGCCGCCGAGCACCTCGAAGTCGTCACCGCCGACGCGCGGGCGTGGGCCGAACGCGTTCGCAACGCCGGCTGCATCTTCGTCGGCCCGCACGCACCGGTGTCGCTCGGCGACTACTGCGCCGGCTCCAACCACGTCCTGCCGACGGGCTGCACCGCGCGGCACGCGTCCGGGCTGTCGGTGCAGTCGTTCCTCAAGGGCGTGCACCTGGTCGAGTACACCGCGGCCGCGCTGGCCGAGGTCGCCCCGCACGTCATCGCGCTCGCCGAGGCCGAGGACCTCCCCGCCCACGGTGCAGCCGTCGCGATCCGCACGACATGACCTCGCTCGACGACCTGCCGCTGCGCGACGAGCTGCGTGGCGAGACGCCGTACGGGGCGCCGCAGCTCGACGTGCCGGTGCAGCTCAACACGAACGAGAACCCCTACCGGCCGAGCGAGACCGTCGTCGCCGACATGGCGGCCGCCGTCGCCGAGGCCGCGCGGGGCCTCAACCGCTACCCCGATCGCGACGCCGTCGCTCTGCGCGCCGGTCTCGCCGAGTACCTGACCGCCGACGGCGGTGTCCCGCTCGCGACCGAGCAGGTGTGGGCGGCCAACGGCTCCAACGAGGTCGTGCTGCAGCTGCTGCTCGCCTTCGGCGGCCCGGGACGCACCGCCGTCTCGTTCGCACCCACCTACTCGATGTATCCCGAGTACGCGCGCGACAGCCACACCGAGTGGGTGCTGGGACGCCGGGCGGACGACTTCACCATCGACCGGGAGCACGCGCTCGGCGTGATCGCCGAGCACCGGCCGTCCGTCGTGCTGCTGGCCTCGCCGAACAACCCGACCGGAACGGCCCTGCCGATCGACGACATCGCGGCGATCGTGGCCGCCGCGCCCGGCGTGGTCATCGTGGACGAGGCCTACGGCGAGTTCCGTCGGAGCGGCGTGCCGAGTGCGCTCTCGCTGCTGCCGGACTCGCCACGGCTCGTGGTCACCCGCACGATGAGCAAGGCCTTCGCGCTCGCCGGCGGCCGGGTCGGCTACCTCGCGGCGTCGCCCGCGGTGGTCGACGCCGTGCGCATCGTCCGGCTGCCCTACCACCTGTCCTCGACGACGCAGGCGGTCGCCGGCGCCGCGCTCCGTCACGCCGACGAGCTGCTCGGCGCGGTCGCCGAGCTCCGTGCCGAACGCGACCGCACCGTCGCCTGGCTGCGCGGCCGGGGTCTGCAGGCCGCGGACTCCGACGCCAACTTCGTGCTGTTCGGGACCTTCGCCGACCGGCACGCGGTGTGGCAGGGCCTGCTCGACCGCGGCGTGCTCATCCGCGAGACTGGACCCGACGGCTGGCTGCGCGTCTCGATCGGCACGCCGGCGGAGATGGCGGCGTTCCGCACCGCCCTGGAAGAGGTGACGGCATGACCAGCACGCCCCGTACCGGGCGCGTCGAGCGCGCGACCAAGGAGACGAAGATCGCGCTGTCGATCGACCTCGACGGCAGCGGCCGGACGGACGTCTCCACCGGCGTCGGCTTCTACGACCACATGCTCACGTCCTTCGGCAAGCACGGCCTGTTCGACCTCAGCGTGCAGGTCGAGGGCGATCTGCACATCGACGCCCACCACACGGTCGAGGACACCGCGATCGCGCTCGGCCAGGCGTTCGCGCAGGCGGCCGGCGACAAGGCGGGCACGCGTCGCTTCGGCGATGCGACGATCCCGATGGACGAGTGCCTGGTGCACGCCGCGGTCGACCTCTCCGGGCGCCCCTACCTCGTGCACAACGAGCCGGCGGGCGCGCCGCCCACGATCGGGCCCGACTACGCCACGACGCTCACCCGGCACGTGTTCGAGTCCTTCGTCTACCACGCGGCGATCGCGCTGCACGTCAACGTCCACGCCGGACGCGACTGGCACCACGTCACCGAGGCGCAGTACAAGGCGGTCGCCCGGGCGCTGCGGTCCGCCGTCGAGCTCGACCCGCGGGTGCAGGGCGTCCCGTCCACCAAGGGAGTCCTGTAATCGCGGGCAAGCGCGTCACCGTCCTCGACTACGGCTCGGGCAACCTGCGCTCGGCGCAACGTGCGCTCGAACGCGTCGGTGCCGAGGTGACGGTGACCGCCGACCGCGCCGCCGCCGACAACTGCGACGGCCTCGTCGTGCCCGGCGTCGGCGCGTACGCCGCCTGCATGGCCGGGCTGCACGCGATCGAGGGCGAGCTCATCGTCTCCTCCCGCGTGGCGGCCGGACGTCCGCTGCTGGGAATCTGCGTGGGCATGCAGGTGCTCTTCGACGCCGGCGTCGAGCACGGGGTCGAGTCCGTCGGGCTGCGCGTGCTGCCGGGACGCGTCGAGGCGCTGCGGGCGCCGGTCGTCCCGCACATGGGGTGGAACACCGTCACCGCCGCCGACGGCTCCGTGCTCTTCGCGGGCATGGCCGCCGACACCCGCTTCTACTTCGTGCACTCCTACGCCGCGCACGACTCCGACGGCGCGCTGACCTGGGCGACCCACGGCGAGCCCTTCGTCGCCGCGGTCGAGCGGGGCTCGGTGAGCGCGACGCAGTTCCACCCGGAGAAGTCCGGCGACGCGGGTGCCACGCTGCTCGAGAACTGGCTCGCGACGCTCTGAGCGGCGGGAGGATGGCGGCGTGAGCAAGCAGCGCAAGGTGGCGCGGGCGCAGCGGGAGGCCGCGGCGGCGCAGCGGACGGCGGCCGAGCAGGCCCGCCGCGACCACGAGGCCGCGCTGCGTGCCCGGCGCGAGCGACGCGCGGCGCTGCGTCGCCGGCTGCGCGTCTGGCCGAGCGGTCCGCGCCGCCGCGACACCCGCGAGCGCGCCGGTGCGCTCGCCGTCCTGGTGCTGCTCGTGCTGGCCGTCGTGTACGTGCTGACCCGGTCGGTCTCGGTCACGATCGCTACTGCTTTGATCCTCGTCGTGGGCGCGCCCGTCCTGGTGCTGCTCTTCTTCGATCGGAGTCGACGTTGACCGCTGTCCCGACCCTGCAGCTGCTGCCCGCCGTCGACGTCGCCGGGGGTCGCGCCGTGCGCCTCGTCCAGGGGGAGGCGGGGTCGGAGACGTCCTACGGCGACCCGCTCGAGGCGGCCCTCGCCTGGCAGCGCGACGGCGCCGAGTGGATCCACCTCGTCGATCTCGACGCCGCCTTCGGCCGCGGCGACAACCGTCGGCTGCTGGCCGAGGTCGTCGGCCGACTGGACGTGGCGGTCGAGCTCTCCGGCGGCATCCGCGACGACATCTCGCTCGAGGCGGCGCTCGCCACCGGGTGCGCCCGCGTCAATCTCGGCACCGCCGCGCTCGAGTCGCCGGAGTGGGTGCGCCGCGCCATCGCGCGGCACGGCGAGAAGATCGCCGTGGGCCTCGACGTCCGGGGCACGACGCTCGCCGCCCGCGGGTGGACGCAGGAGGGCGGCGACATCTGGGAGACGCTCGCCCGTCTCGACGCCGACGGCTGCGCCCGTTACGTCGTCACCGACGTCACCAAGGACGGCACCCTCCAGGGCCCCAACCTCGACCTGCTGCGCGAGGTCTGCGCCCGCACCGACAAGCCGGTGGTGGCCAGCGGGGGGGTGTCCTCGCTCGACGACCTGCGCGCCATCGCCGGCCTCACCGACCTCGGGGTCGAGGGCGCGATCGTGGGCAAGGCGCTCTACGCCGGGGCGTTCACGCTGCCCGAGGCGCTCGCCGCCGTCCGCTGACCCCCCATCGCGCTCGTGGCGGCTGCCGCCCGTGTCCGAGCGCCTGCCGCCACAACCGGTCAAGCCAGGGTCTCGGCCGGCTGTCGCGCCTGCGCGCGCGGCAGTTCGCCGCCGCGGGCCTCCTTGCCGATCGCCGCGAGCACCGCGACCGCGACGAAGACCGGGATCATCGTCGCGCACAGCGCGAACGTGTAGCTGTGCGTCTCGGCGAGGTGCTCCTGGATCGGCAGGTTGAACGCGGCGAGGCAGTTGCCGAGCTGGTAGGTGACGCCGGGGTAGAAGCCGCGGATCTCGGCCGGGGAGAGCTCGGTGAGATGGGCCGGGATCACCCCCCACGCCCCCTGCACCACGAACTGCATCAGGAACGACCCCAGGCAGATCAACCCGAGGGTGTGGGACGCCGCGAACA
Organism: Jatrophihabitans endophyticus; assembly: GCF_900129455.1. NCBI lineage: Bacteria > Bacillati > Actinomycetota > Actinomycetes > Jatrophihabitantales > Jatrophihabitantaceae > Jatrophihabitans > Jatrophihabitans endophyticus. Next base: position 409,557 of record NZ_FQVU01000003.1, read on the forward strand.
GCGGCAGGATCGGTAGGCCGAGCACGGCGCAGAACACGACGACGGCCCGACGCCCGTACCGCTCCGAGGTCGCCCCCATGAGGGTGCCGCCGAACAGGGCGCCCACGTTGTAGAGGATCGCGACGTACAGCGCGGTGTTCTCCGAGAACCCCAGACCCTTCTTGAGGAAGGACGGGTAGACGTCCTGCGTGCCGTGGCTCATCCAGTTGAACGCGGTCATCAGCAGGATGAGGTAGCCGAAGCGACGCAGCACCCGGGCGTTCGCCATCACGTCGCGAAAGCGCGTCTTGTTGGCGACGACGTTCGCGCGCGTCTCCTGCCAGACCTCGGACTCGGTCACCCGCGTGCGCACGAACAGCGACACCAGTGCCGGCAGCACCGAGAACGCGAACAGGCCGCGCCAGCCCCAGGTCGTCAGGTTCTCGATGAGCAGGTAGGCGATCGCGGCGAGCATGTAGCCGATCGCGTACCCCTGCTGGACGATGCCCGAGACGAGACCCCGACGCCCCGGTGGCACCTTCTCCATCGCGAGCGACGCGCCGAGGCCCCACTCGCCGCCCATGCCGATCCCGTAGAGCAGCCGCAGCACGAGCAGGAAGGTGTAGTTGGGCGCGAAGGTGCACAGGAAGCCGACGAGCGAGTAGAAGGACACGTCGACGATCAGGACCTTCTTGCGGCCCGAGCGGTCGGCCCACGCCCCGAACAGGGCCGCACCGATCGGACGCATCAGCAGCGTCGCCGTCGTCAGGAACGCCATGCGGGTCGCCGAGACGCCGAGATCGTCGCCGACGTCGACGTAGACGAGCACGACGATGAAGTAGTCGAACGCGTCCATCGCCCAGCCGAGCGTCGCCGCGGCGACGGCGCGGATGTCGGCGCCGGTCATGTGCTGCGGGTCGTCCGGCTCCGTCGTGGTGTCCATACCTGGTCCCCCTCGGATTCCGCGGTCGTTCCCAGGAAGTGCGTCTCTCCGTTATGCCCCACGTGCCGCACCGTCACAAGACCGTGAGGAGGTAGGTTTCGCTCCCACACATCGTCTGCGGGCGGGCACCGACGCCCTCCGCACGACCGGGAGGGAACCCCATGACCGTCTCGTCCACCGCCGCGCCCGCCGTGGCACCACCCGCCGCCGCCCGTCGGACGCCCCGCCGAGCGGCCGCCGCACTCGCCGCCGGACTGGTGCTCGGCGTGGTGCCGGGGGTCGTCCTGGCCGGCGGTGCCGACGCCGCCACGCCCACGACGTTGACGCTGCGCGCCGACCATCGCACCTACACCGCGGGCTCGCGGGTCGTCCTGCGGGCCCATCTGAACGCGGCAGACCGTTCGGTCACCTTCTACGAGAAGCATCGCGGCGTGTCGAACCGCACGATCTACAGCGGCACGACCGACGCCCACGGCAACGTCGCGATCGACGGCTCGGCCGGGTACACGTCCACCTTCACCGCGAAGTTCGCGGGCGACTCCACGTACGCGGCCAGCTCCGCGACGACCAGGATCACGGTCCGGGTCAGGATGGCCATCGCCGCCGGCGGGGGCACGAAGCACAAGGGGTACCGCACGTACCACCAGTCGAAGAAGGCCACGGTGGCCACCGCGGTCGCGCCGTCCAAGCGCGGGCACAAGGTGCTGTTCCGCCTGCAGGAGCGGCGCAAGGGGCACTACCGCACGCTGCAGACCCGCCGTTACAAGATCGGCAAGAAGAGCGCCGTCGCCATCACCTACCGCGGCGTGGCGGGCCACCGTTACCGCGTCCGGGCCGAGTACGCGGGTGACTCGCTCAACGCCAGGAACCACACCGCCTGGACGTACTCGCGCTTCGTGCGCTGACACGCGTCCGCCGCGCGGTGGTCACCCGGCAGACTGGCGGGGTGACCACCGCCGGAACGCTCGCCGTCCGCGTCATCCCGTGCCTGGACGTCGACGCCGGCCGGGTCGTCAAGGGCGTCAACTTCGCGGGGCTGCGCGACGCCGGCGACCCCGTCGAGCTCGCCCGTCGCTACGACCAGCAGGGCGCCGACGAGCTGACGTTCCTCGACATCACCGCGTCCTCCGGCGGGCGGGAGACGACCTACGAGGTCGTCCGCCGGACCGCCGAGCAGGTGTTCATCCCGCTCACCGTCGGCGGCGGCGTCCGCACCCCGCACGACGTCGACGCGCTGCTGCGCGCGGGCGCCGACAAGGTCGGCGTCAACACCGCCGCCATCGCCCGCCCGGAGCTGATCGGCGAGATCGCGCGGCAGTTCGGCAACCAGGTGCTCGTGCTCTCGGCCGACGTGCGGCGCGTCCCGGCCGGCGGGGTGCCGACACCGAGCGGCTTCGAGGTCACCACCCACGGCGGCCGGCGCGGGACGGGCATCGACGCGATCGGCTGGATCGGCCGCGCCGCCGACCTCGGCGCCGGCGAGATCCTGCTCAACTCCATGGACGCCGACGGGACCAAGGACGGCTTCGACCTCGACCTCGTCGCCCGTGCGCGGGCCGCGGTGTCGGTGCCGGTGATCGCCAGTGGGGGAGCCGGCGCCCGAGAGCACTTCGCACCGGCGGTCGCCGCGGGGGCCGACGCCGTCCTCGCCGCCAGCGTGTTCCACTTCGGCGAGCTCACCGTCGGCGACGTCAAGGACGACCTGCGCGCGGCCGGCGTCGTCGTCCGCTGAGCGTTTCCGCACCGCGGCCGACCGCCGCGCCGCGTAGAGTCGCGCCGACACGTTCGGCGCACCGGGTCAGGCGCGGGCAGGAGGCACGACGGGCAATGCACGACGACGACGTCCGGGAGACGCCGCCGGCAGTGGTCGGCGCGGTCTCGATCGGCACCGCCCCGCTGCCCTTCCTGGCCGTCTACGCCGTGCTGTTCATCCTGCACGGGACGATCAGCCCGGCCCACCCGCCGGACATCACCTCGACGCAGACCGGCGAGCTGATCGCCGGCATCGTGGCCGCGGTCGTCTTCGTCGTGCTGGCGACGACGCTGTGGCTCTTCCTCAACGGCCGCTACCGCTGGCCGTTCGTCGTGGGGCAGCTGGTCGTGCTCGTCACGACGGCGTGGTTCCTCGTCGACGACACCGCGGGGGGTGTCGCGGTGTCCGCACTCGTCTGCGCGACCAGCCTGGTCGCGCTCGTGCTCGGCTTCGCGCCGGGTTCGTGGCGCCACGTGCGCCGGCCGGTGCCCGCGCTGGTCGGTCGCGCCTTCCGCGAGGACGTGAGATCCGGCGAGGAGGCGACCCCCGCCGAGGTCTAGCGCATATCCGGTACACAGGACTCGCCCATGTTCGGCTCAGGTGTGGTGCTCAGGATGGACACAGCACAGACCAAGACCGCACCTGGTCGGTGATCGCCCGGCCCGAGCCTGGAGAGCCAACGAAATGAGCGCAGCAACCGTCGTGTCGAATCCCACCACCAAGCGCCGGGTCCTCGTCGTGGACGACGAGGACAACGTCACCCATCTCGTCTCGTCCGCCCTGCGCTTCGACGGCTTCGAGACCATCACCGCCGACAGCGGCACCGCGGCCCTCGCCAAGGTGGCCGAGACCGACCCGGACCTCATCGTCCTCGACGTCATGATGCCGGGCCTCGACGGCCTCGGCGTGCTGCAGAACCTGCGGGCCGCGGGCTCGCAGGTGCCCGTCATCTTCCTCACCGCGCGTGACACCGCCAGCGACCGCATCGTGGGGCTCCGCTCCGGCGCCGACGACTACGTCGTCAAGCCGTTCAGCATCGAGGAGCTCCTCGCCCGCGTGCACGCCGTCCTGCGCCGCTCGGCTCCGGACGCCGGTCGCGAGGGCGTACTCACCGTTGCCGACCTCGAGCTGGACGAGAACAGCCACGAGGTCACCCGCGCCGGGGTCGAGGTGCACCTCACCGCCACCGAGTTCGAGCTGCTGCGCTACCTCATGCGCAACGAGCGCGTCGTGCTCAGCAAGACGCAGATCCTCGACCGGGTCTGGAAGTACGACTTCCAGGGGCAGTCCAACATCGTCGAGCTCTACATCGGCTACCTGCGCAAGAAGATCGACAACATCGAGCCCAAGCTCATCCACACCATCCGCGGTGCCGGTTACGTCATCAAGGCCCCGCGCCAGTGACCCGGTGAGCACCGCGCACACCACCGGGCACTACGACGGGCCGCCGCCGACCGTCCCCCCGGCGCAACCGCCGGCGCCGCCCGCCGGGTCACCCGACCCCGCGGACGCGCCGACGCCCCTGCCACGTCGGCGCCGCGGCCCGCGCAGCCTGACGTCGAAGCTCACGCTGTTCGTCGTCTCGCTCGTGGTGGTCCTGGTGCTCGTCGTGTCGTCGACGACGTGGTTCCTCATGCGGTCGTTCCTCGGCGACAAGCTCGAGGGGCAGCTGGGCACGACGTCGACCCAGAACTCCGGCTTCATCGAGCGCTGCCTCGATCACCTCACCCGCGTGAACCAGCGCACGCTCAGCTGCGAGTTCGGACCGCAGACCCAGGAGGAGTGGGTCGCCGCGATCGTCCCGCAGACCGGCACCACGCTGATCTTCAGCGGCAAGTACAGCAGCGAGCTGCACGGTCTCGACCTGACCGCCGACGAGATCCGCGCGCTGATCGAAGACCCGGGACGCCGGTTGACGGTGCAGGTCGACGGCCAGGAGCTCCGGGTCGCGGCACAGCCGGCGCCGGGCGGCGACTACATCGTCGCGACCGGGCTGTCCACCGAGGAGGTCAGTGACACGCTCCGGCGCCTCGTCCTCCTGGAGGTGGTCATCGGCGGCGCGGCCGTCCTGATCGCGCTGTTCGCCACGACCGCCGGCGTGCAGTTCAGCCTGCGCCGGTTGCGACGGGTCACCACCACCGCGCAAGAGGTCGCGACCGAGCTGTCGCCCGAGGGCGCCGGCCTCGACCGCCGCGTGCCCGACGACGAGCCCGACACCGAGGTCGGCCAGCTCGCGACGTCGTTCAACACGATGCTCGCGGCGGTCGAGACGCAGTTCGGGGCTCGCCTCGAGAGCGAGCAGCGCATGCGACAGTTCCTCGCCGACGCCTCCCACGAGCTGCGCACGCCGCTGACCTCGATCCGCGGCTACGCCGAGCTCGCCCGGATGCAGCGCGCGGTCGGCGAGAACAACGAGGACAACCTCGACCGCATCGAGTTCGAGGGCACGCGCATGTCGCGGTTGGTCGAGGACCTGCTCATCCTCGCCCGCGGCGACGGCAACGGGGAGGACCGGCCGCTGCGGCAGGAGCTCATCGACGTCGCCGGGCTCATCGACGACGCCGTGAGCGGGTCGCGGGCGGCGTTCCCGCAGCGCGAGATCGTGCTCGGCGAGGTCGCGCCCGAGGCCCACGTCGTCGGCGACCCCGACCAGCTGCTGCGGGTGATCCGCAACCTGGTCAACAACGCCGCCGTCCACACCGCACCCGAGCGCCCCATCCGCGTGGACGGGACGGCCGACGCCGACGGCGTGACGATCCGGGTGGTCGACGGTGGCCCCGGGTTGTCGGCCGAGGACGCCGCCCACGTCTTCGAGCGGTTCTGGCGCGCCGACAAGGCCCGCACCCGCGCCCGGGGTGGCAGCGGCCTCGGCATGTCGATCGTCGCCACCATCGTCCGCGCGCACGGCGGGAGCGTCCGCTTCGACAGCACCGTCGAGCACGGCAGCACCGTCACGGTGCGGCTGCCGGCGGCGCAGCCGGACTGAGTCGCGGCCTCGGGCACAATTGGCGCCATGCCGCCCGGTGACCCGTCCGCCCTCGACCCGGCCGTCGCGGCGCGCCTCAAGCGCGACGCGCAGGGCCTCGTCGCCGCCGTCGTCCAGCAGTACGACACCGGCGAGGTGCTCATGCTCGGCTGGATGGACGACGAGGCGCTGCACCGCACGCTCACCACCGGGCGGGGGACCTACTGGTCGCGCTCGCGCCAGGAGTACTGGGTCAAGGGCGACACCTCCGGGCACGTGCAGCACGTCAGGTCGGTGGCGCTCGACTGCGACGGCGACGCCCTGCTCGTGAAGGTCGACCAGACCGGCGCCGCCTGCCACACCGGCGAGCGCACCTGCTTCGACGCGGGCGTGCTGGCGGTGAGCGGCGCGTGACCGCCCTGCCCGGCGGCACGCCGGTGATCGGCCGCGGCGACCTCGACCGGCTCGCCCGCACGCACCGGCTCGTCCCCATCACCCGGACCCTCTTCGCCGACGGCGAGACGCCGGTCGGGGTCTACCGCAAGCTCGCGGCCGGTCGGCCGGGCACGTTCCTGCTGGAGTCGGCCGAGCCCGGTGCGTCCTTCTCACGCTGGTCGTTCGTGGGCGTGGACGCCCGTGCGCGACTCAGCGTCGCCGACGGCTCCGCGGTGTGGACGGGCGAGGTGCCCGGCGGCACCCCGACCGACGACGATCCGCTCGCGGCGCTCGGCGCGGCCTGGCGGGCCGTGAAGGCGCCACGGCTGCCCGGGTTGCCGCCGCTCACCGGCGGCTTCGTCGGCTTCCTCGGCTACGACGTCGTGCGGCGCATCGAACGCCTGCCCGACAAGGCGGTCGACGACCTCGGCCTGCCCGAGCTGACGATGTTCCTGACCACGGACCTCGCGGCGGTCGACCACCACGAGTGCACGGTCGTGCTGATCGCCAACGCCGTGCTCGGGCCCGAGATGGGTGCGGTCGAGATCGACGAGGCCTACGCCGACGCGGTGCGCCGGCTCGACCGGATGCAGGCCGCGCTCGCCACCCCCGCCCCGCCGACGGTCGCCACGACCACCGCCGTCGCGCCCAAGGAGGCGCAGTCGCGCACGCCGGCCGGCGAGTACCAGCCGGCGGTCGAGGCGGCGCTGGAGGCGGTCCGCGCCGGTGACGTGTTCCAGATCCAGGTCGGGCAGCGCTTCGTGGCCGACACCGCCGCCGACCCGCTCGACGTCTATCGCGTGCTGCGCACGCTCAACCCGTCGCCGTACATGTACTTCCTGCGCGCCGGCGAGGAGCACGATCCCGTCGACATCGTCGGCTGCAGTCCCGAGGCGTTGGTGTCGGTCAGCGGGGACCGTGCGGTGCTGCACCCGATCGCGGGGACGCGGCGGCGCGGCGAGACCGCCGAGCGCGACGCCGCGCTCGCGCAGGAGCTCGTGAGCGACCCCAAGGAACGCGCCGAGCACGTGATGCTGGTCGACCTCGCCCGCAACGACCTCGGCCGGGTGGCGGCTCCCGGCTCGGTCGAGGTCGTCGAGTTCGGCACGGTCGAGCGGTACAGCCACGTCTGGCACATCGTGTCGACGGTCGAGGCGCAGGTCGCCACGGGCAAGGACGCCTTCGACGTCCTCACCGCGACGTTCCCGGCCGGCACGCTCACCGGCGCGCCCAAGGTGCGGGCGATGGAGCTGATCGACGAGCTCGAACCGGTGCGGCGCCACGTCTACGGCGGCGCCGTCGGCTATCTCGACGCCGCCGGCGACCTCGACATGGCGATCGCCATCCGCACCGCCGTGATGCGCGGCGGCAAGGCCTACGTCCAGGCGGCGGCGGGCGTCGTCGCCGACAGCGTCCCGGCGAACGAGGAGCAGGAGACCCGGAACAAGGCGCGGGCCGTCCTGCAGGCGATCGCCACCGCCGAGACGCTGCGGACGGTGTCGTGAAGCGGTTCGCCGGTCTCGCGCTCGCGCTGCTGGTGGACGTCGTGGGCGCCGGCGGGGCGCTGCTGCTCTCCCTCGCCACGTGGCAACGGGTGACCGCCGCCCGGCCGCGCCCGTTCGGCGACGTCACCGTCGGCATGACCGGTCGCGACGTGGACTCGGCGAGCACGGCGCTCGCCCTGGTGGCCCTCGCCGGCGTCGTCGCGGTGCTGGCGACCCGCGGGTGGTGGCGTCGGCTGGTGGGTGGCTTCGTCGCCCTGGCCGGCGCCGGCCTGGTGTGGCGCGGCATCACCGCGTCGAGCGCGGTCGGCGACGGACGGGCGCGGGCGTTCCTGGAGTCGCACCGGCCGACCGCCTCGTTGTCGCCCGGGGTCGCCCCGCGCGTCGAGGTGCACGGCTGGTGGGCGGTGCTGTCGGTCGGCTGCGGCGTGCTGGTGCTGATCGCCGGTTCGCTGGTGGCGGTGCGGGGCGGACGGTGGCAGGCGATGTCGGCGCGCTACGACGCGGTTCCCCCCGCCTCGCCGTCGGCGGCCGCCGCGCCGGATGCGGCGCCGGCGGACGGACGAGGCGACGCACCGACCGACGGCGAGGCCCGGGACGCGGCGGCGGGGGTGCGGGCCGCGGCCCTGTGGTCGGCGCTCGACCGCGGCGAGGATCCCACCTCCGGGCCGACCGCCGACCCGCGATCCGGCTGACCACGGCGAGCGATTACCCTCTACGCAGCGACTGACGCACCGAGCGGACACGACGCAGGGGGGTACCCGGTGACGAGCGTTCTCGACGACATCGTCGCGGGGGTCCGCGAGGACGTCGCGGCGCGCGAGTCCGTACGTCCGCTCGCCGAGGTCAAGGCCCGGGCGGCCGACGCACCCCCGGCGCGTGACGGCCTCGCGGCCCTGCTCGCCCCCGGAGTCGGCGTGATCGCCGAGGTGAAGCGCAGCAGCCCGTCCCGCGGCGCGCTCGCCTCCATCGCCGATCCCGCCGCGCTCGCCGCCCAGTACGAGGCCGGCGGCGCGCGGGTCATCAGCGTGCTCACCGAGCACCGTCGCTTCGGCGGCTCGCTCGCCGATCTCGACGCCGTGCGGGCCCGGGTCGACGTCCCGCTGCTGCGCAAGGACTTCGTGGTCGGCTCCTACCAGGTGCACGAGGCGCGCGCCCACGGCGCCGACCTCGTCCTGCTCATCGTCGCGGCCCTCGAGCAGAACGTGCTGATCGGCCTGCTCGAACGCATCGAGTCGCTCGGCATGACCGCGCTCGTCGAGGTCCACACCGAGGGCGAGGCCTCGCGTGCGCTGGACGCCGGCGCCCGGGTGATCGGTGTCAACGCCCGCAACCTGAAGACCCTCGACGTCGACCGCTCGACGTTCGAGCGGATCGCGCCCGGCCTGCCCAGCTGCGTCGTCAAGATCGCCGAGTCGGGCGTGCGCGGCCCGCTCGACCTGATCGAGTACGCGTCGTGCGGTGCCGACGCCGTCCTCGTCGGCGAGACCCTCGTCGTCGGCGCCGATCCGCGCCAGGCCGTCGCCGACCTCGTCACCGCGGGCGCCCACCCCGCTACGCCGCGCGCCGCGCGCTGACGTCCCCGGGGCCGATCCGGCGGGGTCGACGGTGACCGGCGCCGGTGACGCTACGGCCGGCGCAGCACGGTGACCGCCCAGGTGGCGTCGTCGCGCCAGGGGGCGAGGTCCCATCCGGCGAAGCGATGTTCACGACGCAGGCCCGCCGCGTCGCAGTCACGGTCGAAGTCGCCGAGCGAATAAGCGCGATCTAGCGCAAATCCGGTCACCACGACCCCGCCGGGACGGACGTGGGTGCTCACACGGGTGAGCACTCGCTCCTCGCTGCCCGGCGCGACGAACACCATGACGTTGCCCGCCAGCACCGCCGCGTCGAACGGCTCGTCGTCGAGGTCGAGGGTGGCCAAATCGGCGACCAGCCAGCGGGGGCCCGGATGGTCCGCGCGAGCCGCGGCGACGAGCTGCGGATCGACGTCCACGCCGAGGACGTCGTGCCCCCGCTCGTGCAGGACGGCGGCGGTCCGCCCCGGCCCGCAGCCCGCGTCGAGGATCCGGGAGCGGGGCGCGACGAGCGCGTCGACGAATCGCGCCTCGCCGGCGAGATCGGCACCCTCCGCCGCGAGCCGGCGGAACCGGTCGATGTACCAGTCGGCGTGCCCTTCGCCGAACTCGGTGAACCAGCGCGGCCGAACGGTCTCACCCATGAACGACGCAGCCCTCCTGCGGCCTGGTCGCGCCGCCGCCGCCGACTCTACGCAGCGCTGCCCGGTATGGTCTCTGCCATGGCGTTCGCAGTGGTCGACGGGCGATGGCGCGGCTGACGCCGCCCACCCAGCCAGCTCTCCTGCGTCCCCGCAGCCTGTCCCGACCGGAGCACCGCCATGACCACGGCACCTGATCGTCCGCACGCTACCGTTCCCGACGCCACGGGCCACTTCGGCCCGTACGGTGGCCGGTTCGTCCCCGAGGCGCTCGTCGCCGCCATCGACGACCTCGCCGCCGCCTTCGACCAGACCCAGGCCGACCCGGCCTTCCGTGCCGAGCTCGCGCGACTGCTGCGCGACTACACCGGCCGGCCGTCGCCGCTCACCGACGTCCCCAAGTTCGCCGAGCACGCCGGCGGTGCCCGCGTGCTGCTCAAGCGCGAGGATCTCAACCACACCGGTTCACACAAGATCAACAACGTCCTCGGCCAGGCGCTGCTGACCCGTCACATCGGCAAGAAGCGCGTCATCGCCGAGACCGGCGCCGGCCAGCACGGGGTCGCCACCGCCACCGCCGCCGCCCTGCTCGACCTCGACTGCGTCGTCTACATGGGCGAGGAGGACACCCGTCGGCAGGCGCTCAACGTCGCGCGCATGAAGCTGCTCGGCGCCGAGGTCGTCCCGGTGCGGACGGGCTCGCGCACGTTGAAGGACGCCATCAACGAGGCGATGCGCGACTGGGTGACCAACGTCGACACGACCAACTACGTCTTCGGCACGGTGGCCGGGCCGCACCCGTTCCCGCTCATGGTGCGCGAGTACCAGCGCGTCATCGGCGACGAGGCGCGCGCGCAGGTCCTGGAACGCGTGGGCCGGCTCCCCGACGCCGTCGCGGCGTGCGTCGGTGGCGGGTCGAACGCGATCGGGATCTTCACCGCGTTCGTGCCCGACGAGGGCGTCCGGCTCGTCGGGTTGGAGGCCGGCGGCGACGGCGTCGAGACCGGCCGGCACGCCGCGTCCATCACCGGTGGCGCGCCCGGCGTGCTGCACGGCGCGCGGTCCTACCTGCTGCAGGACGACAACGGGCAGACGATCGAGTCGCACTCGATCTCGGCCGGTCTGGACTATCCCGGCGTCGGTCCGGAGCACTCCTACCTCAAGGACATCGGCCGGGCCGAGTACCGCCCGATCACCGACCGGCAGGCGATGGACGCGTTCTCGTTGCTGTCGCGTACCGAGGGCATCATCCCGGCCATCGAGTCGGCGCACGCGCTCGCCGGTGCGCTCGATCTCGGCCGCGAGCTCGGGCCGGACGCGGTGATCCTGGTGAACCTGTCCGGGCGCGGCGACAAGGACGTCGAGACCGCCACCCGGTGGTTCGGCATGGACCTCGAGGACGAGCTCGCCGAACCGGCCGACGAGCAGACGCCCGAGGCGGCGTCGTGAGCACCCCGCCGACCACCCCCCTGACCACCGCGCTCGCCACCGCGAAGGCGGCCGGCCGCGCCGCACTGGTCGGGTACCTGCCCGTCGGCTACCCCGACGTCGACACCTCGATCGCGGCGATGCGGGCGCTGGTCGAGGGCGGCTGCGACGTCGTCGAGGTCGGCATCCCCTACAGCGACCCGGTGATGGACGGCCCCACGATCCAGCGCGCCACCGAGCCGGCGGTGCGTGCGGGTGTCGGCCTGCGCGACGCGTTGCGTGCGGTCAGCGCCGTCGTCGACGCCGGAGGCGCCGCCGTCACGATGGGGTACTGGAACCAGGTCGAGCGCTACGGCGTCGCCCGCTTCGCCGCCGACCTCGCCGCCGCGGGCGGCTCGGGCGCGATCACCCCCGACCTCATTCCCGAGGAGGCGGGGGAGTGGCTGTCGGCCAGCGACGAGCACGGGCTCGATCGGATCTTCCTCGTGGCGCCGTCCTCCACCGACGCGCGGATCGTCTCCACCGCCGCCGCGTCGCGCGGGTTCGTGTACGCGACCGCCGTGATGGGCGTGACCGGCGCCCGCACCTCTGTCGGCGATGCCGCGGGGACGCTCGTCGGCCGGGTGCGGGCGCTCGCGCCCGACGTCGCGGTGTGCGTGGGGCTCGGCGTGTCCACCGGCGCGCAGGCGGCCGAGATCGCCGCCTTCGCCGACGGCGTCATCGTCGGCTCGGCGCTCGTGAAGTGCCTGCTCGACTCGCCCGACGAGAGCGGCGTGGCCGCGGTGGGCGAGCTGGCCGCGGAGCTCGCCGCGGGCGTCCGCCACTGACCGCTTTTGGCGGCTGAGCGCAGCATGCTGCGCTCAGCCGCCAAAAGCGGAGGGGGTGGGGGGATCAGCCGCGGGCCAGGGCCTGCAGCTGGCTCAGGTCGCCGTTGAAGCGGTCCTGGTCGCCCGGGTACGTGCCCGAGTCGGCGTTCTGCCAGAACGTGTAGTAACCCCAGCCCGCGGGCAGGGCACCGACCGACGAGCTGTACCGCGCGATCCACAGCGGGTTGGTGCCGGAGAAGTCACCCGAGACGCACTGCGACCACCACGACGTCGAGGTGTAGATGACGGGGTAGACACCCGTCGCCGCGTGGTAGGTGTTGCTGAAGTCGCGGATCCAGGAGCCCATCGCGCTGGCCGACAGGCCGTAGCAGGTGGCTCCGGACGGGTTGTACTCCATGTCCAGGGCGCCGGGCAGCGTCTTGCCGTCGCCGGACCACCGGCCGCCGTGGGCGAGGAAGTAGTTCGCCTGCGCGGCGCCGCTGGACGACCCCGGCCGGGCGAAGTGGTACGCGCCGCGGATGAAGCCGGCGTCGTACGAGCCGGTGTAGTTGGACCCGAAGTTCGGGTCGGTGTAGGTCGTGCCCTCGGTCGCCTTGATGTAGACGAAGCGGGCGCCGGCGCTGTACTGCGCGCCCCAGTTGATCGACCCCTGGTAGTGCGAGACGTCCATGCCGTACACGACGCCGGCCGCCGAGGCGGGGCCGGCGGCGACGGTGAGACCGAGTGCGGCGGCGAGGGTGGCGAGCAGGGCGAGTGCGGTTCTCTTCACGACGGGTGCCTCCTGGTGGTCGTCCGGAACGGAGCTGCGAAACCGGACAAACCCTGGCAGAAGCGCAGGAAACCGTACATGGGGAGCGGTCTCCATCGGCCGCATCACGGCGCGAGCAGCAGCTTGCCCGTCGTTCGTCGGCCCTCGAGGTCGCGGTACGCGGTGGCGACGTCGGCGAGCGGGTAGCGACCGCCCACGGCGATGTCGAGCGAGCCGTCGGCGATGCCGGCGAAGACGTCACCGGCGCGCTGCAGCAGCTCGGCCCGGGTGGCCGCGTAGTGCGCGAGCGTGGGACGGGTGACGAACAGCGAGCCGGCCGGGTTGAGCCGCTGCAGGTCGAACGGGGGCACCTGACCGCTCGACGCGCCGAAGAGCGCCAGCAGGCCGCGCGGACGGAGGGCGGCGAGCGAGGCCTCGAACGTCGCCCGCCCCACGCCGTCGTAGACGACGTGCACGCCGTCGGGGACGACGTCGCGCACCGCGGCCGCGAGGTCGCCGGCGTCGATCTCGTCGGTCCGCAGCACCACGTCGGCGCCGGCCGCCCGGGCGACGGCGACCTTCGCCGCGCTGCCGACGGTCGCGACGACGCGCGCACCCTGCGCCGTGGCCAGCTGGACCAGCAGCCGGCCGACCCCGCCGGCCGCCGCGTGCACGAGCACCTCGTCGCCCTCGGCGACCGGGTACGTCGAGTGCACCAGGTAGTGCGCGGTCATGCCTTGCAGCAGTGCCGCCGCGGCGAGGTCGGCCGGCACCTGCTCCGGGACCGGCACGGCCTGCGCGGCGTCGACCACCGCGAGCTCGGCCTGGCCGCCGCGGGCCGACGCCGTGGCCACCACGTCGCCCTCGCCGATCCCGTCCACGCCCGCGCCGACGGCGACGACGCGGCCGGCGCACTCGTCGCCGAGGACGAACGGCGGCTCGCCCGGATACACGCCCTCCCGCATGTACACGTCCTTGAAGTTGACGCCCGCCGCCGCGACCTCGACGAGCACCTCGCCCGGGCCGGGTTCGGGGTCGGGCCGCTGCTGCACGGCCAGGACGTCGACGCCACCGTGTTCGGTCACCACCACTGCGCGCATGTCCGATGTCCTACCCGGTTACCGTTGCTGTCGTGAAATCCGTGGCCGGCATCGACGATCGCCTGCTCGCGTCGATCCCCAGCCCGACGCGCAGCGTGTGGCACCTGGGGCCGCTGCCCGTCCGCGCGTACGCGCTGTGCATCATCGTCGGCATCGTCGTCGCGCTGTGGGTCGCCACCCGCCGCTGGCGCGAACGCGGCGGCGATCCGGACCACGTGTGGGACGTCGCCGGCTGGGCGATCGTGTTCGGCATCGTCGGCGGCCGGCTCTACCACGTGCTCACCGACCCCGAGCTGTACTTCGGCTCCGGGCGCCACCCGCTCGACGCGCTCAAGATCTGGGACGGCGGGCTGGGCATCTGGGGGGCCATCGCCCTCGGCGGCGTGGGGGCCTGGATCGGCTGTCGCCGCCGCGGCATCCGGCTCGCGGTGTTCGCCGACGCCTGCATCCCCGGCGTGGTCTTCGCGCAGGCGATCGGCCGGCTCGGCAACTGGTTCAACAACGAGCTCTACGGCGCTCCGACCGACCTGCCGTGGGGCCTCGAGATCCACAACCTGTCGATCGAGACCGGCCGCAGCAACGGCGCGGTCATCGGCACCTTCCAGCCGACCTTCCTCTACGAGCTGCTGTGGGACGCCGCCGTGGGCGTCGCGCTCATCCTGCTCGACCGCCGGCTGCGACTCGGCCGTGGCAACGTCCTCGCCCTCTACGTCATGGGCTACACGCTGGGGCGGTTCTGGATCGAGCTGCTGCGCCGCGACGACGCGAACCACATCCTCGGCCTGCGGCTGAACGTGTGGACCTCGATCGTCGTCTTCCTGCTGGGCCTCGCCTACTTCCTGCGGCACGGTGGCTTCCGCGCCGAGCGCGAGGCGAGCCCGTACCAGGACAGCCATGTCGCCGTGCCGGTCGCGGCGGACCCGGCCCCGGCCGGGCAGGGCGCACCCGAAGCGGACGAGGAGGTCGCGGCCGAGCGTGGGCACGACGACTGAGGCCGAGATCCACCACCAGCACCGCGACGTCGGCGGCGGCTGGCTGCGCCCCACCGTCTTCGGGGCCATGGACGGGCTCGTCTCCAACTTCGCGCTCGTGGCGGGGGTGGCCGCGGCCTCGTCGAGCGGCACGCAGGTCACCCTCGCCGGGTGGGCCGGCCTGGTCGGCGGCGCGTTCTCGATGGCGGCCGGCGAGTTCATCTCGGTGCGCAGCCAGAACGAGTCGACGGCCGCCGAGGTCGAGGTCGAGCGTCGTGAGCTGCTCACGAACGCCGCGGCCGAGCAGGCCGAGCTCGCGCAGGCGTTCGTCGCGAAGGGCGTCGACGCCGACATCGCCGCCATCGTGGCCGCGCAGCTGTCGCGCGATCCGGACCAGGCGCTGCTCGTCCACGCGCGGGAGGAGCTCGGCGTCGACCCCAAGCAGCTGCCCAGCCCGGCCGTCGCCGCCGCGTCGTCGCTCGCGTCGTTCGCGCTCGGTGCCTTCGTCCCGCTGCTGCCCTACCTGCTCGGTGCCACGACGATCGTGGTGCCCGCGGTGCTCGCCGTCGTCGCGCTGTTCGCCGCCGGTGCGGTGACGTCGCGCTTCACGAGCCGCAGCTGGTGGTTCGCGGGCGCCCGGCAGCTCGCCTTCGGCCTCGCCGCGGCCGCGGTCACCTACGGTGTCGGCGCGGCGTTCGGGGCGACGGTCGGCTGATCCGTCCCTCAATCCGTCACCGACCCGCTCGGCCCCGTCGCGTCGTCGCCGGCGCGGATGTGACATCCGCCGTTGTCAGACCGACCGGTCGGTCTTTAGGGTCGGGTGAATGGCTGATCTCCCCGGCGTCGACCTCGCGGCACTGACCGGTTGGCTCGACCGCGCCCGCCCCGGCCTGCGGCAGGGCGAGCTGTCCGGCGAGGTGATCGCCGGCGGCAAGTCCAACCTCACCTACCGCATCACGGACGGGACGGCGACGTGGGCGCTGCGCCGCCCGCCGCTCGCGCACGTGCTGCCCACCGCACACGACATGGTGCGCGAGTGGCGCGTCATCAGCGCGCTGCAGGGCACCGCCGTGGCCGTCCCCGAGGCCGTGGCGCTGTGCGAGGACGCCGACGTGCTGGGCGCGCAGTTCTACCTCATGGGCTTCGTCGACGGCGTCGTGCTCGATCGTCCCGACGTGCTCGGGACCGTCACGCCGGACGCCGCCACCCGCAGCTGCGAGCTGCTGGTCGACACGCTCGTCGACCTGCACGAGGTCGACCCGGGCACGGTCGGCCTCGGCGACTTCGGCCGGCCGGACGGCTTCCTGGCCCGACAGGTCCGGCGCTGGACCCAGCAGTGGCAGGCGTCGCAGACGCAGCCGCGGGCCGAGGTCGAGCGCACCGTCGAGCTGCTGACGACCACCCTGCCCGAGCAGTCGACGCCGGCCATCGTCCATGGCGACTACCGCCTCACCAACGTCATGTTCGACCGGGGGCTGCAGCGCATCGCGGCGGTCGTGGACTGGGAGATGGCCACGCTCGGCGACCCGCTCACCGACGTCGGTCTCATGGTCGTCTACCAGGGCCTCGCCGCGCAGGACGACACCGTCATGCCGCTCATGGCGCCGACGCAGGGTTTCCTCACCACCGACGCGCTCGTGGACCGCTACGCGCAGCGCTCGCCCCGCGACCTCACCGCGCTCGACTGGTACGTCGCCTTCGGCTACTACAAGCTCGCCGTGGTCTCGGAGGGCATCCACAACCGCTACCTCGCCGGCAAGACGGTGGGCGAGGGCTTCGACCACTTCGGCGAGCGCGTGCCCGAGCTGCTGGAGCGCGCGCTGTCGCTGCTCGAGGCGCGCTGACGTCGACGCGCACCGACCACCTACCCACCGAACGCGATCCCGGACGAGAGGACACGATGGACTTCGAGCACAGCGAACGCTCGCAGCAGCTGCAGCGGGAGGTGCGCGCCTTCCTGGCCGACCACGTCTACCCGGCCGAGCACGAGTTCGAGGAGCAGGCCGCCGCCAACCGGGCCGCCGGGACGCCGTTCCGCACCCCGGCCGTGCTGGCCGAGCTCAAGACCGAGGCGCGCCGCCGCGGGCTGTGGAACCTGTTCCTGCCGGCCGGGGTCTCGCCCGCGGACGGCCCGGAGCTCGGAGCCGGGCTCTCGGTGCTCGACTACGCGCCGCTCGCCGAGCTGTCGGGACGCTCGATCGCCCTCGCGCCGGAGGCCATGAACTGCTCGGCGCCGGACACCGGCAACATGGAGCTGCTGACCATGTTCGGCACCGAGCAGCAACGCGAGCAGTGGCTGCGCCCGCTGCTCGACGGTGAGATCCGCTCGTGCTTCTCGATGACCGAGCCGGACGTCGCCTCCTCGGACGCCACCAACATCGCCACCACCATCACGCGCGACGGCGACAGCTACGTCGTGCGGGGGCGCAAGTGGTGGTCGACGGGCGCGATGCGTCCCGAGTGCACGGTCGCCATCGTCATGGGCGTGAACGACGTCGACGGCCCGCGGCACGCCCGCCACTCCATGATCCTCGTGCCGCTCGACGCGCCCGGCGTCACCATCGAGCGCTCCACGAGCGTGTTCGGCTACGACGACGGCCCGCACGGCGGTCACGGCGTCATCGACTACGACGTCCGCGTCCCGGCCGAGAACCTGCTCGGCCCGGAGGGCGGCGGTTTCATGATGGCCCAGGCGCGGTTGGGCCCGGGCCGGATCCATCACTGCATGCGCAGCCTGGGCATGGCCGAGCGCGCGCTCGAGCTGATGTGCACGCGCACGGCGTCACGCTCGACGTTCGGCCAGCCGATCGCGCGCCACGGGGTCGTGCAGGAGTGGATCGCCGAGTCGCGGCTCGCCATCGACCAGGCCCGGCTGCTGGTGCTCCAGGCCGCCTGGCTCATCGACACCGTGGGCGTGAAGGACGCCCGCACCGAGATCGCGGCCATCAAGGTCGCCGCGCCGCGGGCTGCGTCGTGGGTCGTCGACCGCGCGATCCAGGCGCACGGGGGTGCGGGCGTGTCCGGCGACGTGCCGCTGGCCGAGATGTGGGCGCAGCTGCGCACGCTGCACCTGGCCGACGGGCCCGACGAGGTGCACCTGCGCTCCATCGCGCGCGACGAGCTGCGTGCCCATGCGCCGCGTGACTGACGCGCCCGCCGGCGGTCGGCCGTGACCGGGCCCGCCGGCGGCCCGCCGGACCTCCCGGACCTCCCGGACCTCCCGGACCTCCCGGACCTCCCGGACCTCCCGGACCCGCCGGCGCACGGCGCGCGCGAGCGCGTGCTGGCCGCCGCCGTCGATCTGTTCGCCGAGCAGGGCTACGACGGCACGAGCGTGGCGCAGGTGCTGGCCCGGGCCGGGGTCGCGAAGGGCGGTTTCTACCACCACTTCGCGAGCAAGGAGGCGTTGCTGTACGAGGTGTACGGCGATCTCATCGAGCGCCAGCTCGCGAGCATGGCCGAGATCCTCGCCCGCGGCGCCAGCCCGGCGCTCACGCTGCGCGCGCTGATCGACGACCTGGTCACCTCGACGGCCGCGAACGCCCGCCCCGCGCTCGTCTTCTGGCGCGAGCAGCACAAGCTCGGGGGCGAGCGCACCGCGCAGTACCGCCGGCAGCGCCGTCGCTACCACGACACCGTGCGCCGGCTCGTCCGTGACGGCCAGGCCAGCGGCGACTTCACGACCGTCGCCTCGGCCGACACCGTCACCTACACCATCTTCGGCGTCATCAACGAGATGCCGCTGTGGTTCCGCGCCGGGGGGACGCTCCGCCCGGCGCAGTTCGCGGCCGAGCTCGCGGACCTCGTCCTCGCCGCGCTCACGCCGACCGAAGGGAAGCACCGGCCATGACCCGATGGGGGCTCACCGTCCCGCTGCCGGGGGTGTCACTGCCCGACCACGCCGACATCGTCCGCGCCCTGCCCGACCTGGGGTACACCGACCTCTGGTCGGCCGAGACGAACGGCACCGACGCCTTCACGCCGCTCGCCCTGGCCGCCTCGTGGGAGCCGACGCTGCGTCTCGGCACCGCGATCGTGCCCGCCTTCACCCGCGGGCCCGCGCTGATCGCGATGTCGGCGTCGTCGCTGGCCCAGGCCGCGCCGGGGCGTTTCGTGCTCGGCCTCGGCGCGTCGAGTCCCGCGATCGTCGAGAAGTGGAACGGCCTCGCGTTCGACCAGCCGTTCCGCCGAACCCGCGACGTGCTGCGGGCGGTGCGGACGGCACTCGCCGGGGAGCGGGTCGACGGCGAGTTCGACACCTTCAGCGTCAGCCGGTTCAAGCTCGACGGGCCGCCGGCCGAGCCGCCGCCCATCGTGCTGGCGGCACTTCGCGCGCAAATGCTCAAACTCGCGGGACGCGAGGCGGACGGTGCGATCCTGAACTGGCTGGCGTCCTACGACGTCGCGCAGTGCCTCGCCGAGGTCGCGAACCCCGACGCCGAGGTCGTGGCCCGCATCTTCGTCTGCCCGACCGAGGACGTCGAATACGCGCGCAACGTGGGCCGGTTCATGATCTCCAGCTACCTCACGGTGCCCGCGTACGCGGCGTTCCACGACTGGCTCGGACGCGGGGAGGTGCTGCGTCCCATGCACGAGGCGTGGGCGGCCGGCGACCGCAAGGCGGCGCTCGCGGCGGTGCCCGACGACGTGGTCGACGACCTGGTTCTTCACGGCAGCCCGGAGTCGTGCCGCGACCAGGTGCAGGCCTACGCCGCGGCCGGCGTCACGACCCCGGTGCTGGCGCTCGTCCCGACCCCGGACGGGCCGCCCACCCTGGAGCTGCTGCGCCGACTCGCACCCGAGGGGGCCTGATGGAGATCCACGACGCGGTCGTCGTCGTCACCGGCGGCGCGAGCGGGATCGGCGCCGCCCTCGCACGCCGCTTCCACGGCGACGGTGCGCGTCACGTGGTCGTCGTCGACCGGGACGCGGACGGCGCGCGGGCCGTCGCGGCCGAGGTGGGCGGCGTCGCCGAGCAGGTGGACGTCGCCGACGCCGACGCCGTCGCGGCGCTGGTGACACGCACGCTGGATCGCGAGGGCCGCATCGACCTGTTCTGCTCCAACGCCGGTCGCACCACCGGCGTGGGGGTCGCCTCGCCGGAGCTGTGGCAGGCCGCGTGGGACCTCAACGTCATGGCGCACGTGCACGCCGCGCGAGCGGTGCTGCCCGCGATGCTCGAGCGCGGCCGGGGCCACCTGCTGCAGACCGCGTCGGCGGCGGGGCTGCTCACCTCGCCCGGCGACGCGCCGTACGCCGTGACCAAGCACGGCGCGGTGGCGTTCGCGGAGTGGCTCGCGGTGACCTACGGCGACCGCGGGATCGGCGTCAGCGTGCTCTGCCCGATGGGCGTGTCGACACCGTTGCTCATGGACCCGCTCGCCGCGGGCGAGGCCGGCGCGCAGGCGGTCGCAGCGTCGGGTGACATCGTGAGCGCCGAGCACGTCGCCGACGTGGTGGCCGCGGGGCTCGCGGGGGACAGGTTCCTGCTCCTGCCGCATCCCGAGGTCGGTACGTTCTGGGCGCAGAAGGCGTCGAGCCCCGACCGCTGGCTCGCCGGTGTACGCCGGCTCGTCTCGACCGACCGATCGGACAACGAGGAAAGGTAGTTCGTCATGGCAGGAGTTCAGGACCGCGTCGCGCTCGTCACCGGCGGCGCGCAGGGCATCGGTGCCGGCATCGCCGCGCGGCTCGCCGCCGACGGCGCCAAGGTCGCGGTGCTCGACCTCAATCAAGCGGCCGCGCAGGCCACCGTCGACCAGATCACCGGCATCGGCGGCACCGCGATCGCGCTGGGCGCCGACGTGTCCGACGGCGAGCAGGTGCAGGCGGCCGTGGACCAGGTCGCAGCCGAGCTGGGCGGCCTGCACATCCTGGTCAACAACGCCGGCGTGCTGCGCGACAACCTGCTGTTCAAGATGAGCGAGGACGACTGGACGACGGTGATGAACGTCCACCTGCGCGGTGCCTTCCTCTGCAGCAAGGCGGCCCAGAAGCACATGGTGGACGCCAAGTACGGCCGCATCATCTCGATGTCCTCGACCTCGGCGACCGGCAACCGCGGCCAGGCGAACTACTCGACGGCCAAGATGGGCCTGCAGGGCCTGACGAAGACGCTCGCGATCGAGCTCGGCCCGTTCGGCATCACCGCCAACGCCATCGCGCCCGGCTTCATCGAGACCGCGATGACCAAGGCGACGGCCGAGCGCATCGGCATCACGATCGAGCAGATGCGCGAGGCGAACGCGAAGAACAACCCGGTGCGTCGCGGCGGCGTCCCCGCCGACATCGCCAACGCCGCCGCGTTCTTCGCCGGCGAGGAGAGCGGCTACGTCACCGGCCAGGTGCTCTACGTCGACGGCGGCAGCGAACTGGTGTAGGTGAGCCGCGCCGGATCGCTCAGGCGACAGCGTCGGCTGAGAGCTGAGCGATCCGGCGACGACATCAGCGAAGTGCCGGGGAGGCGGTCACGCCGCGGCGGCGAAGGTGGGGTAGTAGGCGCTGCGGTGGCCGTCCTCGGTCGGGTGGTAGGAGATGCCGAAGTCGGCGAAGTTGACCGAGTGCAGCCAGCGGTTGTCGTCGCAGATCTCGTGGCCGGCGAACGCGGGCCGGACGTCGGCGAACGTCGCGCCCGCCCGCGACGCCGCACCGGACAGCACCGTGGAGAGCACGTCGATGCCCTCGTCGATCTTCGTCCGCTTGGTCTGGCTCAGCCCGACGCAGTCGGCGTCGAGGTCGTAGAAGTCCGGGTAGTTCAGCACGACGAGCTCGGCGTCCGGCGAGCGGTCGCGGATCTGGGCGAACAGGCTGTCGAGCTTGCCGGACAGCGCGCTGCGGGCGTCGGCCTCGGCGGCGTCGATCTCGCTGACGCAGGTGTCGTCGCTCTTGAGGTTGCAGTCCTTCATCACCCCGGCGAAGTCCTCGTCGTTGCCGCCGATGGTGATGCTGACCAGCGTCGTCGTCGCCGACAGCGCCGAGAGCTGGTCGGCGACGACGTCGGCGGTGGTCGCGCCGGAGCAGGCCACCGAGGTGTACGAGGCGGGGGAGTGCGCGTCGGCCCACACCTGGCTGTAGGCGTTCGTGCTGCGGTCGCAGGAACCGGAGCTGTCGACGTAGTCGCCGGCGCCGACGCCGGAGGAGTAGGAGTCGCCGAGCGCGACGTAGTGCACCGCGGCCGCCGCGGCCACCGGGGAGGCGAGGGCGAGGACGGCGCCGAGCGCGGCGACGAGGGTGGCGAACAGGACGGGGATGCGGCGCACGGCGACCTCCACTGGGGAACCGGTGTGTCCGGTTTGCGATTTCCGTCCGGGATGTTCTATCGCGAGACCACTGGTCCGCACCAGTCATCCGCGGTGGCCACTTGTGGACGGCCCGCGAGCCGCAGCGGACTCGGTGCGCGGCGCGGGGCACGTACGCTGGGCGCGTGTTCGACACGCTCTCCGACCGGCTCTCCGGCGTCTTCACCAACCTGCGCGGCAAGGGACGACTGTCCGACGCCGACATCGACGCCACCGCGCGCGAGATCCGCATCGCCCTGCTCGAGGCCGACGTCGCGCTCCCGGTCGTCCGGCAGTTCATCGCCCGGATCAAGGAGCGCGCGGGCGGCGCCGAGGTCTCCAAGGCGCTGAACCCGGCGCAGCAGGTCATCAAGATCGTCAACGAGGAGCTCGTGGCGATCCTCGGCGGCGAGACCCGCCGGCTGCAGTACGCGAAGCAGCCGCCGACGGTGATCATGCTCGCCGGCCTGCAGGGCGCCGGCAAGACGACGCTCGCCGGCAAGCTGGCCCGCTGGCTGCGCGACCAGGGCCACACGCCGCTGCTCGTGGCCTGCGACCTGCAGCGCCCGAACGCGGTCAACCAGCTGCAGGTGGTCGGTGAGCGCGCCGGCGTGCAGACCTACGCCCCCGAACCGGGCAACGGAGTGGGGGACCCGGTACGGGTGGCGCGGGACTCGATCGACTTCGCCCGCCGCGCGCAGCACGACATGGTCGTCGTCGACACCGCCGGCCGCCTGGGCATCGACGCCGAGATGATGCAGCAGGCGGCCGACATCCGCGCCGCGGTCGACCCGCAGGAGGTCCTGTTCGTCGTCGACGCCATGGTGGGCCAGGACGCGGTCAACACCGCCCAGGCCTTCCAGGACGGTGTCGGCTTCACTGGCGTCGTGCTGACCAAGCTCGACGGCGACGCCCGCGGTGGTGCGGCGCTGAGCGTCCGCGAGGTCACCGGGCAGCCCATCATGTTCGCCTCGAACGGTGAGAAGCTCGAGGACTTCGACGTCTTCCATCCCGATCGGATGGCCTCGCGCATCCTCGGCATGGGCGACATGCTGACCCTGATCGAGCAGGCCGAGCGCCACTTCGACCAGGACGAGGCCGAGCGGATGGCGGCCAAGCTGACCGCCGGCAACCAGTTCACCCTCGAGGACTTCCTGGACCAGCTGCAGGCGATCCGCCGGATGGGCCCCATCGGCAACCTGCTCGGCATGATGCCGGGCATGGGGCAGATGAAGGACGCCCTGGCGCAGGTCGACGACAAGGACCTCGACCGCACCGCGGCGATCATCCGTGGCATGACGCCGGCGGAGCGGGAGAACCCCAAGATCATCAACGGCTCGCGGCGACTGCGCATCGCCACCGGCTCGGGCGTGAAGGTCAGCGACGTCAACCAGCTCGTCGACCGCTTCTTCGAGGCCCGCAAGATGATGGGCCAGCTCGGCGGGATGGGGCTGCCGGGCATGCGCAAGCGCAGCGCGACCAAGTCCTCCAAGAACACCCGCAAGGGCAAGAAGGGCAAGAAGGGCGGCAGCCGCGGGCCGACGCAGGCCCGGATGCCCGCGGGCTACCCGGGCGGCCTGCCCGGCGGGTTGCCCGGTGCCGGCCTCGGCGGCGATCAGCTGCCCCCGGGGCTCCCGCCCGGCATGCAGATGCCCGACCTGTCCAAGCTCAAGCTGCCCAAGGAGTAGCCGGGAGCGCCGGGGCGCGCGCCGCCGGCGGCTATCGTGGGCCGACCCTCCTGCCCGACCACCGACGCGAACGGACCCACTCCAGCGTGTTGAACATCCACGCCCGCGCCGCCTTCTCCCGCGCGCTGGTGCCGCTGGCCACCGCTCTCGTCCGCGCCGGCGTCACCCCCGACGTCATCACCGTCGTCGGCACCGTCGGTGCCGTGGCCGGTGCCCTGGCCCTGCTCGGCACGGGCTGGTTCTTCGTGGGGACGCTGGTCGTCTGGTTCTTCGTCATGCTCGACATGGTCGACGGCGCGGTGGCCCGGGCCGGGGGCCGTGGCACCGACTTCGGTGCCGTCCTGGACTCCTCGTGCGACCGCATCGCCGACGCGGCCGTGTTCGGCGCCGTCGCCTGGTACTACGCCCAGCACGGCGAGCGGTGGATGCTGCTCGCCGCGCTGCTGTGCCTGGTGCTGGGGTCGCTGACCAGCTACATCCGGGCGCGCGCCGAGGGGGCAGGCTTCACCTGCACCGTCGGCATCGCCGAGCGGGCCGAACGGCTGATCGCGGTCCTGGTCGGCACGGGCCTCACCGGCCTCGGCGTCCCCTTCGTCCTCGCCGTCGCGCTGTGGCTGCTCGTCGCCGCGTCCGCGATCACCGTGGTCCAGCGCTTCGCGACCGTCCGCGAGCAGTCCCGTGCCCGCGCCGCCGCCGTGGAGGCGCCCCGGCCGGCGGGCTCCTGATGCTCGACGGCGTCCGGGAGCGCGCGACCGGACTCGGCTACTCCGCGGGCTGGAGCGTGGTGAAGTCGCTGCCGCGGGGTGTCTCGGCCCGCGCCTTCCGCGCGGCCGCGGACGCCGCCACCGTCCGCAACGGCGGCGGGGCCCGGCAGCTGCGCAGGAACCTGCGTCGCGTCGTCGGGCCGGCGATGTCCGAGCTGCGCATGGACGCGCTGGTCGGCGCCGCGCTGCGCTCCTATTCGCGCTACTGGCTCGAGACGTTCCGGCTGGAGGCGATGGACCACGCCGCGGTGGCCGAGAGCTTCGACCGCAACAGCCGGGGCCTGGACCTGCTCGACGCCGGGCTCGCCGCGGGCAACGGGGTCGTGGTGGCGCTGTCGCACTCCGGGAACTGGGACGCCTCGGGGATCTGGTGCATCGAGCGCTACGGGCCGCTCACCACGGTCGCGGAGCGGCTCCGCCCGGCGTCGGTCTTCGATCGCTTCGTCGCCTACCGCGAGTCGATCGGGATGGAGGTCGTCGCGCTCACCGGCGGGGAGCGCCCGCCCATGGCCGTGCTGTCCGACCGGCTCCGGGACAACGGCGTGGTGTGCCTGCTGGCCGACCGCGACCTGTCGCACCACGGCATCGAGGTCGACTTCTTCGGCGAGCGCACCCGCATGCCGGCCGGTCCCGCGCTGCTCGCCGCCACGACCGGTGCCCAGCTGATCGTCGCGCACTCCCGTTTCGTCGGCGACGACGGCTGGGGCCACGACCTGCGCGGCCCCGTCGCGCTGCCGGGGGAGCGGCTGCGCGACCGGGTCGTCGCGGCGACGCAGACGATGGCCGATCTGTTCGCCGAGGGCATCCGCGGCAAGCCCGAGGACTGGCACATGCTGCAGCGGCTGTGGCTCGCCGACCTGCCGGCCCGCCCCGCGCCACCGGTCGCCGCCGCGCCGGCCGGGACCACCGGACGGTAGGCGATGCGGATCGGGATCGTGTGCCCGTACTCGTGGGACATCCCCGGCGGGGTCCAGGCCCACGTGCGCGACCTCGCCGAGAAGCTCGTCACCCTCGGCCACGTCGTGTCGGTGCTGGCGCCCGGGGACGACGAGATCCCCGACCGCCCCGACTATCTCGAGGTGGCGGGCAAGGCGGTGCCCATCCCGTACAACGGCTCGGTGGCGCGCCTGCAGTTCGGCCTGGTGTCGGCGGCCCGGGTGAGGCGCTGGCTGCGCGACGGGGCCTTCGACGTCGTCCACGTGCACGAGCCCGCGCCGCCGAGCCTCTCGCTGCTGACGTGCATGATCCACGACGGCCCGCTCGTGGCGACCTTCCACGCCGCGACCGTCCGCTCCCGCTTCCTCGCCATGTTCGACACCGTGCTGCAGCCCTTCCTGGAGAAGATCTCGGGCAAGATCGCGGTGTCGGCCGCGGCCCGGCAGGTCATCGTCGAGCATCTCGGCGGCGACGCCGTGGTGATCCCGAACGGCGTCGCCGTCGACCACTACGCCGGCGCCGAACCGCTGCCGGGCTACCCCCGGGCCGGTGGCACGGTGGGCTTCATCGGCCGCTACGACGAGGCCCGCAAGGGCATGGACGTCCTCGTCGGCGCGCTCGAGCTGCTGGCCCCGCTGCGCCCCGAGCTGCGGGTCGTGGTCGCCGGCCGCGGCGACGCGGACGACTTCCGCGCCGGCCTGCCGGCCGGGCTCGCCGACCGCTTCGACCTGCTCGGCCAGGTGAGCGAGGCCGACAAGGCCCGCATGCTGCGCAGCGTGGACGTCTACTGCGCGCCGAACACCGGGCAGGAGAGCTTCGGCGTCATCCTGCTCGAGGCCATGGCCGCGCGGACGGCGATCGTGGCGTCGGACATCGAGCCCTTCCGCCGCGTCCTCGACGGGGGTGTGGCCGGCAGGTGCTTCGCGACCGGCGACCCGCGCGCCCTCGCCGGGGCGCTCGCCGACGTGCTGGACGACGCGCCGCTGCGCAACCGTCTCGTCGCGGCGGGGACGCGGGCGGTCGCGCCGTACGACTGGTCGGTGATCGTCGGCGACGTGCTGCGCGTCTACGAGCTGGCGATCGCCGGCGCCGGGACATGAGCCACACCTGCGCGAGGCGTCCCGAGTCTGCCCGCCGTCTCGCCTAGAGTCCCGCTCGTGCTCCCCGTCGGCTGGTTCGTGGCCGCCGTCGTCCTCGCCGTGCTGGTGACGATGTGGTTCACGTTCACGCTGACCCGGCTGGACCGCCTGCACGCCCGGGTGGACGCCGCCCAGGCCGCCCTCGACAGCCAGCTGGTGCGCCGGGCCGCCGCGCTGCAGCACGTCGCCGAGTCGCCGCACACGCGACTGCCCGACGACGAGCGCACCCGCTTCGACGACACCGCGCGGGTCGCGCTGGCGGCCGGGGCCGGCGGCACGGAGCTGACCGCGCGCGACGGCGCCGAGAACGCCGTGGGACGCGCGGTGGTCGACCTGGTCGCCCGGCCGAGCGACGAACCGGACGCCGCGCACGCCGCCGCCGTCGACGAGCTGCGCGAGGCGGCCGCGCGGGTCCTGATCGCCCGCCGCTTCTACAATGACGCGGTCCGTGACACGCGAGCGCTGCGTGACCGACGCATGCCGAGAATGCTGCGCATGGCCGGCCGGCGCGAGATGCCGCCCTTCTTCGACATCGACGACACCCTGCCTGCCCCGACGCCCACCGCCGCGAGGCCCGCGCGCGCCGAACCCACGGAAGAGGACTGACGATGACCCCCCTGACCCGCCCGTCCCGCACGCTCGTCGCCGGCGGCGTCGTCGCCACGCTGCTCGCGGCGTCGGCGTGCAGTGGCGACGACCACAAGCAGCAGAGCTCGGCGTCGGCCACGCCCACGACCCCGTCGTCGTCCAGCTCGTCGTCCCCGGCCGCGAAGCGGACCCCGGACCCGCTCTTCGGCGGGAAGTTCAGCCGCAACGCCGTGGTCGCGGTCAAGATCGACGACACCGCCAACGGCCGGCCGCAGCGCAACATCGACAAGGCCGACGTGGTGTACATCGAGGAGGTCGAGGGCGGCCTGACCCGCCTCGTCGGCGTGTTCCACTCCTCGCTGCCGACCGTCGCGTCCGTCCGCAGCACTCGCGCCGCCGATCCCGAGCTCGTCAGCCAGTACGGCAAGGTCGCCTTCGTGGCCTCGGGCGGGGCCAAGGTGCCGCTGCGCTACCTCGACCGCTCCTACCTCAAGACCACGATCAACGACCGTGGCGGCCCGGGGTTCCAGCGCACGGGCGACAAGCCGGCGCCCTACAACCTCAGCGCCAACCTGGCCGTGGTGGCCAAGGCGCTCAAGGCCCCGGGTGCCCGTGACGTCGGGTTCAGCTGGTCGGCGTCGACGTCCCAGCTCAAGGGAGCGTCGTCCGGCACCCGGGTCGAGACGCGGGTCGGCGGCACGGCCGTCGAGTTCCGCTACAACCGCAAGACCCACCGCTACGTCCGCTACATCGACGGCCAGGCGCAGCGGACCGCGAGCGGCGCCCTCGTCGCGACTCCGAACGTGCTCGTCCAGTTCTGCAAGGTCGTGCCGTTCCGGGCCGACACCGACGTGAACGGCAACCCCAACCAGTTCACCAACACCGTCGGCTCGGGCAAGGTCGTGCTCTTCCGCGACGGCAAGCGCGTCGGCGGGACCTGGAAGCGCGCGAAGACGAACGCCGGGACGACGCTGCTCGACGGGAAGGGCAAGAAGCTCGTCTTCCGTCCCGGCGGCACGTGGGTGGTCCTGACCAAGAACGGCCAGCAGCTCGCCTCCTAGCGCACTGGCCGCGGCTCGTAGACTCGGGTCCATGTCCGAGCACAGCAGCGAATCCACCCCGGCCGATCACACCGTCGGCACCGGCCGCGTCAAGCGAGGCATGGCCGAGATGCTCAAGGGCGGCGTCATCATGGATGTCGTCACGGTGGAGCAGGCGAAGATCGCCGAGGACGCGGGCGCGGTCGCGGTGATGGCGCTGGAGCGCGTCCCGGCCGACATCCGGGCCGAGGGCGGCGTGTCGCGGATGAGCGATCCGGACATGATCGACGGCATCATCGCGGCCGTCTCCATCCCGGTCATGGCCAAGGCGCGCATCGGCCACTTCGTCGAGGCGCAGGTCCTGCAGTCCCTCGGCGTCGACTACGTGGACGAGTCCGAGGTGCTCACCCCGGCCGACTACGCCAACCACATCGACAAGTGGCAGTTCACCGTGCCCTTCGTGTGCGGGGCCACCAACCTCGGCGAGGCGCTGCGCCGCATCACCGAGGGGGCGGCCATGATCCGCTCCAAGGGCGAGGCCGGCACCGGTGACGTCTCCAACGCCACCACCCACATGCGCAAGCTGCGCGACCAGCTCCGCTGGCTCGGCTCGCTGCCCGAGGACGAGCTCTACGTCGCGGCCAAGGAGCTGCAGGCGCCGTACGAGCTGGTGGCCGAGGTCGCCCGCAACGGCAAGCTGCCGGTCGTCCTCTTCACCGCCGGCGGCATCGCCACGCCCGCGGACGCGGCGATGATGATGCAGCTCGGCGCCGAGGGCGTGTTCGTGGGCTCGGGCATCTTCAAGTCCGGTAACCCCGCCCAGCGTGCCGAGGCCATCGTCAAGGCCACCACCTTTCACGACGACCCCGACGTCATCGCCAAGGTCTCGCGCGGCCTCGGCGAGGCCATGGTCGGCATCAACGTCGACGAGATCCCGCAGCCGCACCGGCTCGCCGAGCGCGGCTGGTAGGCACCACCCGCGCCGGGTGTCGCCGGTCTGCCGGGACCCTTGTTCGTGATGTAGGACGGCGCGTGTGCGCGTCGTGTGCAGGCCGCACACGGCGTGCATACGGCGTGCATACGGCGTGCATACGGCGTGCATACGGCGTGCATACGACATGCACACGGGCCGTGTGACACCGCGCCGAGGGCCCGCGGTCGACGACCGCCGGGGCTGCCATGTGGCGCGCCGGGCGGCCGAAGCTGTCGTAGGCCCGTCCTAGCTTGGGACGTGCGAGCCGCGTGGCGGAGTCGCGGGGCCGACGACGGGGGCGGTAGCGATGGAACTGGAACAGCACGTTCGGGCGCGGTGCGCGGCGGCCGGGCTCGACCCGGACGAGATGGAGCGGCTGCTGGTCGAGTCGGGGTCGATCAGCCGCGTCCTGGCCCGGATCGGGGGCGCCGAGGTCGACGCGTGCCGCCCGATCGAGCGCGGTGACACCCCGGCGGGACGGCCCGTGGGGGTCGGTACCCGCCGCTGGCGGGCCACGCCCGGATCCTCGGCCACGCTGAGCCTGCGCCTCGACCACGACGAGATGGCCGAGCTGCGCGGCCGGGCCGAACGCCAGGGTGTCGGGGTCAGCGTGCTGGCGCGCGCGTACCTGCGACGGGCGCTCGCGGCCCCGCCGGACGCCCGGCCGTGGTGACCGTCGGCGGCCGCGGCGCGCGAGCCGGCGCTCGGTAGGCTCGGACATCGTGCCGACGATCGGGATCTTCGCGCTGCAGGGTGACGTGCGCGAGCACGCCCGCGCGCTGGAAGCGGCGGGCTGCGGTGCGGTGCCGGTGCGCCGGCCCGCCGAGCTCGCGGCGGTCGACGGGCTGGTGCTGCCGGGGGGCGAGTCGACGACGATCCTGAAGCTCGCCCGCACCTTCGAGCTGCTCGACCCGCTGCGCGAGCGCATCGCCGACGGGCTGCCGGTCTACGGGTCCTGCGCCGGGATGATCCTGCTCGCCGACCGCGTCGACAGCGGCGGGTCGCCGCTCGCCGAGACCATCGGCGGCCTGGACATCGCGGTGCGTCGCAACGCCTTCGGCAGGCAGGTCGACTCGTTCGAGGAGGACGTCGCCGTCGACGGGGTCGACGGCGGGCCGGTGCGCGCGGTGTTCATCCGGGCGCCCTGGGTGCAGGAACTTGGCCCCGCGGCGCGGGCCCTCGGCACCACCCGTGCCGGGCAGGTCGTCGCCGTCCGGCAGGGAGCGCTGCTGGCCACGTCCTTCCACCCCGAGATGACCGGCGACGGTCGCGTGCACGCCTACTTCTGCCGGATGGTCACCGAGACCGCCAGGTAGACTGGATCGTTGGGATCACGAGCGACAGGACGGGAGCGCCGACGTGTCAGGCCACTCCAAATGGGCGACGACCAAGCACCAGAAGGCCGCGAAGGACGCCAAGCGCGGCAAGCTGTTCGCCAAGCTGATCAAGAACATCGAGGTCGCGGCCCGCACCGGTGGCGGTGACCCCGACGGCAACCCGACCCTGTATGACGCCATCCAGAAGGCGCGCAAGAACTCGGTCCCGATCGACAACATCGACCGCGCCGTGAAGCGCGGGTCGGGCGCCGAGGCCGGTGGCGCCGACTGGCAGACGATCATGTACGAGGGCTACGGCCCGAGCGGGGTCGCGGTGCTCATCGAGTGCCTCACCGACAACAAGAACCGCGCCGCCATGGAGGTCCGCACCGCCATGACCCGCAACGGCGGCAACATGGCCGATCCGGGCTCGGTGGCGTACCTGTTCAACCGCAAGGGCGTGGTGGTCGTGCCGGCCACCGACCTGGCCGAGGACGACGTGCTGCTGGCCGTCCTGGACGCCGGGGCCGAGGAGGTCAACAACCTCGGCGGGGCGTTCGAGGTCGTCAGCGAGGCCACCGACCTGGTGCCCGTCCGCACCGCCCTGCAGGACGCCGGCATCGAGTACGACTCGGCCGACTCCTCGTTCCTGCCCAGCGTGCAGGTGCCCCTCGACGAGGAGGGCGCGCGCAAGGTGCTCAAGCTCGTCGACGCGCTCGAGGACCTCGACGACGTCCAGAACGTCTACGCCAACTTCGACGTCAGCGACGACGTGCTGGAGGCCGTCGGCGCCGAGTGAGCCCAGGGTCAGAGGCCCGCGGCGATCGCGCGCGCCAGGGCCATGACCTGCGGGTCGTTGCGCGCGAGCGCCGCCGCCTGCATGGAGTGACCGATCGCCTGGACGCCGAAGAGCACCGCTCCCTGCTGCACGACCACGGTGTGCACCTGGTCGCGGATGGCCCCGTCGCCGATCGGGACCGCGGTGAACGCGATGTCGTTGTCCTTGCACTGCTGCTTGTACTGGGCGAGGGTCGTGCCGTCGAAGTAGAAGACGTTGACCTTGGTGACCGACCCGGACGCGACGGCGAACTCGCAGTTGCGTACCGAGCCGGCCTTGCCGGCCGCCGCGCCGGGGAACACCGAGGCGACCGTCGTCCGGTCCGTGACGTCGCACGGCCCGTCCACCGATCCGCCGCCGGCTTTCGCGCCGACCTTCGCGCCGGCGTCGGTGCGGTCCACGCCGGCAGGCCCGTCGGCGCCGTCCGAGCCGCAGCCGGCGAGCAGGGCGGCGGCGGCGATGGTGGCGAGCAGCGCGGCGGCGGGGCGGGGGTTGCGCATGGTGTCCTCCGGAGGGCGGGTGGGTGTCGCCCACCCTCCGGACGGACCTTCGGGCAGCCTTAAGGTCGCGCGAGGTGCCGGCCAGCGAAGCGCAGGTCGGCCGGAAGCTGACTGCGCCAGTACGCGTCGTCGTGGCCGCCCGGCTCGATCCCGCCCGCCGGTCTGGGACGGATCCGCGCCCGCAGATCGGTGACGACGTAGCGGAACCCGTCGCGGTCGCCGCACGAGATCCGCGCCGGGATGCCGTCGAGCCGGCTCGCCCTCGGCAGGACGGCGTGCCGGTCGAAGTCGGCGTCGTCGTCGAAGGAGCCCTCGACCCGCTGGCCCGCGCGGTGCCACATGGCCGGGCTCTCCGCGACGAGCGCGGCGACGCGGCCGCGGCCGAGGACGGTCGCGAGGTAGAGCGCGCCGTAGCCGCCCATCGACCACCCGATGAAGGCCACGCGCCGGGTGTCGAGGTCGTGCCGCGCGAGCAGGGGGAGGAACTCGTGGACGACCATGCCCGCCGGATCGGTCCCGCGCCGCGGGTGCCAGTACTCGTGGTCACCGCCGTCGACCGAGGCGATCGCGAAGGGCGCCGTGCCCGAGCCGACGACGTCGGCCAGGACGCGGTCGAGACGCAGGTTGGTGAAGACCGCGCCGTGGTCGCCGCCGCGGGCGTGCAGCGCGACCAGGACCGGCAGCCGGTCGTGGGCGTGGCCGGCGGGGCGGGCGATCGTCCAGCCCGTGGCGGCATGCCGGTAGCGCGAGCGGAACGTGCCGCCGGTGACGATGCCGACCGTGTCGTCCGCGCCGCAGGCGGCGAGCGTGCCGGCGATCCCCGCGAGCACGGCCGCGCCGCCGAGCAGGAACCGGCGGCGGTCGGTCACGCCGGTTTCTCCCAGAACTGGAAGAAGTACCGCCCGACCCCGGCGAAGCCGTCCTGGATGCCGGTGAGCCGGCACAGCGCGTCCACGAGATCGAAGAAGGCGTCGTTGAGGGGGGTGAAGACGATGAGCAGGACGATGACGGCGAGCATGCCCCACGGCTTGACCCGGTCGCCGTACTGCTGGGTCTGCGGGTCCAGGTAGGGCTCGACGATCGCGTAGCCGTCCAGCCCGGGCACGGGCAGCAGGTTGAGCACCGCGGCGGTGACCTGCAGGAAGCCGAGGAAGGCGACTCCGCCCCAGAACCGGGCGTGGTTGTCCTGCCCGGTGAAGTAGAGCCCGACGTCGGTGGCGTGCTGCTTGGCCAGCACGAGCAGCACGACACCGAGCACGAGGTTGGTGAGCGGGCCGACGGCGGCCGCCACGCTCTGCATCGCCCGGCTGCGGAACGCGTGGCGGTGCAGGTACACGGCGCCGCCGGGCAGGCCGATGCCACCCTGCACGATGAAGAACAGCGGCAGGACGATCGAGAGCACCGGGTGGGCGTACTTGAACGGGTTGAGGGTGAGGTACCCCGCGGCCTCCACGCTGCGGTCGCCGGCCCGGTAGGCCGCGTAGGCGTGGGCGAACTCGTGGAAGCACACCGAGACGACCCAGCCGCCGAGCACGAACACGAAGACGCCCATGTTGCCCGGGATCGACCCGGCGCCCGACTGCGTCCAGGCGAGCAGGCCACCGAGCGCCGTGACCGCGACGAAGACCAGGAACAGCGGGCTCGGCCGGCGGTTCCCGGTGCTGCGGCGATTGCCGAGGTTGTACACCGACATGCCGCGCACGGTACGGGAGCGAGCCGTGCGCGTGACCTAGGCTGACCGGTCGAACGACCGTTCGATCCGGCTGGGAGGTACGGGTGCGGGTACTCGGTGTCGACCCGGGCATGACGCGGTGCGGCATCGGGGTCGTGGACGGCGCGCCGGGCCGTCCGCTGCGGCTCGTCCACGTCGCCGTCGTCCGCACGCCGCCCGACGCGGCCATCGGCGAGCGGCTGGTGGCCCAGGCCGACGCCATCGGTGCCGCCATCGCCCGGCACCGTCCCGACGTCGTCGCCGTCGAACGGGTGTTCAGCCAGCACAACGTGCGCACCGTGATGGGCACGGCGCAGGTGGCCGGTCTCGCCATCGTCGCGGCGACCCGCGCCGGGCTGCCGGTCGCCCTGCACACGCCGAGCGAGGTCAAGGCGGCCGTCACCGGGTCGGGCACCGCCGACAAGGCGCAGGTGGGGGCGATGGTCACCCGCCTGCTGCGGCTGGCCGAGACGCCCCGCCCCGCCGACGCCGCCGACGCGCTGGCCCTGGCGATCTGCCACGTCTGGCGTGGCAGCGCGCAGCGGCGGATGTCCGACGCGCTTGCGAGAGTGAGGACATGACCGAGACGCCCGAGGGCCCCGAGCTGCGCTACGACCCCCACACGCTGCGCGAGACGACCACGGCCGACGCCGCCCCCCACGTCACCCGGTTGCAGGGCGAGATCCGCGGCGCCGACGACGAGACCGGCGAGCTCCTGGCGCGCGGCGACCTCGTCGACCTGCTGCGGGTCACCGGGGCGCTCGACGAGGCGCTCGACGAGGCCAACGCCGCGGTGGACCGGGCCGAGATCGCGGGCACCGCGGCGCAGCAGCACCTGGCACGGCTGCGGCTCGCGCGGGTGCAGCAGTGGCGCGGCGCCTTCGTCGAGTCGAACCCGGTCTACACCGAGCTGCTGGCCGCGGCGTCGCAGTTCGGGCCGGTCGTCGACGCGTTCACCCACCAGCACGCGGGGGAGAACGACTTCGACCAGGAGCACTGGGACGACGCGCGGGAGCACTTCGCCCGCGCATTGGCGATCCGCGAGCGGCTCGAGCTCGACGAGGCGGAGTCGTCGCGCACCGCGCTGCGCGCCGTCGAGCGGCGCCCGCGGGAGGGGTCGTGATCGCGAGCGTCCGCGGCACCGTGGCCGCGGTCGCGCCCGACGGGGCGGTCGTCGAGGTCGGCGGCGTCGGGCTGGCGGTCTCGTGCTCGCCCGGGACGCTCGCCCGGCTGCGCGTGGGGGAGACCGCCCGGCTGGCCACGTCGCTGGTCGTGCGCGAGGACTCGCTCACCCTGTACGGCTTCGCCGACGACGACGAGCGGGCGCTGTTCGAGCTGCTGCAGACCGCGAACGGGGTCGGACCCAAGCTGGCGCAGACCATGCTCGCCGTCCACCCGCCCCGCGAGCTGCGCCGGGCGATCGCGACGTCCGACCTCGCCGCGCTGGTCACGGTCCCCGGCATCGGCCGCAAGGGCGCCGAGCGCATCGTCGTCGAGCTGCGAGACCGCATCGGCGCGATCGACGGCGACGACGCGGGCGTCCCGACCGGCGAGGGGGTCGTCGCGGTGGCCCCGTGGCGCGACCAGCTCGCGCACGCTCTCGCCGGCCTCGGCTTCTCCGCGAAGGAGGCCGGTGACGCCATCGAGGTCGTCGCCGCCGACCTCGGCGACGAGGGCGCCGCGCCCGACGTCCCGACGCTGCTGCGCCGCTCCATCCAGCTGCTGGGCCGCACGCGATGACCGAGTTCGAGGAGGATGTCGTCGACCCCGCCGTCCTGCCCGACGAACGCGACGTCGAGAACTCGCTACGGCCGCGCCAGCTCGACGAGTTCGTCGGCCAGCCCAAGGTGCGCGAGCAGCTGAGCCTGGTGCTCGAGAGCGCGATGCGCCGCAACCGGCCGCCCGACCACATCCTGCTCTCCGGCCCGCCGGGGCTCGGCAAGACCAGTCTCGCCATGATCGTCGCCGCCGAGCTGGGTGCGCCCATCCGGGTCACGAGCGGTCCGGCCATCGAGCGAGCCGGCGATCTCGCCGCGCTGCTCACCAGCCTGGGCGAGGGGGAGGTGCTCTTCGTCGACGAGATCCACCGCATCGCGCGCCCCGCCGAGGAGCTGCTCTACATGGCGATGGAGGACTTCCGCGTCGACGTGGTCGTCGGCAAGGGGCCCGGCGCCACCGCGATCCCGCTCGACCTCGCCCCGTTCACGCTGATCGGCGCCACCACGCGGGCCGGGCTGCTGACCGGCCCGCTGCGCGACCGGTTCGGGTTCACCGCGCACATGGACTTCTACGATCCCGACGAGCTGGAGCAGGTGCTGCGCCGCTCGGCGGACCTGCTCGGGGTGCAGCTGCGCGGCGACGGCGGCGCCGAGATCGCGAGCCGGTCGCGGGGCACGCCCCGCATCGCCAACCGGTTGCTGCGCCGGGTGCGCGACTACGCCGAGGTCCGGGCCGACGGCGTCGTCACCACCGCGGTCGCGGCCGCCGCGCTCGCGGTCTACGACGTCGACGAGCTCGGTCTGGACCGCCTCGACCGGGCCGTCCTGGACGCGCTCGTCCGGCGGTTCGGGGGTGGCCCGGTCGGGGTCGGCACCCTCGCGGTGGCCGTCGGCGAGGAGGTCGAGACCGTCGAGGAGGTCGCCGAGCCGTTCCTGGTCCGCGCCGGTCTGCTCGCCCGCACGCCGCGTGGCCGGGTCGCGACCCCGGCGGCCTGGACACACCTCGGGGCGGTTCCGCCGCCCGGCGGCGGCGGCGATTCCCCGGGCCGGACACTGTTCGACGCGTAACCTCTGTCCTCGTACCTGCTCTTCGACGCTGGGACCCGTCGTGAACTACCTGCCCCTGCTCGCCTTCGTCGCCGCGATCGCGGTGCTGCTCCTGCTCGCCGGCCGTGCGCGACGTCGCCAGGCCGCCACCCAGGCCGCGATGGCCGGGCGCATCGGCGTGGGCACCGACGTCATGACCACCTCGGGCCTGCACGGCACCGTCGTCGCCCGCAACGACGACGACACCGTGCAGCTGTCCATCGCGCCCGGCGTCGAGGTCCGGTGGGAGCTCGCCGCCCTGCGCGACGCCGCGTCGCTGCCGCCGCGCTACGGGGCCGCCGTCGACCGCGATCCCGACGCGGTACGGCTCGACAAGCCCCTGGGGACGGACGAATCCGGCGAACGCGGCGAGCCGCGCTGAGCCCTTCCCCCGACCGTTCCGCAGCCCCGTCGGCCGCCCTCAGGGCGTTTGCCGGGTGCCGTCGGTCATACTGACCCGCGGCCTGCACCCCGACCGAGCAGCACCGAGGAGTTCGTTTCCCGTGGCACCACCCCCAGGGACCCTGCGCGTCTCCCGCTATTTCACCGCGCTGGGCATCATCCTCGGCGTCTTCTACCTGATCGTCCTGCTCCCCGGGACGGCGAACACCCCGAAGCTGGGCATCGACCTCGTCGGCGGCATCCGCGTGATCTTCACCGCCCAGCCGCCGGCCGGCGAGACCGTCACCCAGACCTCGATGCAGCAGGCCCGCCAGATCATCGAGGACCGCATCAACGGCAGCGGCGTCACCGCGTCCACCGTGCAGATCCAGGGCGACGACCAGCTCGTCGTCTCCATTCCCGGCGGTACCGACACCGACGTCGCCCGGCTCGGGCAGGCCGCCCAGCTCAACTTCCGGCCCGTGATCGCGCCGGCCGTGGCCGTCAGCTGCGTCTCGACGACCACGCCGGCCGGGTCGGCCTCGGCCAGCAGCACCGCCTCGCCGTCGTCGAGCGCGTCGTCGGTGCCGTCGGCGACGTCGTCGCCCCAGGCGTCCGCGTCGGCAAGCGAGTCGAACGCCCCCAAGGCCCGCAACGAGCGCAAGCTGGCGCCGGCGAGCAACAGCAGCAGCACCGCCGCCCGCTCCGGCTCGTCGGGGGCATCGGCCGCCACGGGCGCGGCCAGCGGCAGCAAGACCCCCACCGGGTCGGCCTCGGCCACGCCCACGGCGTCGGCCAGCAGCGCCCCGGCCCAGAAGTGCGTGCGCGCGCCGCTCGCGGCGACGGGCTCGGCGGCGGTCCTCACCGTCGCGCAGCAGAAGGCGCTGACCACCGAGGCCGCGTACACCAAGCTGCCGCAGGCCACCCAGACCAAGATCGCCCAGGCGCTCACCACCTTCGACTGTGCCTCGGCGGGCCGGCAGCAGGACGTCGCCGACCACTACTACATCGCCTGCGAGAAGCAGGGCGGCACCAACATCGCCTACCTGCTCGGCAAGGTGATCCTGCGCGGCACCCAGGTGGACGAGGCGGACGCCGTCGCCCCGAGCACCAGCGGGCAGGGCGGCTCGACGACCTGGACGGTGTCGCTCACCCTCGACGACTCGGGCCAGAAGGCGTGGGGCGCGTGGACCACCGCGCACAACACCGCCAAGCAGAGCGGGTCCCCGTCGCAGTGCGGCACCGCGGCCGGCGGCCTGCCCTGCGAGGACTTCGTCGCCTTCACCCTCGACGGCGAGGTGAAATCCGCGCCGGCCACCAACGAGCCCATCACCGGGCAGGCCACGCAGATCTCGGGCAACTTCACCCAGGCCTCGGCCAAGGCGCTGGCCGACCAGCTGAAGTACGGCGCGCTGCCGCTGTCGTTCCGCACCGACTCCAACGAGCACGTCTCGGCGAGCCTGGGCACCTCGCAGCTCAAGGCGGC
Organism: Jatrophihabitans endophyticus; assembly: GCF_900129455.1. Taxonomy (NCBI): domain Bacteria; kingdom Bacillati; phylum Actinomycetota; class Actinomycetes; order Jatrophihabitantales; family Jatrophihabitantaceae; genus Jatrophihabitans; species Jatrophihabitans endophyticus. Next base: position 447,867 of record NZ_FQVU01000003.1, read on the forward strand.
GCTGCTCGCCGGCGGCATCGGCCTCGTCCTGGTGGTCATCTACTCGCTGCTGTACTACCGCGGCCTCGGCCTGGTCACCATCGCCTCGCTCATCGTCTCCGGGCTGCTGACGTACGCGATGATGGTCATCCTCGGTCAGCAGATCGGCTTCACGCTCGACCTCGCCGGCATCGCCGGCCTGATCGTCGCGCTCGGCATCACCGCCGACTCGTTCGTGGTGTTCTTCGAACGGATCAAGGACGAGGTGCACGAGGGCCGCAGCGTGCGCGTCGCCGTACCGCGGGGCTGGATCCGGGCGCGGCGCACCGTCATCTCGGCCGACATCGTGTCGTTCCTCGCGGCGCTGATCCTCTACATCTTCGCCTCGGCCGACGTGAAGGGCTTCGCGTTCACGCTGGGCCTGTCGACGGTGCTGGACCTCGTCGTCGTCTTCCTGTTCACGCACCCGATCGTCTCGCTGCTCTCGCGCAGTCGCGCCTTCGGCTCGCCTCGCTTCACCGGCCTCAACGCGGTGCGCTCCGGCGGCATCACGCCCGACCGGGACGAGCCGCGCGGCAAGCGGGCCGCCGGCCGGAGCCGGGGCGACGCCGCGGCACGGGCCGCCGCCCGCCGCGGCACCACGAGCTCGGCGGTGGTCCTCGACAAGCGTGCGGCCGAGGCCGAGGACGACGAGACGGTGGCCGCCGACGCCGAGCCCACGACCGCCGTGCCCGACGAGCTCGCCGACCGGCCGGCGAGCACGCCGGACGCCGAGGACACCGCGGCCGACGACGAGCCCACGCCGCGGCGGCGGTCCACGCCGGCCGCGGGCAGTGCGGCCGAGCGGGCCGCTGCCCGCCGGGCGCGCCAGCGCAGGCAGCACGAGGAGGAGGGTGAGTGATGGCCACCGACACGACACCGCCGGACGGCGGCAACGACGTCCCCGAGGCGCCCGCCGGCCCCACCACCACCGCGACCCGCCCGGCCGACGCCGACAAGCACTCGATCCTGAGCCAGCTCTACCGGGGCGAGACCCGCATCGGCTTCGTCAAGGCGCGCCGCAAGTGGTACGCAGTCTCCGCGATCGTCATGCTGATCTGCATCGGCAGCCTGGTGTTCCGCGGCTTCAACTTCGGCGTCGCGTTCGCCGGCGGCACGACCTTCCAGATCAAGACCAGCAACGAGAGCATCACGACCGACAAGGTCAACGACGCGTTCGTCAAGGCGGGCGAGGAGCCCGACGGCGCGCCGCAGGAGGTCGGCAACGCCGCCAACCGGCAGCTCATCGTCAACGTCGGCACGCTCACCCCGGCGAAGCAGGAGGCGCTGCAGACCAAGGTCCAGCAAGAGCTCGGGCTCGGCAGGAGCAGCTTCACCTCCACCAGCATCGGCAGCCAGTGGGGTCACGACACCACGATCAAGGCGGCGCAGGGCCTGGTCATCTTCCTGATCGCGGTCACGATCTACATCGCGCTGCGCTATCAGTGGCGCATGGCGGTGGGCGCGATCAGCGCGTTGATCTTCGACCTGATGATCACGGCCGGCATCTACTCGATCATCGGCTTCGAGGTCACGCCCTCGACCATCGTCGGCCTGCTGACCATCCTGGGCTTCTCGCTGTACGACACCGTCGTCGTCTACGACAAGGTCGCCGAGAACGCGAAGGACATCCTCGCCGGCTCGCGCACCACCTACGGCGAGGCCGCCAACCTCGCGGTGAACCAGACGCTCATGCGCTCGATCAACACCTCGCTCATCGGCCTGCTGCCGGTGGCCGGGCTGCTGTTCGTCGGGGCCGGCGTGCTCGGCGTGGGCACGATCAAGGACCTCGCGCTCATCCTGTTCGTGGGGCTGGCCTCCGGTGCGTACTCCTCGTTGTTCCTGGCCACGCCGATCGTCGTCGACCTCACCGAGCGCGAGCCGAGGTACAAGGCGCTGACGGCGCGGGTCGAGGCCAAGCGCAACAGCCTGCGCAAGCGCAGCGAGGACGACGGCACCCTCGCCGCGGCCGGTCCGGTCAACCGGGGTGGTCCCATGCCCGCGCCGAAGCCGGGCGTGCGCCCGCAGCAGCGACGGAAGCGGTAGCGATGACCCAGGTGGATCCGTCGCTGTCGGCACGGATCGGCGCGCTGCTGCGCGACGTGCCCGACTTCCCGCAACCCGGCATCCTGTTCAAGGACATCGCGCCGCTGCTGGCCGACGCGGACGGGTTCGCGGCGACCGTGACCGCGCTCGGCCCGACCGAGCCCGTCGACCTCGTGGCCGGCATCGAGGCGCGCGGCTTCGTGCTCGCCGGCGCGCTCGCCCACGAACTCGGCTGCGGCCTCGTCCCCGTCCGCAAGGCGGGCAAGCTGCCGCCGCCGACCGTCCGGCGCAGCTACGACCTCGAGTACGGCAGCGCCGAGATCGAGGTGCCGGTCGGCGTCCTGGAGGGCAAGCGGGTCCTCGTCGTCGACGACGTCCTGGCCACCGGCGGCACGCTCCGCGCGAGCGTCGAGCTGCTCGCCGAGGCGGGCGCGACGGTCGTCGAGCTCGCGGTGATCCTGGAGATCGCGGCACTGGGCGGCCGGGCCGCGCTGGCCGACCTGCCGCCGCTGCGCGCGCTCGTCACCGCCTGAGCGGCGATCACCGGCACGTCTCGCAAGCGCTACCGGTGCGGCCGTAGACTCGGACGCGTTCACCTGCGACAGGCGAGGGGGTCCGGCGCTGACTACCGAGGCCGGCATGCAGCCGCCGTCACGCCCTGCGAAGACGACCCAGGGGGACGCCGACACGTCCCGCGCCGCCGACGAGACCGCCGAGACCGCCGCGACCGACGCGACCGACGCGACGTCGCACCCGGGCGAGGACGCCGCGACGTCGCCGGCCGAGCCCGCGGCGGCGACGAAGCAGGCGCAGCCGCCGGCGACGGCGAAGCCCGCGGCACGACCTGCGGCGAAGACCACCGCGAAGCCCGCGGCACCGCAGCCGTCCGCCGCGCCGGCGACGTCCCCGGACTCCCCGGCCGCGGAGTTCCACCGGCGCCGGGTGCGTGACCGTCTCGCGCGCCGGCTGGTCACCACGAACCGGCAGCCCTCGGTCAAGCCCGTCCTGGAGCCGCTGCTCGCGATCCACCGCGCCGCGCACCCGAAGGCCGACGTCCGCAAGCTGCAGCGCGGCTACGACGTCGCCGAGGACTCCCACCGGGGGCAGCTGCGCAAGAGCGGCGACCCCTACATCACCCATCCGCTCGCGGTCGCGACGATCCTCGCCGAGCTCGGCATGGACACCACGACGCTGATCGCCGCCCTCCTGCACGACACGGTCGAGGACACCGGCAAGACCCTGGACAGCATTCGCGGCGAGTTCGGCGAGCAGGTCGCGCACCTCGTCGACGGCGTCACCAAGCTCGACAAGGTCAAGTACGGCCACGCCGCCGAGGCCGAGACGATCCGCAAGATGATCACCGCGATGTCGCGTGACCCTCGCGTGCTGGTCATCAAGCTCGCCGACCGGCTGCACAACATGCGCACGCTGCGCTTCCTGCCGCCGGAGAAGCAGGAGCGCAAGGCCCGCGAGACCCTCGAGGTGCTCGCGCCGCTCGCGCACCGCCTGGGCATGAACACGGTCAAGTGGGAGCTCGAGGACCTCGCGTTCGCGACCCTCTACCCGAAGCGTTACGACGAGATCGTCCGGCTCGTGGCCGAGCGGGCCCCGAGCCGCGACACCTACCTGCACGAGGTCATCGAGCGCATCAACTCCGACCTGCGCGGCGGCGGGCTCAAGGCGCAGGTCACCGGCCGGCCGAAGCACTACTACTCGATCTACCAGAAGATGATCGTGCGCGGTCGCGAGTTCACCGACATCTACGACCTCGTCGGCATCCGCGTGCTCGTGCAGGAGGAGCGTGACTGTTACGCCACGCTGGGTGTGATCCACGCGAACTGGCAGCCCGTCCCGGGCCGGTTCAAGGACTACATCGCGATGCCGAAGTTCAACATGTACCAGTCGCTGCACACGACGGTCATCGGCCCCGGCGGCAAGCCGGTGGAGCTGCAGATCCGCACGCACGCCATGCACCGCACGGCCGAGTTCGGCATCGCCGCCCACTGGAAGTACAAGGAGCACAAGGACGTCGCGGTCGCCGACCCGGCCGGCATGTCCGACGAGATGGGCTGGCTGCGGCTGCTGCTGGACTGGCAGCGCGAGGCGCAGGACCCCGACGAGTTCCTCGACAACCTGCGCTACGACCTCAACGCCAAGGAGGTCTACGTCTTCACCCCCAAGGGGGACGTCGTCCCGCTCCCGAGCGGGTCGACCCCGGTCGACTTCGCGTACGCGGTGCACACCGAGGTCGGCCACCGCTGCATCGGTGCGCGCGTGAACGGCAAGCTCGTCGCGCTCGAGAGCGTGCTGGACAACGGCGACAGCGTGGAGGTGTTCACCTCCAAGTCCGAGAACGCCGGCCCCTCGCGGGACTGGTTGTCCTTCGTCAAGTCGCCGCGCGCCCGCAACAAGATCAAGTCCTGGTTCGCGCGCGAGCGGCGCGAGGACGCGATCGACGCCGGCAAGGCCGCGCTGTCCAAGGCCATGCGCAAGGCGGCGCTGCCCATGCAGCGGCTGCTCGGCGGCGACCAGCTGCTCACGCTGGCGCACGACATGCACTACACCGACATCTCCGCGCTCTACGCGGCGATCGGCGAGAACCACGTGTCGGCGCAGTCGGTGGTGCAGAAGCTGGTGGCGCAGTTCGGCGGCTCGGAGGGGTCGGTCGAGGACATCGCCGAGGCCACGATGCCCAGCGTCGACCTGCCGGTGGCCGGGGTTCGGCGCTCGAGCAGCGACGTCGGCGTCGTGGTGCGCGGTGTCAGCGACGTGTGGGTGAAGATCGCGATGTGCTGCACGCCGGTGCCCGGGGACGAGATCCTCGGCTACGTCACCCGCGGGGGCGGTGTCTCGGTGCACCGGCGGGCCTGCACCAACGCCGCGTCGCTGCTCTCGCAGCCCGAGCGGCTGGTCGAGGTCGAGTGGGCGCCGTCCAGCGGGTCGACCTTCGTGGTGTCGGTGCAGGTCGAGGCCCTGGACCGACGCGGCCTGCTCTCGGACATCACCCGGGTGCTCTCCGACGAGCGGGTCAGCATCCTGTCGGCCAACGTGACGACGAACCGCGACCGCGTGGCCGTCAGCCGTTTCACCTTCGAGATGGCCGAGGCCAAGCACCTGGACAGCCTGCTGCGCGCGATCCGCGGCGTCGAGGGGTGCTACGACGTCTACCGGGTGCACGCCGTCAACGCGACGGCCGACGTCGCCGACTGACACCCCGCCATCCTCCTGCGCCTCGCGCGGGATGACGCGGTGCGGCGGCGCCCGGTCGCGGGCTAGGAGGTCAGCTTCTGCAGCGTCACCGGCAGGGCAGGCTTGCCGTCGCTGCCGCCGCCGCTGACGCCCTTGGCCGCGACCTTGGTGACGACGTCCAGCCCGGACGACACCGTCCCGAAGACGGTGTACTTCGGGTCGAGCGTGGAGTCGCGGTAGACGACGAAGAACTGGCTGCCGTTGGTGTCGGTGCCGGCGTTGGCCATGGCGAGCACGCCCTTGGTGTACTTCTCCTTGCCGGTCAGCTCGTCGGCGAAGGAGTAGCCCGGGCCGCCCGATCCGGAGGCGGTCGGGTCGCCGCACTGCAGCACGTACAGGCTCGGGCCGGTGGTGAGGCGGTGGCACGAGGTGGCGTCGAAGTACTTCTGCTTCGTCAGCGACAGGAAGCTCGCGACCGCGCACGGCGCCTTGGCGCGATCCAGCGTGAACGTCATCGTCCCCCGGGACGTCTGGACCCGGACCTTCGCGGTGCCCTTGCGTGACGGCGTCGTGCTGCTCGGCACGCTCACCTGCTTGGCGGCGGTGCCGGACTTCGTCCAGGTGCACGGATACGCCGCGGCCGGCTTGCTGCTGCTCGATGCCGATGCCGATGCCGATGCCGATGCCGATGCGGATGCCGACTCCGTCGCGGACGGGCTGGGGGAGGAGGCGGTGGTGTCGTCGTCGTCCCCGCTCGTCCCGACGAGCAGCGCGATGACGGCGCCGACGACGACGAGCACGCCGACGATCGACACGATCACGTTCAGCCGCCTGCGGCGGGCGGCGCGCTCCTGGCGCCGCTCGACCTGGCGCTGCAGCCGGCGCCGCTCGGCCGCGCGCCGCTGCTTGTCCGTGGGCACGGGTCAGCCGACCTTCGTGAGGTCGATGACGAAGACCAGCGCGGAGTTGGCGGGGATCCCGTTGTTGGCCTGGGCGCCGTAGCCGAGCGCGGCGGGCATGACGACGATGCGCCGACCGCCCACCTTCATCGGCTTGACGGCCTTGCCGTTGCCCCCGATGCCCTGCGTGAACCCGGGCACGACCTGCTGCAGGTTGAACGGCGCCGCCTTGCCGCGCGACCACGACGAGTCGAACTGGGTGCCCTTGCGGTAGAGCTGGCCGGTGTACTGGACCGTGACGTTCGACGTCAGTGCCGGCGCCTTGCCCTTCCCGACGACGAGGTCCTTGACCAGCAGCGCCTTGGGGTCGGCCTTGCCGGCCGAGCACACCTTGGGCTCCTTCTTCAGGTTCGTCGGGTTGGCGACCGTCACGCCCTGGAACGTGACGGCACCCTTGAGCTTCGCGACGTCGTCGCAGTTCGCGGCCGCCGCGGCCGTGCTCGAGGCCGCCGCGCTCGACGACGCCGTCTTCGACGGCTGACCGCCGGACTGCGCGGACGTGTCGTCGTCCCCGCCCGACGTGCCGGCGATCACGGCGACGACCACGACGGCGATGACGACGAGCGTCCCCACGACGGAGGCGATGAGGGTGAGCCGCTTGCGAGCAGCCTCGCGCTGGCGACGCTGGTCGAGCTGGCGCTGCAGGCGCAGCCGTTCGGCGTCGCGGCGCTGCTTGTTCGTCGCCACCGGCGGTCCTCCTGGGGAGTCGGAACAAAACCTCCGGCAGTCTACGGAAACCGCCCCGGTGTCACCTGAGCAGACCGCCCGGCGGTCGCTCGGTAGGGTGAAGCGTTCCTCGCCGCCGACATCGTCAGGAGTGTCCCGCCGTGCTCATCGCGGGCTTCCCGTCCGAGGCGACCGCGACCAACTGCTACGTCGTGGCCCCGGCCGCCGGGGAGCAGTGCGTGGTCATCGACCCCGGTATCGGCGTCACCGGGCAGCTCGACGAGGTGATCGCCGAGCACCGGCTGCACCCCGTCGCCGTGCTGCTGACCCACGGCCACTTCGACCACACCTTCTCGGTGCTGCCGGTGTGCCAGGCGCGCGACGTCCCCGCCTACATCCACCCCGGCGACCGCCCGCAGCTGGCCGATCCGTGGTCCGGCGTGGGCATGCCGAAGGGCACGCCGCTGTTCGGGATGCTCACCGCGGCCGAGCCCGACGACGTCGTCGAGCTCGCCGACGCCTCGACCGTCCCGCTCGCCGGGCTCGAGTTCGGGGTGCGGCACGCGCCGGGTCACAGCCTCGGCTCGGTCGTGTTCGACCTGCCCACCGGGGACGAGCCGGTGCTCTTCGCCGGCGATGTCCTGTTCGCGGGCTCGATCGGTCGCACCGACCTGCCCGGCGGCTCGATGGCGGACATGACGAGCTCGCTGCGGCGGGTCGTCCTGCCCATGGCCGACGCCACCGTGGTGCTGCCCGGCCACGGGCCGCAGACCACGATCGAACGCGAACGCGCCACCAACCCCTACCTGCAGGATCTCTGACCCATGGTCTCCGGATTCCCCGAACTGCTGCCCGGCCAGCGATTCGTCGAGCTCGCCGTGCTCGACCGGCTGCGCTCGACCTTCGAGCTGCACGGCTTCGCCCCCCTCGAGACGCCGGCGGCCGAGCCGCTGGACACCCTGCTGCGCAAGGGCGAGATCGACAAGGAGGTCTACGTCCTGCGCCGGCTGCAGGCGGGCGACGACGCGTCGGACTCCGGGCTCGGCCTGCACTACGACCTCACCGTGCCGTTCGCCCGCTACGTGCTCGAGCACGCCGGGCACCTGGAGTTCCCGTTCCGCCGCTACCAGATCCAGAAGGTGTGGCGCGGCGAGCGGCCACAGCAGGGGCGCTACCGCGAGTTCACGCAGGCCGACATCGACATCGTCGCCCGCGACACGCTGCCCTTCCACCACGACGTCGAGATCGCCCGGGTCATGGCCGAGGCCCTCGCGGCGCTGGACTTCCTGCCACCGCTCACGCTGCAGGTGAACAACCGACGGCTGATCGAGGGCTTCTACCTCGGCATCGGTGCCCCGCACGTCGGCGCCGTCATGCGCGAGATCGACAAGCTGGACAAGGTCTCGGTCGACCAGGTGCGCGCGCTGCTCACCGGGGTCGCCGACCTGGACGAGGGGCAGGCCGACGTCTGCCTGCGGCTGGCCGAGATCCGCTCGACCGACACGTCCTTCGTCGACGAGGTGCGCGCGCTGGGTGTCGAGCACGAGTTGCTGGCGCAGGGGCTCGACGAGCTCGCGGCGGTGATCGAGGGCGCCGCCGCGATCGAGGGCGTGACGGTGGAGGCCGACCTGCGCATCGCGCGCGGCCTCGACTACTACACCGGCACCGTCTTCGAGACCCGGATGTCCGGCTGGGAGTCGCTGGGCTCGATCTGCTCCGGCGGCCGGTACGACGCGCTCGCCTCCGACGGCAGGAGCACCTACCCGGGCGTCGGCATCTCCCTCGGCGTCACCCGGTTGCTCATGCCGCTGTTCCAGAGCGGCGAGCTCACCGGTTCGCGCGCCGTCCCGTCGGCCGTGCTCGTCGCGCTGCCGAGCGAGGACGCCCGCGCCGCGTCCGACGACACCGCGCAGGCGTTGCGGCGCCGGGGGATCGCGGCCGAGGTCGCGGCGACCCCGCAGAAGTTCGGCAAGCAGATCCGCTACGCCGAGCGACGGGGCATCCCGTTCGTCTGGTTCCCCGGTGCCGCCGGTGCGCCGGACGAGGTCAAGGACATCCGCTCCGGCGAGCAGCACGAGGCCGACGCCACGACCTGGACACCCCCTGAATCCGACCTGCGCCCGCAGGTGATCGCAACGAAGGTTGACCGATGATCCGAACCCACGACGCGGGCACGCTCCGCGCGTCCGACGCAGGCACGACCGTCACCCTGGCCGGGTGGGTGGCGACCCGGCGCGACCACGGTGGCGTCACCTTCATCGACCTGCGTGACGCGTCGGGCGTCGTGCAGGTCGTGGTGCGGGAGAACGAGCTGGCCCACGGCCTGCGCAACGAATGGGTGCTGAAGGTGACCGGCGAGGTCCGCAGCCGCGACGCGCAGAACGTCAACCCCAACCTGCCCACCGGCGAGGTCGAGGTCGCGGCCACCGCCGTCGAGGTGCTGAACGAGGCCGCCGCGCTGCCCTTCCAGCTCGACGCCCATGCCGAGGTCGGCGAGGAGGCGCGGCTGCGCTATCGCTACCTCGATCTGCGCCGCGCCGAGCCCGCTGCGGCGATCCGGCTGCGCAGCAAGGTGAACCAGGCCGCCCGGGACGTCCTGCTCGACCGCGACTTCGTCGAGATCGAGACGCCGACGCTCACCCGCTCCACCCCCGAGGGCGCCCGCGACTTCCTCGTCCCCGCGCGGCTGCGGCCGGGCAGCTGGTACGCGCTGCCGCAGTCGCCGCAGCTGTTCAAGCAGCTGCTCATGGTGGCGGGCATGGAGCGCTACTTCCAGATCGCCCGCTGCTACCGCGACGAGGACTTCCGCGCCGACCGGCAGCCGGAGTTCACCCAGCTCGACATCGAGATGAGCTTCGTCGACCAGGACGACGTCATCGCGCTCGCCGAGGCGGTGCTGCGCGCGCTGTGGCAGCTCATCGGCCACGAGGTCGGCGAGATCCCGCGGATGACCTACGCCGACTCCATGCGCCGCTACGGCTCCGACAAGCCCGACCTGCGCTTCGACCTCGAGCTCGTCGAGTGCACCGACTTCTTCGCCGACACCCCGTTCCGGGTGTTCCAGGCGCCGTACGTGGGTGCGGTCGTCATGGCGGGCGGCGCGTCGCAGCCGCGTCGCACCCTCGACGGCTGGCAGGAGTTCGCCAAGCAGCGCGGGCACCGGGGCCTGGCGTACGTCCTCGTGGGGGAGGACGGCGAGCTCGGCGGACCGGTCGCCAAGAACCTGTCCGACGCCGAACGCGCCGGCATCGTCGCCCACGTCGGGGCGAAGCCGGGCGACTGCGTGTTCTTCGCCGCGGGCACACCGTCCTCGGCTCGCGGGCTGCTCGGCGCCACCCGCCTCGAGATCGGCCGCCGGCTCGGGCTGATCGACGAGAACGCCTGGTCGTTCCTCTGGATCGTCGACGCCCCGCTGTTCGAGCCGGCCTCCGAGGCGGTCGCCTCCGGCGACGTCGCGGTCGGCAGCGGCGCATGGACGGCCGTCCACCACGCCTTCACCTCGCCCAGGCCCGAGTCGCTGGACACCTTCGACACCGACCCGGGCTCGGCGCTCGCGTACGCCTACGACATCGTCTGCAACGGCAACGAGATCGGCGGCGGGTCGATCCGTATCCACCGCCGCGACGTGCAGGAGCGCGTCTTCCGGATCATGGGGTTGGACGACGCGCAGGCCCAGGAGAAGTTCGGCTTCCTGCTCGACGCGTTCAGCTACGGCGCGCCGCCGCACGGCGGCATCGCCTTCGGCTGGGACCGCATCTGCGCGCTGCTGTCCGGCGCGGACTCCATCCGCGACGTCATCGCCTTCCCCAAGTCCGGCGGCGGGTACGACCCGCTGACCGCCGCGCCCGCGCCGATCACGCCCGAGCAGCGCAAGGAGGCCGGTGTCGACGCCGAGCCGGCGAAGGACGAGCCGGCGAAGGACAGGCCGGCGAAGGACGGGTCCGATGAGTGACATGAACCAGCGCATCATCGACGAGTTCCACACGAAGGACGGCATCGTCTCCGGGCCGTTCGACGGCGCGAACATCGTGCTGCTGCACCACACCGGCCGTCGGTCCGGCACCGGATACGTCGCGCCCGTCGTGTGGTTCGCGGGGCCGCCCGGCGCGATCCACGTGGTCGCGTCGGCCGCCGGGGCGCCCACCCACCCGCAGTGGTACGAGAACCTGGTCGCGGCGGGCCGGGCCACCGTCGAGGTCGGCCGGGGCGACGGCGTCGGCGGCATCGACACCCACGACGTGACCGTCCGCGAGCTCGACGGCGAGGAGCGCGACCGCGTCTACGCCGACATCGTGCGGCAGGCCCCGTTCTTCGGCACCTACGCGGAGAAGACGGCGGGCGTGCGCACCATCCCGGTCCTGGAGTTGACGCGATCATGAGCTCGCCCACCGACATCCCCGGCTTCGGGGGCGGCCACCCCGATCCCGTCGACCCGTCCGCCGGTCCCGACGCGGCCGGCGGGATCCGCAACGACGCGGTGCGGGCCGCGCTGGACGCGTCGGCCGAGTCGCCGGGGCCGCGGACGAGCGTCGACATCCTGCGCCACTGCCTGTTCGGCTACCTGCTGCTGGACGTCACGGGCTCGGAGATCACGGTGACCGACGAGGGCGAGGTCGCGCCCGGTTCGACGATCTCGGTACGCGGCGGCGAGGGCCCGGACGGTCAGCCGGCGATCTTCGCCTACACCTCGCACGACGAGATCGTGCGGATGTACCCGCCCGAGGGACCGGGGGACGGCATCGAGGTGCAGTCCCTGGTCCAGGACGCCGCGGGCGTGCTGGAGCTCGCCCGCGCGCAGGAGGCCGGCTGGCTCTACCTCGACCCCGCCGGGCCGAGCGCGGCACTGGCGGCCGAGGACATCGACTTCGCGCTCCGGGTGCCCCGCAACGACGCCGTCCGGGCGACGCTCGAGCCCGGCGTGCCCCGCGCCGAGCTGCTCGCCGCGCTCACGGCGGAGGGGCCGCTCTCCCTCGCGGTCATCGCGCCCGACGTCGAACCCGGCGTCGCCGAGGAGGGCACCCAGGTGCAGGTGCGCACCGTCGACGCCCCGGAGCTCACCGACGGCGCGCAGGCGCTCGCCGTCTTCACCTCCGGTCCCGAGGTCGTGGCCAGCGCGCCCGAGGACCGGATCGCGACGCAGACCGCCGCCGACGTCGTCGAGCTGGCCCGCGAGGGCGGCTTCGCCGGGCTGCTGATCAACCCGGCCGGGCCGTGGGCCTACGTGAGCGCCGACGAGCTGGCCGGGCTCGACACCGCGGGCGGCGCGGGGGAGTAGCCGGGCCCGGGCGTGCCCGGTCTGCCCCGTTCGCCCGCCCGCCGGTCAAGGTGCTGCTGTGCCGGCGTCAACTCGCTCTTAAGTCCCGCTGTGGACGCTGCGGTCCGCGACGCACCGGCCGATGCAGGGGACGAGCCGGCCGCCGGTGCCGGTGTCGTTCCCGAGGAGAGGACCAGCCATGACCGCTGTCTCCGGCCTGAGCAGCATCGCGAGCTCCACGCTCGCCGCGACGACGCAGCAGAGCCGCCCCAAGTCCGCGATCGACGTCGCCGCCGACCTGTTCGGCATGAGCACGACCGACCTGACCAGCGAGCTGAAGTCCGGCAAGAGCCTGACCGACGTCGCGTCCGAACAGGGCGTGTCGAGCGACGACCTCGTGTCGGCGCTCGTCTCGACCATGCCGAAGGACCTCGCCGCGAGCGGCGACCCGACCGAGATCGCCACGACCATCGCCGAGCAGGTCGGCCTGCCGCAGGGCGGCCCCGGCGGCCCCGGCGGCGTGGGCGGCCCGGGCATGCCGCCGCCACCTCCGCCGGCGGACGCGTCGGACTCGTCGGACTCCGCCACGGCGTCGTCGGGCTCGACGACGTCGGTGCTGGACGAGCTGAGCACGCTGCTCGGCACCGACTCCGACACCCTCACCGGGCAGCTCACCAGCGGCACCAGTCTCGCCGACCTGCTCGGGAACGCCGGCGTCAGCATGACCAGCCTGGCGAACGTGCTGCAGACCGGGCTGCTGCTCGACGAGACCGCCTGACGGCGGGCCGGGCGGCCCGTGGCGCGGGTCAGTCGTCGTCGCCGGTCTCGCCGAACCAGCGGGCCAGCGAGCCGCGCCGGCTGACCGCGCGCAGCCGCTGCTCGGTGACCTCGCGCTCCTTGCGGCTGGTGACGATGAGCATCTCGTCGCCCACCCGCAACCGCGTGGTGTGATCCGGCACGAAACTGCGACCGTCGCGGATGACGAGCGTGATGACGCTGCGCTGGGGCAGCCGCAGCTCGAGCACCGAGACCGAGTCCAGCCGGGAGCCGCGCTGGATGGCGACGGTGAGCAGCTCGGCGTCCAGGACGTCCAGGGGCGCGGCCTCGACCTCGAGATCGCGCAGCGCATCCCGCGGCGCGAGGCCGAGCAGCTTGGCGAACGGCGACAGGCTGGGGCCCTGCAGCAACGTGAAGACCACGACCAGCACGAAGACGATGTTGAGGACGCGCTCGCTGCCGTCGATGCCCTCGACGATCGGGAACGTCGCCAGCACGATGGGGACGGCCCCGCGCAGCCCGGCGAAGGACAGGAACGCCTGCTCGCGCACCGGCACCCGGAACGGCAGCAGCGAGGCGAACACCGACAGCGGCCGGGCGACGAGCAGCAGCACCAGGCCGGCCACCAGGGCGGGCACGACCTGTCTGGGCAGCGCGCTGGGATCGACGAGCAGGCCGAGCAGGACGAACAGCCCGATCTGCGCCAGCCAGCCGAACCCCTCGGCGAACGACCGGGTCGCCGCCCGGTGCGGCAGGCCGGTGTTGGCGAGCACGAGCGCGGACAGGTACGCCGCGAGGAACCCGCTCGCGTGCGCCGAGCCGGCGGCCGCGAACGCGACCATGCCCAGCCCGAAGATCGCGAGCGGGTAGAGGCCGGACGCCGGCAGGGCGAGGCGCGAGAGGGCGTACGTGCCGGCGAAGCCGACGCCCACCCCGATCGCGGCGCCCACGCCGAGCTCGTAGACCAGCTCGCCGACCAGGTGCAGCGGGTCGAGGTGGAACGGCGTGGCGCTGAAGATGGCGACGAGGATGACGGTGGGGGCGTCGTTGAAGCCCGACTCGGCCTCGAGCAGGCCGGCGACCCGCTTCGGCAGCGGGACGACACGCAGGATCGCGAACACCGCCGCCGCGTCGGTCGAGGAGACGATCGCTCCCACGAGCAGTGCCAGCTGCCAGTCGAAGCCCAGCAGCAGGTGGACGCCGACGGCGGTGGTCACCGTGCTGATGCCGACGCCCAGCGTGGCGAGCAACCCCGCCGGCGCCATGACGGACCTGACCTCCGACCATCGGGTCGTCAGCCCGCCCTCGACCAGGATGACGGCGAGGGCGGCGGTGCCGAGATCCTGCGCGGCCTGCGCGTTGTCGAAGTTGATGCCGAGGACGTCCTCGCCGAGCAGGACGCCGAAGGCGAGGAAGAGCAGCAGACTGGGCAGGCCGGCGACGGAGGCGAGCCGGGTGGCCCCGATGCTGACGAGCACGACCAGCCCGCCGACGAGCAGCACCAGATACAGCTCGTCGAGGGTCACGCGGGTCCTTCCCGGCCGGCTGGGTGGCCCTCCAGTTTAAGGGGGACGTGACCGGTGGGCGGCCACGGGGCACAGGCGCCGGCGGGCCGCGGGTCAGCCGACCGCCGCGGCGAGCGAGGACGGGCCGTCGAGGTGGCCGACGACGGTGGCGCCGAGGAACGCCAGCACGCAGACCGCCGACAGCGCCGCGGTGAGCGCGACGGGCAGCACCGCCCGCCGCGCGGGGCGTCGGGCGGGGCGCCGCCCGCCGTCGCGCAGCACGGGCCGCGAGCCGGCCGTGGCGCCGAGCCACCCGAGCAGGGCGACCACGAACCCGGCGGTGCCCGTGACGATCACGATGTCGGCGAGATTCCAGTAGTGACCGGCGAAGGGCAGGTAGTCGACCGCGCCGCGCACGCTGTCCGGGGCGGTGAGGTAGTGCAGCCCGAGCCGGTCGCCGAGGTTGCTGGCCCAGCCCGCCAGGGCCGCGCCGCCGGTCAGGGCGACGGCGCGCGTCGGGCTGTGGCGGGCGAGCAGCAGGCCGGCCAGGGCGACCAGCGCCGCGTCGACGACGTCGAACACCGCGCCGGTGACCCGGCCGGTCAGCAGCCCGCCGACCACGCCGCCGGTGAACGGGTTGCCGCCGGAGTTGACGTGGACGTCGCCGAGGACCCGCCAGGCCCATGCCTTGAGCACCTGGTCGAGCGCGGCCACCGCGATCACCAGGACGGTGACGACCGCGCCGTAGGTCCGCAGCCGCTTCGGCGGCACTCGGCGGACGGGGGCGGGCGCGGGCGCGAGTGCGGTCATCGTGCCAGCGAATCGGGTGGCGCTGGCCGCGCGGCGGGTGTGACCCCGGTGGCCGCTGGGCCCGCGCTGTGCAGGAACGATGCGCCGTGGCCCGGCCGTCGTCACGCGGCCGACCGGTTCGTGTCGCGGCGGTCGGGGCCGTCGCGAAACTTGTGCGCGCACGGGCTCAACTCGCGCCGCGACCGGTCGATGGACAGGGGAGCCGCACGGAAGCGGCGGCCGCGGCCGGATCCCCCGGGCCGCACTACTTATGGAGGAGTAGTCCGAATGTCCAAGACCATCACCCGGCGCGTCGTCGCCGGCGTCGCCGCCACTGCGGCCACCGCGGGCGCCCTGATCATGGGCGGTGGCTCGGCCGAGGCCACCCCGACCATGGCCATCTCGTCGTTCAACGTCCACCACCTGCCGGCCACCACCGCGAAGTCCCTGCTGACCATCACCGGCACCGCCTTCAGCGAGTCCGCGATCAGCGGCGTCGCGATCAACGGCTGCACCGCCGGCTCCTACGTCGTCACCTCGTCGACCACGATCGTGTTCAAGACCGACAACAGCTGCGCGAAGTCCTCGACCGGTGTCGTCACCATCAGCAAGGCCGCCGGCGGCAGCGTCGTCTCGGCGAACTCCGGCAAGACCGCGCTCGCCTTCGTCGACCTGCCCTCGCTGGCCACCAACGACGACTCCGCCAGCGACCCGGTCGTCACCGCGGGCACCGCCGGCCAGGCCTTCGCCGACCAGACCAAGACCGCGTCGCTCTCGGGTGGCCAGGCCATCCGCGTCACCGCCGGCACGGTCAAGTTCGTCAACAGCGCGTCCTACCCGCTGTCGGCCACGGTCGACGGCTACGCGCTCAAGTCGATCACCATGCCGACCGGCGGCAACTACTTCACCGGTGTGCTCCCGGCCATGGCCGCCGACGCCGCCCCGAAGCTCGCGGTGACCAGCAACGGCGTGACCAAGACCTTCAGCTACGCCGCCGGCAACAGCAGCGCCGTCGCCGACTCGTTCGACTTCCAGATCTCGGCCAGCCCGACGATCTCGGTCACCCCGGCCTCCGGCCCGCTCGACGGCACCAACGTCATCGCCATCAAGGGCAGCGGCTTCACCGCCTCGACCACGGTCACCGTCGACAGCGCGAGCTGCCCGGTCGTGGCCAGCACGGTCAAGGCCACCTCGCTGAGCTGCACCGTGGCCGCCGGCACCACCACCGGCCCGGTCACGGTCCAGACCTCGACCGGCGGCACCACCAGCATCGTCAGCGCCGGCAGCACCTACACCTACGTGGACTGATCCGCGCAGCAGCACCACCGCACCACCGCATCACCAGCACCACCCGCGGCGGTGGCGGCAGGCCCTCGGGCCGCCGCCACCGCCGTCGGCGTTCCCGGACCGGCCACCGGTGTCGCCTCACGGCCCTACGCTGGGGCGGTGACGCTGTTCGAGTCCGACGTCTCGCGCCCAGCCGCGCCGAGCGCCGCCGGCGCGGCCGCCGAGGCCGACCCCCAGGGCCCGCTCGCCGCCCGTATGCGGCCGCGCACCCTGGACGAGGTGGTGGGCCAGGAACACCTGCTCGCCCCCGGCTCGCCGCTGCGCCGCCTCGTCGAGGGCGACGCCCCCATGTCGCTGATCCTGTTCGGGCCGCCGGGCACCGGCAAGACCACGCTCGCGCTCATCGTGTCGAGCGCCACCAACCGCCGCTTCGAGCAGCTGTCCGCGCTGAACGCCGGCGTGAAGGACGTCCGCGAGGTCATCGCCCGGGCCAAGGCCGAGCTCACCCACCAGGGCCGGCAGACGGTGCTGTTCATCGACGAGATCCATCGCTTCTCCAAGACCCAGCAGGACTCGCTGCTCGCCGCGGTCGAGGCCCGCCACGTGACGCTGGTCGCGGCCACCACCGAGAACCCGTTCTTCTCGATCGTGTCGCCGCTGCTGTCGCGCAGCCTGCTGCTGACGCTGCAACCGCTGGACGAGGCCGCGGTGGGGCAGCTCGTCGACCGGGCGATCGTCAGCCCCCGCGGCCTCGACTCGCGGGTGACGCTCGACGCCGACGCCCGGGCGCACCTGCTGCGCCTCGCCGGCGGCGACGCGCGCCGGGCCCTGACCGCCCTGGAGGCCGCGGCCGGCACGTCGCTGGCCGAGGGGCGCGCGGCGGTCGACCTCGCCACGCTCGAGCAGGCCGTCGACAGCGCCGCGGTCCGCTACGACCGCGACGGCGACCAGCACTACGACGTCATCAGCGCCTTCATCAAGTCGATCCGCGGCTCGGACGCCGACGCCGCCGTCCACTACCTCGCCCGCATGATCGAGGCGGGGGAGGACCCCCGCTTCATCGCGCGCCGCCTCGTCGTCCACGCCTCCGAGGACGTCGGGCTCGCCGACCCGACGGCGCTGCTGGCCGCGACCGCCGCGGCGCAGGCCGTGCAGCTGGTCGGGCTGCCCGAGGCGCGGATCAACCTCACCCAGGCCACCGTCCACCTCGCCCTCGCGCCGAAGTCCAACGCCGTGGTGCGGGCGATCGACGCGGCCCAGGCCGACGTCCGCAACGGTCTCGCCGGGGCCGTCCCACCCGCCTTGCGCGACGCGCACTACGCGGGGGCGAAGAAGCTCGGCGCGGGCGCGCGCTACGTCTACCCGCACGACACCGCCGAGGGGGTCGTGGCGCAGCAGTACCCGCCCGACGAGCTCGTCGGGCGGGACTACTACGAGCCCGCGGGACGCGGCGCCGAGCGGCACATCCTGGAGCGGGTGACCAAGCTGCGCGGCCTGCTGCGGGGCGGGCGCCGTTCCGGCAGCTGAGAGCCCGGCGTGACGAGACGATAGGGTCGCGCTACGGGTGAGGCGCATCCCGCGCAGCCCAGTCGTCGTCGAGGGGTACAGACCTATGTCCGGAGCGGCCATCGCCGCGCTGATCGCCGCGGGCGCGTTCGTGTTGCTCGTCCTGCTGCTCGCGATCCCGCTGCTCAAGCTCGGCCGCACCCTGGACGAGGCGACCCTCGCCGTGCGCAAGACCCACGAGGGCGTCGCGCCGATCATGTCCGAGGCGCAGACCGCGGTCACGCAGCTCAACGCCCAGCTCGTGCAGATCGAGGGCATCGCGACCAACGTCAACTCCATGACCACGAACGTCGCCGCGATGACCGCGGTCGTGTCGTCCACGCTCGGCAGCCCGATGATCAAGGCGGCGGCCTTCACCTACGGCGTGCGCAAGACGGTGTCCGACCGGCGCGACGCCGAGGCGGTCAAGGCGGCGCGACGCAAGCACCGGGCGAGCCGGGGGCGGCGCGCGTGAGGATCCGGACGCAAGCTGCTCACCCCCAGCGGGCCACGGTGTCGGTCACGGTGGTCGGGCCATGAGGCGGCTGTTCTGGCTCGCCATGGGCGTCACGATCGGCGTCCTGGTCGTGCGCAAGCTGAGCGCGGTGGCCGAGCGGCTGACCCCCCGGGGCATGGCGAGCGGGCTGGGTGAGGGCCTGGCCGAGCTGTCGGCGGCGATCCGCGACTTCGGCACCGACGTGCGGGCGGCGATGTCCGAGCGCGAGGCGGAGCTGCGCGAGAACACCGGCATGGACGGTCGCCCCGAGCGGCCCCGGCTGGGCGGCCGCGGCGACCGCGCCCCGGAGCGCGAGTAGGCACGAGCACCGGTCTGGCAGAGTGGAAACGTGAAATCCGCCGAGATCCGGGCCCGGTTCCTCGGGCATTTCGAGCGCAACGGCCATGCCGTCGTGCCGAGCGCCCCGTTGCCGTTCGACGACCCCAACCTGTTGTTCGTCAACGCGGGCATGGTGCAGTTCGTCCCCTACTTCGTGGGTCAGCAGACTCCGCCGTGGCCGCGGGCGACGAGCGTGCAGAAGGTGATCCGCACGCCGGACATCGACGAGGTGGGCAAGACCACCCGGCACGGCACGTTCTTCCAGATGAACGGCAACTTCAGCTTCGGCGACTACTTCAAGTCCGACGCCGTCCGGCTGGCGTGGGAGCTATCCACCAACCCGGTCGAGCAGGGCGGTTTCGGCCTCGACGGCGAGCGCATCTGGGCCACCGTCTACCTCGACGACGACGAGGCCGTCGACATCTGGCACTCGGAGATCGGGCTGCCGCTCGATCGCATCGTGCGCAAGGGCATGGACGACAACTTCTGGTCGATGGGCATCCCCGGCCCGTGCGGGCCGTGCAGCGAGCTGTACTACGACCGCGGCCCCGACTACGGGATCGAGGGCGGCCCCGCGGTCGACGAGGACCGCTACATGGAGTTCTGGAACCTCGTCTTCATGCAGAACGAGCGCGGCGCCAACACCGGGCCGGGCAAGTCCGACTACCCGGTGCTGGGCGAGCTGCCGCGCAAGAACATCGACACCGGCATGGGCATGGAGCGCATGGCCACGCTGCTGCAGGGCGTCGACAACATGTACGAGATCGACGAGACCCGTCCCGTCCTGGACCGCGCGGCGACGCTCGCGGGCAAGGTGTACGGCGCACACTCGGGTCACGCGGCCAGCGAGTCGCACCCCGACGACGTCCGCCTGCGCATCGTCGCCGACCACGTCCGCACCGCGCTCATGCTCATCGGCGACGGCGTCACCCCCGCCAACGAGGGCCGCGGCTACGTGCTCCGACGCATCATGCGCCGCGCGATCCGGGCGATGCGCCTGCTGGGCGTGCAGGAGCCGGTGCTGCCCGAGCTGCTGCCGGTCTCGCGGGATGCGATGGCGCCGTCCTACCCGGAGCTCGCGACCGACTTCGGGCGCATCGAGATGATCGCCTACGCCGAGGAGGACACCTTCCTGCGCACGCTCGCGTCGGGGACGACGATCCTCGACACCGCGGTCGCGCAGACGAAGGCGCAGGGCGGCGCGCAGCTGTCGGGGACGAGCGCGTTCCAGCTGCACGACACCTACGGCTTCCCGATCGACCTCACCCTCGAGATGGCCGCCGAGCAGGGGCTGACGGTCGACCAGGAGGGCTTCCGCACGCTGATGGCCGAGCAGCGGCAGCGTGCCAAGGCCGACTCCCGCAGCAAGAAGACCGCCCACGCCGACCTCTCCGTCTTCCGCACGCTGCGCGACCAGGGCGAGACGCCGTTCACCGGCTACGAGGAGCTCGAGACCGAGACGACGGTGCGCGGGCTCGTCCGCGACGGCGCGCTCGTCCCGGCCGCGCAGCAGGGGGAGAGCGTCGAGGTCGTGCTCGATCGCACGCCGTTCTACGCCGAGTCCGGCGGTCAGATCGCCGACGAGGGCGTCATCCGGGTCGGCGACGCGACGCTGCAGGTCCTCGACGTGCAGAAGGCGGTCAAGGGCCTGATCGTGCACCGGGCCGTGGTGGCGTCCGGCGAGGTCGTCAGCGGCGCCGGCGCCGTCGCGTCGGTCGACCCGGAGTGGCGGACCTCGGCGCGCCAGGCGCACTCGGGGACCCACATCGTCCACGCGGCGCTGCGTCACGTCCTCGGCCCGTCCGCGCTGCAGAGCGGCTCGTACAACAAGCCCGGGTACCTGCGGCTGGACTTCGCCTGGGGCCGCGCGCTCGACGCCGCCACCCGCGCCGACATCGAGGACGTCGCGAACCAAGCGCTGCGTCGCGACCTGCCCGTCGGCGTGCAGTACGTCTCGCTGGCGCAGGCGCGCGAGCTGGGCGCGCTGGCGCTGTTCGGCGAGACCTACGACGAGATCGTCCGCGTCGTCGAGATCGGCGGGGCGTGGTCGCGCGAGCTCTGCGGCGGGACGCACGTCGCGCACGCCTCGCAGGTCGGCACGATCACGCTGCTCGGCGAGTCCTCCGTCGGCTCCGGCCTGCGCCGGGTCGAGGCGTACGTCGGCATCGAGGCCATGCGTCACCTCGCCACCGAACGAGCCCTCGTGGCCGGGCTGGCCGACACCCTCAAGGTCCCGGCCGACCAGGTGCCCGACCGGGTCGCCGCGCTCGTGGAGCGGCTGCGGGTCGCCGAACGCGAGCTGGGCCGGCTCAAGGCCGCCGCGGTGCTGTCGAGCGCCGGAGAGCTCGCCGCGGGCGCCGAGTCGGTGGTCACCGCCCGCGGTGCGGTCCAGCTCGTCGCGGCCGCGGCGGCGGCCGGGGTGGCCGGCAACGACCTGCGCTCGCTGGCGTTGGACGTGCGCAACCGGTTGGCTCATGGCGAGGCCGGCGTCGTGCTGCTCGCGTCGCCCGACGAGAAGGGCGGCGCCGCCTTCGTCGCCGCGGTCAACGACGCCGGGCAGCAGGCCGGTCTGCGCGCCGGTGACCTCGTCAAGGCGTTCGCGCCCGTCCTGGGTGCCCGCGGCGGCGGCAAGGCCGACGTCGCCCAGGGGGCCGGGGGCGACGCCGGCAAGCTGACCGACGCGCTCGCCGTCGCCCGCGCGTACGTCGCCGACCCGGCGTGACCCCGCCGACGCCGTCCGGACCGGGCGCGGTCGGCCGCGACACGCCCGGCGTCTGGTTCGGCGTCGACGTCGGCACGGTGCGCGTCGGCGTGGCCCGCAGCGACCCCGGCGGCGTCCTCGCGGTGCCCGTGACGACGCTCGCCCGCGACGCCCGCACCGACCACGACATCGCCGAACTCGCGGGGCTGGTGGCCGAGTACGAGGCCGTCGGCGTCGTCATCGGACTGCCCCGCACCCTCGCCGGACGGGAGGGGCGTTCGGCCGGCATGGCCCGCGAGTACGGCGACGCGCTCGAGCCGCGGGTCGCCCCCGTCCCGGTGACCTACCTGGACGAGCGGCTGACCACCGTGTCGGCGACGCGTAAACTCGCCGAGAGCGGGGTGCGAGGCCGCGCCGGACGCGCCGTCATCGATCAAGCGGCCGCAGTCGAACTGCTGCAACACTGGCTCGACACCGGTGCCCGGTGAGGGCCGTACGGAGGCCGCAGACGACGTCAACACGACGGGAGCGAAGGCGTGGCGCGACGCGATCGCGAGTCGGTCTACGACTCCGACACGCACGACCTGCTCTTCGGTCCGGGTGCCGACCGGGACGAGTTCGACGACCAGGACCCCCACGACGGCGGCCATGACGACGACAGCCATGACGACGAGATCGGCGACGCCGGTCACCATCGACCGACGCCCCGGGCCGCGCACCGGCCGGGCTCGCGCAGCGCGCGGCGCAGCGCCGACCGAGACCGTCGCCGGCGCCGTGCGATCGCGGTGCTGGCGACGCTGCTGGTCCTCGTCCTCGCCGCGGGCGTGTACTTCGTCGCGCTGCCGATCTATCACTACCTGAGCCCCGACGACTACGACGGCGCGGGCTCGGGCTCGGTCGTGGTCACCGTGCACGCCAACGACGGCTCCTCGCAGATCGGGCAGACGCTGGAGAAGGCGGGCGTCGTCGGCAGCGAGCGTGCCTTCGCCGACGCCGCCGAGGACGACGACCGCGCCCAGAACATCCAGCCCGGCTCCTACCGGCTGCGGCGGCACATGTCGGCCGACAGCGCGCTGGCCCTGCTGCTCGATCCCGCGTCCAAGGTGAGCTCGGGGACGGTCGTCACCGAGGGCGCCACCGTCGTCGACGTCGAGAAGCGGTTGGTGGCCAAGGCCTGCGCGGCTGGCGGCGCCGCGGCGTCCGGGTGCGGCCCGGGGATGTCCGCGGCCGCCGTCACGAAGGCGCTGACCGACGTCAAGGCCCTCGGCATCCCCACCGACTACCTGCCCAAAGGCAAGGACCCGGCCTCGGTCGAGGGGTTCCTGTTCCCCGCCACGTACACCTTCGACGAGGAGACCCAGCCGACCGAGGCCCTGCAGCAGATGGTCGGCAAGTTCACCGACGTCGTGCGCAGCAGCGGGTTCTCGGCCAAGGCCAAGGAGCTCGGCCTCTCGCCGTACCAGGCGCTGATCGTCGCCTCGATCGCGCAGGCCGAGGCCAAGTTCGCCGAGGACTTCCCGCGGGTCGCGCGCGTCATCCTCAACCGCATCGCGGCCGACCGGCCGCTGCAGGTCGACGCGACGAGCGCGTACGCCGCCAAGCTCAAGGGGCTGGACCCGACCGAGGAGATCTACGCCCAGACCCAGGGGCCGTTCAACACCTACCGCAACGCCGGGCTGCCGCCGACGCCCATCGGCAACCCGGGGAGCGAGGCCCTCGCCGGCGCCGTCGCCCCGGCCGCGGGCAAGTGGCTGTTCTACGTCAACAAGGACGCCGCCGGCCACCTCGGCTTCTACGACGACGAGAAGTCGTTCACCCGGGCGCAGCAGAAGTGCCACGACGCGGGCTGGGGCTGCGCGGCGCCATGACCCGAGCGGGAGTGCTCGGCCGCCCCATCGCCCACTCGCTCTCGCCCGCCCTGCACCGGGCCGCCTACGGTGCGCTGGGGCTGGCGTGGACGTACGAGGCGATCGACTGCGGGGTCGCCGACCTGCCCGCCGTGCTCGCCGCGCGCCACGACTGGCGGGGCTTCTCGTGCACCATGCCGCTGAAGCACGCCGTGCTCGCGGCGGCGGCCGAGGTGCGACCCGTCGCCGCGGCGGTGGGCTCGGCCAACACGCTGCTGCCCGGCGCGGCCGGCTGGATCGCCGAGAACACCGACGTCGACGGCGTGCTCGGGGCATGGGACGAGGCGGGGATCGTGCCGCTCGAGGTCACCGTCCTCGGCGCCGGTGGCACCGCACAGGCGGTGGTGGCGGCGCTCGCCCGCCGCGGCGTCGACCGGTGCACGGCCCTGGTGCGCGACCGCGCACGGGCGGCGGACCTGCTCGCGACCGGCGAACGGCTCGGCGTCGCCGTCCGCACCGCCCGGCTCGACGTCGACGCCCCGGCGCTGGCCGCCCCGCTGGTCGTGTCGACGCTGCCCGCCGGTGCCGCCGATGCCGTCGCCCGTCGGCGGTGGGACGCGGGGCAGGCACTGCTGGACGTCGTGTACGCCCCGTGGCCGACGGCGCTGGCCCGGGCCGCGGCCGGGGCGGGCGCCACCGTGGTGGGGGGCGCGGCGATGCTGCTGCACCAGGCCGCCCGGCAGGTCGAGCTGATGACCGGCCGGCCCGCGCCGCTGCCCGCCATGCGCGATGCGTTGCCGGTGCCCGCGGACCGACCCCCACCGGCGGATTCCGGATTACGCTCGAACGATGCCCGTCAGCACCACACGACGCGCGGTGGTGCGCCGTAACGGCGACGCCCAGCCGGCTCGCACCCCCGACGACCTCGCGGTCGAGTCACCGCTGGTGCTCGGGCTCGAGGCCGCGACCGGTGCCGGCAGCGACGCGATCGCGACCCTGATGCGCACGCCCGGTCACGACCTGGAGCTCGCCGCCGGCTGGCTCGTCGTCGAGTCCGGCGTACGGCGGCCCGACGACATCGTGACCATGCGGACCTGCCGCGAGGACGACACCGACCGCGTCCACGTGACGCTGCGCGCCGGCGTCCGCCCGCCCCGGCCGCGGGCCTTCGTCACGAGCGCCGCGTGCGGCGTCTGCAGCGCCGACGTGCTCGACCTGTCCCCGCTCGCCGGCGGCCCGCCGCACACCGAGGGCTGGACGGTCGCCGCCGACGTCCTCGCCGGGCTGCCCGCCAGCATGCGCACCCGACAGCGCGCGTTCGACCGCACCGGTGGCGTCCACGCCGCCGCGATCGCCGACGCCGCGGGTCGGCTCGGCCCGGTCCGCGAGGACGTCGGCCGCCACAACGCCGTCGACAAGGTCGTCGGCAACGCGCTGCTGGCCGGGGGCCTTCCCGCCCGCGACCGGGTGCTGGTCGTCTCGGGCCGGGTGTCGTTCGAGATCGTGCAGAAGGCGGTGGCCGCCGGGGCGGCCGGCATCGTGGCGGTGTCTGCCCCCTCCAGCCTCGCCGTCGACCTCGCCCGCGAGCACGGCCTGCTGCTCGCCGGGCTCGTCCGCGAGGAACGCTGGAACGTCTACGCCGGCGACGAGCTGATCGCCTGATCGTCCGCTTTTGGCGGCTGAGCGCAGCATGCTGCGCTCAGCCGCCAAAAGCGGGGGTTTCACCCGACGCTGAACGCGAACACGTGCAGGTCACCGCTGTCGACCTCGGCGGGGAAGGTCACGCTCTGCACGGTCTTGCCCGCCGCGATGTCCGCGTGGGCCGCGAACAGGTACGTCGCGATCACCTGCCGACCGCCCGAGGCCGTGTCGCGGTACGGCATGCTCGACACCACGGTGTTGCCGTAGGACGGCGCGGTGGTGCCGTCGCCGCCGAGCGTCCAGTCCGACAGGCCCAGGGTCACCGACTGCGTGGTGCCGTCGGTGAAGTGCAGGACGAACGTGCCGCGTGACCCGGGCGACGCGTTGGTCGCGCTGCCCAGGATGCCGAACGACGACCCGGCGGTCGGCGTCGCCAGCGCGATCTGCTGGCCGCCGGCGACGATGTTGTCGTACTCGCCGGCCGCGACGGCCGGCAGCGCGTAGGTCAGCCCGTCGGCGGTGACGCTCTTGCCCGGCGCGACACCGTCCTCGGCGAGGGCCTGTGCGGAGTACGACCACCCCCCGCCGTCGTAGTCGCCCTGGTTCGTCGCCCCGTCGTTCGAGACGCCCGCGTTGTCGTAGTACGGCCAGAGCTCGCCCGGCTTCGCGACATCGATCTCGGCGACGACCTTCGGCAGCTCGACGCCGCCGGCGCCCGCCATCGAGAACGCCACCGGGTAACGGCCGTCGGCGCTCGGGGCGGTGAGCGTGACGGTCTGCGTCGCGTCCTTGCCGGGCTTGACGTGCACCGTGCCCGAGGAGGGGGAGGCGGCCGGGCCGTCCCCGGCGATCGCCTTCCACGAGACGTCCTGCGCACCCTTGCCGACGGCGCGGGCCCCGAGCGTCAACCGCACCGTCTTGCCCGGCTCGACGACGAGCTGGGGGTCGGTGACGTAGCCCAGCGCGGGCAGCAGGCCGGTGGTGTCCGACGGCGGCGCGTCGGCGGCTGCGCTCGCCCAGCCCTTGTCCGGCGTGGTGCCGAGCGTGAACGCGAGCTTCCCGCCGGTCTGGACGAGGTCGGGGGAGAGGTACGCGTGGTTCCACGCCGTGCCGCCGAGGGTCAGACCGTGGACGTAGGGCGCGTCGGCCGTCGCGCCCGCGCCGGTGATCGTGAGCTTCTTCCCGCTCGCGAGCGTCACCACGGCCTTCGGGAACACCGGGCTGCCGACGGCGAGGTCGGCCGTCCCCGGCGTCTCGGGGTAGAAGCCGAGCGCGGAGAAGACGTACCAGGCGCTCATGGTGCCCAGGTCGTCGTTGCCCGCGATCCCGGCCGGCTTCGCCGGGAAGATCTGCTGCTGGATCGCGCGGACCGTCTGCTGCGTCTTCCACGGCGCACCCGCGTAGTCGTACTCCCACGGGATCTCGATGCTCGGCTCGTTGCCGAAGTCGGCGTTGGACGAGTCGATGTCCTTGATCGTGGACGTGAGGCCGTCCAGCTTCTCGATCCACGCGTCGTTGCCGCCGGCGGCGGCGATGAGGCCCTTCACGTCGTGCGGCGACATCGGCGTGTACTGGTAGCTGTTGCCCTCGACGAAGCCGAGGCTCGACGACGGGTTGAAGTTGCCGTTGAACTGGCCGTTCGCGAGCTTCGGCTGCAGGAAGTTCGTCGCCGGGTTGAAGACGTTCTGCCAGTTGTTGGCCCGCCTCGCGAACGTCGTCGCGGTGTCGCTGTCGCCGAGGGCCTTCGCGAACGACGAGATCGCCGAGTCGGCGGTGTCGTACTCCTGCTGCGTCGAGACCGGGCCGTAGAAGTTGCAGCAGCCGTAGCTGCCGTCCAACGGCAGGTAGCCCTTGTCGAGGTACTGCGACAGGCCGGGACGGATCTTGTTGGGCTGGTTGGCCTCGGTGAGCATCACGTCGAGCGCGTGCGCGGTGTCGAAGTCACGGGCGCCGAAGGCGTAGGCGTCGGCGATGATCGCGTCGGCCGGGTCGCCGACCATCACGTACGACTCGCCGTTGTACAGCTCCCACTTGGGCAGCTGGCCGGTCTGGTCGTACTGGTCGAGCATCGAGCGAACCTCGTCGCTCGCGGCCTGCGGTTCGAGCATGGCCTCGAGCTGCGCCTGGCTGCGGTAGATGTCCCACCCGGAGAAGTTCGCGTACTCGACGTGGCCCTTGGCCGTCTTGTGCACCTCGCCGTCGAAGCCCAGGTACTGCCGGTTGACGTCGCTGTAGACGTTCGGGTGCAGCAACGCGTGGTAGAGCGCGGTGTAGAAGACGCGCTGCTCGTCGGCCGTCCCGCCGCTGATCGTGATCTTGGACAGCGTGTCGTTCCAGGCGTCGTGCGCGGCGGTGGCCACGGCGTCGACGTCCCAGCCCGGGATCTCGGTGGTGCGGTTCTTCTTCGCGTTGGCGGTGCTGACGTAGCTGATGCCGACCTTGGCCTTCACCGTCGGGTTCTCGGCCGTGTCGAAGCCGAGGTACGCGCCGTTGACGTCGGCGACCGGTGGGGACGCCTGGGGAGTGACCTTCGCGGGAGCGGCCTTGCCGTGCAGTTCGGGCGACGTCCGCCGCTCCCCGTTGGCGGTGCGGTGGGAGCCGTCGGTGGCGTGGGCGCGCGAGGCGGCGCGGGTGTGGGTCGTCAGGGACCGCTTGCCCTTCGCGACGTCGGCGCCCTGCCAGGTGCCGGTGCCGGTGAAGTCGTGGTCGAAGGTGAGGTCGAAGTACACGGTGTAGGTGTCGTCCGCGCCGCAGAAGTGACCGCTGGTCACCCAGCCCGCGACCTCGTGCTGGTTGACGACCTGGAAGTGCGTCGCGTCGGTGCCGGCCGCGCTGCCCGAGAGCTTGAGCAGCAGGGTGGCGGGCTGGTCCTTCGCGAAGGTGAACGCGCCGAGGCCGGCGCGCTGCGTGGTCGTCAGCCGGGTCGAGACGCCGCCGGCGTCGAGCGTGTAGTCACCGGCCTCGGCGCGCTCCTTGCCGTGGTCGAGCGGCAGCGTGGCGTCGTCGGGCTTCGCGGGGACGTCGCCGCTGACCGGCAGCAGCGGGACGTCGCCGCCGGCCGCACAGCCCGGCCCGCTGATGTGGGTGAGGCTGAAGCCGGTGGTCGCGTCGTCGGTGTACTCGTACCCGCCGCCCGCCGGCCGGCTCGGCGTGTCGGGACTCCACTGGACCATGCCGAACGGGACGTCCGCGCCGGGGAAGTCGTCGACGTACCCCGACGTGCCGATCGTCGGATCGACGTGCGCCGCCGGGTCGGTGACGGCGGCCGGCGCGGCCGTGGCCGCCGGCGCGAGCGTCAGGACCGTGGGGGAGAGCCCCAGCACGGCGGCCGCGAGCAGGGCCACCCGGCGGCGTCGTGCGGAGCGGGGTGGACGAGGGGCGGTCGGGACGGCGCAGATCCGATCGGGCATCCGGGGGCTCCTTCGGCGCACCGGGTCCGCGGGACCCGGGGGTCGCTGGTCGCGCCACGATTTGACAACGTTGTCAGGACCCGTCGCACAGCCTGCACCCATTCGGCGAAACCGCCCAAGGGCCCGCGGATGGCACGAAACTGCCCGGCAACTTCCGGTCACCGGTGACGGGTGCGGGTGCTGGGTCCGGCGGATCCTCCTGCGCTACGCGCGCCGGGCGTCGCCGCTCGCGCGTGCGCCGTCAGTCGTGGACGCGGGCGCGGGCGGCGGCGAGGTCGTCCCAGGTGTCGCAGTCCTGACCCCAGCCTCCCCGGTCGGTGACCCGGACGGTCGCGACGTCCGCGGCCAACGAGCGCATCGACGCGCCGGCGAGCACGGGCAGGCGGGCGAGCGCGGCGAGCAGCGTGGCGCGGCGCCAGCATGCGGCGAGATGGTTGTCGCGACCGCCGGTGTCGGCGAGCACCGCCCGACCGTCGGGCGGGACGGCGGCGAGCAGCAGCGGGACCGCCGGCGCGACCCAGGGCAGGTCGGCGGCCAGCACGACGAGCAGGGCCGCGGTGGTCAGCGGGACCGCGGCCGCCAACCCGGCCACCGGGCCCCCGCCCGCGGGCTGTTCGACGCACCACGAGACCGCTCGTGCGACCGGCCGGCGCGGCCCCGCGACGACGACCCGCCCGGCCCCGGGGACGGCGCCGAGTGCGCGGTCGAGCAGCGACGCGCCGCCGACGAACTCGGCGGGCTTGTCGGCGCCGGCCAGCCGGCGGGCCCGGCCGCCGGCCAGCACGATCGCGTCGTGTGCCGGCCCGTCCACCCGTTCCCCCTGACCGCCTGCGAGGCTTGCCGATCCTGCGTCGCGCCACCCTATTCGCCGGGACGGCCGGGCCGAGAGCGCTCGCTAGGCTCCGCGGCGTGTCCTCCGAGCTGACCGGCGCGCTCGTCGCGGCCGGCGCGGCCGTCCTCGTCGCCCCGTATCTCGCCCGACTCACGCTCTCGGTGCCCGACCGTACCGCCGCGCGGTGGTGGCGGGGACGGCCCGCGTCCCCCGCCCGGGTCGGGGTCACCGCGCTGCTCGCCACGGTGCTCGGCGCGCTCGGCGGCCTCGCCGCCGCGACGACGGCGGTGCTGCCGGCGTTCGTGCTGCTCGCGGTCGTCGGGGCGCCCCTGGTCGTCATCGACTACGAGCACCACCGGCTGCCGAACCGGCTCGTGTTCGCCCTGGTCACGGCCGCACCGCCGCTGGCCCTGCTCGCCGCGGGCCCGGCCGGCGAGTGGTCCTGGCTGCTGCGCGCGGCCGAGGGCGCGGCCGCCGTCTTCGCCGTGCTGTTCCTGCTCGTGTTCCTCGCCCCCCGCTCGTTCGGCTACGGCGACGTCAAGCTCGGCGGCGTCCTCGGCGGGTACCTCGGGTGGTTCGGCTGGGCGCAGGTCTACTACGGCATCTTCGGTGGGTTCCTGCTCGGCGCGGTGGTCTCGCTCGCGCTGCTTGCCGGTCGCCGCGCCACCATGAAGACCGCGATCCCGTTCGGTCCGATGCTGCTGCTGGGGGCGTTGCTGGTGCTCGCGTTCGACCTCACGCCCGATCTCGGCTGACGCCAAGTCGTCATCGCCGGGTGGGTGCCCGGGCTCGCCGCGCGGGTATGCCCGAGGGGTGACGTCCGACGCCCGCCCCGGCCCCACTGTCTTCGTCCTCTACGGCGCGACCGGCGACCTCGCCAAGCGCATGGTGCTGCCCGCCTTCTACACGCTGGCCACGGCCGGGCTGCTGCCCGATCGGTGGCTCCTCGTCGGCAACGGTCGCGGCGACGTGTCGCACTACGACTTCCAGCAGCACGTGCGCGAGGTGCTCGCCGACACCGGCGAGTCCCTCGACGACGGGACGTGGCGCGAGTTCGAGAAGCGGCTGCGCTTCGCCGGCGGCGGCTTCGCGAAGGACGACCCGGGCAGCCTGCTCGACGTCCTCGGCGAGGCACGCGAGGAGGTCGGCGACGACGCGCAGCTCGTCCACTACCTCGCCATCCCGCCGAGCGCCTTCGAACGCATCACCGAGGGCCTGGGCGAGCACGACCTGGCCAAGGGCAGCTACGTCGTCTACGAGAAACCGTTCGGGACGTCGGCGGAGAGCTTCCGCGAGCTCGACGAGATGGTGCACAAGGTGCTCGACGAGAAGCAGGTCTTCCGCATCGACCACTTCCTGGGCAAGGAGGCCACGCAGAACCTGCACGTGATGCGGTTCGCCAACGGTCTGTTCGACGCCGTCTGGTCGAAGGAGCACATCCGCGCGGTGCAGATCGACGTGCCCGAGCAGCTCGGCATCGCCGACCGCGCCGAGTTCTACGACGAGACCGGCGCGGTGCTCGACATGCTGGTGACACACCTGTTCCAGCTCGTCGCCGAGGTCGCGATGGAGCCCCCGACCAACCTGTCGCCGGAGAACCTGCAGGCCGCCCGCGAGGAGGTCATCGGCTGCTTCCGCAAGATCGACCCCGACGACGTCGTGCTCGGCCAGTTCGAGGGCTTCACCGACACCGAGGGCGTGCGCAAGACGTCGCGTACGGACACGTACGTCGCCGCGCGGATGTACATCGACAACGACCGCTGGCGCGACGTGCCCTTCCTGCTGCGCACCGGCAAGCGACTGCACGCGAGCGAGCAGCGGGTGAGCCTGATCCTGCGCGAGCCGAAGGGCACGCTCGAGGGCGTCCCGAAGAACGGCAACGTGCTGACCTTCGACCTTGCCGGCAGCGGCGCCATCGACCTGCGGCTCGTCACCAAGCGACCCGGCCCCGAGATGGACCTGGATGCCGCGGACGTGACGCTGCACCTCGACTCGCTGCCCGACGGCGACCCGCTGCCGCCCTACGTCCGGCTCATCAACGACGTGCTCGTGGGCGACCGGTCGCTGTTCACGCGCCCGGACGGCCTCGCCGCGGTGTGGGAGGCCGCCGGCCCGCTGCTGGACGACCCGCCGACGCTGCACCGCTACGCCCCCGGCTCGTGGGGTCCTGCGGCCGCGCGTGCCCTGGCCGAGCCCGACGGCTGGCTGCTGGGCGGCTGATCGGGTGGCGCTCGGGGTGGCTTCGCCCGGCCTGACACACTGAGCGGCGTGTTGCGCTGGATCACCGCCGGTGAGTCGCACGGCCCCGCTCTGGTCGCCGTCCTCGACGGGCTGCCGTCCGGGGTCGCCGTGACGACCGGGGACGTCGCCGTGGAGCTCGCCCGGCGTCGCCTCGGCTACGGCCGGGGCGCGCGGATGAAGTTCGAGCAGGACGTCGTGGAGCTGACCGGCGGCGTCCGGCACGGCGTGACGATGGGCGGCCCCGTCGCGGTGCGGGTCGGCAACACCGAGTGGCCCAAGTGGGAACAGGTCATGTCGGCCGACCCGGTCGACGCCGACGTGCTCGCCGAGCTCGCCCGCAACTCCCCGCTGACCCGGCCCCGCCCCGGGCACGCCGATCTCGCGGGCATGCAGAAGTACGACGTCGACGACGCGCGACCCGTGCTCGAACGCGCGAGTGCCCGCGAGACCGCCTCCCGCGTCGCGCTCGGCACGGTCGCCCGCGCGTTCCTGCGCCAGGCGCTCGGCGTCGAGATCGTGAGCCATGTCGTCGGGATCGGCGCGGTGACCGCGCCCGCGGGTGTCGTCCCCCGCCCGGCGGACGCGGCGGCGGTGGACGAGTCGCCGGTGCGCTGCCTCGACGCGGCCGCGGGAGCGGCGATGGTCGAGGAGATCGACCGCACCCGCAAGGACGGCGACACCCTCGGCGGCGTCGTCGAGGTGCTGGCCTACGGCCTGCCGCCCGGCGTCGGCAGCTTCACCCACGGCGACCGCCGTCTCGACGCGCGGCTCGCCGCCGCGCTCATGGGCATCCAGGCCATCAAGGGCGTCGAGGTCGGTGACGGCTTCGAGCTCGCCCGTATCCGCGGGTCGCTGGCCCACGACGAGATCGTGAACGACGGCGGCGTGCTGCGGCGCGTGTCGGGACGCTCCGGCGGCACCGAGGGCGGCATGACCACCGGCGAGGTGCTGCGCGTGCGGGCCGCGATGAAGCCGATCTCGACCGTGCCACGCGCACTGCGCACCGTCGACACCGAGACCGGCGAGGCCGCGGTGGCCATCAACCAGCGCTCGGACGTCTGCGCCGTCCCCGCCGCCGGCGTGGTCGCCGAGGCCATGGTGGCGCTGGTGCTCGCCGAGGCCGTCCTCGACAAGTTCGGCGGCGACTCGGTGGCCGAGACGCGGCGCAACGCCGACGCCTACGCGGCCCGGCTCGTCGAGCGCGGGCTGACCCCGGCCACCGAGCCGGCGACGGAGCGGGCCGCCGAGCGATGACCCCGCGCGCGGTGCTGGTGGGCCTGCCGGGCGCCGGCAAGAGCACGAGCGGGCGCCGACTGGCCAAGATCCTCGGCCTGCCCTTCGCCGACTCCGACGACCTCGTCGAGGCCGCCGCCGGGCGCAGCGTCGCCGCCGTCTTCGCCGACTCCGGCGAGCCCGGATTCCGCGAGGTCGAGGCCGCCGCCATCGCGTCCGCACTGAGCGACTTCGACGGCGTGCTCGCCCTGGGCGGGGGAGCGCTGAGCACGGCCGCGACCCGCGACGCGCTCGCCACGGCCGGGGTGCCGGTCGTGCTGCTGCGCGCGACGCTGCACACGCTGACCGCACGGGTGGGGGACGGGCGCACCCGGCCGTTGCTCGCCGCGGACCCACCCGGCCGGCTGGGCGCCCTCGCCGCGGAGCGGGACCCGGTCTACCGGGCGGTCGCGACGATGACGATCGACACCGACGGCCGTACCCCGGGCCAGGTCGCGGCCACCGTCGCCGCCCGACTGCACGAACGGAGCCGCGCGTGACCCCCACCCGTATCGAGGTCGGCGGCCCGCAGCCGTACCCGGTCCTCGTCGGTCACGACGTCACCCGCGAGCTGGGCGGCCTGCTCACCGGGGCGACCCGCGTCGCGCTGCTGCATCCACCGACCCTGCGCGAGCGCGCGGCGCGGGTGCGCGACGACCTCGTCGCCGCGGGCTACGCCGTCCACCCCATCGAGGTGCCCGACGGTGAGGCGGCCAAGACGCTCGCCGTGGCGGGGCGGTGCTGGGACACGCTCGGCGAGCTCGGCTTCACCCGCTCCGACGCCGTCGTCGGCCTCGGTGGCGGAGCGACGACCGACCTCGCCGGTTGGGTCGCCGCCGCCTGGCTGCGCGGCGTGCGGGTCGTGCACGTGGCGACGACGCTCGCCGGCATGGTCGACGCCGCGGTGGGCGGCAAGACCGGGATCAACACCGCCCGGGGCAAGAATCTCGTCGGTGCGTTCCACCCGCCGGCCGGGGTCGTCTGCGATCTCGCCGCGCTGGCCACGCTGCCGGCCGCCGACTACCGCGCCGGGCTGGCGGAGGTCGTGAAGTGCGGCTTCATCGCCGACCCCGCGATCCTGGAGCTCGTCGAGGCCGACCCGGCCGCCGCGGTCACCCCCGGCAACCCGGCCGAGCGCGAGCTCGTGGAGCGCAGCGTGCGGGTCAAGGCGCGGGTGGTGGGCGAGGACCTCACCGAGCAGGGCCTGCGCGAGATCCTCAACTACGGCCACACCCTCGGCCACGCCATCGAGCGGGCCGAGGACTACCGATGGCGCCACGGCGACGCGGTCGCGGTCGGGCTCGTGTACGCCGCCGAGCTGGCCCGCCGGCTGGGCCGGCTGGACGCCGCCACCGCCGCGCGGCACGGGGCGGTGCTGCGCTCGCTCGGGCTGCCGACGACGTACCGCGCCGACGCCTACCCCGAGTTGCTGGCCACGATGCGCATCGACAAGAAGGCCCGCGGCAACCGGCTGCGCTTCGTCGTCCTCGACGGGGTGGCGCAGCCGGTGTCGATCGACGAACCGGACGCGGAGACGCTGTCCGCCGCCTACTCGGAGGTCTCCGCATGACCGATCCCGCCACCCCCGCCGGCGCCCGCCGGGTCCTCGTCCTCAACGGCCCCAACCTGGGACGGCTCGGCCGGCGCGAGCCGGCCGTCTACGGCACCACGACGCACGCCGAGCTCGCGGCGCTGTGCGTCCGGGCCGGCGCCGAGCTCGGCCTCGCGGTCGAGGTGCGCCAGACCGACCACGAGGGCGAGCTGCTGGGCTGGCTGCACGAGGCCGTCGACGACGAGGTGCCGGTCGTGCTCAACGCCGGCGGGCTCACCCACACCTCGGTCGTCCTCGGCGACGCCTGCGCGATGCTCACCGCGCCGCTGGTCGAGGTGCACCTCAGCAACGTCCACGCCCGTGAGGAGTTCCGCCGCCACAGCTACGTCTCGCCCCATGCCGCGGGCGTGCTCGTGGGGCTCGGCGCGGAGGGGTACGTCCTCGCGCTGTCGTGGCTGTCGTCGCTGGACAGCTGACCGGGACCACGCCGACATGCACTTCGACTGGCTCATGGCCGCCGCCGCGCTCGGGATCGGCGTCGTCGTCGGGCTGACGGGCATGGGCGGGGGTGCGCTGATGACCCCGGTGCTCGTGCTCTTCTTCGGCGTCGCGCCGCTGGCCGCCGTGTCCAGCGATCTGGTGGCCGCCGCGGTGATGAAGCCCGTCGGCTCGGCGGTGCATCTGCGCAACGGCACCGTGCGCCTCGACCTCGTCCGGTGGTTGTGCGTCGGGTCGGTGCCCGCGGCGTTCGCCGGTGCGTGGCTGGTGGGCCGGCTGCACGGCGACGCCGGGTTGGACGAGGCCGTCAAGACGACGCTGGGGGTGGCGCTGATCGTCGCCGCCGCCGGCCTGTTCGGCCGGGCCTACCTCCGTCTCGCCGAGCGCGCGCGGCACCGGGACGGGCGGCGCGGCGCCGACCCCACCGGCCCGCCCGGGGTCTCGCTGCGTCCGGTGCCGACCGTCCTGATCGGTGCGGTCGGCGGTCTGGTCGTCGGCATGACGTCGGTCGGCAGCGGCTCGCTGATCATCATCGCGCTGATGTTCCTGTACCCGACGCTGCGCGCGAGCGAGCTCGTCGGCACCGACCTGGTGCAGGCGGTGCCGCTCGTGGCCGCGGCCGCGGTCGGGCACCTGGTGTTCGGCGAGCTCGAGTTCGGGGTGACCCTCGCACTGCTCGTCGGTTCGATCCCCGGCGCGTACCTCGGTGCCAAGCTGTCGACGCAGTTGCCCGGCGCGCTCATCCGGCGGGCGCTCGCCTTCGTCCTGCTGGCCTCGGCGCTCAAGCTGCTCGGCGTGCCCACCGCGGCGACCGGGATCGTGCTCGCCGCCCTGCTCGTCCTGGCCGGCCCGGTGTGGATGGCGTTGCGGCACGCCCACGGCTTCCCGGCGCTGCCGTCGCGCAAGCGCGCCGACGCCTGACCCCGATCGTGGACCGATCCGCTCGATCCGCCGGCATGTCGGTCCACGATCCGGGCTGTGCGCTGGGTTACCGGCGGGTAACGTCACGGCCGTGGACGTCCTCGCGCTCTACGACCGAGCCAGCCGCGTGCCGCTCGGGCGGGGGGCCTTCAGCCTCGCGTTCGCGCTGAAGGCGCCGTACTTCCTCACGATCGCGCCGACACTGGTCGAGCTGCGGCCGCACCGCGCGGTGGTGCGGGTGCGCAACTGGTGGGGCGTGCACAACCACATCGGGACGGTGCACGCCATCGCCGTGGCCAACGGGCTCGAGATGGCGATGGGCGCGCTGGCCGAGGCCACGATCCCGGAGCACCTGCGCTGGCTGCCCAAGGGCATGGAGCTCGAGTACCTCGCCAAGTCGTCTTCGACGCTGCTCGCCACCGCCGAGACCGACCCGGCCGACTGGTCGGGTCCGGGCGAGGTGGCGGTGCGCGTGGTCGCGACCCGCGACGACGGCACCGCCGTGGTCCGCGGCGTCATCCGGCTGCACGTGACCGAGCGGCCCGCTGCCGACCCCACCGGCTGAGCCCCACTAGACTCGCCCGCTGTGGCTACCACCAACGACCTCAAGAACGGCCTGGTCCTGAACATCGACGGCCAGCTGTGGACCGTCGTCGAGTTCCAGCACGTCAAGCCCGGCAAGGGCGGCGCCTTCGTGCGGACCACGTTGAAGAACGTGCTGTCGGGCAAGGTCGTCGACCGCACCTTCAACGCCGGGACGAAGGTCGAGACGGCCAACGTCGACAAGCGCGCGATGACCTACCTGTACAAGGAGGGCAGCGACTTCGTCTTCATGGACAGCGACACCTACGACCAGATCCCGGTCGGGGCCAACGTGGTGGGCGACGCCGCCCACTACCTGCTCGACAACGCCGAGGTCGCCATCGCCGTCCACGACGGCGCGCCGCTCTACATCGAGCTGCCGACCAGCGTCGAGCTCGTCATCAGCCACACCGACCCCGGCCTGCAGGGCGACCGCAGCACCGGCGGCACGAAGCCCGCGACGCTCGAGACCGGCGCCGAGATCCAGGTGCCGCTGTTCGTGTCGACGGGCGAGAAGGTCAAGGTCGACACCCGCGACGGCCGGTACCTCGGCCGGGTCAACAGCTGACTTGTCCGCGCGATCGAAGGCACGCAAGCGCGCCCTGGACGTCCTCTACGAGGCCGACGTCCGCGGCGCCGACGCGCTCACCACGCTGGCCGACCGGGTGGCGCTCGCCGAGCCGCCGGTCAACGACTACACCGTCGAGCTCGTCGAGGGCGTGCACGCGCACCGCGGCGACATCGACGGCATCCTCGCCGAGTACGCCGAGGGCTGGACGGTCGACCGCATGCCCGACGTCGACCGTGCCGTCCTGCGCCTCGGCGTGTACGAGCTGCTGTGGCGAGAGGACGTGCCCGACGCGGTTGCGATCGACGAGGCGGTGCAGCTCGCGAAGTCGCTGTCGACCGACGAGTCGCCGCGTTTCGTCAACGGCGTGCTGGGCAAGGTCGCCCGCGAGGTGCCGGCCCGGCCGTCCGCAGCGGACTGAGGCCTACGGCTCGCCGTCGACGATGACGCTCTCGGGCGCGAGCACCTGCCACCGGACGAGGCGCTCGGTGAGCGCCTCGATGGTGGTGTCGTACATGAGCGCGAGCGTGCGCAGATCTTCGTGCCGCACCGGGAACGAGCGGGCGCCGAGGTCGCCGCGCTGCCGCTGGATGGAGGCGACGAACCGCCGCAGGATGTCGGCGTGCGGGTCCTGCAGCGAGGTGACCTTGTCGAGGTTGAGCACGATGCGCGAGAGCGGGGTGCCGGCCGAGCCGCCGTTGCCGAAGGGGGAGTCCTCGGGCGGGAGCAGGTCGCTGACGGGGACGCCGTAGAAGTCGGCCAGCTCGGAGAGCCGCTGCACCGACACCGCGCGGTCGCCGCGCTCGTAGGACCCGACGACGACGGCCTTCCACCGACCGGATGACTTGCGCTCGACTCCGTGCAGGGACAGGTGCTGCTGCATGCGCACGGCACGCAGCCGCGCGCCGAGGGCCTTGGCGTAGCCGTCGTTGGCGACGGCGTCCTCGTCCGTCGATCGTCCAGTCATCGTGTCCCCGTGTGCGCCGCGCCGTCCGACGGCGTGGTCTGCACGCCGAGAAGCAACCGGACCGTAACTATCCCGGTCACTGCCTGTCAAAGATGCCCATTCTTGCTGTGGACAGGCCCCGACGGTACCTCGGGACGTCGCGGGAATGATCACGTTCGCGCGTGCGGTGCCGGGTCCGGTGCCGGGACCGCGGTGCCGCGGCGGCTTGCTAGGGTGAGCGCGAACCACTCCTTTAAGGGACCGTCCCGTGAGGCGGACAAGGAGGCGCTGTGCCCTCGGAGCATCGTCGTGCCCGGACGACCGTCGTCGGCGACGCCGACGACCGTCCGCTCGATCCCACCGGCTCACCCGACCCCACCGGTCCGCCCGACCCCGGTGACCCGCCCCCGGTTCTCACCGCCGCCGACGTCGCGCGCATCACCGACCGGATGGCCCACCAGATCATCGAGAACGTCGCGCGCAGCGACTTCGACGCCGTGCTGCTCGGCATCCCCACCCGCGGGGTCCCGCTCGCGCACCGGCTGTCGGCGCGCATCCTCGCGTTCGCCGACGTCGAACTGCCGGTGGGCTCGCTCGACATCACTCTCTACCGCGACGACCTGCGCCTGCGCGGCGTCCGCCCCCTGGGCGAGACGGTAGAGCCCGACGGCGGGGTCGACGGGCGGGTGGTGATCCTCGTCGACGACGTGCTCTGCTCGGGCCGCTCGTGCCGTGCGGCGCTGGACGCGCTCACCGAGCTGGGGCGGCCCCGCAGCGTGCAGCTCGCCACGCTCGTCGACCGCGGCCACCGCGAGCTGCCGATCCGCGCCGACTACGTCGGCAAGAACCTGCCCACCGCCGCCGCCCAGGACGTGCGTGTGCTGCTGAGGGAGATCGACGGCGACGACCCGGGCGACGCCGTGTACGTCGACGACTCCGAGGCTTTCGGGACGGGGGCGTCGTGAGCGCCCACCTGCTCTCTGCCGCCGACCTCGACCGGGACGCGGCGACGGCGATCCTCGACACCGCTGAACGCATGCACGCCGTGCAGACCCGCGAGGTGAAGAAGCTCCCGCCGCTGCGCGGTCGCACGATCGTGAACCTGTTCTTCGAGGACTCCACCCGTACCCGCTCGTCGTTCGAGATCGCGGGCAAGTGGCTCTCGGCGGACGTGATCAACGTCAGCGCCAAGGGGTCGAGCGTGAGCAAGGGCGAGAGCCTGCGCGACACCGTGCTGACGGTGGCGGCGATGGGCGTCGACGCGCTGGTCGTGCGCCACCACGCCTCGGGCGCGGTGAACCGGATCGCGACCTGGGTGGGGTGCAGCGTCGTCAACGCCGGCGACGGCACGCACGAGCATCCGACCCAGGCGCTGCTGGACGCGTACACGCTCCGGCGCCGACTCGGTGAGCTCGCCGGCCGGCACGTCGTCATCGTCGGCGACATCACCCACAGCCGGGTGGCTCGCTCGAACGTGCTGCTGCTGTGCACGCTCGGCGCCCGCGTCACCATCGTCGCGCCGCCGACGCTGTTGCCCTCCGGCATCGGCAGCTGGCCGTGCGAGACCAGCTGGGACCTCGACGCCGTGCTGTCGGGCAAGGCCCACGGCGACGTCGACGCCGTGATGATGCTGCGGGTGCAGCGGGAGCGGATGAACGGCGGCTACTTCCCTACCGAGCGCGAGTACGCGATCGGGTACGGGCTCACCCCCGAACGGCTCGACCTGCTCGCCGAGCACGCGCCGGTGTTGCACCCCGGTCCGATGAACCGCGGCCTGGAGATCTCGTCGGTGGCGGCCGACAGCGAACGCTCGGTGGTGCTCGACCAGGTGCAGGCGGGGGTCTCGGTGCGCATGGCCGTGCTCTACCGGCTGCTCGCCGGCGCGGGGGAGGTCGCGCTGTGAGCCTGCTGCTGCGGGGAGCCGCGCTCCTCGGTGCCGACCCGACCGACGTCCTCGTCGAGGACGGCGTGATCGCCGAGGTCGGGGCGGGGCTGTCCGGCGACACGGTGGTCGACGCCGACGGTCTGGTGCTGCTGCCCGGATTCGTCGACCTGCACACGCATCTGCGCGAACCGGGCCGCGAGGACGCCGAGACGATCGCGACGGGGTCGGCCGCGGCCGCGCTGGGCGGTTTCACCGCCGTGCACGCCATGGCCAACACCGACCCGGTGGCCGACAGTGCCGAGATCGTCGAGCAGGTGTACCGCCGCGGGCGGACGGCGGGGCTCGTCGACGTCCGTCCCGTCGGCGCGGTGTCGAAGGGGCTCGCGGGCGAGACGCTCGCCGAGATCGGCAACATGGCGCGCTCCGCCGCACAGGTGCGGGTGTTCAGCGACGACGGCCGCTGCGTGCACGACGCCCGGCTCATGCGACGGGCCCTGGAGTACGTGAAGGCGTTCGACGCGGTCGTCGCGCAGCACGCCCAGGACCCGCGGCTCGCCGACCACGCCGCCTGCGCGCACGAGGGTGAGCTCTCGGGCCGACTCGGGCTCGCCGGCTGGCCGGCGGTGGCCGAGGAGTCGATCGTCGCGCGCGACGTCATGCTCGCCGAGCACGTCGGGTCGCGGCTGCACGTGTGCCACGTGTCGACGGCCGGCACGGTCGAGGTGCTGCGTTGGGCCAAGGCCCGCGGCGTCGCGGTCACCGCCGAGGTCACGCCGCACCATCTGCTGCTGACCCACGACCTGCTCGAGACCTACGACCCGCTGTACAAGGTGAACCCGCCGCTGCGGCCGGCCGAGGACGTCACCGCGCTGCGGGCGGCGCTGGCCGACGGCACCGTCGACGCGGTCGCCACCGATCACGCGCCGCACGCCGCGCACGACAAGGACCACGCGTTCGGCGACGCGGCATTCGGCATGCTGGGGCTGCAGACCGCGCTCGGCGTGGTCGCCGAGACGATGGTCGACACCGGCCTGCTCGACTGGGCGGGGGTGGCCGACCGGATGTCGACCCGGCCGGCCACGATCGGGCGCGTGCCCGGTCACGGTGGCGGGCTCGGTGTCGGGGCGCCGGCCAACCTGGTGCTCGTCGACCCGGCCGGCGCCTGGACCGTCGACCCCGCCGCGCTGGCGTCGAAGGCGCGCAACACCCCGTTCGCCGGGCACCGGTTCCCGGCGCGGGTCGTGGCCACGGTGTTCCGTGGCCGACTCACCGTGCAGGACGGATCGATCGTGGAAGGGGTGCCCGCGTGACGGCACTGCTCGTGCTGGAGGACGGCCGGACGTTCGCCGGCGAACCGTTCGGGGCCGAGGGGGAGACGGTCGGCGAGGCCGTCTTCAACACCGGCATGACCGGCTACCAGGAGACGCTCACCGACCCGTCGTACCACCGTCAGGTCGTCGTGCAGACCGCGCCGCACATCGGCAACACCGGCATCAACGACGACGACCCCGAGTCGCGTCGCATCTGGGTCGCGGGCTACGTCGTGCGCGACCCCGCCCGCCGGGCGTCCAGCTGGCGTTCCCGCCGTTCGCTCGACGACGAGCTCGCCGCGCAGGGCGTGGTCGGCATCAGCGGCGTCGACACGCGCGCGCTGACCCGCCACCTGCGCGAGCGGGGCGCGATGCGCTGCGGCATCAGCAGCATCGGCGACCGAGACGCGCTGCTGGCGACGGTGCT
Source organism: Jatrophihabitans endophyticus (assembly GCF_900129455.1). NCBI lineage: Bacteria > Bacillati > Actinomycetota > Actinomycetes > Jatrophihabitantales > Jatrophihabitantaceae > Jatrophihabitans > Jatrophihabitans endophyticus. The sequence goes on from NZ_FQVU01000003.1 coordinate 489,370, forward strand.
CGCCTCGCCGGCCATGGCCGGCAGCGACCTGTCGGCCGAGGTGACGACCCCCGACGCGTACCGGGTCGACGCGCTCGGGAAGCATCGCTTCACCGTCGCCGCGCTGGACTACGGCATCAAGACGATGACGCCGCACCGGATGGCCGAGCGGGGCATCACGTCGCACGTGCTGCCCTCCACGTCGAGCGCCGACGCGGTGGTCGCGACCGGCGCCGACGCGGTGTTCCTCGCCAACGGCCCGGGCGACCCGGCGACCGCCGATGTCGCGGTCGAGACGGTGCGCGAGCTGCTGCGCCGACAGGTGCCGGTCTTCGGCATCTGCTTCGGCAACCAGGTGCTGGGCCGCGCGTTCGGCTTCGGCACCTACAAGCTCGGCTACGGCCACCGCGGCATCAACCAGCCGGTGCAGGACCGCCGCACCGGCAAGGTCGAGATCACCGCGCACAACCACGGCTTCGCCGTCGACGCGCCGGCCGACCGCGCCACCGACACCGAGTTCGGTGCCGTCGAGGTCAGCCACGTCTGCCTCAACGACGGTGTGGTCGAGGGACTGGTCGCGCGCGACACCCGCGCCTTCAGCGTGCAGTACCACCCGGAGGCCGCGGCCGGTCCGCACGATGCCGCCTACCTCTTCGACCGCTTCGTCGAGCTCTTGGAGGGCCGCCGCTGATGCCGAAGCGCGACGACATCGAGCACATCCTGGTCATCGGGTCGGGGCCGATCGTGATCGGCCAGGCCTGCGAGTTCGACTACTCCGGCACGCAGGCCTGCCGGGTGCTGCGGGCCGAGGGGTTCCGCGTCAGCCTGGTGAACTCCAACCCGGCGACGATCATGACGGACCCGGAGTTCGCCGACGCCACCTACGTCGAGCCGCTCACGCCCGACTTCGTCGAGCGCGTCATCGCCAAGGAGCGCCCCGACGCGATCCTGCCGACGCTCGGCGGCCAGACCGCGCTCAACCTCGCCATCGACCTGCACGAGGCCGGGGTGCTCGACAAGTACGGCGTCGAGCTGATCGGCGCGGACGTCGACGCGATCCAACGCGGCGAGGACCGCCAGCGGTTCAAGGAGATCGTGCGCGCCGTCGGTGGCGAGGTGCCCTCCTCGCTGGTGTGCAAGACCCTCGACGAGGCGATGGAGTTCGCCGCGAGCGTCGACAACCGGGTCGTGATCCGGCCGTCCTACACGATGGGCGGCCTCGGCTCCGGCCTGGCCGACGGCGCCGACGAGGTGCGCACCATGGTCGCGCGTGGCCTCGCCGCCAGCCCCGTGCACGAGGTGCTGGTCGAGCAGTCGGTGCTGGGTTGGAAGGAGTACGAGCTCGAGCTGATGCGCGACAGGCACGACAACGTCGTGATCGTCTGCTCGATCGAGAACCTCGACCCGATGGGCGTGCACACCGGCGACTCGATCACCGTCGCCCCGGCGATGACGCTCACCGACCGCGAGTACCAGCACATGCGCGATCTCGGCATCGCGGTGCTGCGCGAGGTCGGCGTCGACACCGGCGGCTGCAACATCCAGTTCGCCGTCAACTCGGCCACCGGCGACATGATCGTCATCGAGATGAACCCGCGGGTGTCGCGCTCGTCGGCGCTGGCATCCAAGGCCACCGGCTTCCCGATCGCGAAGATCGCGGCCAAGCTGGCCGTCGGCTACACCCTCGACGAGATCCCCAACGACATCACCACCAAGACGCCGGCGGCGTTCGAGCCCACCCTCGACTACGTGGTCGTCAAGGTGCCGCGGTTCGCGTTCGAGAAGTTCCCCGGCGCCGACCCGGTGCTGACGACCCACATGAAGAGCGTCGGCGAGGCGATGGCGATCGGGCGCAACTTCACCGAGGCGTTCGGCAAGGCGCTGCGTTCGATGGAGACCAAGCGCGCCGGCTTCTGGACGCGGCCGGACGAGGAGCTGCCCACCGCCGAGCTGCTGAGTCGCGCCGCCGTCCCCACCGACGGGCGCATCTACTGGGTCGAGCAGGCGCTGCGGGCGGGGGCCTCGGTCGAGGACGTCGCCGGCGCCACCGGCATCGACCCGTGGTTCGTCGACCAGATCGCACTGATCGCCGAGACCGGCGCGGCGCTGCGCGACGCGCCCACGCTGACCGAGGCGCTGCTGCGGCGCGGCAAGCGGCACGGGCTGTCCGACCCGCAGATCGCGGCGCTGCGCCCCGAGCTGGCCGGCGAGGACGGTGTGCGCACGCTGCGCCACCGGCTCGGCATCCGGCCGGTGTTCAAGACCGTCGACACCTGCGCCGCGGAGTTCGCGGCGACGACGCCGTACCACTACTCGTCCTACGACGAGGAGACCGAGGTCGCGCCGCAGCCCGACCGCGAGAAGGTGATCATCCTCGGCAGCGGGCCGAACCGGATCGGGCAGGGCATCGAGTTCGACTACTCGTGCGTGCACGCCGTGATGGCGCTGCGGGCCGCGGGTTACGAGACCGTGATGGTCAACTGCAACCCCGAGACCGTGTCGACCGACTACGACACCGCCGACCGGCTCTACTTCGAGCCGCTGACGTTCGAGGACGTCCTCGAGGTCGTGCACGCCGAGCAGCAGTCCGGCCCGGTCGCCGGTGTCGTCTGCACGCTCGGCGGGCAGACGCCGCTCGGGCTCGCACAGCGACTGAAGGACGCCGGCGTGCCGGTGCTGGGCACGCAGCCCGAGGCGATCGACCTCGCCGAGCACCGCGGTGCCTTCGGCCGGGTGCTCGCCGAGGCGGGGCTGCCCGCGCCCAAGCACGGCACCGCGACGTCGTTCGACGAGGCCCGGGCGGTCGCCGACTCGATCGGCTACCCGGTGCTGGTGCGTCCGTCCTACGTCCTCGGCGGGCGGGGGATGGAGATCGTCTACGACGAGCAGCACCTGTCCGACTACATCAGCCGCGCCACCGAGATCACCGACGACCACCCGGTGCTCGTCGACCGCTTCCTCGACGACGCGATCGAGATCGACGTCGACGCGCTCTACGACGGGCACGAGCTCTACCTCGGTGGCGTCATGGAGCACATCGAGGAGGCCGGCATCCACTCCGGCGACTCCGCGTGCGCGCTGCCGCCGATCACCCTCGGCGCGGCCGACATCGCCGCCGTGCGCCGCTCGACGCTCGCCCTCGCCCAGGGGGTCGGCGTGCGGGGGCTGCTCAACGTGCAGTACGCGCTCGCCGGCGACGTGCTCTACGTGCTCGAGGCGAACCCGCGGGCCTCGCGGACCGTCCCGTTCGTCTCGAAGGCCACGGCGGTGCAGCTGGCCAAGGCCGCCGCGCGCATCGCCCTCGGCGCGACCGTCGCCGAGCTGCGTACCGAGGGGCTGCTGCCGGCGACGGGTGACGGCGGCGACCTGCCCGACGACGCGCCGATCGCGGTCAAGGAGGCCGTGCTGCCCTTCCACCGGTTCCGCACGCCCGCCGGCGACCAGGTCGACTCCATCCTCGGCCCGGAGATGAAGTCCACCGGCGAGGTCATGGGTTTCGACACCACCTTCGGGACGGCCTTCGCCAAGTCGCAGGCGGCTGCCTACGGTTCGCTGCCGACGTCGGGGACGGTCTTCGTCAGCATCGCCAACCGCGACAAGCGTGCGGCCATCTTCCCGGTGAAGCGGCTCTCCGACCTCGGGTTCCGGGTGCTCGCGACGACCGGGACGGCGCAGGTGCTGCGGCGCAACGGCGTCCCGGTGGAGGTCGTCGGCAAGTTCAGCGAAGGTGGCGGCAACGTCGTCGAGCGCATCCTCGCCGGCGACGTCGACCTCGTCCTCAACACGCCCTGGGGCTCGGGTGGCCCGCGGTTGGACGGCTACGAGATCCGCACCGCCGCGGTCACCGCCGGCATCCCGTGCCTGACCACGACGCAGGCCTTCGCCGCCGCCGTCCAGGGCATCGAGGAGCTCATCCGCGGCGACGTCGGCGTCCGCAGCCTGCAGGAGTTCCACGCGGTCATCCGTCCGGCCGGACGTGCGCGTTGACCCGCCCCGTCCGCCCCAGCCTATCGACTGGCGACTTTCGCGCCGACTGGCGACCTGTAGGTCGCCAGTCGGCCGCGAAGTCGCCAGTCGGCGGGAGAAGTCGCCAGTGGATTCGCGGGGAGGGGGGCAGTCGATGAGCGTCGTGCAGGAGCAGGCGGAGATCTTCTCGGTCACCAGGGCGGGGGAGTACTTCCAGTTCACGGTGATCGCGCCGCGCATCGCCGAGGGGTTCCGCCCCGGGCACTTCGTGGCCGTCGCGGTCGGCGGCGAGAACTCGGCGATGGGGTTGCGCCGCGCGTTCGCGATCGCCGGGGCGACGCCGACGGGCGCGTTCGCCGGCACCGTCCAGTTCGTCGTCGCCGAGCACGGGCCGGGCACCCGGTGGCTGACGCAGCGCCGCGCGGGCGAGGTCGTCGACCTCGTGGGGCCGCTCGGCACACCGTTCCCGCTGCCGAACGGGCCGGCACCGGCCGTCCTCGTCGGCGGGGGTTACGGGTCGGCTCCGCTCATCCCGCTCGCGCACGCCCTGCTCGCCCAGGGTTCGCCGATCGAGTTCGTGCTGGGCGCGGCGACCGGCTCGCGGCTCTACGGCGAGCTCACCGCCAAGCGCACGGCCGGGCAGGTCACCGTCACCACCGACGACGGGTCGGCCGGCGAGCGCGGTCTCGTCACCGACGTGCTGCCCGCGGCGATCGAGCGGATCAACGCCGAGATCGTCTACGCCTGTGGCCCGATGCCCATGCTGCAAGCCGTCGGCAACATTGCGCAGAAACACGCAATACATGCCGCGGTCGCCGTGGAGGAGGCCATGGCCTGCGGCATCGGCGTCTGCATGACGTGCGTGCTCCCGGTGCGGGGGGACGACGGCCGCACCAGGCTCGTCCGCTCGTGCGTCGAGGGACCCGTCTTCGATGCGGCCCGGGTGCGGTGGAACGACGTGGGGCACCTGCCCGCCGACCTCGTCGGCGCGGACGCGATGCGAGGTCACTGATGGACATGTCCACCCGGCTCGGGACGCTCACCCTGCCCAACCCGGTGCTGACCGCATCGGGCTGCGCCGCCGCCGGTCGCGAGCTGCACCAGTTCTTTGACGTCGCCGAGCTGGGTGCCGTCGTCACCAAATCGATCATGACCAGGCCCCGGTCGGGACGTCCCACACCGCGGATGGCCGAGACGCCCAGCGGCATGATCAACTCCATCGGCTTGCAGGGGCCGGGCATCAACTCGTTCGTCGAGAACGATCTCGCCTGGCTCGCCGAGCACGGGGCTCGCACCGTCGTCTCCATCGCCGGTGGCCACACCGACGAGTTCGTCGAACTGGCGCGACGGTTGTCCGGGCACCCCGCCGTCTCGATGCTCGAGGTCAACATCTCCTGCCCGAACGTCGAGTCGCGCGGGCAGGTCTTCGCCTGCGACGCGATCGCGTCGTCACGGGTGATCGGCGCGGTGCGACGCGCGGCCGACCCGGCGCAGCCGGTGTTCGCGAAGCTCTCGCCCGACGTCACGGACATCACGCATATTGCGCGCGCCTGCGCAGATGCCGGCGCCGACGGGTTCTCGCTCATCAACACCCTGCTGGGCATGGTGATCGACACCGACACCATGGCGCCGGCGCTCGGCGGCGTCACCGGTGGACTGTCCGGGCCGGCGATCCGGCCGGTGGCGGTGCGGTGCGTGTGGCAGGTGCGCCAAGCGCTGCCGCACCTGCCCATCCTCGGCATGGGTGGCATCCGCTCCGGCCTCGACGCGCTGCAGTTCGTGCTCGCCGGCGCGTCGGCGGTCTCGGTCGGGACGGCCGTGTTCGGCGACCCGTCCGCCCCGGTGCGCGTGCTCGCCGAGCTGGAGCAGGCACTGGCCGAGCGTGGCTTCGCCTCGCTGCAGGACGCGGTCGGCTTCGGCCACCTCACGGCGCCGCAGCGGGTGGGTCGGCTCCAGCCGAAGGCGGCCGGGGCGGCGGCGTCGTGACCGGCTTCGGCGCGCGCCTCGACGCGGCGCTCGACGAGCGGGGGTCGCTGTGCGTCGGCATCGACCCGCATCCGGGCCTCCTCGCGGCGTGGGGGCTGTCCGACGACGCGGTCGGCCTCGGCCGTTTCGCCGACACCTGCGTCGAGGCGTTCGGCGGCCTCGCCGCCGTGGTCAAGCCGCAGTCGGCGTTCTTCGAGACCTACGGCTCGGCCGGCATCGCCGTCCTCGAGCGCACCGTCGTCGCGGCGCAGGCGGCCGGCGCGCTCGTCCTGCTCGACGTCAAGCGCGGCGACATCGGCTCCACCATGACCGCGTACGCCCGCGCCTACCTCGATCCCGCGTCGCCGCTGGCCGCCGATGCGATCACGGTGAGCCCGTTCCTGGGCGTCGGCTCCCTCGACCCGGCCTTCGCCGCGGCGACCGAGCACGAGCGCGGCCTGTTCGTGCTGGCCGCGACGTCCAACCCCGAGGGGCCGCAGGTCCAGCAGGCCGTGGTCGCCGGCCGCAGCGTGGCCCAGGCCGTGGTCGACGACGTCGGCGCCCGCAACGCTGGCGCGACGCCGCTCGGGTCGTTCGGCGTCGTCGCCGGTGCCACGATCGCCGACCCGCCCGACTTCACCGCCCTCGGCGGTGCCGTTCTCGCGCCGGGCGTCGGCGCACAGGGGGGCACGGCCGACGACGTCCGGCGGATCTTCGGCGCCTCGCTGCGCGCGGTGGTGCCGAGCGTGTCCCGGGAGGTGCTGCGCGCCGGGCCGGACGTCGCCGCGCTCCGGGCCGCCGTCGAACGCCTCGTCGCCGACTTCGCCTTCCTGCGCGACTGAGCGGCGCTCAGTCCAGCCACTCGACCCGGACGGGACCCACCCGCAGCGTCCCGTCGGTCAGGGGAGTGCAGCGCATGCCGCCGCGGCCGCGCAGCGCCTTCCACGCGCCCGGGCCGAGCGCGACGTCCAGCCAGGCGCACGGGTGCGCCCGCCGGTTGAGGCGCAGCCGCACCGGGCCCGTGCCGCTGTCGAGGGAGAGCGTCCGGCCCGGCGCCGCGTCCACGTCGACGCCGCGCAGCAGGACGGTGCGCCGGGTGCGGGCCAGCCCGCCCTCCCAGCCGGCCAGGGCCTCGGCGGCCATCACCGTGACCGACGCGTCCCGGTGCGCGGGCCGGTTGAAGTAGCGGTCGCCGACGACCCCCAGGCCGGCGCGGACTCCGATCTCGTCGGTGGTGTCGTCGGCGACCGGCCCGGCCGGATCGGGGCGTCCGGCCCAGCGATGGACCGGCGAGACGAGCAGCTGCACGATCGCGGCGTCGAACGCGGGTGTCACGCCGTCATGGTGCCCGCTTTCACGGAAACCTGACAGAACGCCTCGCGGGTTGCGGTGATCGCCGAGGCCGCTCGGTAGGGTCTGGGACGGGCTGTGGCCCATCGGCATCGCACCCGCATGCCGACGTACGTACCTCCATCCGACGTTCCCCACAGGGAAGGCACCTCATGACCAACACGCTCGCACTGCCAGTCGTATCCAAGGCCGCTCGCGACATCATCGACCACGGCTATGCCGTGGTGAAGCTCGCCGACCTCGACGCCGCCAACCTGGACAAGGCCATCAGCACCGCCGTCGCGTTCTTCCAGCGCCCGCTCGAGGACAAGATGGCGCACGGCAGCACCGACCACAACTATGGGTACCGGCCGTTCGGCATCGAGTACTCCATCTCCCCCGAGCGCCCGGACATGAACGAGTGCTTCACCGTCTGGTCGAGCCGCCTCGACCTGATCCCGAACGCGCAGGACATCCCGGAGCTCACCGGGTCGTTCCTCGACTACCGCGACACCCTCGCCCCGCTCGTGAAGGGCATCCTGGACGAGATCGCGCGGCACTTCGAGGCGCCCGAGGCGCCGGCGTTCGAGAAGGCCGCCTACCTGCAGATCAACTACAGCATCCCGGCGCCGGCCGAGCGCGAGTTCCTGCAGGACAAGCACGAGGACGGCCACATGGTCACCGTCCTGCACCCGACCGCGCCGGGCCTGGAGATCTACGCCGAGGGCGAGCACAGCCCGAACGTCGCGCCGATGCTCCCGGCGGCCGACGAGATCGTGATCATGCCGGGCTCGGTGCTCACCGCGCTGACCGGCGGGGTGATCCAGCCGCTCTACCACCAGGTGCGCAACCACGGGCTCGACGACCGGCAGTCGATCATGTACTTCGTGAACCCCGAGATCGACGAGCCGCTGCACAGCTGGGTCGACGACGCCCGGGGCGAGCGGATCGACATCCGCGAGCACGTGCAGAACGCGCCGTCGATGTTCGGCCTGCCGCCGGTCGAGGCGCTGTAGCCGACACCCGCACGACGAGGCCCCGTCCGGATCCGTCCGGGCGGGGCCTTTCGTCGCGTCGCGGTCAGCGCGCCGTGATGTCGTCCAGCTCGGCGAGGTCGGCGGCGGACGGCTGCCAGCTGCCGGCCGCGACGTTGCGGGCCACCTGGTCGCGCGAGGTCGCCCCGGCGATGACGCTGGCGACCGCGGGCTGTGCCGCCAGGCCGCCCATCGCGACGTCGAGCAGGGTGACGTGGCGCTCCTCGGCGAAGGACTCCAGGGCCTCGACGACGTCGAACACCTCGTCGGTGAGGGTCGACTCGCGACCCCACGCCTGGATCCGGCTGCCCTCGGGGGCGGCCTCGCCGCGGCGGTACTTGCCGGTCAGCAACCCGCTGGCCAGCGGGAAGTAGGGCAGCAGCCCGATCCCGTAGTGCTCCAGGGCCGGGACGACGTCCTTCTCGAGATCGCGCTCGAGCCAGCTGTACTCGTTCTGCGCGCTGACGAAGCGCTCCAGCCCCCGGGCGCGCGCCGTCCACTCCGCGTCGGCGATCTGGAAACCGGTGAAGTTGGACGAGCCGAGGTAGCGGACCTTTCCCTCGCGCACGAGGTCGTCGAGTGCCGACAGCGTCTCCTCGATCGGGGTGCGCTCGTCGGGACGGTGCAGCTGGTAGAGGTCGATCCAGTCGGTGCGCAGTCGCCGCAGCGACGACTCGACGGCTCGCTTGACGTAGCGGCGCGACCCGCGCGCACCCCAGTCCTCGCCGTTGTCGTTGCCGCGCGAGCGTGAGTCGCTGCCGAACTTGGTGGCGAGGACGATGTCGTCGCGCCTGCCCTCGAGGATCTCGCCGAGCCGTTCCTCGGACGCGCCGTAGGAGTCGGCGGTGTCGAAGAGCGTGATGCCCTCGTCGAGCGCGGCGTGGACGACCTCGCGGCTGGCGGCCATGTCCAGCTTCATGCCGAGGTTGTTGGTGCCGAGCCCCACCGCGGAGACGACGAGCCCTGAGTTCCCGAGATGACGAAAGTCCATGTCGTCAGCCTTCCCCGCCCGGCCGGGCCGGCTGACATCGGGTCCGTCGTCGGCGCCCACCGCTGGCCGCCGTAGCCCTGGCCGACGGCGTGCGCGGTGTCCGCGTGAGTGACCGGCGATTGCCACGGCGATGTGCCTCGTCGTACTCGTTGCCGAGCGCCGCGACAGGCTCCTAAGGTCCTCGGGTGTACCGGGGCACGTGCCACGGCCAACACTGCCGGCGCCACCCTCGGACGTGCCGGGGGGCGCTGCGTGAACGACGGGTCGGACGTGCGCCGCCGCGCGACGGCCGGTGGCGTGCGGGGCGAGGGCACGTGACCGCGACCGGACGCGACGGTGCGGCGCCGCCGCCGGCGCACGAGGACCCGCCGGCGCCGTCCTACGTCGTCGCGTCGGTGGTCCGGCGCGGGCCGGAGGTCCGCACCCGGCGGCGCTACACCGTGACCTTCGCCGCCAACCCGGGGCTCGACGAGCGCGGCTCGGCCGAGGGGGAGGGCGGACCCGTCCGGCCGTCGCCGCGACAGCCGTCGCCACCGCCGCCGGCCCTGCTCGCAGCGCCAACCCAGGCCCGCGGTCGGCCGCGACCGGGTCCCGGCCGACCGGTACCGCCCGTCCCGGCACGACGCCCGTCACCGTCCGCGACGCGGGTGGCGCCACCCGGCCGGCCGGCCGGCCCGCGCACCCGGCGTCGCCGCTGGGCGGTGGGCATCGGTCTCGGCGTGCTCGCCCTCGCCGTCGGGGTGCCGATCCTGCTGCACGCGCTGACGGGCACCGGGGACGACGGCACCGGACCCGGTGCGGCGAAGCCACCGGCGACGGCGGCGAAGCCACCGGGCACCGCGAAGCCACCGGGCACCGCGAGGCCACCGGCGCCGGCGACGGGGGTGAGCGCAGCCGGCCGGACGGCCGCGCTCGGCTGGGCGCGGGCGGCGCTCGCCCGCGAGGCGGTCGTCGCCACCGACGACGTCACCGCGGCCGCGCTGCGCCGTGCCGGGTTCACCGCCGTGGTGGGCTGGCCGGTGCGCGGGTCCCGGCCGGCCGGGACCGCGCCGGGCCAGCCGGGTGGGCGCGCCGTCGACTACGTGATCGACGTCGCGGGCGTGACGCCGGCCGACCCGCAGCGCCGCGCGCTCGTCGCGGCCTCGCTGCCGCTGGCCGTCTTCGGTCCGGCGAGCGCGCCGTCGTCGGTCCGCGAGGTGGCACCGGACGGCGCGGCCGCCGCGCGGTCGCGCCTCGTCCGGGCCGGCAGCGCCCAGCGCGACGGCGGTCGCGAGCTGCTGCGCAACAGCGGCGTGGCGCCGGACCCGGCCGCCCGCACCGCGCTGCGCGCCGGGCACGTCGACCTGCGTGCCGAGACCGTCCTCAGCACGCTCGTGACCACCGGCACGGTGCAGGTCGGCGCTCCCCGCCAGTCGGCGGCGGAGGCGCGGGCCGGTGCGCCCGTCCGATCGCTGGTCGTCACCACCGCCGACCCCGCCGCGGTGCAGGCGGCGCTCGCCGCCCTGCCGCCGCCCTACCGCCCCGGCTCGGTCGACGCGATCGGCACCCGCGCCTTCCGCCTGGTGTGGTCACCGGCGCTGGCACCGGCCGGGGTCGTGGGCGGATGAGCGGCACCGCCGCCGCAGCGTCACCAGCCACCGGGACGCGAGCGTCGTCCCGTCCGTCGAGAGCGAGGTCCGCCATGATCGGCAGCACAGCACACCGGTACCGCCGGCCCCGGTCACGCGCCCCGCGGGGCCGTGGTCGCGGGGGCCGCGTCCTCGCGGTCGTGGTCGCCGCCGGCGCCGTCCCGCTCGCGACGGTGGTCGTCGCGAGCGGCACCGCACCGTCCGCCGCGGCGGCGGCGCCGGCCGCGGACGCGACGATCCGGGCCGCCCACTTCTCGCCGACCACGCCGGGCGTGGACGTCTACCTCGGTCGCTTCGACGGCAGGAGGCCGCCGACGACACTGTGGCTCAGCCACGTCCGCTACGGGGCGGTCACCGCCTACCAGCCGCTGACGCCGGGCGTCTACACCGTGGCGATGCGCGCGGCGGGTGCGTCGCCGACGTCGCCGCCGATGCTCACGTGGACCCTGCACGCCCGGCCGCACGACGCGTACACGGTGGCGGGGGTGGGGGCGGGCACCGCGGTCCGCGGCGTGGTGGTGCGCGACGACCTGTCGACGCCGCCGGCCGGCCGGGGGCGGGTCCGGGTGGTGCAGGCGGCGAGCCGCGTCCCGGTCGCGGACGTCGAGGCCACCGACGGGCAGGTGATCAGCCGCAGCGCCCGCTTCGCCACGGTGACCGGTTACGCGACGCTGCCGGCGGGCCGGTGGACGGTGCGCGCCCGGGGCACGTCGGGCTCGACCGCGAGCGCCAGCGGGCCCGTCGTGGTGCGCAGCGGGCAGGTGACCTCGATCCTGCTGCTGGACGCCAAGACCACCGGCATCACCGTCCGCACCGTCCTGGACGCCGCGTCCGCCGGGGTCGTCCCGCGCGACGCGGTGCCGGCCGGGGCGGGCGGGACGGCCCGCCTGGGGGCCGGCGGTCCCGCCGCCACGCTCGGGCCCCTCGCCGGGGTGCTCGGCGGGCTGGCCGTCCTCCTCGCCGCCGCGTCGGCCGGGACGTGGCGGCGCCGCCGGCGGTGCAGCCCCGGCCGGACGGGCCGTGATCGTGGCGCCGGGCGCGGTGCCTAGGCGCCGCGCGGCGACCCGAGGGCAACGACGCGGACGGCGCGTGTCGCTGCTGCTCGCCGCCGGCGCCGCCGTGCTTGCCGCGGCCGCCACCGTCCTCGCCGTCGGCGCCGGAAGTGGCGACGGCGGGGGAGCCGGGACGGGCCGCGCCGCGGGAGTCGTCGGTACGGCGACGGCGACGCGAGGGCCGATGGGTGCCGCCCCCGCCTCGCCCGTGCTGCAGGTCCCGGTCGACACCCGCGCCCCGGCCACCGGGCCGGGCGAGCCGGTGCACGTCGCGGTGGCGCGGGTGGGGATCTCGAGCGATCTCGAACGCCTCGGCCTCGACGCCCGCGGTCGGCTGCGCGCGCCGCGGCAGTTCGCCCGGGCCGGGTGGTACGCCGGCGGGATCCGCCCCGGCGCGCTCGGCCCCGCCGTCATCGCCGGCCACGTCGACTCGCGGACCGGGCCGGCGGTGTTCTTCGCGCTGCGCGAGGTGCGGATCGGCGACGACGTCGCGGTCCGCGACACCGCCGGTGCCGTCCGCCACTTCGTCGTGACCGACGTGCGCCGCTATCCGAAATCGGACTTCCCCAGCGCGGCCGTGTACGGCCCGGTCGCGCAGCCCGTCCTCCGACTCATCACCTGCACCGGCGACTTCGACCGCGCCCGCCGCAGCTACCTCGACAACCTGGTGGTGTCGGCGGTGCTGCGCGTCCGCCGCGCCGGCTAGCACCGCCCGCCGGGTCGCGCCGGCCGCGTCGGCCTGCGGTAGGTTGCGCGAAATGAACGAGGGATGGCAACCGGCCCGTCTCACGGTGCTCAGCGGGCCGTCCGGCGTCGGGAAGGGCACGGTCGTCGCCGAGCTGCGCCAACTCGTCCCCCATGTCTGGGTGTCGGTGTCCTGCACGACGCGCTCGCCGCGGCCGGGGGAGATCGACGGGGTCTCCTACCGCTTCGTCGACCGGGCCGAGTTCGAGCGGATGGCCACCGCCGGGGAGTTGCTCGAGCACGCCGAGTTCGCGGGCAATCGCTACGGGACGCCGCGCGGCGCCGTCGTCGACCACCTCGCCGAGGGCGTCCCCACGCTGCTCGAGATCGAGCTGGAGGGCGCGCGGCAGGTGCGTGCGGCGATGCCCGAGGCCCGCTTCGTCTTCCTCGCCCCGCCGTCGGCGCGCGAGCTCGCCGAGCGGCTCTCCGGGCGCGGCACCGAGTCCGCCGCCGACATGGCACGCCGGCTCGACCGCGCGGAGGTCGAGATGGCGGCGGCCAGCGAGTTCGACCACGTCGTCGTCAACCACGACGTCACCGACGCGGCCGCCGCGGTCGCCGCGCTCGTCATCGGCCCCAGCGAGGACCCGCCCGGCTGACCCGACCTGGTGATCGACGGGCGCCGCAGCCGCGGCTCAGCCCAACCGCCGCAGCCGCGGCTCAGCCCAACCGCCGCAGCCGCGGCTCAGCCCAACCGCCGCAGCCGCGGCCACAACCCCGTCCACCCGTCCCGCGGGCCGGTGCACACGAACACCGGCCCGTCCTGCTCGTCGTTGTCGAGGTCGACACCGTCGTCGACCGTCGCCGCGCGGCGACACGACGCGAACCAGCCCCGCAGCGTCGCTGCGCGGTAGCCGACGACGACGGCCGCGGTCGTGTCCGCCGGCGGCGGGCCGAGGTCCCACAGGCTGTTGTGGCCGCTGTAGACCGGGACCCGCGGCCGGTAGCGCGCAAGCGCACCGGCCTCCCCGTAGTTGGCCGCGAGGACGACGGGACGTCCGGGCTGCGCATCGAGCACGCCGGCGACGGTCGCGGCGAGACGCGGCCACCCCACCGTCTCGCCCGCGTCGTAGTTCACGGCGACGACCGGGGTCGACGGCAGCGTCCCGACCGGGACCACGGGCAGCATCAGCACCGCCGAGACGGCCGCCGACAGCGCGACCGCGGCCACCAGCAGCGCCCCCCGCGACCGTGCGCGACGTGCCCACCGCAGCGTCGGCTCGCAGCCCGCGGCCAGCAGCACGGGGTACAGCCCGCACAGGTAGTAGGGCTTCCCGCCGACGGCCAGGAACACGACGGCGAGCAGCGGGTACGCGACGGCCAGCGCACGCCAGGTCGCGAGCCGGGGATCGCGCCACAGCCGCACGAGCCCGGTCACCCACACCGGCACCAGCAGCGGGCTGACGAGCACCAGTTGGAAGGGCACGAACGCGATCCTCGGCTCGCTGCTGCCGGAGTCGCCGGCGGCGATCGAACTCGACAGCCGCAGCTGGGGCCAACCGTGCGTGGCCTGCCACACGAGATTCGGTGCCCACAGCGCCAGCGCGATCGCCGCGCCCGCCCACAGCCACCGTGAGGCGAAGACCCGTCGCGGCCCGGCGACCAGCACGCCGACGGCGAGCGCGAAGAGCAGGAACACCGGCAACGTCTTGATCTGCAGCGACACCCCCGCGGCGATGCCGACGAACGACCACGTCGGGCCGTCGTCGCGCAGCGCCCGCACCACGAGCCAGCTCAGCACCGCCCACGCCAGCAGGTCGAACACCGTGGTGGTGGCGAGGTGCGCCGCGGACACGACGATCGCGGCCACGCCCGCGCATGCGGCGGCGAGCCCCTGCGCCGCCGGCTCCGCGCCGAACTCGGCGGCCAGCAGCCCGGTCACGAGCACGACGAGCGCCCCGGCGAGCGCGGCCGGCACCCGCAACCACACCAGCGAGTGCCCGCTGACGGCGTCGACCGCGTGATCGAGCAGGGGCACGAGCGGGGGCTGGTCGACGTAGCCGAACGCCGGATGCCCGCCGATCAGCCGGAAGTAGAGCTCGTCGCGGTGGTAGCCGTAGCCCGCGGCCGCCACCAGCAGCACGACGAGGAACAGCGCGGCGACCCCGCCGAGCAGGCGCCACGCGGGCGGCCGGCGGCCGGCGACCCTCCCCGTCATCCCGTCATCATGACCGGACGGCGCCGTCGCGGCCAGGGTGCGGCGGACGCGTCAGAGCGCGCGCAGGATGTCCTCGACCCTTGCCTTCGCGTCGCCGAAGAGCATCTGGCTGTTGTCACGGAAGAAGAGCGGGTTCTGCACGCCGGCGTACCCCGCGGCCATCGAGCGTTTGAACACGACGACGTGCTGTGCCTCCCACACCCGCAGCACGGGCATGCCGGCGATGGGCGACGTGGGGTCCTCGGCCGCGGCGGGGTTCACCGTGTCGTTGGCCCCGATGACCAGCACGACGGACGTGTCGGCGAAGTCGTCGTTGACCTCGTCCATCTCGAGGACGATGTCGTAGGGCACCTTGGCCTCGGCGAGCAGCACGTTCATGTGACCCGGCAGCCGCCCGGCGACGGGATGGATGCCGAAGCGGACGTCGACACCGCGCTCGCGCAGCCGCCGCGTCAGGTCCGCGACCGGGTACTGCGCCTGCGCGACCGCCATGCCGTACCCCGGGGTGATGATCACCGACGACGCGTCCTTGAGCAGTTCGGCGGTGTCCTCGGCGCTGATCTCGCGATGCTCGCCGTAGTCGGTCTCGGTGCCCGGCGCGGCCTCGATGCCGAAACCGCCGGCGATCACCGAGATGAACGATCGGTTCATCGCCTGGCACATGATGTAGCTGAGGTAGGCACCGGACGAGCCGACGAGCGCGCCGGTGACGATGAGCAGGTCGTTGTCCAGCAGGAAGCCCGACGCCGCGGCCGCCCAGCCCGAGTAGCTGTTGAGCATGGACACGACGACGGGCATGTCACCGCCGCCGATGGACGCGACGAGGTGCCAGCCCAGCGCGAGGGCCAGCACGGTCACCGCGACGAGCAGGCCGAAGTTCGGCGCGGCCACGAACCAGATCGTCAGCGCGGCGAACGCGGCGAGCGCGCCGAGGTTGATCACGTTCTTGCCCGGCAGCATCAGCGGTGCGGACTTGATCCGGGCCGAGAGCTTGAGGTTGGCGACGATCGAGCCGGTGAAGGTGACGCCGCCGATGAAGATGCCGATGAACACCTCGGCGTGGTGGATGTGCAGCAGCGTGTTCGCGTCGTCGAGCTGATCCTGCAGTCCTGCGTAGTTGCCGATGACGAGGGCACCCTTCGCAGTGACGTCGCCGTGCCCGCCCTCGGTCTCGTAGTAGCCGTTCCAGCCGACGAGCACGGCGGCGAGACCGACGAAGCTGTGCAGCAGCGCGATGAGCTCGGGCATGCCGGTCATCTCGACGATCCGCGCCCGCCACAGCCCGACGGCGCCGCCGATGAGCACGGCGACGACGAGCAGCACGACGGCGACGGCCTCGGCGTCCTTGGTCGCGACGCCGACGGTCGCGGCCAGCGCGATGACCATGCCGGCGATGCCGTACACCACGCCGAGCCGCGACGACTCGTGCTTCGACAGCCCGGCCAGGCTCATGATGAACAGCAGGAAGGCGACGATGTAGGCCGCGGTGGCGATGCTCTGCGCGGTCATTTGCTGAACATCCCCAGCATCCGGCGGGTCACGGCGAATCCGCCGAAGACGTTGATGGACGCGAGCAGGATCGCGACGAACGCGAGCGTCCGGATCACCACGTAGTGCTGTTCGATCTGCAGCATGGCGCCGATCACGATGATGCCGCTGATCGCGTTGGTCACCGACATCAGCGGCGTGTGCAGCGCGTGGTGCACCTTGCCGATGACGTAGTAGCCGACGACCACCGCGAGCACCAGCACCGTGAAGTGCTGCGGCAGCGGGTCGGGCGCGAAGGCGTTGACGAGGAACAGCGCGAGCACGCCGATGCCGACGAGGGTCAGCTTTCGCGCGACGGTGATCGGCTGCTTCGGCTCGGCGGCCGGGGCGGGCGCGGCCGGTGCCGGCGCGGGCGCGGCGGACACCTGGACCGGGGGTGGTGGCCACATCCTCTCGCCGCCGTGCACGACGGTGATCCCGCGCTGCACGACGTCGTCGAGATCCAGGACGAGTCGGCCGTCCTTCCCGGGCGTCAGCAGCTTCATCAGGTTGACGAGGTTGGTGCCGTAGAGCTGCGAGGCCTGCGTCGGCAGCCGGCCGGCGAGATCGGTGTAGCCGATGATCGTCACCTGGTTGTCGGTGACGACGACCTCGCCGGCCCGCGACCCGGCGACGTTGCCGCCCTGTGCCGCGGCCATGTCGACGATCACGCTGCCCGGCTTCATCGCGGCGACGTCCTCGGCGGTGACGAGCGTGGGCGCGGGCCGGCCGGGGATCAGCGCGGTGGTGACGATGATGTCGACGTCGGCCGCCTGCTCGCGGTAGATCTCGGCGGCGCGGCGGTCGTAGTCCTCGCTGGTCGCACTGGCGTACCCGGTGCCGCTCTGCTCCTGCTCGACGTCGACGGCCAGGAACTCGCCGCCGAGCGAGCGCACCTGGTCGGCGACCTCGGGGCGCGGGTCGGTCGCGCGGACGATCGCGCCGAGGCTGCTGGCCGCACCGATCGCGGCCAGCCCGGCGACACCGGCGCCGGCGACCAGCACCTTCGCCGGCGGCACCTTGCCCGCGGCGGTGACCTGGCCGGTGAAGAAGCGGCCGAAGACGTGCGCGGCCTCGACCACCGCGCGGTAGCCGGCGATGTTGGCCATCGAGCTCAGCACGTCCAGCGACTGGGCGCGCGAGATGCGGGGGACGGCGTCCATCGCCAGCGCGGTGATCGGACGGGCGGCGAGCGCGTCGACGAGCTCCGGGCGCAGCGCCGGACTCAGCAGGCCGACGACGGTGGCGCCGTCGCGCAGCCGGGCGATCTCGTCGTCGGTGGGGGCGTTGACGGCGAACACGACGTCGGCGTGCCAGACGTCCTCGGTCGCACCGATCGTCGCGCCGGCGGCGGCGAAGGCGTCGTCGGCGATGCTCGCGGCGAGCCCCGCGCCGGCCTCGACGACGACGTCGTAGCCGAGCCCGCGCAGCTGCTCGACCGTCTTGGGGGTCGCGGCGACACGTGTCTCGCCGGCCTGTGACTCCTTGATGACCCCGATCAGCACCAGTGCACTCCCGTCTCGACGCTGGGCGAAACCTAGCCAACCCGAAGGCCTGCCCGCGCGGTCGCGTGAAGCCGGTCACCCGCGGGGCACGGTAGCGCGAACCGGGCGCGACCGGCCGCGACAGGCGTCGCGGGGGACGTCGGCGGCCGCCCGGCCTGTGCGGGCAGCGCCGCGCACGCGAGGATCGGGGCGTGAAACGTCGCGCGGCGCTCGGCGCCGCGGCCCTGCTGGTGCCGCTGGCGCTCGCCGCTCCCGCCGCGCCCACGGCAGCAGCGAGCGCGGCGGCCGGGGCGGCGGCCGGCGTGGCGGCGGCCCAGGTGTTCACGCCCGGCGGCTCGCCGATCACCGGCGGCGACGACGCGGGCGCCGCGGCGCCGCTCACCCCGGGCCGCCACGTCGACACCCTCGCCCGGGGCACGGACGACGTCACCGGCTCGGGCAGCGTGCGCTACTACGCGATCACGCTGCGCCGGGGCGAGACGCCCTACGTCGCGGCGACGATCGCCCCGGGACCGACCGTCCGGCCGGGGAGCGAGCGGCTCGGCGTCGAGGTCTCGCTGCGCGCGCCCGGCGACGACCAGGACTGCGCGCAGGACGAGCAGGGCGACGACGCGATCGACGACCGGTTGGCCGAGGTGACCGCGGTCGCCACGCCGGACGACGCCACCGGCCGCGAGGACGGCTGCCCGGCCGGCACCGTCGTCGTCAAGGTCGCGCGCTCGGGGCCGTACGCGCTCGCCGACCCGCTGCGGGTCGAGCTCGCCTACCGCCTCGAGCCGGCGGTGGACGCGACGGGTCAGCCGGGTGCCGCCGCGACGGCGGCGCCGGTGCGTCCGGGGCTCGCCGGCCGCCCCACCGTCCTGCGCTCGGGCGCCGGGTTCGACACCGCGCCGCTCGTCCCCACCGGGATCTACCGCGACTCGCTCGCGGCCGGCGACGTGCGGATCGTGCGGGTCCGGCTCGGGTGGGGGCAGCGGCTGGCGTTCTCGCTGACCGCGCCGGCGCGGGCCGGCGTCGAGTACGCGGACGCGCTGGACGTCGAGCTGACCGTGCGCAACCCGGTCCGGGCGGCCGTCGACGCCTCCGGCACCGGCTCGGCCACCACGTCGGTCGGCTACGCCGACGCCGCGCTCGCCGGCTCGACCCCGGCGCCGGTGCGGTACGCGAACCGCGCGTCGGACGACGACGGCGTGGTGGGTTGCGCGGTGGCGGGGGACTGGTTCCTCGAGCTCGCCGTCGACCGCCCCGAGGACGGGACCGGCGGTGCCCGGTTCCCGTACACGCTGCAGGTGCAGGTCGTGGGGCAGGCCCAGCGGGGGCCGGGCTACCTGCCGACGGGCGGGGCCACGGCGTCGGCCTCACCGCGGGCGGAGCGCGGCGGCGGCGTCACCGCCCACGGCGTGCTCGTCGCGGGCGTGGCCGGCGTCGGCGCGGGCCTGGTCGCGGTCGTCCTGCTGGTGCTGCTGCTGCGCCGGCGTCGAGCGCATCAGGCGCGCGCCCACACGTAGCCGCCGTCGGCCTGGCGTGCGCACCGGACCCGCACGCCGTCACCGGTGGTGCGGACGTCCCCCTCGTCGGTGAACGTGCACACCTCGTTGACCGTCACCGCCGGCGGGACGTAGCTGCCGCCCGTGGTGCGCGCCGGGGTGCTGACCGGGGGCGTGCTCCGCGCAGGGTCCGCGTCGGTCGTCCCGACCACGAGCGCGGTGGGGACGGCCACGGCGGCGGCCACGAGCAGGCCCGCGGCCGCCACCAGCGCGCTCCGGCGGGCGCCGCGCCCCCGCGCCCGCAGCGGTCGGGTCGGGCCGCGCCGGGCCGCGCCGGGGAGCCGGGTCGTGGTGGGGGCCTCCCCGACGGCGCTGCGGGTGTCGCCGGTGGCGGGCGCCGTCCCCAGCGCCGGGGTCGTGCCGCCGGCGGGGACGAGCGTGGCCGGCCCCGCCGCCACGACCGTGGGTGGCGTCGCCGATGCCGTGACCTCGGCGTGGGCGGCGGTCCCGCGGCTGCCGGTGCCGTCGGTGCCGTCGGCGCCGCTCTCGCGCAGCGCCGTCGCGGTGAGCGGCGGCAGCCGGTGCGGGACGTCGATCGGGGTGCCGGCACGGGTACGCGGCGCGGGGTCCCGCGGCGCGCCCGCCAGCAGGGCCCGGGCCTCGCCGGCGGACCGCGGCCGGGCCCGCGCGTCGAGCGCCCCGAGCGCGGCGACGGCCGTCCGCAGCGGGCCGGGCGGGAAGGGGGACAGGTCGGTGGGGACGCCGAGCCCGGCCGGCTCGACGCCGGCGGCGAGGGCGGCCGCGACACGCCCGGCGGCGTAGAGGTCGTGCCGCGGGTCGGGGGCCACCCCGCCGCGCAGCAGCTCCGGCGCCACGTAGCCCGGCGTCCCCACGATCATCCCCGCCTGCGTCAGGTGCGCGTCCTGGGCGCCGATGGCCAGTCCGAAGTCCGAGAGCATGACCTGCAGCGGCCCGGTGCCGGTCGCGCGCAGCAGCAGGTTCGCCGGTTTCACGTCGCGGTGGACGAGCCCCGCCCGATGGACCTCCGCGAGCGCCACGAGCAGCTGGTCGAGCACGACCGCCACGGTTCCCTCGCCCAGCGGGCCGCAGTCGTGGAGCAGGCCGCTGAGCGACCCGCCGTCGACGAGCTCGCTGGCGATGACGACGTACGCGTCCTCGGCGGCCCACGAGTACGGCGTGAGCACGTGTGCGTGCGACATGCGCACCGACTGCTCGCGCACGAAGCGCAGCAGGTCGCCGGCGTCGCGGCGGCGCAGCACCTTCGCAGCGCAGAACTGCTGCCGCTTGCGGTCGTAGGCCCGCCAGACCGTGCCGCTGCCACCGCGCGCGATGGGGTCGCACAGGGCGAAACGGCCCGCGATCACGTCGGTCACCGCGCCATTATCGACGGTCGCGCCCCGGCGCGCGGCGGCGTCCGACGGCGGATCGGCCCGGGAATTGCTACCCTGGGACGTCGGATCCGTCGACCGCCCACCGCGGTCCGGGCCCGCGGAACTCCCAGTAGTCGCTACAGAGAGCTGAGTCGTGTCCTCACCCGAAGGCATCACCAACCCGCCCATCGACGAGCTGCTCGAGCGCGCGCAGTCGAAGTACGCGCTGGTGATCATCGCCGCCAAGCGGGCGCGTCAGATCAACGCCTACTACAGCCAGCTCGGCGAGGGCCTGCTCGAGTACGTCGGCCCGCTGGTCGAGACCGCGCCGCAGGAGAAGCCGCTGTCGATCGCCATGCGCGAGATCAACACCGACCTCATCGAGTTCAAGCCCTCCGACCCGGCCGAGCCCGCCGTCGTCGGCGCCGCGCCCGAGGCCACGGGCGAAGAGACGGGCTGACCCACCCCGGCGGATCTTCCTGCGCCGCGCGTGTCCTGGTGCGTGACGGCGGGACGGCACCGGGACGTCTCCGGACGGCGATCGGTCACAATGGCCTCGTGAGCCACGTGGTGCTGGGCGTCGGGGGCGGGATCGCCGCGTACAAGGTCGCCGACCTGCTGCGCAAGCTGGTGGAGGCCGGCCACGACGTCCGCGTGGTCCCCACCGCGGCCGCGCTGCAGTTCGTCGGCGCCCCGACGTGGGCCGCCCTGTCGCACCACCCCGTCGCGGCCGACGTCTGGACCGACGCCGACGAGGTGCCGCACGTCCGGCTCGGCCGGGAGGCCGACCTCGTGGTCGTGGCGCCCGCCACCGCCGACCTGCTCGCGCGGGCCGCGCACGGCCTGGCCGACGACCTGCTCACCAACACCCTGCTGACCGCGCGATGTCCGGTGCTGTTCGTCCCGGCGATGCACACCGAGATGTGGGAGCACCCCGCGACGGTCGACAACGTCGCCACGCTGCGCCGACGCGGCGCGATCGTGCTCGACCCCGCGACCGGACGCCTCACCGGGGCCGACACCGGCAAGGGTCGGCTGCCCGAGCCGGCAGGGATCGCCCAGCTCGCGCAGCTGCTGCTGCACCGCGGTGACGCGCTCGAGCGCGATCTCGCCGACCGGCACGTCGTGGTGAGCGCGGGCGGCACCCGCGAGGCCCTCGACCCGGTCCGCTTCCTCGGCAACGCCTCGTCGGGCCGCCAGGGCTTCGCCCTCGCCGCCGTGGCCGCCGCCCGCGGCGCGCGGGTGACCCTGGTCGCCGCGAACGCCGAGCTCCCCGACCCCGCGGGTGTCGACGTCGTGCGGGTCGTCAGCGCCGTCGAGCTGCGCGACGCCGTCCACCGCGCCGCGGCCGACGCCGACGTCGTCGTCATGGCCGCCGCCGTCGCCGACTTCCGGCCCGCCGACACCGCCGCGCACAAGATCAAGAAGGACGGGACGGCGCCGGCGCCCGTCCCGCTGACCGAGAACCCCGACGTCCTCGCCGAGCTCGTCGCCGCGCGCCGCCCGGGGGCCGTCCTTGTCGGATTCGCCGCCGAGACCGGCGACGACACCGCGACCGTCCTCGACCACGGCCGCGCCAAGCTCGCCCGCAAGGGCTGCGACCTGCTCGTGGTCAACGCGGTGGGCCCCGGGATGGCCTTCGGCCAGCCCGACAACGCCGGGGTGATCCTCGGTCGGGACGGCAGCGAGCGGGTCCTCGAGCGCGCGCCGAAGCACGTCCTGGCCGCGGCGGTGTGGGACGCGGCGGGCGCCCTGCTCGCCAAGTCGCACCCGTCGCACGGGTCACCGGCGCCACAGCGGGGCGAGTGATGCGGAGCGCTTCCCGCCTAGTTCGTTAGACTTCCGCGGAATCCATTCGTCCCTACACCGCGGAGCTTCAGTGTCTCGTCGCCTTTTCACCTCCGAGTCCGTCACCGAAGGACACCCGGACAAGATCGCCGACCAGATCAGCGACTCCATCCTCGATGCCCTGCTCGCCGAGGACCCGGCCAGCCGCGTGGCCGTCGAGACGCTGATCATGACCGGTCAGGTCCACGTCGCCGGCGAGGTCACCACCTCGGCCTGGGCCGACATCCCCAAGCTGGTCCGTGACCGCATCATCGAGATCGGCTACGACTCCTCGCGCAAGGGCTTCGACGGCGAGTCGTGCGGTGTCAGCATCTCGATCGGCGCGCAGTCGGCCGACATCGCGCAGGGCGTCGACACGGCCTACGAGAAGCGCGTCGAGGCCTCGGAGGACGAGATCGCCTCGCAAGGCGCCGGTGACCAGGGCCTGATGTTCGGCTACGCCAGCGACGAGACCCCCGAGCTCATGCCGCTGCCGATCTGGCTGGCGCACCGCCTGTCCGAGCGGCTCACCGAGGTCCGCAAGAACGGGACCGTGCCCTACCTGCGCCCCGACGGCAAGACCCAGGTCACCATCGAGTACATCGACGGGAAGCCGGCCCGCCTGGACACCGTCGTCCTCTCGACGCAGCACGCCGACGACATCGACCTCGACACCCTCCTCAAGCCCGACATCGAGGAGCACGTCATCCGCCCCATCGTGTCGGCGCTCGACATCGACACCGAGAACTACCGGCTCTTGGTCAACCCCACCGGCCGCTTCGTCATCGGCGGCCCGATGGGCGACGCCGGCCTGACCGGTCGCAAGATCATCGTCGACACCTACGGCGGCATGGCCCGCCACGGTGGCGGCGCCTTCTCCGGCAAGGACCCGTCGAAGGTCGACCGTTCGGCCGCCTACGCCATGCGCTGGGTCGCCAAGAACGTCGTCGCGGCCAAGCTCGCGTCGCGCTGCGAGGTGCAGGTCGCGTACGCGATCGGCAAGGCCGAGCCGGTGGGCCTGTTCATCGAGACCTTCGGCACCGAGACCGTCGCGCCGGAGAAGATCGCCGAGGCCATCACGCAGACGTTCGACCTGCGCCCGGCCGCGATCATCCGCGACCTCGACCTCAAGCGGCCGATCTACGCCAAGACCGCCGCCTACGGCCACTTCGGCCGTGAGGACGCCGACTTCACCTGGGAGCGCACCGACCGCGCCGAGCAGCTCGCCAAGCTCGCCAACGGGTAGTACTCAGCGCACGCCGGAACGCCGGGTGGCCCGTAGGGTCGCCCGGCGTTCGTGCGTTCCGGCGCCCGGCGCCTGCGTCCCGGCGTCCCGGTGTCCCGCGGTCCCTCTCCCGTGATCACCGGGCAGGGCGGCGGAACTGTCGGCGGACGCTGGTAGGAACACGGCATGACCAGCCCGCCGCGCTCCCGGCTCCGGCTGGGCCCGCGCGGCTGGACGGCGGTCAACTACGCGAGCGCGGCGGCCATCGTCGTCCTCGGCGCGCTCGGCGGGGCGAGCCACGGCATCGGGCAGGCACTGCTCGTCGGCGCGGCCGCGGTGCTCGCGGTCGTCCAACTCGTCGCGCAGCAACGCCGGGAGCGGGCGGCCAAGAGCATCGCCGACGAGACCCGCACGGTCACCGTCAACGCGGCGTCGAACGCGTTCGCGCCCCTGCTCGGGCTGCTGGTCAAGCTGGCCGAGGCCCGCACCGAGACCGCCCGGCGACTCATCCGCGCCCAGGTGACCCGATCGGTCGCCTACGCCGCGTCCTACGCGATAGGTCCCGACCTCGGCGTGCGCTCGTGCGTGTTCCTGCTCGCCGACGGCGGTCGGGAGCTGCGCTGGAGCGGGGTGCACGCCGGCCGGCCGGACGAACCGCACTCGGTGTTCACCGCGGGCACCGTGCGCGGCGACCTCGCCCTGGCGATGATCGCCGACGACGGCGTCGCCTTCTGCGCCGACACCGAGGCCGCCCCGCCGCCGGGCTGGGCCGAGGGGCATCCCCACACCTATCGCACGTTCCTGGCCGTGCCGGTCCGCGCGGCCGGGCGGGCGTGGGGCATGCTCACCGTCGACTCGCTGACCGCGGGGGACCTCGACCCGGGGCGCGACCGGCCGATCCTGGTCGTGCTGGCCCACATCCTCGCGGTCAGCCGCGCGTCGGCCGACGCCGACGCCGACGACCCGCCGTCGCGCACCCCCCGCCGGTAGACTTCTCCACGACGACGCCGAAGGAGCAACGCGATGAGCACCGAACCGAGCTGGGTCAGCGTGGCCGTGACGCCGTCGCCCGCCGACCGGCAGGTCGACGACATGGTCGCCGACCCGGCCACGTACTTCATCCGTTCGCGCCAGGAGGCCAAGCGCGAGGCCCGCCGCTACGTGGCGCAGCGGCTGCGATACGCCCGCCCTGCCTGACGGCGCCGCGGCGGACGCCGCCAGGTCGCGTCCGACGGCCCGACCCAGCACTCGTCGGCCGCGACGATCACGCCGTCGTCCACCTCGGAGAACCCGGCACACCGGAACCGACCGAGCCGGTCGTTGACGACCTCGGTCTCGGCCGCCACCGGGCCGGCCCGCCCGAGCGTCCGGCGCACGGCGCACCGGGACCGCCCGGGATATCCCGCGTTGAACGCCACCACCTGCTCACGCGTGGTCAGCACCCGGCCCGAATCGGGGAGCCCGACCACGATGTCCGCCCGCAGCTCGGCGCCGGCGGCGTCCCACGCCATCGCGTCGAGCGCCTCCCAGAAGCGGGTCACGACACCGACCGCTCGCTCGTCGTCCACGCCGCGCACGGTGACCGCCGCCCCCGACGCCCGACCGCACTCCGCTCGCGGTGAATCCGTCGTCTCGTGCTGATAGGAACGTTCGCGTGACCAGCCGCCGACCCGCACCGCCCAGGGCGGGGCGGCAACCGGCACCGTCGCGGCCCGTGGCGCACCTGCTGGTCGACGTCGCGCTGCCGCACCTCGACCGCCCCTTCGACTACCTCGTCCCCACGGAACTGGACGGCGTGGTCGCCGCCGGCTCCCGCGTGCGCGTGCGCTTCGCCGGTCGCCTGGTCGACGCCTACGTGCTGGCCCGCGACGAGCGCAGCGAGCACGTCGGCGACCTGGCCTACGTCGAGCGCGCGGTGGGCGAGGAGCCGGTCCTCACCGCCGAGACGACGGCGCTGTTCCGCGCCGTCGCCGACCGGTGGGCCGGTGACTTCGTGGACGTGGTGCGCCTCGGGGTGCCCTCGCGCCACGCCCGGGCCGAGACGTCGGCCCCGAAGGACCCGGGCGAGCTGCCCGAGGCGCCCCCGACGGGGTTCGACCGGTACCGGGCGGGGCCGGCCTTCCTCACCGCCGTGGCCGACGGCCGCGCGGCGCGGGCGGTCTGGACGGCGTTGCCCGACGACGACTGGGCGCAGCGCCTCGCCGAGGCCGTCCGGGTCGCCCACGACGCGGGTCGCGGCGCGGTCGTCGTCGTCCCCGACGCCCGCGACCTCGCCCGCCTCGACGCCGCGCTCACCGCCGCGCTCGGCACCGGTCGGCACGTCGCGCTGGCCGCCGACCTCGGGCCGGCCGAGCGGTACCGCCGCTGGCTGGCGGTACGCCGTGGCGTGGTCCGTGTCGCCGTCGGCACCCGCGCCGCCGCGTACGCGCCGGTCACCGAGCCCGGCCTGCTCGCGATCTGGGACGACGGCGACGACCTGCACGCCGAGCCGCGTGCCCCCTACCCGCACGCGCGCGACGTCCTGGCGTTGCGCTCGTCGCTCACCGGAGCCGCCCTGCTGGTCGGCGGCCAGGCGCGCACCGCCGAGGCGCAGCTGCTCGTCGAGAGCGGCTGGGCGCACGAGGTCGTCGCCGAACGGACCGTGCTGCGGGCGGCGGCCCCGCGGGTGCGCCCGACCGGCGACGACGTCGAGGTCGCCCGCGACCCCGCCGCGGCCGCCGCGCGGCTGCCCAGCCTGGCGTGGCGCACCACGCGCGAAGCGCTGGCGGCGGGACGACCCGTCCTGGTGCAGGTCCCGCGTGGCGGCTACGTCCCCTCGCTGGCGTGCGCCCGCGACCGCACCCCGGCCCGGTGTGCGGTCTGCGCCGGGCCGCTCGCCGCGCGCTCCCAGGCCGAGGTGCCGGCGTGCCGCTGGTGCGGCCGGCCGGCGGCGGACTGGTCGTGCCCGACCTGTGGCGGCCGGGCGCTGCGGGCATCGGTCGTGGGGTCGGCGCGCACCGCCGAGGAGCTCGGCCGCGCGTTCCCCGGCGTCCCCGTGCGGACGTCCGGCGGCGACCGGGTGCTCGCCGAGGTCGACTCCGAGGCCGCCGTCGTCGTCGCCACGCCCGGGGCCGAGCCGCGCTGCGAGGGCGGGTACGGCGCGGTCCTGCTGCTCGACGGGTGGGCGCTGCTCTCGCGCCCGGACCTGCGCGCCGCCGAGGAGGCGCTGCGCCGCTGGGTCAACGCCGCCTCGCTCGTGCGGCCAGGCGGGCCGGTCGTCGTCGGCGCCGACGCCGGCATCCCGGCCGTACAGGCCCTGGTCAGGTGGGATCCCCGGGGCTTCGCCGCCCGCGAGCTCGCCGAGCGGGCCGAGCTGGGCTTCCCGCCCGCCGCGCGGATGGCCGCGCTCAGCGGCACCCCCGCCGCGGTGGCCGAGCTCGTCGCGGCCGCCGAGCTGCCGGCCTCGGCGCAGGTGGTGGGGCCCGTCCCCGTCGACGCCGACACCGAGCGGGTGCTCGTCCGGGTGCGTCGGGGCGAGGGCGCCGAGCTGGCGCGGGCGTTGAAGACCGCCGCCGCCGGTCGGTCCGCCCGCCGCGGCGCCGACCCCGTCCGCATCGCCCTGGATCCCGCCGAGCTCGGCTGATCGCACCCGCGTCCGCTACGTTGACATCTTGCCCAGCGGAATAGTCGGGAAGCGGGCCACGTTGTCCGCGCCATGACCGAGAACGCCCGCATCGGTGTCGCGCTGCCCGCCGGCGCCGAGAGCGCCGACAACATCGTCACCGAGACCGTCGCGCTGGCCCGGGAGGCCCGCGACGCCGGCCTGGCCGCCGTGTGGCTCTCGCAGCGCTTCGACACCGACGCGCTGACGCTGGCCGCCGTCGTCGGCCACGCCGTTCCCGGCCTGCAGGTGGGGACGTCGGTGGTGCCGGTGCCGCACCGGCATCCGCTCGTGGTGGCCGGGCAGGCGCAGACCGCGCAGGCGGCCTCGGCCGGGCGCTTCGTCCTCGGGATCGGGTTGGGTGCGCCGGCCCTGGTCACGGCGGCGTACGGATCGGCACCGCAGCGGCCGATCGCGCACCTGCGCGAGTACCTCGACGTCCTGCACGACGTCTTCGCCACCGGGACCGTCGACCACGTCGGCGAGACCGTCACCGCCCGACCGCCACGGTCGGCGCGGGTGGTCGGCGCCGATCCGGTGCCGGTCCTCGTGGCGGCGATGGGGCCGCAGGCGCTGCAGGCCGCGGGGGAGCGGGCCGACGGCACGCTGCCGTTCCTGGCCGGGCCGCGCACGCTGGAGAGCTACCTGGTGCCGCGCATCGCGGCCGCCGCGCAGTCGGCGGGCCGCGGCGCGCCCCGCGTGGTGGTCGCGCTGGCGGCCGTGGTGACCGCCGATGTCGACGCCGCCCGGGCGCTGGCCCGCGAGCAGCTGTCGTTCTACGACACGATCCCGTCCTACCGCGCCGTGCTCGACCGCGAGGGCGTCGCGCACGCCGCCGAGCTCGCGGTGATCGGGGACGAGCGGACGCTGGCCCGCGCCGTCCGCTCCTACCTCGACGCCGGTGCCACCGAGATCGTGCTGACGCAGACCGGGCTGGCCGGCGACGCCGCTCGCGTCGCGACCTGGCGGGCCGCCGGCGCGCTGGGCTGAGCCGGGTCAGTCCCGGGCGCGGCCCGCGACGGCGGCCTCGTAGGCGACGTCCTCGCCCGGTGCGGCCGGGACGGCGAGGGCCGCGCCCTCGCGTGCCACCGCCTCGCCGACCGACTCGCCGGCGAGTGCGTCGACCGCGTCGGCGCCGTCCGCGTCCTCGTGGACGAATTTCTTGCCCCGCAGCAGCGACGCGCCCGCGGCGATCAGCAGCATCACGATCGACGCGGTGAAGGCGATGGTGAGGCCGTGCCGGAACGGGTCGGCGATCAGGTTCGGGAAGAAGGACCCGCTGTCGATGCGGCCGGCGACAGCCGGGCTCGCGTGCGGCACGAGTTCCTGGATCGGGTTGCCGCCGAGGAAAGCGGCGAACAGGATGCCGACCGGGGAGGCGTGCGACGCCGCCGTTGCCTGCGCCGGGTCGACGCCGGCCTGCACCAGCCCGCTGTGCATGGCCTGCGGCAGCCGGCTCGCCAGCCCGACGGCCATGAGCGTGAAGAACCCGCCCATCGAGAGCACCATGCCGGCGTTCATGCCGGTGGCCCGGATGCCGGAGGCCGCGCCCCGCTGTGCCGCGGGGACGGCGTTCATGATCGCGGCCGAGTTCGGGGCCGCCATCAGCCCCATGCCGATGCCGTTGAGCGCGATCAGCCCGGCGAAGAGCACGTAGTTGAAGTTCGCCGGCAGCAGGATCAGTCCCAGGAAGGTGGCCGCGGTCAGCAGCAGCCCGCCGGTCGCGAACGCCCGCGCGCCGAAGCGGTCGCTGAGCGCGCCGGACGCCGGCCCGGCGACGAGGAAGCCGAGCGTCAGCGGGACCATGTAGATGCCCGCCCACAGCGGCGTGTCCTCGAAGGCGTAGCCGTGCAGCGGCAGCCAGATGCCCTGCAGCCAGATGATGAGCATGAACTGCAGCCCGCCGCGCGACATGGACGCGAGCAGGTTCACCGCCTGCCCGGCCGCGAACGCCCGCACCCGGAACAACCGCATGTTGATCATCGGGTCGGCGACGCGGTTCTCGATCATCACGAACGCGACGAGCAGGACGACACCCGCGCCGACGCACGTCAGCACGAAGGGCGACGTCCAGCCCATCGTGTGACCGCCGTAGGGCTGCAGCCCGTAGGTGACGCCGACGAGCAGTGCGATCAACCCGATACCGAAAGCCAGGTTGCCCCACCAGTCGATGACGACCCGGCGCGACGTGTCACGCGGCTTGTCGTGCAGCGTGCGGTACCCCATCCAGGTGCCCCAGACGCCGACGGGGACCGACACCCAGAACACCGCGCGCCAGTCCCACTCCGAGAGCACGCCGCCGATGACGAGGCCGAGGAAGGACCCGGCGAGGGCGGCGACCTGGTTGACGCCGAGGGCGAAGCCGCGCCGGGCGGGCGGGAAGGCGTCGGTGATGATCGCCGTCGAGTTCGCCATCAGCATGGCGCCGCCGACGCCCTGGACGACGCGCCACACGATGATCTCCAGTGCCCCGGCGCCACCGCTGTTGGGCACGAGCGCGCAGCCGATCGAGCCGACGGTGAAGATCAGGAAGCCGAGGTTGAACAGCTTGGCGCGGCCGTACTGGTCGCCGAGCCGGCCGAACGTCACCACGAGGACGGCGGTGACGAGCAGGAAGCCCATCAGCATCCACAGCAGGTAGGAGATGTTCTGCGGGGCGAGGGGATCGAGGCCGAGGCCGCGGAAGATCGCCGGGAGCGAGATCAGCAGGATCGACGAGTTCAGCGTCGCGGCGAGGATGCCGACGGTGGTGACCGAGAGCGCGACCCGGCGGTCGTGGGACGCGCGGCGGGCGGTGGGGTCGTCGGCGGTGGCGCTCGACGCGGCGGTGGCGATGGATCGGGGCACGGGCCTCCCTTTCGTTCGTTAGCCATCCTAACTATCTGGGGACGGCCGGGGCCACCGGCCCGCTCGGTACTATCGGTCACGTGACCGTGCAACCCATCCGCCTGTTCGGGGACCCGGTCCTGCGCACCCCGGCCGACGTCGTCACCGACTTCGACAAGGAGCTGCGCACGCTCGTCGCCGACCTCACCGAGACGATGATGGACGCGCCGGGGCAGGGCCTCGCGGCGCCGCAGATCGGCGTCGGGCTGCGGGTGTTCACGTACCACATCCGCGACGGCGGCGGCACCGGTCATCTCGTGAACCCGGTCCTGCACTTCCCGAACGACGAGGAGCAGGACGGTCCCGAGGGCTGCCTGTCGATCCCCGGGCTGCAGTTCGACTGCGTCCGGCGCGAGCACGTGATCGCGCACGGCCAGAACATGTACGGCGACCCGATCACCGTCGAGGGCAGCGCCATGCTCTCGCGGGCCATCCAGCACGAGACCGACCACCTCGACGGCGTGCTGTTCGTCGACCGGCTCGACGGCGAGACGCGCAAGGCGGCCATGCGGGCGATCCGCGAGGCCGAGTGGAACGGCGAGGCGGCCCCGACGGTCAAGGTCAGCCCGCACCCCACGCTCGGCCGGGCCCGGTAGCCGGATGCGGCTCGTCTTCGCCGGCACTCCCGCGCCGGCCGTGCCGACGCTGCGTGCCCTGGTCGACTCGCCGCGGCACGAGGTCGTCGCCGTCGTCACGCGGCCGCCTGCCCGTGCCGGCCGGGGCCGGCGCACGGCCGAGTCACCGGTCGCCCGGCTCGCCGCCGAGGCGGGTCTGCCCGTGCTCGCGCCGGCCCGCGCCGGCGACCCCGACTTCCTCGCGCGGCTCGCCGAGCTCGAGCCCGACTGCTGCCCGGTCGTCGCCTACGGCGCGCTGCTGCCGCCGCCGGCGCTGACCGTGCCCCGGTTGGGATGGGTGAACCTGCACTTCTCGCTGCTGCCGGCCTGGCGCGGCGCCGCGCCCGTCCAGCACGCGCTGCTGCACGGGGACGACGTCACCGGCGCGTCGACGTTCCTGATCGAGGCGGGGCTCGACACCGGCCCGGTCTTCGGCGTGCTGACCGAGACCGTGCGCCCCGGCGACACGGCCGGTGACCTGCTCGACCGCCTCGCCGCCGGCGGCGCCGGGCTGATGCTCGCCACGATGGACGGGCTGGCCGACGGCAGCCTCGTCCCCGTCCCGCAGCCCGGCGAGGGCGTCTCGTTCGCCCCGAAGATCACCGTCGCGGACGCCGAGCTCGACTGGACGCAGCCCGGCCGCCACGTCGAGCGGCTGACCCGGGCCTGCTGGCCGGCCCCGGGCGCGTGGACGACGTTCCGCGGCGAGCGGCTCAAGCTCGGCGCGGTCGGCGTGCGGGCCGGGCACGACCTCGCCCCCGGGGAGCTGCGGGTCGCCCGCGACACCGTCCTCGCCGGGACCGGCAGCCTGGACGTCGCGCTCGGCACGGTCCAGCCGCCGGGCAAGCGGCCGATGCCGGCCGCCGACTGGGCCCGGGGCGCACGGATCGAGGACGGCGAACGGCTTGGCTGAGCGCACCTCCCGCCCCGGCCGCCGTGCGGCGGGCCGACCCGCGCGACCCACCCGACCCGAGCGGCGGCGGGCGCCCGTCGACCCGGCCCGGCTCGTCGCGCTCGACCTGCTGCGGGCCGTCGCCGAGCAGGACGCCTACGCCAACCTCGTCCTGCCGCGGCTCATCACCGAGCGCGGGCTGACCGGGCGGGACGCCGCCCTCGCCACCGAGCTCGGCTACGGGACGCTGCGCAGCCTCGGCACCGTCGACGGCGTGCTCGCCCGCTGCATCGACCGCGACCTCGCCGACGTCGAGCCGGTGGTGCTCGACATCCTGCGCCTCGGCGCCTACCAGGCGCTGCGCACCCGCATCCCGCCCCACGCCGCGGTCGCCACCACCGTCGACCTCGCGCACGCCGCGGGGTCCGGGCGCGCCGGCGGCTTCGTCAACGCGGTCCTGCGCCGGGTGACCGACCGGGACTGGCCGGGCTGGACCGACGAGCTCGCCGCCGGTGTCGAGCCGCTGGCGGCGCTCGCCGTCCGCACCGCCCACCCCGAGTGGATCGCGGGCGCGTTCGCCGCCGCGCTCGGCGAGGACGCCGGGGGACCGCTCACCGAGACCGCCGCCGCCCTCGCGGCCGACGACGAGCGCCCCGTCACCCACCTGGTCGCCTGGCCCGGGCGCAGCGAGCGGACCGAGCTGCTCGTCGCCGACGACGGCGCCGTGCACGGCAGCGTCGGGCCGTACTCGCCGTACGCGGTCCGGCTCGCCGCCGGCGACCCCGGCCGGCTGCCGGCGGTCCGGGAACGGCGCGCCGGGGTGCAGGACGAGGGCAGCCAGCTGTGCGCGCTGGCCCTCGCCGCCGCGCCCGTCGACGGCCCGGACGAGCGGTGGCTCGACGCCTGCGCCGGGCCGGGAGGCAAGGCGGCGCTGCTCGCGGCGGTGGCCGCCGGCCGGGGAGCGCAGCTGCACGCCAACGAGCGGCGCGAGCACCGCGCGCAGCTCGTCCGTCGCGTCACCGAGCCGTGGGGCGTGACCGTCACGGTGGGCGACGCCCGCGAGCTCGCCCCGCCCGACGGCGTCCCCGGGTACGACCGGGTGCTCGTCGACGCGCCGTGCACCGGTCTCGGCGCGCTGCGCCGGCGTCCCGAGGCCCGCTGGCGGCGCCGCGGCGACGACGTCGCCGAGCTCGCCGCGCTGCAGCGCGCGCTGCTGGCGGCGGCGCTGCGTGTCACCAGACCCGGCGGGGTGGTGGCGTACGTGACCTGCTCGCCCCACCCGGCCGAGACCAGCGCGGTCGTCGCCGCGTTCGCCGCCGAGCACGAGCTGCTCGACGCGCGACCCTTCTTCCCCGACGTGCCCGACCTGGGTGCCGGCCCGACCGTGCAGCTGTGGCCGCACCGGCACGGCACCGACGCGATGTTCTGTGCCCTGCTGCGCGCCTCCTAGGATCGGCTCATGCCCGCAGCAGGTGGCGCCGAGCCCATGATCGCGCCGAGCATCCTGTCGGCGGACTTCGCACGCCTCGCCGACGCCGCCGAGTCCGTCGGCACGGCCGACTGGCTGCACGTCGACGTCATGGACAACCACTTCGTGCCGAACCTGACCCTCGGCCTGCCGGTGGTGACGAGCCTGCACCGCGCCACGGGGATCCCGCTGGACTGCCACCTGATGATCGACGACCCGGACCGCTGGGCGCCGGGCTACGCCGAGGCGGGGGCCAGCAACGTGACCTTCCACGTCGAGGCGGCGGCCGACGCCGTGCAGACGGCGCGGGCGATCCGGGCCGCCGGCGCGCTGGCCGGCCTGTCGGTCAAGCCCGGCACCCCGCTCGACCCCTACCTCGAGGTGCTGCGCGAGTTCGACACCCTGCTCGTGATGACCGTCGAGCCGGGTTTCGGCGGCCAGGCGTTCCTGCCCGACGTCCTGCCCAAGGTCCGGCTCGCCCGCGAGCACGTGCGCGCCGGGCACCTGCGGCTGTTCGTCGAGGTCGACGGCGGCATCGCGCCCGACACCATCGAGGCCGCCGCCGAGGCCGGTGCCGACGTGTTCGTCGCGGGGTCGGCGGTCTTCGGTGCCGACGACCCGGGGCGGGCGGTCGAGGCGCTGCGGACGCAGGCGCGCGCCGCGATGACCGTGCAGTGAGGCACCCGTGACCGCCACCGAGGCCGAGCAGGCCGCCATGCACCGCGCCCTAGCGCTCGCCGACACCGTGCGGGGGCACACCAGCCCGAACCCGGCCGTCGGCGCGGTCGTGCTCGCCCCGGACGGAACGCTGGCCGGCGAGGGCGCGACGGCCCCCGCCGGTGGCGCCCACGCCGAGGTCGCCGCCCTCGCTGCCGCCGGGGACGCCGCGCGGGGCGGGACCGCCGTCGTCACCCTCGAGCCCTGCGCGCACACCGGCCGCACCGGCCCGTGCACCGAGGCCCTGGTCGCCGCCGGGATCACCCGGGTGGTCTACGCCGTCGACGACCCGAACCCCGAGGCCGCCGGCGGTGCCACCGTGCTGCGCGAGCGCGGCATCGACGTCGTCGCCGGGGTCGAGGAGCACGCCGCGGCCAGCGGGGCGCTGCGCCCTTGGCTGCACGCGACCCGCACCGGCCGGCCGTTCGTCACGTGGAAGTACGCGGCGACCCTCGACGGTCGGGTCGCCGCGGCCGACTGGTCGGCCCGCTGGATCTCCTCGGCCGCCTCGCGCGAGGACGCCCACGCGCTCCGCGCCGTCGTCGACGCGATCGTGGTCGGCAGCGGCACGGTGCTGACCGACGATCCGCAGCTGACCGTCCGCGGCGGGGACCAGATCCCCGCCCTGCGTCAGCCGCTGCGCGTCGTCCTCGACCGCCGGCACCGCATCCCCGACGACGCGCGCGTGCTCGACGACGCCGCCGAGACGCTCGTGCTCGACACCGCCGTCCCGCGATTCGCGCTCAAGGCGCTGCACGACAGGGGAGTGCGGCAGGTCCTGCTCGAGGGCGGTCCTACCCTGGCAGGGGCGTTCGTCGAGGCCCGCTGCGTCGACGAGGTGATCGTGTACCTGGCCCCCACGCTGCTGGGCGCGGGACCCGCGGCGCTGGGTGACGCGGGCATCGGAACACTGGCCGAGGCCGCGGCGTTGGACATCGAGTCGGTGAGCCGGATCGGCGACGACATCAAGGTGGTGGCCCGGCCGCGCTGGGCCGAACAGGCGATGGAGGACTGAGGCGTGTTCACCGGGATCGTCGAGGAGGTCGGCCAGGTCGCCGCGCTCGAGCACCGCGGCGACTCCGCCGTCCTGACCATCCGTGCGACGAAGGTCACCTCCGACCTCGTCCACGGCGCGTCCATCGCGGTCAACGGCGTCTGCCTGACCGTCGTGGGCTGGACGGCCGAGGGGGAGCTCACCGCCGTCGACTTCGACGTGATGGGCGAGACCCTGCGCCGTTCGGTGATCGGCGGCCTCGGCGAGGGGACGCGGGTCAACCTGGAGCGCTCGGTCCGAGCCGACCAGCGGCTGGACGGCCACGTCGTGCAGGGGCACGTCGACGGCACCGGCGCCGTGGTCTCGCGCACGAGCGGCGACAACTGGGACACCGTCCGCGTCGAGGTGCCGGCCGAGCTCGCCCGCTTCGTCGCCGAGAAGGGCTCGATCGCGGTCGACGGCGTCTCGCTGACGGTCAGCGCGGTCGGCCCGGACTGGTTCGAGGTGGGCTTGATCCCAGAGACCTTGCGGGCCACCACGCTCGGCGGCAAGGCTGCGGGCGACCCGGTGAACCTGGAGGTGGACGTGCTGGCGAAGTACGTCGCACGGCTGCTGGCGACCGAGGCGGCCCGATGACCCGGTTGGACTCCATCGAGCGCGCCATCACCGACATCAAGTCGGGCAAGGCCGTCGTGGTCGTCGACGACGAGGACCGCGAGAACGAGGGCGACCTCATCTTCGCCGCCGAGCTCGCCACGCCCGAGCTCGTCGCCTTCATGGTGCGCTACACGTCGGGCTACATCTGCGTGCCGGTCGAGGAGACCGACGCCGACCGGCTCGATCTGCCGCCGATGTTCCACACCAACCAGGACCGCCGCGGCACCGCCTACACCGTCACCGTCGACGCCCGCGAGGGCGTGAGCACGGGCATCTCGGCCGCCGACCGCGCGCACACGATCCGGCTGCTCGCCGACCCCGAGTCGACCGCCGCGGACTTCTCGCGGCCCGGCCACGTCGTGCCGCTGCGGGCGAAGGACGGCGGCGTGCTGCGCCGTCCCGGTCACACCGAGGCCGCGGTCGACCTCGCCACGCTCGCCGGGCTGCACCCGGCCGGCGTGCTCTGCGAGATCGTCAGCGAGAAGGACCCTGCCGGCATGGCCCGCGCCGACGAGCTGCGCGTCTTCGCCGACGAGCACGACCTCGCGCTGATCTCCATCGCCGACCTCATCGCCTACCGCCGTCGTTTCGAGAAGCTGGTCACCCGGGTGGCGTCGGCGCGGGTGCCGCTGCGCTACGGCCAGTTCACCGCGCTGGGGTACTCGTCCAGCTACGACGAGCGCGAGCACATCGCTTTCGTCTACGGCGACATCGGCGACGGCGAGGACGTCCTCGTGCGGGTGCACTCCGAGTGCCTCACCGGCGACGTCTTCGGCTCGCTGCGCTGCGACTGCGGCCCCCAGCTGGACGCGGCGCTGGCCGCCGTGGCCAAGGAGGGGCGCGGTGTCGTGCTCTACATCCGCGGCCACGAAGGGCGCGGCATCGGCCTGCTGCACAAGCTGCAGGCCTACCAGCTGCAGGACTCCGGCGCCGACACGCTCGACGCCAACCTGGAGCTCGGGCTACCGGCCGACGCGCGGGATTACGGCACGGGTGCGCAAATTCTCGTCGACCTCGGCATCCACTCGATGCGGTTGCTCACGAACAACCCGGCGAAGCGGGCGGGGCTCGAGGGGTACGGCCTGCGCGTGCACGGCCGCGTCGCCCTGCCCGTCCACGCCAACCCCGAGAACCTGCGTTACCTGCAGACCAAGCGAGACCGCATGGGTCACGACGCCGACTTCTTCGACGACCCGGACGGGGCGGTCTCGTGAGCGGCCACGGGTCGCCGGAGCTGGCGGTGGAGGGGGCCGAGGGCCTCACCGTCGTCGTGATCGCCAGCCAGTGGCACGACGAGGTCATGGCCGGCCTGCTCGACGGTGCCCGCCGGGCGCTCGCCGAGGCGGGCGTGGCCGATGCCGTGGAGCTCCGTGTGCCGGGGACCTTCGAGCTGCCGGTGGCCGCGTCCCGGGTGGCCGCCGCAGGGATCGACGGCCGCGCCGTCGACGCGATCGTCGCGCTGGGCGTCGTCATCCGAGGTGGCACGCCGCACTTCGACTACGTCTGCCAGGCCGCCACGTCGGGGCTCACGGCGGTGGCCGAGCGCACCGGCGTCCCGGTCGGCTTCGGCGTGCTCACCTGCGACGACGACGAGCAGGCGCTCGATCGCGCCGGGCTCGCCGGTTCCCACGAGGACAAGGGCCACGAGGCCACCACCGCCGCGCTGGCGACCGCGGTGACGCTCGCCGCGTACCCACGCGGCTGAGCGGGCGGACGCCGCGCCCGGCCGCTAGGGTCGGGGGTCGGAAGGCCGGCGCGGCCGGCCCGTGCGAGGAGGAGAGGGCGCACATGGGCGGGTACCAGACCGTCGTCGTCGGCACCGACGGCTCCGAGACGTCGTTCCGCGCGGTCGAGCGCGCGGCCGAGCTGGCCCGCGACGCCGGCGCGCTGCTGCTGATCGCGTGCGCGTACGAGCCGGGCAAGGTCGACACCGCCGCGCAGGACGCCCTGGGCGACGAGGCCTACCAGGTCGTCGGCTCGGCCCCGGCGGAGGACAGCGTCAGCCGTGCCCGCGACCGTGCCGTCGCGGTGGGCGCCACCCGCATCGAGACCGTGGCCGTGCAGGGCAAGCCGTCGGCGACGCTGCAGCGCGTGGTGAAGGACCGCGGCGCCGACCTGTGCGTCGTCGGCAACCGGGGGCTGAACACGCTGGCCGGGCGGATCATCGGCTCCGTCCCCCAGGACATCGTGCGGCACATGCCCGTCGACGTCCTGGTCGTGCACACCACCTGAGCCCCCCGCGATGACCGACCCCGCTGCCACGCCGCCCGACGAGCCGGTCGACCCGCAGCGAGCGGTGGCCGACGCCGCCGAGGTGGTCGAGGTCGTCGAGCAGCACGGCATCGACGTCACCCGGCTCTTCGCGCGCGTCGAGGAGGCCGTCCTCGGCGGACCGCGCCGTTGGACGCCCGACGAGGTCGCCGAGCGGGCGGGCGTGGACCGGGACGAGACGCGGGCACTGTGGCGCGCCCTCGGATTCGCGACCGGCGACGAGGGCGACGCGGTCTACACCGACGGCGACGTGGAGGCCGTGGTCCTCGTCGAGCAGCTGCGCCGGGCGGGCTTCGAGGACGACGCGCTCATCGGCGCGATGACCCGGCTGTTCGGGCAGACGTTCTCGCGGCTCGCCTCGTGGCAGGGGCAGCTGATGCTCGAGCTGCTCGCCGACCGCCCGGAGATCCTGCGCTCGGAGGACGCGCTCGTCGACCTCATCGACCAGCTGGGGCCGCTGATGGAGCAGCTGCAGTCCTATGTGTGGCGCCGCCAGCTGGTGGCGTTCTTCGCCCGCGCCGCCGCCCGCGCGCACGAGGACGTCTCGTCCTCGCTCGCCACCGAGCTCGCGATCGGCTTCGTCGACATGTCCGGCTTCACCGCACTCACCCGTCGCGCCACCGAGGCGGAGCTGCGCGAGCTGCTCGACACGTTCGAGTCGCTCGCCACCACCGTGGTGGGGACCCACGGCGGCCGGGTGGTCAAGACGATCGGCGACGAGGTCCTCTTCCAGGCCGAGGACGCCGCGGCCGCCGCCGAGATCGCGCTCGAGCTGGTCGAGACCGCCGCCGGCGACGAGCGGATGCCGCAGCTGCGGGGCGGGCTCGCGGTGGGGCCGGTGGTGAGCCGACTGGGTGACGTGTACGGCTCGACGGTCAACATCGCGAGCCGGCTGACGTCCATCAGTCGGCCCGGCGCGGTGCTGGTCGACCGCGCGATGCACGACGCGCTGCGCGGCGACCCGCGCTTCTACCTCAAGTCGGCGCGTCCGGAGTCGGTTCGTGGCTTCCACCACCTGCACCCGTGGCGGCTGCGACGGGCCGATCGCTGACCTCGGTACCCTGAGCGACGAGATGAAGACCTTCGACCAGCTCTTCGGCGAGCTCACCGACCGGCAGCGGCAGCGCCCGGCGGGTTCGGCGACGGTCGCCGCGCTCGACGCCGGCGTCCACGCCCAGGGCAAGAAGGTCGTCGAGGAGGCCGCCGAGGTGTGGATGGCCGCCGAGCACGAGTCGGCCGAGCGCACGGCCGAGGAGATCAGCCAGCTGCTGTACCGCATCCAGGTGATCATGCTGGGTCGCGGCCTGGGGCTCGAGGACGTCTACCGACATCTGTAGGCCGTCCGGACCGCCGGACGCCGTGCCGTCGCTCTCGTCCCGCCACCCACAGACAGGTGCAACCGTGCTCCGAATCGCCGTACCGAACAAGGGCTCGCTCGCCGAGCCGGCCAGCCAGATGCTCACCGAGGCCGGCTACCGGCAGCGCAGCGACAGCCGCGAGCTCGTCGTCCACGACCCCGAGAACGACACCGAGTTCTTCTTCCTCCGCCCGCGCGACATCGCCGTCTACGTCGGCGCCGGCCAGCTCGACGTCGGCATCACCGGCGAGGACCTGCTCCTCGACTCCGGCGCGAAGGCCGATCCGATCCTGCCGCTCGGCTTCGGCGGGTCGACGTTCCGCTGGGCCGCCATGCCCGGTGCCGTGGCGTCGGTCGACGACCTCGCCGGCAAGCGCATCGCCACCGCCTACGAGGGCGTGGTGACGTCCTACCTCACCGGCCGGGGCATCGCCGCCGAGGTCATCCGCCTCGACGGCGCGGTCGAGACATCGGTCAAGCTCGGCGTCGCCGACGCGATCGCCGACGTCGTCTCCACCGGGACGACGCTGCGCAACGCCGGCCTCGAGGTGTTCGGCGAGCCGTTGCTGACGAGCGAGGCGGTGCTGATCCGACGGCAGGACGTCGAGACCTCCGGCGCGGCCGTCGACCAACTCGTGCGGCGGCTGCACGGCGTCATCATCGCGCGGCAGTACGTGCTCATGGACTACGACATCCCCGAGGGACTGGTGCCGCAGGCGGTCGCCATCACGCCGGGCATCGAGTCGCCGACCGTCTCGCCGCTGCACGAGCGGGGCTGGTGCGCCGTCCGCTCGATGGTGCGGCGCCGCGAGACCAACGCGATCATGGACCAGCTGTGGGACCTCGGCGCCCGCGGCATCCTGGTGACCGCCATCAACGCCTGCCGGCTCTAGAGGGTGACAATGGACGCCGTGGCCGACACCGAACTCGTCGTGGACGCGCGCCCCGTCAAGACCGCGCGCATCGCCAACGCCAGCGCGCTCGTCGCGTTCCTCGTCTTCGTCGTGGTGGCGCTGCTGATGAAGCGCGAGAACGCCGGCGCGTACTTCGGTCAGCAGGACCAGATCTTCACCGTCGTCCTCGGCCTGATCGTGGCCGGTGGGCTGCGGCTGCCGGCGCGGCCGCGGCTGCACGCCGACACCACCGCCGTCCGCACCAGGGGCTACCTCGGCAACTGGCGCACGATCCCGTGGGAGGCCGTCGTCGCGGTCGAGTTCCCCAAGTCGGTGCGCTTCGCGCAGCTGCGCCTGCCCGCCGAGGAGCGGCTGGCGATCTACGCCGTGCAGCGCATGGACGGTCCGTACGCCGTCGCCACCATGCAGCAGCTGCGCGCGCTCTTCGCCGCCACGCATCCCGACGAGGACTGACCGAGCGCGGCCGGTGCGGCCGTGCTCGTCGCGGTGTCGTGTCGCAGCGGCAATGCAGCGTTTACGCCGCGACGCGGCACGGTTTAGGTTCGGTGTGCCCCCCGGACCTGCCGAACGCGAGGACGCGCATGAGTGACACGCTGTCGAACCTGTCCCACGAGGATCGGCGCTTCGAGCCGCCGGCACCGTTCGCGGCGCACGCGAACGTGGGCGAGGACGTGTTCGCCGACGCCTCGGCCGACCGGCTCGCGTTCTGGGCGAAGGCGGCGGAGCGGCTGTCGTGGGACCGGCCCTGGGACGAGGTCCTGGACTGGTCGGACAAGCCGTTCGCGAAGTGGTTCGTCGGCGGCCGGCTGAACGTCGCGTACAACTGCGTCGACCGGCACGTGGCCGACGGCCACGGCGACCAGGTCGCGATCCAGTGGGAGGGCGAGCCGGAGGGGCACGCCCGCGCGATCACCTACGCCCAGCTCAAGGACGACGTCTGCCGCGCCGCGAACACGCTGGTCGAGCTGGGCGTGCAGACCGGGGACCGCGTCGCCATCTACATGCCGATGATCCCCGAGACGATCGTGTCGATGCTGGCGTGCGCGCGTCTGGGCGCGCCCCACACCGTCGTCTTCGGCGGGTTCTCCTCGTCCGCGCTCAGCGACCGGATCATCGACTGCGACGCCCGCGTCGTCATCACCGCCGACGGCGGGTATCGGCGCGGTGAGCCGTCCGCCCTCAAGCCGGCGGTGGACGAGGCGCTGGCGAAGTGTCCCGACGTGCGCTCCGTGCTGGTCGTGAAGCGCACCGGTCAGGACGTCGCCTGGACCGAGGGCCGCGACGTGTGGTGGCACGACACCGTCGAGCAGGCCGCCACCGAGCACGAGTGCGAGTTCTTCGACTCCGAGCACCCGCTGTTCGTCATGTACACCTCCGGCACCACCGGCAAGCCGAAGGGCATCCTGCACACCTCGGGCGGCTACCTGGCCCAGGCGGCGTACACGCACTGGTCGGTGTTCGACCTGAAGCCCGACGACGACCTGTACTGGTGCGGCGCCGACATCGGCTGGATCACCGGTCACAGCTACCTCGTCTACGGCCCGCTGGCGAACCGCACCACGTCGCTGGTCTACGAGGGCACGCCCAACTACCCCGACGAGCACCGGTTCTTCGACATGATCGAACGCCACCGGGTGACGATCCTCTACATCGCGCCGACGCTGATCCGCACGTTCATGAAGTGGGGCGAGGACGTCCCCGCCGGGCACGATCTCACCTCGCTGCGCCTGCTCGGCTCGGTCGGCGAGCCCATCAACCCCGAGGCGTGGGTCTGGTACCGCGAGAACCTCGGCGGCGGGCGCACCCCGATCGTGGACACCTGGTGGCAGACCGAGACCGGCGCCATGATGATCAGCCCGCTGCCGGGCGTGTCCACCCTCAAGCCCGGCTCCGCCATCGGCCCGCTGCCCGGCATCGGCGCCGACGTCGTCGACAACGACGGCGCGCCCGTCGGTGCCGGCAACGGCGGCCTGCTCGTCCTCACCGAGCCGTGGCCGGCCATGACGCGCGGCAT
Organism: Jatrophihabitans endophyticus; assembly: GCF_900129455.1. Taxonomy (NCBI): domain Bacteria; kingdom Bacillati; phylum Actinomycetota; class Actinomycetes; order Jatrophihabitantales; family Jatrophihabitantaceae; genus Jatrophihabitans; species Jatrophihabitans endophyticus. The sequence continues at coordinate 531,602 of NZ_FQVU01000003.1, forward strand.
CTGGGGCGACCCCGACCGGTTCCGGGAGACGTACTGGGAGCGGTTCGCCGAGCAGGGCTACTACTTCGCCGGCGACGGCGCCAAGCTCGACGACGACGGCGACTACTGGCTGCTCGGGCGCGTCGACGACGTCATGAACGTGTCGGGGCACCGCATCTCGACCACCGAGGTGGAGTCGGCGCTGGTGTCGCACCCGAAGGTGGCCGAGGCCGCCGTGGTCGGCGCCACCGACCCCACCACCGGTCAGGGCATCGTCGCCTTCGTCATCCCGCGCGGCACGGGCGAGGGCACCGAGGGCGACGAGTTCGTGCAGGAACTGCGCAACCACGTCGCCACCGAGATCGGCAAGATCGCCAAGCCGCGGCAGATCATGGTGGTCAAGGAGCTGCCCAAGACCCGCTCCGGCAAGATCATGCGTCGGCTGCTGCGCGACGTCGCCGACCACCGCGAGCTCGGCGACGTCACCACGCTCACCGACTCCTCGGTCATGGACCTCATCCAGGACAAGGCGTCCTCGGCACCCGCCGAGGAGTGAGCGGTTCGACCTGCAGCAGCGCGGTCCCGACCGCGGGGATGCAGGTCGGTCGTAGCCGGTCACGGACCCACACCGAGCACCGATGCGCACCTCCGCCACCGGTCGATCGTCGCAGGCGCGCCGACGACCTGCACCCTCGTCGTCCCGGCGACGGTGATGCAGGTCGGTTCCGTTCAGATGACGATCCGCGGCGCCCGGGTGGCCCCCTCGGGCAGCGTGACGTGCTCGCCGCGCTCGACGCGGGCGGCCGTCCAGGCGACGGCCGCGGCGTCGAGCACGTCGTCGACAGGCACGTCGGCCGGCGCGTCGGCGAGGTCGAGGTCGAATTCGCGCGCCAATGCTCTTATTCGCAACCCGGCGCCGCGGCCGGTCTTCTTCGACGTGCGACCGATGCGGTCGTCCATCATACGGAACGAGCACTCGGGGTGGGCCTCGACGACGCGGGCGTCGGGTCGCGTCGCCAGCGCGTCGCGCACCTCGACCATCTTGGGTATCAGGTACCACGCCTGGATCGACGTGCCGGGAGCGTCGCCCTTCGCGGCCATCGCCGCCGCGTGACTGTGGTTCGGGTCGCCCTCCCACGCCGCGACGGTCGCGGTCGTCGGCGCGAGGAAGATCGACGACCACGACCCGCCGTGCTCGCGCAGCCAGCGCTGTCCCGCGACGTCGACCTCGCGCGGACCGTCGGTGGTGGCGATCGGCATGTCGACGGCGACCGTCGATGTGCCGTGGACGTCGAGGAGGTCGGCGAACGTGGCGTGGGCGGTCCACGCGAGCGAGCGCCCGTCGGCGACCGCGGCCACCCAACCGCGCTTCCAGCCGTCCACCCCGACGACCCTCATCCGCGGGCCAGTCGCGCGGAGAGCCGGTCGCGGGCCGCGGGCCAGTCGTCGTCGGTCATCGAGTACTGCACGGTGGTGCGCCACGACCCGTCGCGCCGGATGCGGTGCTTGCGCAGCTCGCCCTCGCGGGTCGCGCCGAGCCGCGCGATCGCCGCCTGCGAGCGCTCGTTGCGGATGTCGGTGTGCCAGACGACACGCGCGGCGCCGAGGCCCTCGAAGGCGTGGGTGAGGAGCAGCAGCTTGGACTCGGTGTTGTGGCCGCGCCGCCAGTGACGGCGGGCGAGCCAGGTGGACCCGATGGCGAGCGCGCGCGCCGCCGGGTCGAGCTCGTAGAGCGAGGTGGTCCCGGCGAACTCGCCGGTGCCCGCGTCGAGCTGCGCGTACGCGAGCCGCTGGCCGCGCGCCCGGGCCGCGAGCGCAGCGAGGACGTCGGCCCGCGCGTCGTCGCGGGTACGGATCGCGCCGGACGAGGAGCCCGGGGTGTTGACCCAGCGCAGCACCTCCTCGTCGTCGCGGGCGGCGGCCAGGTAGCCGTCGACGTGCTCCACGGCGAGGGGCTCGAGGCGGATCAGCGAGCCGGTGAGGACGGGGAGCGAGTACCACTCGTCGGTGCGTGTCACTCCCGGATCGTAGGGTGGGTGTCGTGCGGCTTACCGAGTTCTGGCGGCGGATGGACGAGCGCTTCGGCGCCGGCTACGCCGCCAGCCTGGCCGCCGACTACCGCCTGCCCGGCGTCGGGGCGACGATCGACGAGGCGCTGGCCGCCGGGGTCGACGCCAAGGAGGTCTGGCGCGCCGTGTGCGCCGAGTTCGACATGCCCTCCCAGCTGCGCTGAGGCCGTCCCGGCTCGTCGCGTGGGCGGCGTGTCGCACACCGGCATCGAACAGGTGTTCGGCTACGCTCGTCGAAGCGCCCACGGGCGGTATCCACAGCACGAGATCACGATCGCGAGTTGTCCACAGCTGCGCGTCGCGGGTCGGAACTGTCGGTGCCCCGTCCTACCGTCAGGCGTCGACAACGTTTCGCGACACCGCGCACCGGCAGCAGAGGGGTTCATCCGATGGCAGCAACGAGCTTCGACCGCGAGAAGGCGCTCGACGTCGCCCTGGCGCAGATCGACAAGCAGCACGGCAAGGGTGCGGTCATGCGCCTCGGCGACCGCGTGGCCGCGCCGATCGAGGTCATCCCCACCGGCTCGATCTCGCTCGACGTCGCGCTCGGCATCGGCGGCCTGCCGCGCGGGCGCATCATCGAGATCTACGGGCCGGAGAGCTCGGGCAAGACGACCGTCGCGCTGCACGCCGTGGCCAACGCCCAGGCCGCCGGCGGTGTGGCCGCGTTCATCGACGCCGAGCACGCGCTCGACCCCGAGTACGCCCGCGCCCTCGGCGTCGACACCGACTCGCTGCTGGTCAGCCAGCCCGACACCGGTGAGCAGGCGCTCGAGATCATGGACATGCTGATCCGCTCCGGCGCGCTCGACATCATCGTCGTCGACTCGGTGGCCGCGCTCGTGCCGCGGGCCGAGATCGAGGGCGAGATGGGCGACAGCCACGTCGGCCTGCAGGCCCGGCTGATGAGCCAGGCGCTGCGCAAGGTCACCGGTGCGCTCAACAACTCCGGCACCACCGCCATCTTCATCAACCAGCTGCGCGAGAAGATCGGCGTCATGTTCGGCTCGCCCGAGACGACCACCGGCGGCAAGGCGCTGAAGTTCTACGCGTCCGTGCGCCTGGACGTCCGCCGCATCGAGACGCTCAAGGACGGCACCGAGGCCGTCGGCAACCGCACCCGCTGCAAGGTGGTGAAGAACAAGGTCGCGCCGCCGTTCAAGCAGGCCGAGTTCGACATCGTCTACGGCGAGGGCATCAGCCGTGAGGGCTCGCTCATCGACGTCGGCGTCGAGCAGGGGCTCATCCGCAAGTCCGGGGCCTGGTACACCTACGAGTCCGACCAGCTCGGCCAGGGCAAGGAGAACGTCCGCAACTTCCTGCGCGACAACCCCGACCTCGCCGACGAGATCGAGAAGAAGATCAAGGAGAAGCTCGGCATCGGCGCCACCGTCGCCGACGGGGCGGTCGAGCCGCTGCCCGCCCCGGTCGACTTCTGATCGTGCCGCGTCCCGTCGACCCGGGTCGCCGCGCCCCCACGGGCGCGACGACCGAGCCGCCGCCCGAGGACGAGCAGCAGCCGCCGGGCGATCCCGAGGCCGTGGCGCGGATCGTCTGCCTGCGGTTGCTGGAGCGACGGGCGCGCAGTCGAACCGAGCTCGAGCAGGCGATCGCCAAGCGCGGGGTGCCCGGGGAGGTCGCCCGTGTCGTCCTCGACCGCTTCACCGAGGTCGGGCTGATCGACGACGCCGCGCTCGCCGAGTCCATGGCCGGCGCCCAGCACCGGGAACGTGGCCTGGCCCGGCGGGCGGTCGCGGCGAAGCTGCGAGAGCGCGGGTTCGGCGACGACGTGGTGGCCGACGCGACCGCCACCATTGACGCCGGGCAGGAGCGCGAACGGGCCGAGGCGCTGGTCGCCCGCCGGCTGCGCACGCTGCACGGCCTGCCCGTCGAGGTGCAGACCCGGCGACTGGTCGGGTTGTTGGCCCGCAAGGGCTACTCCAGCGGCGTGGCCTACGACGTCGTGCGCGAGGCCGTGCGGGCCGCGGCCGCCGGTGTCGACGGCGACCTCGACGACGGTGTCGAGCGATTGTTCGACGCCTCGAGCTGATCGCGACGCCGTCGGCTGCCGGTGCGCCGCCGTACTTGCGTCGGTCGTGCTGCGTTCATACTGTCGTTGCAGACCAGGAGAACGCCGGTGCGAGACGACGGACGAGGTCGTGTTCGCCCCGGTACGTCCGTTCCCGAGGGCGGGGAAGGAGCCGGTCGGGGTCGGCGCCCACACCGGCCGGGCCTAGGGGCCCGCACGTCGCGTCGACGCGCACGGGTCGGCCGTGTTCTCCTGCCAGGACGGTCTACCCCGCACGTCGGGCGGGTCACGAACAGGAGGCGCGTCGATGACCGGGGTCTGGTACGCGGCGATCGGCGCGGCGTTCGCGCTCGGCGTGCTGCTCGTGCTCGTCCGCACCCGGCGGGCCGCGCCGCGGCAGCGCGCCCGTCACGGTGCCGACGCGCCGCGGCCCGAGGACGCCGAGCTCGCCGCGCTGCGGGAGTCGGCCCGGGCCGACGCCGAGCGCACCCGTGCCGCCGCCACCGCCGACGCCGACGCGGCGCGGCGCAGCGCCCGCGACGAGCTCGAGGCCGCGCGTGCCCAGGCCGACGCGGCCCTGAGCCAGGCCCGCGAGCACGCCGCCACCGTCGCGGCCGAGGCCCGCCGCGAGGCGGCCGGTCAGGTCGAGGAGCTCACCGCCGACCTGCAGCGCCAGCAGGCCGGGTACGCGGCGCGCGCCGCGCGACTGGACGACGCCGAGACCCGCCTCGACGACCGCGAGACCCGCCTCGCGCAGCGGTCGGCCGACCTGCAGCGCCACGCCGCCGACCTCGCCACGACCCGCGAGGCGCTGGACCGCCGCGAGCGCGAGCTCGACGACGCGCGGGCCAACCTGCGCCTGGTCGAGGCCGAGCAGCGCCGCGAGCTCGAACGGGTCGCCGGGCTCACGAGCGAGGACGCGCGGGCCGAGCTGCTGGCCGGCGTCGAGAACGTCGCGAAGCGCGACGCGGCGCTGCTCGTGCGCACCATCGAGAACGAGGCCCGCGCCGAGGGCACCGAACGAGCCCGGGCCATCGTCGTCGAGGCGGTGCAACGGGTGGCCGGCGCGCAGACGAGCGAGGCCGTCGTCAGCGTCCTGCACCTGCCCGGTGACGACATGAAGGGCCGCATCATCGGCCGCGAGGGGCGCAACATCCGCTCCTTCGAGGCCGTCACCGGCGTCAACGTCATCATCGACGACACCCCCGAGGCGGTCCTGCTGTCCTGCTTCGACCCGGTGCGCCGCGAGGTCGGCCGGCTGACGCTGGCCACGCTGGTCAGTGACGGCCGCATCCATCCGCAACGCATCGAGGACGCCTACGAGCAGAGCCTGGTCGAGGTCGACGAGCTGTGCCTGCGCGCGGCCCGCGACGCCGTCGCCGAGGTCGCGGTGGGCCCGGTCGACGAGCGGTTGCTGCCGACCATCGGCCGGTTGAAGTACCGCACCAGCTACGGCCAGAACGTGCTGGCCCACCTCGTCGAGACCGCGCACGTCGCCGGAGTGATGGCCGCCGAGCTCGGCATCGAACCCACCCTCGTCCGCCGCTGCGCCTTCCTGCACGACATCGGCAAGGCGCTCACCCACGAGGTCGAGGGCAGCCACGCCGTCGTCGGCGCCGAGCTGCTGCGACGCATGGGCGAGGACGAGGCCGTCGCCCACGCCGTCGAGGCGCACCACAACGAGGTGCGGCCGCAGACGATCGAGGCGGTGCTGACGCAGGCCGCCGACACCTGCTCGGCCTCGCGTCCCGGCGCCCGACGCGAATCGCTCGAGTCCTACGTCAAGCGGCTCGCCCGCATCGAGGAGATCGCCCGCGATCGCGAGGGCGTCGACAAGGTCTTCGCGATGCAGGCCGGTCGCGAGGTGCGGGTGATGGTCCAGCCCGGCGAGGTCGACGACCTCGAGTCGTCGGTGATGGCGCGCGAGATCGCCAAGCAGATCGAGGACGAGCTGACCTACCCGGGCCAGATCCGGGTCACCGTCGTCCGCGAGTCGCGCGCGACCGAGATCGCCCACTGACCCGTCCGCCGCGCGCGAACGCCCTGGACGCGGGCACGGCCCCCGGACGACGCTGGCGGGCATGACGGTCGCGGTGCTCTCCGACGTCCACGGCGTGCTGCCCGCTCTCGAGGCGGTGCTCGCCGAGGCCGCGGTCCGCGCCGCCGAGCTGATCGTCGTCACCGGCGACATCAGCGCCGGGCCGCAGCCGGTCGAGGTGCTCGACCGGTTGCTCGCCGAGGGGGAGCGGGTGGTGCTCGTCCGCGGCAACGCCGACCGCGAGCTCGTCGCGCTCGTCGACGGCGGCGAGACCCGCATTCCCGATCCCATCGCGCCGTGGGCGGCCGCCCGGCTCGCGGCCCGCCCCGACCTCGTCACGCTGCTGCGCGGACTGCCGCACCCGCTGGTGCGCGACGTGCCCGGGTTCGGGGCGGTGCTGTTCTGCCACGGCTCGCCCCGCGACGACGACGAGGTCGTCCTCGTCGACACCCGCCCGGAGCGTTGGGCGGAGGCGTTCGCCGACGTCGCCGACGACGTCCGCACCGTGGTGTGCGGTCACACCCACATGCCGTTCCTGCGCCTCGTCGATCGCCGGACCGTCGTGAACCCCGGCAGCGTCGGCATGCCCTACGGCGGGTCCGGCGCGCATTGGGCGCTGCTGCACGACGGCGCGGTGACGCTGTGCCGCAGCGCGTTCGACGTCGCGGCCGCCCGGGACCGGATCGCCGCGGGCTGCGACTACCCCGACGTCGCGGAGTGGACCGACTACTACCTGCACTCGCGGGCGTCCGACCTCGAGGCCCTGCGGGTGTTCGGACCCCGCGACGGACGGGTCAGCGCAGCAGGTCGTCCAGCCGGCGGGTGACCGGCCACGCGCCGCGGGTCGTGTTGGACAGCACGGTGTGGGTGAGCCCGGAGGTCGGGTCGTGCACGGAGCGGAAGGAGACGCCGGCGTCGCACCCCTCCAGCACCACGGCCGGTCCGGTGGCGGGCAGCCAGAACCCGCGGCCGTACCGCCGGCCGGTGCCCGGCTCGCGGTGACGGGGACGGACCAGCTCGGCGACGCGGTGGCGCGGCAGGATCCGCTCGGCGAACAGCGACGTCCAGAACCGGCGCAGGTCCCCGGCGGTGCTGTAGGCGCCTCCGTCGCCGCAGCCACGGACCGGCAGGTGCAGGACGTTGCTGCGGCCGTCGCCCACGTAGCCGACCGCGGCACGGGCGGGCAACCGGTCCGAGCGCAGGAACGCCGACGACCACATCTCGGCGGGCGCGAAGACGTGCGTGCCGACCAGCGCCGGGAAGGGCGTCGCGGCGGCCCGTTCGGCGAGCAGCGCGAGCAGCACGTAACCGCTGTCGGAGTACGCGAAGCGGGCGCCGGGCCGGAACTGCTGCGCCCGGCCGGCGAGTGCCGCCACGTACCCCTCGGTGTCGGCGAGGGCGTGCGGCGGCACCGGCAGCACGTAGTCGTCGGGGTCGGCGGCCGGACCGGTCGCGTCCGGGTGCAGGTAGTCCCCGACCCCCGACGTGTGGGCCAGCAGCTGCGCGACCGTGACCTCGGGGTGCACGAGCGGCAGGTCACGCCCGAGCAGCGAGCGCGCGGTGGTGTCGAGCGCGAGCACCCCGGCACCGACGAGCCCGGCGACCGCCACCGCGGTGAAGCCCTTGGTGCCGCTGGCGATGCCGAACTGCGTCTCGACCCGGTTCGCCACCCCGTGTGTTCGCTCGGCCGGGCCGAACGCGGCCTCGAACTCCACCACGTTCCCGCGGCTCACCGAGACCACCCCGGCGAAGTCGCGGGTCACGTCGCCCAGCGCGCTCGCGAGGTCGGTGCGTCCGTCCCGGATCGAGCTCACGGTGACATTGCACCATCCCGCGTCCAGCGGCCCGTATCCTCGACCCGTCATGGCTGCGCGTACCTATGAGATCCGCACCTACGGGTGCCAGATGAACGTCCACGACTCCGAACGCCTCGCCGGCCTGCTCGAGGACGCCGGGTACGAGCGCAGCGGCGGGGGAGCGGCCGACCTCGTCGTCTTCAACACCTGCGCCGTGCGCGAGAACGCCGACAACCGGCTCTACGGCAACCTCGGTCACCTCTACCCGGCCAAGGCCGCCAACCCCGAGATGCAGATCGCGGTGGGCGGCTGCCTCGCGCAGAAGGACCGCAGCCGCATCGTCGAGCGGGCACCGTGGGTCGACGTCGTGTTCGGCACCCACAACCTGGCGAGCCTGCCCGTCCTGCTCGAGCGGGCACGGCACAACCGTCAGGCCGAGGTCGAGATCGTCGACGCGCTGCAGAACTTCCCGTCCGACCTGCCGAGCCGCCGCGACTCGGCGCACAGCGCGTGGGTGTCGGTCAGCGTCGGCTGCGACAACACCTGCACGTTCTGCATCGTCCCGTCGCTGCGTGGGCGCGAGACCGACCGCCGCCCCGGGGACGTGCTCGCCGAAGTCCGCGCGCTGGTCGACTCCGGCGTCGTCGAGGTGACGCTGCTCGGGCAGAACGTGAACTCCTACGGCCGTTCCTTCGGCGACCGGCTCGCGTTCGGCAAGCTGCTGCGCGCGTGCGGCGAGATCGACGGCCTGGACCGCGTCCGCTTCACCAGCCCGCACCCGCGCGACTTCACCGACGACGTGATCGCCGCGATGGCCGAGACGGCGAACGTCATGCCGCAGCTGCACATGCCGCTGCAGTCGGGCTCGGACGTCGTGCTCAAGGCCATGCGACGCAGCTACCGACGCGATCGCTACCTCGGCATCATCGAGCGCGTGCGCGCGGCGATGCCCGACGCCGCCATCAGCACCGACATCATCGTCGGCTTCCCCGGCGAGACCGAGGCCGACTTCGCGCAGACCCTGGACGTCGTGCGCGCCGCCCGGTTCGCGAGCGCGTTCACCTTCCAGTACTCCAAGCGCCCGGGGACGCCGGCGGCCGACATGCCCGGCCAGGTGCCGCAGGCCGTGGTCAGCGAGCGCTACGACCGGCTCGTCGCGCTGCAGGAGACCCTCGGCGCGGCCGGCGCGCAGGACTTCCTCGGCCGCGAGGTCGAGGTGCTCGTCAACCACACCGAGGGACGCAAGGACGGCGCCACCGGCCGGGTCAGCGGCCGCGCCCGCGACGGGCGGCTCGTGCACGTGGCGGGGACGGCCGCGGCGGGCGATCTCGTGACCGCCGAGGTCACCTACGCCGCCCCGCACCACCTGGTCGCCGACGGCGGCATCCGTACCCACCGCCGCTGGCGCGGGGCCGAGCCGGCCGCGGCGCCGACCGCGCCCCGGCCGCTGCTCACCATCGGCAGCCGCCCCGCCTGAGCCGCGCTCGCACGTCGACCGGACGGCGCGCGGCCGTCGAGGTCAGCCGGTCGACTCGGGCAGCAGCGCGCGCCGCTGGGTGACCTCGTCCTGCCACTTGCGGATGCGGGCCTCGTCGCCGGCCTTGCGGGCGCGTTCGAGCTTGGCCTCGGCCTCGGCGAGGCGCTCGCGCATCGCGGTGAGGAAGGGGTTGGACTCCGCCGAGCCCTGCCGCCACTCGGCGTCCACGGCGTCGCGGACGCGCTGCTCGGCCGCGCGCATCCGGTCGTCGAGCCGCCGCATCGCGTCGCGGGGCACGTGGCCGATGTCGTCGTACTGGGACTGCAGGTCCCGCAGCGTCGACTGGGCGGACTTGGGGTCGGCGACGTCGATGGCCTCGGCCTTGCCGATGAGCTCCTCCTTCGCCCGCTGGTTGGCCAGCTGCTCGGCGTCGCGCTCGGCGAAGACCTCGGAGCGGCGGGCGAAGAACGCGTCCTGCGCGGCGCGGAAGCGCGTCCAGAGCGCGTCCTCGAGGTCGCGGCCGGCGCGACCCGCGGCCTTCCACTCGGTCATGAGGTCGCGCATCGCCGCCGTCGTGTCCTTCCAGTCCGAGGACGTGGAGAGCTCCTCGGCCCGGGCGATGAGGCGTTCCTTGACGTGTTTGACCTGGCCGCGCTCGGCGTCCAGCTGCGCGAAGTGCTGGCCCCGCCGACGGCCGAAGGCGTCGCGCGCGGCGGCGAAGCGCTTCCACAGTGCGTCGTCGGTCTTGCGGTCGATGCCCTTGATCTGCCGCCACTCCTCGACGATGGCGCGCAGCCGGTCACCGGAGGCCTTCCACGACGTGCCGGCCTCGGCGAGCCGCTCGGCCTCGGCGACGAGGGCCTCCTTCGCGGTGATCGCGTCGGTGCGCTGCTGCGCCCGGGCGGCGGCGGCCTCGCCCGCCTTCTCGTCGGCCTGGGCGAGCAGCCCGTCGAGGCGCTGCTCCAGCGACGCGAGATCGCCGATCGCCGCGGCGCTCGCCAGCTGCTCGCGCAGCGCCGACGCCTGTCCACGCGTCGCCTTGGGGTCACCCGCCCCGGACGCCAGCCGCTTCTCGAGCAGCACGACCTCGGTGACGAGGTCGTCGTAGCGCAGCGTGTAGAAGGCGAGCCCGGCCTCGGCGTCGCCCGCCTGCCAGGAGCCGACGACGCGTTCACCGTCGGCCGTCCGCACGTAGACGGTGCCGTCCGCGTCGATCCGTCCCCAGTCCGAGGTCATGCGAAGCATTGAACACGATCCCCGCCGTGCTCTTCCACGGACGCTAACCTCGCACGCGTGATCACGGGAGTGGCGTTCTGCCCGCAGGCGCCCGCCCTGGACCCCGCGGTCGGCCGTGGCCTCGACGCCGAGCTCGGTCCGGTCCGCCGCGCGTGCCGGGCCGCCGTCGCGCGGGTGGCGACGTCGGGGACGTCCCTCGTCGTCGTCGGCGGCACGCCGGGCCACGACGTCGCCACGTGGGTGATGACCGACGCCGTGGGGCACGAGTCGTGGACGGCGGCGGCCGCCGACGACGGTCTGGCCGGACGGCTGGACGGGGCGCACCCCGTCGCCGTGGTGGTGCTCGGGGACGGCTCGGCCCGCCGCAGCGAGCAGGCCCCCGGTCACCTGGACGCCCGCAGCGCCGGCTTCGACGAGGGCGTCACCGCCGCGCTCGCCGGCGGCGACCCGGCACGGCTCGCGGCGCTCGACGGCGACCTGGGGTGCGACCTGCTCGCCGCCGGCGTCCCGGCGTGGCACGCCGTGGCGGCCGCGTTGGGCGCCCGTCGCTTCACCGCCGACGTGCTCTACGACGATGCCCCCTTCGGTGTCGGTTACGTCGTCGCGGTCTGGAGCTGACGTGCCCGGCACGTCACCCCGTGTCCTCGCCGTGGTCGGACCGACGGCGACGGGCAAGTCCGAGCTCGCGATCGCCCTCGCGCAGCGCCTCGACGGCGAGATCGTCAACGCCGACTCGATGCAGCTCTACGAGGGCATGGACGTCGGCACCGCCAAGGTGCCCCCGGCCGAGCGCGGCGGGGTGCCGCACCACCTGCTCGACGTGTGGCCGCTCGCGAAGTCGGCCGCGGTCGCGCAGTACCAGACGATGGCGCGGGACGCGATCGCCGAGATCCACGGCCGGGGCCGGCTGCCGATCCTGGTCGGGGGGTCGGGGCTGTACCTGCGCGGCGCCCTGGACGACCTCGACTTCCCCGGCGAGGACGCGGCGATCCGCGCCCGGCTCTACGCCGAGCTGGACGAGCTCGGCGCCGCGACGCTGCACGCCCGGCTGGCCGGGGTGGACCCCGAGGCGGCGGCCGCGATCCTGCCGTCCAACGGCCGTCGCATCGCCCGCGCGCTCGAGGTGATCGAGCTCACCGGGGGACCGTTCGTCGCGCGCATGCCCGGCTTCGAGTCGATCTACGACACCGTGCAGCTCGGCCTCGACCGCGCCGATCTCGACGAGCGGGTCGAGCTGCGGGTGCACCGCATGGTCGAGCAGGGTCTCGTCGCCGAGATCCGGGCGCTGCTGCCGCGCGGCCTGCGCGCCGGCCCCACCGCGGGCAAGGCCCTCGGGTACCAGCAGCTGCTCGCGGTCGTGGACGACGCGGGCGACGTGATCGGCGATCTCGACGACGCCGTCGCGCAGACGGTGCGCGGCACGCTGCGCTTCGTGCGCCGGCAGCGGCGCTGGTTCCGCCGCGACCCGCGCGTGCGCTGGCTCGACGGGGCCGCACCCCACCTCGTGGGCGACGCGCTCCGTAGACTCGACGCGTGAGGCTGGTCAAGGGGCACGGGACGCAGAACGACTTCCTCGTGCTGCCCGACCTCGACGGCGAGGTCGAGCTGACCCCGGCCATGGTGCGGGCCCTGTGCGACCGGCGCGCCGGCGTCGGGGCCGACGGCGTGCTGCGGGTCGTCCGCAGCGAGAACGACCCGGATTCGGCCCGTTACGCGCCCGACGCACCGTTCTTCATGGACTACCGCAACGCCGACGGCAGCGTGGCCGAGATGTGCGGCAACGGCGTTCGCGTTTTCGTGCGATACCTCCAGCGGGGGTCGCTCGTTGAACAGGAAGCGGCGGTGGCGACTCGCGGCGGGATTCGATGCGCGCGAGCCGGCACCGACGGACACGTCGCCGTGCAGATGGGCTCGCCCCGGTTCCTGGCCGACCGGCCGATCGCCACCGCCGCTCCTCACACCCCGCTCGTCGGCACCGCCCTCGAGATCCCCAATCCGCACGTCGTCGTCGCGCTCGACTCGCTCGACGAGCTGGCCGCGCTGGATCTCACCCGAGCGCCGGTCGTCGAGCCCGCCCTGCCGCACGGGCAGAACGTGGAGTTCGTCGTGCGCGTCGCGTCGCGCCACCTGCGGCTGCGGGTGCACGAGCGCGGCGTGGGGGAGACCCGCTCGTGCGGCACCGGCATCTGCGCCGCCGCCGTCGCGGCGGCGACCGCGGACGGCGTGGGCGCCGACGGCGTCCCGTGGCGGGTGGACGTCCCCGGGGGCACCTGCACCGTCCGCTGGGACGACGCCGGGGTCGAGCTGACCGGTCCGGCGGTGCTGGTCGGCGACGTCGAGGTGGACGACGCCTGGCTCGCCGCGGCCGCGGGTGCCGCCGAAATCGGGGGGACGGCCGCGCCCGCGCGTGCCACGATGGAACGACGATGACTGGACGACCCGTGGACCCGGACCCGACCTCCGCCGCAGCACCGCCCGCCGGCCGTGGCGCGTGGGACGAGGGCGACTACCACCTCGACGAGCGTGCCGCGCTGCGCCGGGTGGCCGGCCTGTCGACCGAGCTCGAGGACGTCACCGAGGTCGAGTACCGGCAGCTGCGCCTGGAGCGCGTGGTGCTGTGCGGCGTGTGGACCACGGGCACCCTGGTCGAGGCCGAGAACTCGTTGAACGAGCTCGCCCGGCTGGCCGAGACCGCCGGCTCGGTCGTGCTCGACGGCGTGATCCAGCGCCGCGACAAGCCCGACGCCGCCACCTATCTCGGCTCGGGCAAGGCCAAGGAGCTGCGCGACATCGTGGTGGCCGAGGGCGCCGACACCGTCATCTGCGACGGCGAGCTCGCACCGGGTCAGTTGCGCCAGTTGGAGGGTGTCGTCAAGGTCAAGGTCGTCGATCGCACCGCGCTCATCCTCGACATCTTCGCCCAGCACGCCCGCTCCAAGGAGGGCAAGGCGCAGGTCGAGCTCGCCCAGATGCAGTACATGCTGCCGCGGCTGCGCGGCTGGGGCGAGTCACTCTCGCGGCAGGTCGGCGGTCGGGCGGCGAACGGTGTCGGCATCGGCGGCCGTGGCCCCGGCGAGACCAAGATCGAGATGGACCGCCGCCGCATCAACTCCCGCATCTCCCGGTTGAACCGCGACATCGCGGAGATGAAGACGGCGCGCGACGTCAAGCGATCGCAGCGTGCGACCCGCCACGTGCCGAGCGTCGTGCTCGCCGGCTACACGAACGCCGGCAAGTCCTCGCTGCTCAACCGGCTCACCGACGCCGGCGTGCTCGTCGAGAACGCGCTGTTCGCCACCCTCGACCCCACCGTCCGTCGGGCCGAGACCGGCGACGGCCGCGAGTACACGCTCGCCGACACCGTCGGCTTCGTCCGGCACCTCCCCACGCAGCTGGTCGAGGCGTTCCGCTCGACGCTCGAGGAGGTCGGCGACGCCGACCTCATCCTGCACGTCGTGGACGCCGCCGACGCCGACCCCGAGGCGCAGATCCGCGCGGTCCGCGAGGTCGTCGCCGACATCCCCGGCGCCGCGACGGTGCCCGAGCAGATCGTGTTCAACAAGTCCGATGCCGCGACGCCGGAGATGCTGCTGCGGCTGCGCTCGCTGGTGCCCGACGCCGTCTTCGTGTCCGCGCGCACGGGTGCGAACCTCGCCGAGCTGCGCGAGGTGATCGACACCCGGCTGCCCCGGCCCGACATCGAGGTCACCGTCCTAGTGCCTTACACGCGCGGCGACCTCGTGGCCCGGCTGCACGAACGCGGCGAGGTCCTGCACACCGAGCACACCGCGGGCGGGACGCTGCTGCACGCCCGGGTCGGCGCGGCGCTCGCCGAGGCCCTGCGACCCTTCACCTCCGCCGGCGTTCCCTGACGTCGGCCTGTGCTCCACCCGCCGGTCATCGGCGCGTCGCTCACGACGGCGTAACCTGAGGGCGCACGTGACCGTCGGCAGACGTCGGCACCGTCGAGTTCGAGGAGGCACGTCCATGGGTGGGTTCTCGCCCTGGCACCTGCTGGTGGTCGCGATCGTGGCCGCCGTGCTGTTCTTCGGCTGGAAGCAGCTCCCCGACATGGCCCGGTCGGTCGGCCGGTCGCTACGGGTGTTCAAGACCGAGATCAAGGGCATGGGCGACGACGACCGGGCTCGCGACTCCGCCCGCGACGCCGAGGCCGAGCCCCGGCAGCTCGAGCCGCGCCCGACCCAGCGTCCCGCCCCGCAGGCCGAGATCGTCCGCCCGGCCGCCCCGGTGCCGCCCGCCGCCCCGGCGCCGCAGCCCGAACGCGCCCGGCCGCGCCCCACCCCGAACCCGAACGGCCACACCGGCCGGTGAGGCTGCGGGCCACCGCGGCGACCCTCCTGCTCGCCGCCGGCGCGCTCGGCGTCCCGGGCGCGATCGTCGCCCCGGCCCAGGCGCGCCCGCCCGCCGACTGCAAGGTCTCGCCCGGCGGCACGGTCACCCGGTTCTGGCCCCAGGACCGGCTCGACTTCACCCGCGTCTGGCCGGTCACCCGCGGCAAGGGCGTCGTCGTCGGGGTCGTCGACAGCGGCCTGAACCAGCGACAGCCGCAGTTGCGCTCGCTGTCGGTGAAGCGGGGCAAGGGCGTCATCGACAAGGTCGGCTTCGACCCCGACGACACCACCGACTGCTACGGCCACGGCACCGCCGTGACCTCGCTGCTCGCCGCGCAGCCGTCCGACCGAACCGACTTCGCGGGCATCGCGCCCGACGTCACCGTCGTCCCGATCAAGCAGACGAACACGCAGGGCGACAAGACCGGCACCTCGCAGGGCATCGGCCGCGGCATCGACGCGGCGCTCGACGCGGGCGCCACGGTCGTCAACGTCTCGATCGCCACGCCCACCCCGACTCCCGAGCTACGGGCCGCGGTCGCCCGCGCCGCGAAGCGGGACGTCGTCGTCGTCGCGGCGGCCGGCAACGACGCCCAGGGGGCCAACCTGCCCGCCTACCCGGCGGCGTACTCGACGTCGTTTCCGAACGTCGTCGCGGTCTCCGCGGTCGACGCCGGCGACACGGTGGGCGAGTTCTCCGAGTCGGGCAGCTACGTGACGATCGCGGCCCCGGGCGTCAAGGTGCCGGTGCTCGGCCCGCTCACCGGCTTCCTCACCGTCGACGGCACCAGCTTCGCCACGCCCTACGTGGCCGGCACGGCCGCGCTCGTGCGAGCCGCCCACCCCGGGCTCACCGCCCGCCAGGTGCGCGACCGGCTCACCGCGACCGCGGACGCCCCGCCGGCGACGGTGCCGAGCCGGACCTACGGGTACGGCATCGTCAACCCCTACCTCGCGGTGACCTCGGTGCGCGAGGCCGCCGCGCCGGCGGTGTCGTCGGGCGCGGCGCAGTCGTTCCCGGCCCCCCCGCAGGCGACGGCCCCGGACCACCACCTGCGCGACGTCGCGCTCGCGAGCGCGTTCGCGCTGCTGGGGCTCGCCGTGCTCGCCGTGGTCGGGGCGGTCGTGCTGCGGCGCCGGCCCGGACGACCCGCCCGCGGCTGACCGGCCGCCGCACGCCCGGGTCAGTCGGCGTCGACGGCGAGCACGCGCCCGGTGACGGTGTCCCGGTCGAGGCGCCCGATCGCGGCGACGACACGTTCGGTCGCGACGACGGCCGGGAACGAGTTCGGGGCCACGGCGTTCACCCGCACGCCGAACGGGACGAACTCGGCGGCCAGGTGCCGGGTCAGCTGGTTGAGCGCCGCCTTGGAGGCCGCGTACACCGCCTGGCCGCCGCCGTACACCCGGGACGCCGACAGGCTCGAGACGTTGACGACGTTGCGGTTGGCGGCCCGGTTCTCCGGCGCGCGGTGCTGCCAGTGGACGCGGGCGAGCTCCGTCGCGAGCTGCGCCGGCACGGCGACGTTCATCCGGAAGTAGCGATCGAAGTCGGCAAACGATCCCGCCGTGTCGAGCAGTCCGGCGGGGTGCAGCCGCAGGTGGGCGGCGTTGTTGACGAGCAGGTCCACCCGCCCGAAGCGCGCCAGGGCGACCTCGACGACGCGCTGCACCTGCCCGTCGGCCTCGAGGTCGGCGTGGACGACGTGCACCGCGGCGGCGTTCTCGGCGAGCTCGCCACCCGGGTCGAGCGGGTCGACGAGCGACTCGTACTGCGACGGGGTCGCGGGCGTGCGGCGCCGGCAGACGGCGACGACGTCGTGGTCGGGAGCGAGCGCGCGGCACAGCGCGGAGCCGAGCAGGCCGCCCGCCCCGGTGACCAGGCAGACGCGGCGCGCGGCGGCGTCACCGGCGTCACCGATGTCACCAGGGGACAATGCTCTGCGCCCCCCACCGGCGCTCCACGTCGGCACGGTCGCGGTGCACCCACATGACGACGCAGTTGCGCGGCTTGGCGCGGTTGCCGACGAAACCGTGCCAGCTGTAGGGCGTGCACTCGAAGGCGACCAGTGAGTTGGGGAGCGGCGGGACCGTCGCCCGGGGCACGCGGTCGCCCGGATGCGCGTAGAGCGCGGTCTCACCGCCGTCGCCGGCCTCCCACTCGGGGTTGGCGAGGTAGAACAGCGCCGACACCGCGCGCACCGTCTCCCGGGCGCCGACATCGGGCGGACGGTCACCGTGGTGGTAGCCGACCCGGGCACTCGCCGGCGCGTCGGTCGGCAGCCGCACGTCGTGCCGGCCGGCGGGTGGATCGGCGAACCAGCCGGGGTTGAGGTCGTTGTGGGGCCAGCCGCTCGCCCCGCCGGGGTCGTGGTGGTGCAGGCTCGCGGTCATGTCGCCGGTCGCCGGGACGCCGAACAGGCCGGCCAGCAGGTCGTGCCACGGCCGCGACACGAACAGTCCGAGCGGGCCGTCCCGGTAGCGGTCGAGCAGCGCGCCGGCGGCGTCGTAGCCGGCCATGTTGCGGTGGAACGTCTCGGGATGCTCGGCCTCGATGCGGCGGAACTCGGCGTCCAGGACGGCGTAGCACTGCGGGGTGAAGACGTTGCTCGCCACGACGTGCGGGAAGGGACGCTCGCGCCGGACCCAGCGCCGATGGGCCAGTGCGTCCGCGAGCTCGGGCAGTGGGGTGGCGGTGGTCGCCCGGCGCGGCGGGGAACCGGGCTCCGGCCGTGCAGGTGTCGGCGCCGCGGCGCCGGTCACGGCCGGTACCCCGGCGGCGGCGGTCCGGGGGGCCACCCGCCGTTCGGTCCGGTCGGTCCGGTCGGTCCGGTCGGTCCGTGCGGCCGGCGGCGGCGGGCGAGCAGCACCACGAGCACGGCCAGCGCGAGCAGCACCGCCGCCGCGATTCCCGCGACCAGCCCGATCGGCGTGCCGTCGTCGTCGGCCACCGCAGCGGCGGACGGACCGGTCGCCGCCCCGGTCGACGGGGACGAGGGGCTCGCGTCGGTGCCGCGCGACGACGGCCCGCTCGGGGCGGGGGTGGTCGTCGACCCGCTGCCCTTCACCTCGTCGAACACGGGGTTCGGGGCGTCGGCCGGCACGTGCTCGGTGATCGCGAAGTAGGGCCGCACGATCCCGTAGCCGGTGACGTCGTCGTGCCCCTTGCGGGTGACGTCGTCGGTCGTGGTCGCGAGCGCGCGCGCCACCACCTGCCGCGCGGTGAGCGAGGGCAGCTTCGACCAGATCAGCGCGAGCGACGCGGACACGAGCGCCGTGGAGTTGCTGGTGCCCTCGGACGTGCCGCGCTTGCCGGCGAGCGTCTGGTCCACGAACTGCACGCCCGGGCTCGCGACGTCGACGTAGGACTGCCGCTGCGAGCGGACCCAGGCGTGCTTGCTGCCGTCGACGGTGCCGACGGCGAGCACGCCCGGGCAGGCGGCGGGGTAGAGCGGCGCGTTCGAGGTGTTGCCCTCGTTGCCGGCCGAGGCGACGACGATCCGGTTCTTGCCGAGCGCGTACCGCACCGCCGCGGCCACCGCGCTCGGGCAGTGACCCGGGATCGCCGTGCCGCTCTGGCCGAGCGAGATGTTGATGATCTGCGCGCCGTGGTCGGCGGCGTAGCGGATGCCGCGGGGCACGGCGGTGTCGAACGGCACCGCGGTGCCGTTGCCGTCCGCGACGACGGGCACGATGCGGGCGTCGGGCGCGATGCCGGTGAGATCGTTGCTGCCGCCACCCTGCCCGGCGATCATCCGGGCCATCGACGTGCCGTGCCCGCGGGGCCGGTCGGTGTCGGTACGGCCGTCGCCGCCGACGAGATCGGTGCCGGCCTCGACGACGCCGCGCAGCTCCGGGGTGTCGGCCTGCACGCCGGAGTCCACGACGGCGACGGTGATGCCCTTGCCGGTCGCGCCCAGCTTCCACGTCGGCGCGATCCGCAGGTTGCCGAACCAGTACTGCGGCCGGTCGCCGCTCAGCGAGGGCACCGGCGGCAGCGCCCGGGCGGTCGCCACCCCCGGCCCGGCCAGTCCGGTGACCGACACCAGGACGGCCAGCACCGCCGGGACGGCGAGCAGGCGGACCGATCGTGCGGTGCGGGCGGCTGTGCGTGCCACGGATGCCTTTCGTCGCGGGTCCGAGCGAGCGACGGCGACCCGCCGCCGAGGCAGCGGGTCGCCGTCGCGCACCCGGCGTCGGGTCAGCGGATGACGCCGGGAGGGGCGTCGTCACCGCCCCAGATGTCGTCGTCCTCCTCGAGCCACGTCGAGCGCTCGCGCTCCTCGTCGCCGCCGTTCTGGGAGCCGTGCATCGGCATCATCATGCCGCGGCCGCCGCCGGCTCCGGTGCCCGCACCCGCGGCGCCGCCGCCGGCCAGACCGCCACCAGCTCCGGCGCCGCCGCCGGGCACGCCGCCACCGGCCCCGGCCGCACCGGACGCGCCGCCGGCGAGGTCACCGGCGCCACCGGCGCTGCCGAAACCGCCACCGGGACCCGCCGCGGACAGGCCGCCGCCGGGACCCGCGCCGAACCCGCTGCCGTCGACACCGGCCAACGAGGAGCCGGTGTCCAGGGTCGGGCCGCCGCCGGGGCCGCCGCCGGGGCCGGCGCCGCCAGGGCCGGCGGACCCGCCCGGGCTCCACGGGTCGGTCTCGCCCGGTGACCACGGATCGGTCGTACTGCCCGGGCCGGGGCCGTCCGGCGGGGGCGGGCCCGGGGACGTGGGCGGTTTCTTCGGCGGGTGTTTCGGGCCGAAGTGCGTGCGGTTCGGGATGCCCGCCCCACCGGGGCCGGGCCCGGGGCCGGGGCCGGTCGGGTGGGCGCCGGGCCCGTGGCCGGGGCTGGGCGTGGTGCCGGGCGGGTCGGTCTTGAAGTCGTCCTGGTGCGTCGTGGTGCTCTGCATGTACGAGGCCTGCACCTCGTTCGGGACGCAGTTGGCGATGACCTCGTTGTAGCGGCCGAGCAGCTTGACGCGGTGCTCGTTGAGCTGGTTCTCGTCGTGGTTGGTGGGGCCGTTGATCATGCCGCGGGTGGGCATGTGCTCCTTGTACCAACTCGCGTACTGGTAGGCCCAGTCGGTGGCGCGGGCCATCTCGATCGCCTGGTTGGCGAGTGCCTGGGCGGTGGCCTGCGCCGTCTGCAGCTGCTGCTGCGCCTCGGGCGAGCCCTTGCCCTCCCACGCGTCGTGCAGCGGTGTGCCGGCGTCGCCGCGCAGGCTGTTGGCGAGGTCGCCGAGGTGGCTGGCCAGCCGGGACCACGCGGTGCACGCGTTGTTGATCGAGTCGGGCTGGATCTGGTTGAACTCGGCCTCGGCCGCGTCGAGGTCGTCGACGCGGTAGCTGCTGGTGTCCTGCTGCTTGTAGATCTGGCGCGAGTCGTTGCTGACGTCAACCATGGCGGAACCTCACATCCCCGACGTGTCGATCTGGCTGTGCTGCGTGTTCGCCGACTGCGTGTTCGCCTGCTCGCTGCCGGCGAGCGACCCCGTCGCACCGCGGATCGACCCCGAGGCGGACTGCAGGTTCGTGATCAGCTTCGTCATGTACTCGCCGACGACGTCCGCGACGTCGCTGGTGGACTGCTTGAGGAACTTGGCGGCGAGCCAGGTGTCGGGCCCGTACATGGCGTTCGCCGACGTCGTCTTGACGTCGGAGGGCAGGCCGTTGCCCTGTAGCGTCTGCACGATGTGGTCGATCGTGTCGGCGACCTGGTTCATCTTGTCCGGGTCGGCGCGCAGCTGTGACGTGTTGGCCGAGGTGCCCGGCCAGCTCGGGTCCGGCCGGACGTCGAGCGTGTAGCCGGACATGCCGGACGCGTTGTTGTCGCTCGTGTCGCCGCCGAGCTCGACGCGGTGCTGGCCGTAGTCGTAGTCGGTCATCGTTGCTCCTCCGTCACGGTGCGTGGTGCCGGTGCGGACGACCGGCGGCGTCGCGACCGCTGCTCGCGCAGCGCGCTGGCGACGCCGCCGGTGCTGCCGTCGCCGGGGTCCCCGGGGGTCGACTCGCGTCCCGGGGACCGGCCGTCACGCCCAGTTGCTCTTCGCGGCGTTCTCGGCGGACTGGTAGTTCTGGTTGGCCTGGCCGACGGCCTGGCCGATGTTGTTCAGCACCTGCGACAGCGCCAGCGCGGCGTCGTCCCACTGCTTCTTGCACTGCAGGTAGGACTCCTGCGCCTGGCCGCTCCAGGTCGAGATCATCGGCTGCAGATCGCTCTCGAGCTGGTCGAGCGTCGCGGTCAGCTTCGCGTAGTTGTTGCGGATGCCCTGCTCGCCGGCGGCGAGGGACTCGAACTGGACCTTGATTTCACCCATCGTTGCTCAATCCCTTTCGTGTCGTGTCGTCGTCAGCTGTTGATCTGGCCGGCGAGGCCCGACAGCGTCTCGGTCTGGGTGGACTCCTGCGTGCCGTACGTGCGGTGCGTGGAGACGAGCGCCTCGTGCATCTGACGGAGCGCGTTGTTGATCTTGGTGGCCTGCTGCTCGAAGGCCTGGTGGACGCCGGTGAAGGCGTTCGACGCCTCGCCGCGCCAGCCGCCCATCATGGTCTCGACCTCGGTGCGCAGGTTCGAGATGTGGCCCTGGATCTGGTTGCTGGCGTCGTCGACCTTCACGGCGCCCTGCTGCATGGCTTCCTGGCTGGTCGTGTACTGACCCACGATGAGCCTCCTTCGGGTGAGTTCGTGGCGATCTCTCGGTGTGGACCGACCCTACAAACGGCTCACGGACGACGCCATCGCAACGAATGGGGAGTACTTCCCCCGGCGCCGTCGCGAGTGGGGACCGCTCCCCGTGGGCCACGGTCTACCCGGAACTAACACCGTTCTAGCGCGTCACCGGACGACGGCGCGCCGGGCGGCACCGGGGTCGAGGGCCGGGCCGGACGGGACGAGCGAGAGCAGCGCGGCCGGCAGCGCGGTCGCCCGCTTCGGGTCGTAGCCGAAGCGGCCGAGGACGTCGGAGGTCGTCGCCGCGAACTTGGTGCCGATGTCGCCCACCAGGTAGACGGTGGCGCCGTCGGTGGAGCGCACCATCGCGGCGCGTCCCGGGGGGAGCTCCACCGCGTCCGCCCGCCCCTGCCGCGAGCCGTCGGACTCGACCACCGACCGCGGCTGGTAGGACGGCAGCGAGCTCGGCGGGACCACGAACGTCGGCTGCTCGCTGCCCGCGCGGAAGACGGCGCAGACGCCGCCGTGGCCGCTCGCCGCGGGCTCCACCGACGGGATGTCGGCCGGCAGGCCGGCGAGCTGGGTGGTGACGATCGTCGACCAGTCGGCCGACGTCGGCAGGCCGAGCGCGGTGCCCGGGGACGTGCTCACCGGATCGAGCGGTGCGCCGCCCGGACCCAGCGGCAGCGTCTGCAGCAGCGCGCGCTGCACGCCGTTGACCCGGGCCACGCCGTCGGACATCACCACGTAGTAGTCGGTGTCGGAGGTCTTGAGCAGCTGGCCGACGACGGCGTCGACCCCCCGCAGACCCGCCGGTCGGCCCTGCCCGGGCAGTGCGGGCGCGCGCAGCGCCGGGCCGGGCGGCACGGCGTCGAGGAAGGCGTGCCCGACCTGCAGCGGCTGCCGGTCGGACAGCCCGAGCGAGGTCTCGGTACGGCCGCCGCCCACGGCGAGCCGACGGCCGTCGAGCAACAGGTAGCCCTGCGAGCCCGCGCCGGTGTCGACGAGCACCCCGGTGCCCGCGCCCACCGGCCGCGCCCCGGCGCCGAGGCCACGCCCGATCCGGACCGTCACCCGCACCGACACGTCGTCACCGGCCGCCGGGCGCAGCCGCGAGCACGCCGAGATCGGCGCCGACACCAGGGCGCCGGCGCCGGGCAGGCTGCTGGGCAGCCCCGGCACCCCGATCTGCGCCCCGCGGGGAGCGTCGGCGATGTCGTCGCGGCCGACCTCGACGGTGTGGGGCTTCTGCTCGCCCACCGCCAGCACGCCGGAGGTGTAGTTCACGACGGGGTGCAGCACCCCGCCGAGGTAGACGTAGGTCGCCCCGGTGTCCTGCTCGACGACGATCGCGCCGGCCTCCTTCCAGGAGTCACCGGCCTCGGGTCGGATGAAGCCGTAGAGCGTGAACCCGACGGTCACCAGGATCGCGATCATGATCCCCGAGATCGTGGTGACGGTCAGGCGCCGCATGGGCGGCTCCACCACGTTGGGCTCGCCCGACACGAGCGCCGCGAGCGCCCGCCGGTTCTGGAACCGGTAGGCGTGCAGCTGATCGCGGCGGGTCTGCACGGGCATCCTCTCGCGCGAGGGCGGACGGGCGGACGGCCGACGGCGGGGTGACGGTGCCGGCTCGTGTGTGGAGAGGATACGGTGCCACGCACCGCTCGCCGCCCGGCCCGCTCGGCCCGACCGATCGCAAGGAGGTGCCCCGTGCCCCCACCGACGAAGGCCCAGCTCGTCCTGGTGGAGCTCGCCGCGGCCGCCGTCCTCGGCGGGTACGCGATCGGCGCGGTCTGCTACGCCGTCGGCATCGGGGTCGCGGTGGTGCTGCTGCCGCTCGCGCTCGTGCCCCGGCGGCGGCGCTGGCTCTACCAGCTCGCCGCGTCGCGTTGGGGGCTCGCGCGGCGCCGCCGGGTGATCCGCTCGGCCGCGGCGGCCGGCGCCCCCGGGCTCGCCGGGCTGCTCGGCGACTACCGGGTCGAGGCCGTCGACGGCGGCCGGCGCGGCGGCACCCTCGGCGTCGTCCGTGCCGGGACGACCTGGAGCCTGCCGCTCGTGCTCGACCTCGACGACGTGGTCAACGACGACGCGGCCGTCCCCGTCGACCTGCTGGTCGGCCTGCTGCACGTGGAGGACGTGCCGCTGTCGAGCGTGCGGCTGTTCACCCTCACGACACCGGCCGGCCGCGCCGCGCACGCCCCGGCTGGCCCGGCGGCGCCCATGACCCAGCTCGCCGCCCGGTACTGCCTGCTCACCCTCGACACCCGCCGGGCCGCCGACGCCGTCGCCGCGCGCGGTGGCACCGCCGCCGCCACCGCGCAGGTGATGCGACGCTGCGCCGTCCACGCCGAGCAGGTGTTGGCGACGGCCGGGCTGCGGGTGCGCCGGCTGGACGAGAACGCGGTGGCCGCGCTCTTCGCCACCTGGCTGGGACCGACCAGCGGGTCGCCCGGACGGCGCGGGCAGCGCACCGTGGAGGCGTGGTCGGACGTCCAGGTGGCGGGCACGTGGTCGACGGTCTTCGCCGTCACCGGCCGCGGCCCGGACGTCGTCAGCCGCGCGACCCGGCTGGCCGCCGCCGCTCCCACGCCGGTCGCCGCGACCTGCCTGCTGCTGCAGCCGGCCCCTCGTGACGCGGTCGCGGCGACCATGCTGGTCCGCATCAGCGCACCCGACACCGCCCCGACCCGCGACGCGTACGCCTCGCTGGCGCTCCTCGCGCAGGCCTACGACCTCGAGCTGCAGCGCGCCGACGGCGAGCAGGCCGCGCTGCTGCGGGCCACCACCCCGATCGGCGTGGGGGAGCCGGCATGAGGAACGGCATCGTCGGCCTCGAGCTGGCACCGGGGGCGCAGGTCGACGCGCCGGCGTCCGGCGTGCGGCTGGGCGGGGGCCAGACGGGCCCGCTGTCGCTGCGGCTGTTCCGTTCCGCCGGCACGCGGGTCGCCCTGGCGGCACGGGTGCTGCCCGTCCAACTGCTCGTCGTCCGCACGACCGCGGCGGGCACGCCGGTACAGGTGGTGACGAGCCGGCCCCCGCTGTGGGAGCCGCTGCTGCGCGGCGCCGCACACGGCCGCGTCGTCCCCGACCCCGGCGGCCTGCAGGCGACGGGCGGGCCGAGCCTGCTCGTGGACGACCGGCCCGCGGTGGGACGCACCGCCGTGGAGATCCGGCCCTGGCAGTGTCGTATCGACGTCCGGACGCAGTGGACACCGGCCGAGCTGCCCGGCTTCGGCCGCTACGACATCGCCGTGTTCGGCGCCGTCCCGCCCGAGATCGCCGTCCTGGTGTCGCGCGCCTTCGCCCTGCCGCGCGGCGCCGCCGATCCGCTGAGCCGGCTGGACGCGGGATCGTTCGCGGTCCTGCGGCACGGCCACGTCGACTACGTCTCGCTCGACCCGACCGCGGCGGAGGGGCAGCTGCTCGATCAGGCCCGGGGCGCCGGAGCGGCGTCGGCGCGGCTGCTGCGCTGATCCGGCCGGCGTCCCGCGGGCGTCGAACGGTCAGGGGGTGGGTAGCCCGCGGGCGGCGCCGTACACGCCCATGACGGCCAGGGCCAGCGGGATCACCGACAGCACGAGCAGCGACTCGACGATGTCGGCCGTGCGCGACAGGGGCGGGCTGTACCGGCGGCCGGGCAGCGTCACCGCGCACCCGAACAGTGCCAGCGCGACCACCACCGCCGGCGCCACGAACGCGAGCACCCGCACGGTGCCGTGCGCGTCCGCCGTCGCGGTGACCAGCACGGCGAGCAGCGCGATCGCACCCGTCGCCAGCAGCGCGACTCGCTGCGCCCGGCCGCTGAACAGCCGCGCCCGCAGCAGCAGCACGAGGCCGAGGACGACGGCGAGGACCCGCTCGCTGACTCCCTCGTCCGCGACCAGCACGGCCGCCCCGGCGATCGCGACCGCAGTGCCGGCGACCAGGCCGGTGAGGAACTGGTCGGCCCGCACGGCCTGCGAGAGGATCTGCCCGGAGTCGACCGTCCCGGTGTCGCGGCGCAGGTCGCCGGCGTCCTGCGGGATGGACGGCAGCGGCAGCCGGGACAGCCGGAAGGACAGCATCGGCAGGAACGGCGAGATCGCCAGCGCCGCGGTCGCGACGACGGCCGCGGTCGCCGCGCCGCTCAGCGTCGTGACGGTCGCGATCGTCGTCCCGATTGCGGTCAGCAGGGCGACGGTGATCACCGCGACGAGCCCGGCGACGCCCGCGCCGATCACCGCGAGCAGCACGGTCGCGGCGAGCGCCGCCGCGCTCACGCCCACGAGCACCTGCGGCGCGCCGAAGTCGGCCAGCGCGTGATCGTCGCCCACCCCGGTGGCGCCGGCCACCGCGGCGAAGGCGACCGCGAAACCGCCGGCGGCGAGCGCGGGGACCCGCCGCCGGTAGACCCGCGCGATCGCCACCGCGGTCAGCAGCAGCAGCACCGACGTCGCCGCGGCGCCGGCGAGGGAGGGCACCCAGTCGGGGCCGATCGCCAGCAGCACGACGAGGGCGAAGACCAGCAGGGCGCCGGCCAGCGTCGCCGCGGCGCGCAGGGTGTACTCCGGCGCCCAACGCGCGGTCCGGGTCAGCACGCCCGTCGCGACGGCGTCGAGCACGTCGTCGAACGCCACCTCGGGCAGGTGGGTGGCGCGGGTGCGCAGGTGCAGGACGTCGCCGTCGCGGACGCCGCAGGCAGCGAGGCTCGTCGCCGGGTCGAGCGGGGCCTCGCCGGCGCGCTGCAGGATCCAGCCGCCCTCGGTGGCGCCGAGATCGGCGGTCTCGCGGCCGAGGCTCGACACCACGATCGTCAGCAGTTCGGCCACCGAGAGCTGCATCGGCACGGCGAGGTCGACGCGCAGGGTGGAGGAGATGATGGTCAGTCGGGTGCTGTTGGCGACCACGCTCGCAGACATCGGCCCCTCTTCGTCCTCGTGTCGTGTCGATCCGTCCGGCGGCGCGACACGGCGATCATGCCGCCCGCGTCGGCGCCGGTCGTGAGGATCGCGTACGGTCGCCCGATCCGAACACCGTAACGGAGGCAGCCGGTGGGCACTGAGCTCTTCCGCCGACCGGCCCGTCGTGCCGGGCCGGTCGAGCCCCGGGGCGAGATCGTCCTCGAGTCGCCGCCCGAGCTGCCGGAGTCGGTCAGCGGGGGCGGCGCGGGCCAGCTGCTCACCTACCTGCCGATGGTGGCCGGGGCCGGCGCGACCGGGCTGCTCGTCACCGGCTCGGGCGGCTCGCCGATCACCTACCTCGCCAGCGGCATGATGGCGCTGTCGATGGTCGGCATGGCCTTCGGGGGCATGGGACGCACGTCGGGGGAGAAGCGCCGTCGTCTCGACGGCGACCGGCGCGACTACCAGCGCTACCTCGAGCAGGTGCGTCGCCGCGTGCGCCGGGCGGCCGAGCAGCAGCGGGCGGCGTCGCTGTGGCACCACCCCGACCCGGACACGCTGTGGTCGATCGTCGTCGGCAGCCGCATGTGGGAGCGCCGCCCCGGCGACGAGGACTTCCTCGTCGTGCGCACCGCGCGCGGTCCGCAGCGCCTCGCCGTCGCGCTGGTCCCGCCGGAGACCAAGCCGATCGAGGACCTCGAGCCCATCTCGGCCTCGGCGCTGCGCCGCTTCGTGCGCACCCACGGCACGGTCGCCGACCTGCCCGCCGCGCTGGCCCTGCCCTCCTTCGGCCGGCTGGCGCTGACCGGCCCGCCGGCCGCGACGCGCGGCCTCGCCCGGGCGATGATCGCCCAGCTCGCCACGTTCCACACCCCCGACGACCTGCTGGTCGCGGTGTGCGCGGGCGCGGACACCGCGGCGCAGTGGGAGTGGCTCAAGTGGCTGCCCCACGCGCTGAGCCCGGACACCTACGACGCCGTCGGGCAGGTGCGGCTCGCCGGCGACGACCTCGTCGAGGTCGAGGGTCTGCTCGGTGACCTGCTCACCGGCCGTCCCCGCTTCGGCACCGGCGGCGCGGCCGACGGGCCGCACGTGCTGCTCGTCGTCGACGGCGGCCGGGTGCCGGGGGAGGCGCAGCTTCTCGGCAACCTGCTGCAGGGTGTCACCGTCCTCGACCTGAGCGCGAGCACCGGTCCCGACACCGGGCCCGGCATCCTGCGCCTCGACGCCGGCCGGGCCGCGAGCGCCGGCAGCCCCGGCAGCATCGGCGGCGGGGCCGCCGGGGCCGGCGAGCGGCGCGTGCTCGACATCGTCCGGCGCGACCGCACGAACGACGAGCAACGCACCTACGTCGGCGTCCCGGACACGCTCTCGGTCGTCGAGGCCGAGACGCTGGCGCGCCGGATGAGCCCGTCGCGGGTGTCGACGCAGAGCGCCGAACCGGTCGACGCGTTGGCCGCCGACCTCACGCTGCCCGAGCTGCTGCGCATCGGCGACCCGCGCACCGTCGATCCGGCGGTGACGTGGCGGCCGCGGGCGCCCCGGGACCGGCTGCGGGTCCCCATCGGCATCGGCCCCGGCGGGCAACCGGTCGATCTCGACATCAAGGAGTCGGCGCAGGGCGGCATGGGGCCGCACGGCCTGGTCATCGGCGCCACCGGTTCGGGCAAGTCCGAGCTGCTGCGCACGCTCGTGCTCGGGCTGGCGCTGACCCACTCGTCCGAGACGTTGAACTTCGTCCTCGTCGACTTCAAGGGCGGCGCGACGTTCGCGAGCCTCGACGTCCTCCCGCACACGTCGGCGATCATCACCAACCTCGAGGACGAGCTCATCCTCGTCGACCGCATGAAGGACGCCATCCAGGGCGAGATGGTGCGTCGGCAGGAGGCGCTGCGCGCGGCCGGCAACTACGCCTCGCTGCGCGACTACGAGCGGGCGCGCGAGCAGGGCGCGCCGCTGGAGCCGATGCCGTCGCTGTTCATCGTGGTCGACGAGTTCAGCGAGCTGCTCTCGGCCAAGCCCGACTTCATCGACCTCTTCGTCATGATCGGCCGTCTCGGCCGCTCGCTCGGCGTGCACCTGCTGCTCGCCTCGCAGCGTCTCGAGGAGGGCAAGCTGCGCGGGCTCGACACCCACCTCAGCTACCGCGTCGGACTGCGGACCTTCTCGGGGATGGAGAGCCGGGTCGTGCTGGGGGTGCCGGACGCCTACGAGCTGCCCAGCGCACCGGGCAACGGCTACCTCAAGGAGGCGACCGAGGGCCTGGTCCGCTTCAAGGCGGCCTACGTGTCAGGCACCTACAGCAAGACGTCGAGCGCCGGGCCGGACGTCGTGGTCGGTGGCCGGCGCCAGGTGCTGCCCTACCAGGTCGACTACGTCGCGGCGCGCGACGAGATCCGCGACGGCCGGCCCGACGAGCCGGCCGACCCGGGCGTCCACCCCGACGAGCCGGCGGGGCCGGGCGAGACCATGCTCGACATCCTCGTCGGCCGGATGCAGGGCGCCGGCGTGCCTGCGCGCAAGGTGTGGCTGCCGCCGCTGGACGTCCCGCCGACGCTCGCCGAGCTGCTGCCGCCGCTGGGCGAGACCGAGCTCGGGCTGCGCCCGGTCGACTGGGATCCCGAACCGACGCTCGCGGCACCGATCGGGCTGATCGACCGCCCCTTCGACCAGCGGCGCGACCCGCACTGGGTGAATCTCGCCAGCTCGCACTTCGTCGTGGTGGGCCGGCCGCAGAGCGGCAAGAGCACGGTGCTGCGCTCGTTGATCACCGGCTTGTCGTTGACGCACACCCCGGAGCAGGTGCAGTTCTTCTGCCTCGACTTCGGCGGCGGCACGCTGACGGGGCTCGCCGACCTGCCCCACGTCGGCTCGGTGGCGACCCGGCTCGAACCGGATCGGTTGCGCCGCACCATCGCAGAGGTCAACACCTTGCTCAATACGCGCGAGGAGCTGTTCACCGAGCACCGCATCGACTCGATGGCGTCCTACCGTCGGGCGGCGGCGCAGGGCCGCGTGCCGCGCGACGGGTTCGGCGACCTGTTCCTCGTGATCGACGGCTGGGGCACCATCCGCTCGGACTACGAGGCCATGGAGGCCGCGATCACGCAGATCGCCGGCCGCGGTCTCGGCTACGGGGTCCACGTGGTGCTGTCGATCCAGCGCTGGATGGAGCTGCGGCCGGCGCTCAAGGACCTCGTCGGCAACCGGCTCGAGCTGCGCCTCGGCGACCCGAGCGAGTCCGAGCTCGACCGTCGCGTCGCGAAGGACGTCCCCGAGAACGCGCCCGGTCGCGGGATCAGCCCGCACAAGCTGCACTTCCTCTCGGCGCTCCCGCGCATCGACTACACCGCGTCGGCCGACGACCTCGTCGACGGCGTCGCCGACACCGTCACGCGGGTGCAGGACGCGTGGGCCGGCCCCGTCGCGCCGTCGGTCCGGCTGCTGCCCGAGGTCCTGGCCGCCGACCGGTTGCCGCCGGTGACGCCGGATCGCGCGGCGGTGCCGATCGGGGTCGACGAGGACGTGCTGGCCCCGGTGTTCGTCGACTTCGACGCCGAGCCGCACTTCGCGATCATCGGTGACGTCGAGTCGGGCAAGTCCAACCTGTTGCGCCTCGTCGCCAAGGGCATCACCGAGCGCTGGACGCCGCAGGAGGCGAAGGTCATCACCTTCGACTACCGCCGCGGCATGCTCGGCGCCGTCACCACGCCGCACCAGATCGGCTACGTGATGAACTCGGTGGCCGCCCCCGAGACCGTCGGCAACATCGTCGCGGCGCTGCGCGATCGGCTCTCGGGCATCCAGGTCGACCCGTCGGCCGGCGAGGTGCCGACGTGGTCGGGGCCCAAGCTGTTCCTGCTGCTCGACGACTACGACCTCATCGCGGGCTCCACGCAGGGCAACCCGATGCACGGGCTGATCGAGTTCCTGCCGCAGGCCCGCGACATCGGCCTGCACGTGGTGCTCGCCCGGGCCGCGGGGGGCGTCGGGCAGGGCATGTTCGAGCCGTTCATGCGCAACCTGCGCGACATGGGCACCCCGGGCCTGCTGCTGTCGGGCAGCAAGGACGAGGGCGCCGTCCTCGGGTCGCAGAAGATGGAGCCGCTGCCGCCGGGGCGGGGCCGGCTCGTGCACCGCCGGCACGCGCCGGTGCTCGTGCAGACCGCGCGCCTCGGCGCCACCGCGGAGGCGGCGCCGCGCCGGTGACTGCCGGCACGGCGACGCGGCGGCACAGCGGTGCGGTGCGCGCTCAGACCTTGCGCAGCACCGAGACGACGCGGCCGAGGACGGTGGCTTCGTCGGCGGGGATGGGGGAGTAGGCCGGGTTGTGCGGCAGCAGCCAGGCGTGCCCGTCGCGACGCTGCAGCGTCTTGACCGTCGCCTCGCCGTCGATCATCGCCGCCACGATCTCGCCGTTCTCGGCGTCCTCCTGCTGCCGGACGACGACCCAGTCGCCGTCGGCGATGGCGGCGTCGACCATCGAGTCGCCGACCACCTTGAGCAGGAACAGGGTGCCGTCGCCGACGAGCGACTTGGGCAGCGGGAAGACGTCCTCGATCAGCTGCTCGGCCAGGATCGGGCCACCGGCGGCGATGCGACCCACGACCGGCACGAACACCGGGGACTCGCCGCGCGGTGCGTCCTCGGTGACGGCCACGGCCCGGCGGGCCGCCTTGCCGCGGCCGGTACCGGTGCCGCGACCGACGGCACGGCCGGGCTCGCGGACGTCGACCGCGCGGGGACGGTTGGGGTCGCGCCGCAGGAAACCCTTGCGCTCGAGCATCGCGAGCTGGTGGGCGACGCTGGAGGTCGAGGCCAGCCCGGCCGACTCGCAGATCTCGCGGATCGAGGGCGGGTAGCCGCGCTGCTCGACCGAGCTGCGGATGACGTCGAGGATGGCCTGCTGGCGGCGCGTCAGCCCGGTGACCGGGTCGGGCAGCTCGGTGACCTTGGGTCGGCCCGGACCGCGTCGCGCGGGCTCGTCGCCCGCTGGCAGCGCGGTGGTGGAAGCCTCGGCCGCGGTGTCGGCGCTGCCCGCGGTGCGTCCTCGGCCGCCCGCTCCCGTCGCGCCGGTCCCCGTCCGGCCTGCTGCCCGCTGCGCCATTGCCGCCCCTCACTCGTGGTGTCGCCTCGTGTGCCCGATCCGTCGGACCGGTGCTGCGGACGCTAGCCCGATCGCCTCCCGAACTCAAACACGTGTTCGAACGACACGCCGGTCGATCGGCGGCGACACGGACCGGGGCGCCCGTTTCGTCGATGCGATGGATTCGACGTGGAAATTGTCGGACCCCGCTGGTAGACATTCGAATAGGCGTTCTATCGAATGCCTGTTCGAACCCGATCGGGTCCGGACGTCGTGTCCTCGAGGAGCATCCGATGTCGGTCGCCACTGAACTGTTCGCGCCGCAGTACGACCCGGCCACCGAGCCCGCCACCGAGCCCGCACCGCGGCGCCGTCACCTCACGGCCGTGCCGGGTTCCGACGCAGCGGCTGCGGGGCGTCGCCGCCGCGTGGCCGCGCCGCAGCACGCCGCAGTGCACGGTGCGTCCTCGGTCGCCGTCCTGCTGCCCCCGGTGCCCGAGCGGGCGCCGGTGCGGCTCACGCATCGCGGCGTCGTCGTGCTCGCCGTGTTCACCGCGCTGGTGGGGGCCGTCCTGGTGTGGGTCGCCTCGCTCTCCGCCGCGGCCGAACCCGCCGGCGCCGGCGCCGGCGCCGACGTTCCGGCCACGGTCACCGTCGAGTCGGGCGACACGCTGTGGTCGATCGCGACCCGGGTCGCCCCCGATCGCGATCCGCGCGCCGAGGTCGCCCAGCTGCGCTCGCTCAATCACCTCGACGGTGTCGCGCTCGTGCCCGGTCAGACGCTGCACGTTCGCTGATCGACGTCCGCCGCCGCCGCGCGGGGCGGACCGCGCCGCCGTGGTCCCGGTTTCCGACGTCGCGACGAGCGGGTGAATCCGACACGCGGCGCTCGGGCCTTGCGGAACGTTGCGATCAGGCTTAGCGTTCACCCCAACATCTAGTAGTTACAACGATGTGCTTCGTCCACAAGTTGGGGTCGACGATCCACAGATCGTCGAGGTCGTCCACACGGTCGTCCCCAACTTGTCGACAGGTTCGTCCACAGCGGTCGTCCTGGCGGCCGCCCGACGAGCCTGCCCGAAGGGCATGTCACGGGTCGAACCAAAGGGGGTCTTCACGATGCGGTGCCCGTACTGCCGTCATCCCGACTCCCGGGTCGTCGACTCGCGCGAGCACGACGAGGGCCAGGTCATCCGGCGCCGCCGCGCCTGCCCCGAGTGCGGCCGGCGTTTCACCACGGTCGAGGAGGCCACGCTCGCCGTCATCAAGCGCAGTGGGGTCACCGAGCCGTTCAGCCGGACGAAGGTCATCAGCGGCGTGCGGCGCGCGTGCCAGGGCCGGCCCGTCGACGAGGACGCTCTCGCCCAGCTCGCGCAGACCGTCGAGGAGGCGATCCGCGCCACGGGCGCGGCCGAGATCGCCAGTGACGACGTGGGGCTGGCCATCCTCGGCCCGCTGCGCCAGCTCGACGAGGTCGCCTATCTGCGCTTCGCCAGCGTCTACCAGGCCTTCACCTCCGTCGAGGACTTCGAGAAGGCGATCCTCGACTTCCGTCGCGAGCACCGCGCGGAAGGGCGCGCCGATCCGCCGGCGCCCGAGCGATGAGCCGCGGTCAGCCACCGCCGCGCCACGCCCGCAGCACCACCGACACACCGCACGACCAGCCGTCAGCACCACCCACCGTCGCCATCCCCCGACACGCAGTTCTCAGGAAGGACACGCCCATGACCGAGGCCGACATCTCCCGCACCGGTGAGTCGGACGACACGACCACCGCGTCCCCGGCCGAGGCGGTGTTCCCCGCCGGCGGCCTGCGCGTCGAGCGGATCTACACCTCCGAGGGCGTCCACCCCTACGCGGAGGTGAGCTGGGAGCGGCGCGACGTCGTCATGACGAACTGGCGCGACGGGTCGGTCAACTTCGAGCAGCGCGGCGTCGAGTTCCCCGACTTCTGGTCGGTCAACGCCGCCAACATCGTCACCACCAAGTACTTCCGCGGTGCGGTCGGCACCGACGCCCGCGAGTGGTCGCTGCGCCAGCTGATCGACCGGGTCGTGCACAAGTACCGCGAGGCGGGGGAGCAGCACGCCTACTTCGCCTCGGCCGCCGACGCCGAGATCTTCGAGCACGAGCTGACCTGGATGCTGCTGCACCAGGTGTTCAGCTTCAACTCGCCGGTGTGGTTCAACGTCGGCACGACCTCGCCGCAGCAGGTCAGCGCCTGCTTCATCCTGTCCGTCGACGACACGATGGACTCGATTCTGAACTGGTACCGCGAGGAGGGGCTGATCTTCAAGGGCGGCTCCGGCGCCGGCCTCAACCTCTCGCGCATCCGCAGCTCCAAGGAGCTGCTCTCCTCCGGCGGCACCGCGTCCGGTCCGGTCAGCTTCATGCGCGGCGCCGACGCCTCGGCCGGCACGATCAAGTCCGGCGGCGCGACGCGGCGCGCGGCCAAGATGGTCGTCCTCGACATCGACCACCCCGACATCGCCGAGTTCGTCTCGACGAAGGCGCGGGAGGAGGACAAGGTCCGCGTCCTGCGCGACGCCGGCTTCGACATGGACCTCGGCGGTGCCGACATCACCTCCGTGCAGTACCAGAACGCCAACAACTCCGTGCGCGTCAGCGACGAGTTCATGCGTGCCGTCGACGAGGCCGGCGAGTTCGGCCTGCGCTCGCGCAGCACCCACGAGGTCATCGAGTCCGTCGACGCCAAGGGGCTGTTCCGCCAGGTCGCGCAGGCGGCGTGGGAGTGCGCCGACCCCGGCATCCAGTACGACGACACGATCAACGACTGGCACACCAACCCCGAGACCGGACGCATCACCGCGTCCAACCCGTGCTCGGAGTACATGAGCCTCGACAACACGTCGTGCAACCTCGCCTCGCTCAACCTGCTCAAGTTCCTCGAGGCCGACAACTCCTTCTCGGCCGAGAAGTTCGTCAAGGCCGTCGAGCTGATCATCACCGCGATGGACATCTCGATCTGCTTCGCCGACTTCCCGACCGAGTCGATCGGCGCGAACACCCGCGACTACCGCCAGCTCGGCATCGGCTACGCGAACCTGGGCGCGCTGCTCATGGCGCTCGGTCTCGCCTACGACTCCGAGGGCGGCCGCGCGCTGGCCGGCGCCATCACCTCGCTGATGACCGGTGTCGCCTACCGCCGCTCGGCCGAGCTGGCCGGTGTCGTCGGCCCGTACCAGGGCTTCGCCCGCAACGCCGCCGCGCACGCCCGCGTCATGCGCAAGCACGCCGCCGCCACCGACGGTGTCCGCACGCTGCACGACAACGATCGGGCGGTGCTCGCCGTGGCCACGAAGGAGTGGCAGCGCGGCAACAAGATCGGCGAGAAGAACGGCTGGCGCAACGCGCAGGCCTCGGTGCTGGCGCCCACCGGCACGATCGGGCTGATGATGGACTGCGACACGACCGGGGTCGAGCCCGACCTCGCGCTGGTCAAGTTCAAGAAGCTCGTCGGCGGCGGTTCGATGCAGATCGTCAACCAGACCGTGCCGCGCGCGCTGCGCGTGCTGGGTTACCAGGAGGAGCAGGTCGAGGCGATCGTCGAGTTCATCGCCGAGCACGGTCACGTCATCGACGCCCCCGGCCTGCGCACCGAGCACTACGAGGTGTTCGACTGCGCGATGGGTGCGCGGGCGATCCGCGCGATGGGGCACGTCCGGATGATGGCGGCGGTGCAGCCGTTCCTGTCCGGTGCGATCTCCAAGACCGTCAACCTGCCCGAGTCCGCGACCGTCGAGGACATCGAGGACGTCTACTTCCAGGGCTGGAAGCTCGGTCTGAAGGCGCTCGCGGTCTACCGCGACAACTGCAAGGTGGGTCAGCCGCTGTCGGCGGGCAAGGAGGCCAAGAAGAGCGAGCCGGCCACCGCGGCCGCGGAGCCGGAGAAGGTCGTCGAGTTCCGCCCGACCCGCACCCGGCTGCCGAAGTCGCGCAACTCGCGCACCACCTCGTTCACCGTCGGCGGGGCCGAGGGGTACATGACCGCCGGCACCTACGACGACAACGAGCTCGGCGAGGTCTTCCTCAAGCTCGGCAAGCAGGGCTCGACGCTGGCCGGCGTGATGGACGCCTTCTCGATCGCGATCTCCATCGCGCTGCAGTACGGCGTGCCGCTGGAGACCTACGTCCAGAAGTTCACCAACATGCGCTTCGAGCCCGCCGGCCTGACCGACGACCCGGACGTGCGGATGGCGCAGTCGATGCTCGACTACATCTTCCGCCGGCTGGCGCTGGACTACCTGCCCTTCGACGACCGGGCGGCGCTGGGCATCTACAGCGCGAGCGAGCGGACCCGCCAGCTCGAGACCGGCTCGTACGCGCCGGTCGAGGACGGCGACGACGCCCAGCTCGAGACGTACTCGCAGTCGGTGCCGGTCGAGGCCCCCGCCGGCAACGACCTCGCCGACGAGCTCGACTCCGGCGACGCCGTGGTCGACGAGACCGCCGTCAGTGCCCCGGCCCGGGTGCACAGCTCGACCGAGCTGCTCGAGACGCTCATGGGCAGCTCGGCCGACGCCCCGCTGTGCATGAACTGCGGCACCAAGATGCGTCCCGCCGGCAGCTGCTTCGTCTGCGAGGGCTGCGGCAGCACCAGCGGCTGCAGCTGAGCCGCGCGGACGGTCGCCGTCCGCAGCAGTGACCGGGCCCGGCAGGCACCACGCCTGCCGGGCCCTGCCGCGTCCGACGGACGCCAGGCGGAACTCGGCCGTTGGTCAACCCCGCCGACGTGAACACGTTGGCCGTCGACAGTGTTGATCATCACGGCGATGTCCACTATGCGAAGATCGCGCGGTTCGTTACGTTTCGCTGGTGTTGATCAAGAACCGGTCTCACGAGGCGGCCCGCGCCGGCCGCCGCCCGCGCAGGGCCCTCGCCGTCGCGAGGGCCCGATGATCACGACCCTCGACCGTTACCCGTTGCGTCCCGGGCTGCTGGTCGAGTGGATCCCCGAGCCCGTCGGGGCGGCGTACTGCGTCGAGGACGTCCGCGCACCGTCGTACCTGCAGGAGGAGCACATCCGGGCCGAGGTGCTGTTCCGCGAGCAGGGCGTGCGCGCGAGCTCGTGGCTGGCGACGGCGTTCGACCTCCCCGGTCGCGTCGAGCTGGAGGCGATGCACTCGCTGCTGTGCACCGTCCTCGCGCGTCACGAGAGCCTGCGCAGCGAGTTCCGCTTCGACGGCGTGCGGCTCGCGCGACACACCCACCCCAGCTCTCACGTGCGACTGCGCATGCACGTCGTCGGCGAGTTCGACTCCGGCGCGCGGATCGCGTCCTACCTCGAGGGCCGCTTCGACGAGGCCACCAACCCCCTCGACAACCCGC
Source organism: Jatrophihabitans endophyticus (assembly GCF_900129455.1). Taxonomy (NCBI): domain Bacteria; kingdom Bacillati; phylum Actinomycetota; class Actinomycetes; order Jatrophihabitantales; family Jatrophihabitantaceae; genus Jatrophihabitans; species Jatrophihabitans endophyticus. The sequence goes on from NZ_FQVU01000003.1 coordinate 568,559, forward strand.
TGCCCACCGTCTTCGCCGCGATCGTCCGCCCCGAGAGCACGACGGCGCTGCTCGCCTCCGACCACAGCCGGACCGACGGGTACTCGCTCTTCCTCGTCCCGCACGAATTTGCGCAACTCCGCGCAGCTCAACAGGATGGCCGCCTGTACGAGCTCGCCGACGTCGACAGTCATGTCGACCACAGCCACGCCGAGCGCAGCCGGGCCGCTGCCATCGACGCCGATCATCGCGGCGTGCTGGTGTGGAAGCGGTTCCTCGACGCGTGCGGGGGAGCGCTGCCGGAGTTCCCGGTCGACCGCGGCGTCGCCGACGGTGAGGTTCCGGAGTGGGCGGGTCTGCACGAGACCGTGCTGAGCGAGGACGACGCCGAGGCGTTCGGCGTCGCGTGCAAGGAGGCGGGTGTCCAGTTCCTGAGCGGGCTCGTCGCCGCGACCGCGACCGCCGCCCGCGAGATCGGGGGCAGCCGCGAGTTCCACACGACCGTGCCGGTCCACACCCGCTCCGCACGCGGCGCGGAGGGGTCGCTCGGCTGGTACGTCAACTCGCTGCCGATCAGCGTCCGCACCGCCGACGCCGTCGACTTCCGCACGGTCGCCACGGCGACCCACGGTGCGCTGCGCACCGCGCTGCCGGCGCTGAAGGTGCCCTGCTCGCGGGCATGGGAGCTGACGGGCACGTTCCCGCTGCTGCGCACCATGATCTCGTTCATGGACCTGCGGAACACGCCCGGTAGCGAGCACTGGGCGGAGTGGAACGTCTCCGGCCTCGGCAAGCCGCCGCCGGGCGACCACGTCTTCCTCTGGTTCATCCGCACCCGGCACGGCACCTCGCTCACCGCGGTCTTCCCCGACACCGTGGCCGGCAACGAGATCATCCCGCGCATCGCCGCGCGGATCGGCGAGGTCCTGACCACGGTCGCCGCGACCGGCAACCGGTCACCGCTGCCGGTGCCCGCCTGACCCGGCGGTGACGGCAGCGGCGCGATGATGGCGCGATGAGACTGGCCGCCGCGCAAGCCCGAGCCCGGCTCGCCGCGCACGCGCACGGCGTGCTGTGCACGCTGCACCCGCAACGCGGTCCCGACCCGCAGCCGGTCGTCTACGCGGTGAGCAGCGACGGCCACGTCGGCGTCCCCGTCGACCGCGTCAAGCCCAAGACCTCGTCGCGCCTGCAACGCGAGGCCAACCTGGCCGCCGACCCGCGCGGCACCCTGCTGATCGAGCACTGGGAGCTCGCGGACTGGTCGCGGCTGTGGTGGGTACGGGCAGACCTGCGGCACGTGCCCGACCCGCCGTCGCCGCTGACCGACGAGCTCGCCGACCGGCTCGCCGACCGGTTCGCGCAGTACGCGCAGAAGCCGTTCCACCGGATCCTGGTGTGCCGCGTCGAGGCCGTGACGGGATGGTCCGCCGCCTCCACGTGACGGACAGGTGCCGACCGGTCGGTGGTCCGACCGCGCGACCGGCAAGCCCTGTCGCGCACGAGTTTCGATCAGTTCCGGTCATTTCGTTGACAGTTTCGTTCAGTTGCGCCTGAATGTGGACGCTGCACCGCGTCGAACCCGGATGTCGGTGACCCGCCGCGACAGGAGCACCCATGACCGCCCCCTCCGCGTACCGCCGGTGCGTGCTGGCCGCCGTTGCGGCCCTCGTCCTGCTCGCGGGCCTGCTCCCGCCGGCCGCTCCGGCGTCGGCGCACGCCGGGCGCGGGCACGTCCCCGGCGGCCGCGCGACCGCCGCGATCCACCCGGTCGTGGACGCGAACTTCCCCGACCCCGACGTCCTGCAGGTCGGCCGCACCTACCACGCGTACGCGACCAACTCCGGCGGCCAGAACATCCAGCACCGGACGTCCACCGACCTCGTGCACTGGACGAAGCGCGCCGACGCGCTGCCGACGCTCGGCGACTGGGTGGGCGACTGCACCTTCACGCCGGGCGGAGCCACCGACCACTGCGTGTGGGCGCCGGAGGTGTCGGCGGTGCGCGGTGGCTACGTCATGTACTACACGGCCCGTGACGAGCTCGCGCCCCGCCAGTGCATCGGCGCGGCGTTCTCGACCTCGCCGAACGGCCCCTTCGCACCGATCGGCAGCCAGCCGCTGGTCTGCCCCGACGGCCAGCGCGGCACCACCGATCTCGGCGGCGCGATCGACGCGTCGACCTATCGCGAGCACGGCCAGCTCTACCTGCTGTGGAAGACCGACGGCAACTGCTGCTCGCAGCCCGCACGCATCTTCGTGCAGCCGCTGACCGCCGACGGTCGCACGCTCACCGGCACGGCGACCGAGCTGATCCACAACGACCGGCGCTTCGAGGGCGCCGTCGTCGAGGCACCCGACCTGGTGAAGCACCACGGCACCTACTACCTCTTCTACTCGGCCAACGACTTCGGCGGCGGCAACTACCGCACCGGGTACGCCACCGCGAACAGCCTTACCGGGCCGTACACCACGTCGCGCACCGAGCTGATGACCACCGACCAGTTCCACGGCGGCGTCGTCGGCCCCGGCGGCGAGGACGTCGTCACGACGCCGAGCGGCGGTACCGCGGTGCTGTTCCACGGCTGGGACCCGACCTACAGCTACCGGGCGCTGTACGTCAGCGCGCTGGACTGGTCCGCGCCGGGGCTGCCGGCGGGGCAGCCGCACGTGGTCGCGGCCGACCGCCGCTACCAGGCCGAGGACGGCACGGTCGGCGGCGGCCGCGTCGTCGCCGACGACACCGCGTCCGGCGAGGCCAAGGTCGGTGGGCTCGACGACGTCGGCAGCGCGGTGAGTCTGCGCGTGTACGCCGAGCGCAGCGGCCGGACGAACCTCGGCATCCGCTACGACAACGGGTCTCGCGACGACGCCGGCACCGGCGTGCCCGCCACCGACACGGTGACGGTGAACGGCCGCCGGGCCGGCGTGCTGACGCTGCCCAACACCGCGTGGGGGAACTGGCAGACGGTCTCCTATCCGGTGCGCCTCGCCCGCGGCTGGAACACCGTCACGCTCGCCAAGCGGACCTGGTACGCCGAGATCGACGCGGTGGACGTCCAGCAGGGGCGTCCGCTCGCCACCCCGGCGCCGGTGCCGACCGGCCCGGCCACCCGGTACGAGGCCGAGAGCGGCGTCGTGACGCACGCCCGCGTCGTCGACGACGCGCTCGCCTCCGGCGGGGCGAAGGTGGGTGGCCTCGACCTCGCCGACAGCTCGGTGACGCTGACCGTGTCGGTCGCGAGGGCGGGCTCGCACGTCCTCGGGATCCGGTATGGCAACGGCTCGCTCGACAACAGCGGCTACCCGGTCGCCGCCACCGACGCCGTGACGGTGAACGGCCGCCGAGCGGGCACGATCACCTTCCGCAACACCACGTGGGACAACTGGCAGGTGACGCCGTACCGCGTCCGGCTCCACCGGGGCAGCAACACGATCACGTTCACGAAGTCGACGTTCTACACCGAGCTCGACGCCGTCGACGTGTACTGACCCGCGTCGTCGGCGAGCCCGCGCAGGGCGCGGCCGACGGCGGTGGGATCGGCCCCGCCGCGGACGAGGTCGACGAGCTGTCCACCGGCGGGGCCGAACCGGGCGGTGAGCAGCCGGCGTGCCTTGGCGTCGACGGCACCCGGTGGCGGGAGCCGGTCGCCGTCCCACGCGGGCCGGCCGACGACGGCGGTGCGTGCGGAGCCGTCGGCCAGCGTGACGGTCACCCGGGCCGGCCGCCCGGCCGGGTAGCCGTCGTCGAGCGCCGGGTCGTGCCGGACCCGCACCCGCGCCGCCAGCGCGCGCACCGTGGCCGAACGCACCGTGGCGTCGGTCGTGACGGTCTCGTCCAGGCGGCCGGTGACGAGGGCGATCGCCACGCTCGTCGGGATGCTGAAGCGGGCGGCGAGCTCGGTGTCGGCGATCGCGTCGAACCCCGCGGCGCCGGCGAAGACGGCCACCTCGACCGCGACCACCCGATCGTGCGGAACGCCGCCGTCGGCGAGCAGCACGGCCACCGCGTCGTTCACACCGTGCAGGTGGGCGCAGGTCGGATGCCGTTTGAGGTAGCCGGCGAGGATCTCCCACGTACCCCAGTCGGCCCCTGCCGGCGTCGCCGCGGCGGCACGCGGCGACGCGACCGCGAGCAGGTGCCGCTCGATCGTGCCGGGTTCGGCGACGAGCCCGGCGACGGCAGCCTGGCCGAGCGTGAGCCCGTGCTGGATCGACGCGCCGAGGAACGCGTGCGAGCCGGTCCGGCCGGCGAAGACGGTGCCGGCGTCGGTGAGCAGCACCGCCGACGCGCTGAGCTCGATCGCGCGCCGCATCGCCGCGCCGTCACCCGGCGCGAGCAGCCGGGCGACGGTGGCCGACACCGCCACCTGCCCCCACGTGCCGATGTCGTGGACGCCGGTCGGCGTGCCGCCCATGGCGCGCCCCACCCGCACGCCCACCTCGTAGCCGGCGAGCGCGGCGGCCGCGACCTCGGCCAGCGGGACGTCCAGGGTCTCGCCGAGGGCCAGCGCGGCGGGGACGGTGTGGGCGCCGGGATGCCCGCGGGCGAGGCGGTGGCCGTCCTGCAGCTGGTCGGCGACGACGGCGCAGCCGTTGAGGAAGGCGGCGGCGGCCGCGGGCCAGCCCCGCGCGGCGCCGACGGCGGTCGCGCCGCCGTCACGGGCGGGCGCCCCCGCGGTGACGGCGAACGTGCGCTGCAGCGCCCGCACCTCCGGACGGCCGCTGCCGAGGGCGGCCGCGCCGATGGTGTCCACCAGCACGTCGACGGTGCGGTCGGCGACCTCGCCGGGAACATCGTCGAGATCGACCGAGGCCGCGGCGTGCGCGAGGTCGGTGAGGGTCACGCCGACGCCGTCCACAGCCGTTCCCGCACATGCCGACCGATGCGGGCGAGCAGGTCGCCGGGCGCCGGGTCGGCATGCAGCCACTCCGCGAGCTCCTCGGTCACCCGGCCCGGCAGCACGTCGCCGACGTTGGCGCGGAGCTTGGCGGCGACCTCGTCGTCGGGCAGCGGATCCGCCGGGTTGCCGCGGGCGTTGCGCACCGCGGCCGTGGCGGTGGTCCCGTCGGCGAACCGGACGCGGACCGAGGTCGGCCGCTCGTGGGGGAGTGCAGCGGTAAAGGCGGGTTCCTCGGTCACCGTCGTCCGGGCGGCGAGCGCGGCGACGTCGTCGCGGACGAGTCGGTCGGGCAGAAACTCCGGGGCGGCGAGCCGACCGTCCGTCACGTACGTCGCCAGGCTGAACGGCAGCGAGAACCGGGCGGCCATGTCACTGGCCGGTCGGACGCCGCTCAACGACGCCGCGAAGGCAAAGGTCCGGACGTCGATCGAGTCGACGGCGCCCCGCCGCTCGGCCAGGGCCAGGCGCAGCGCATCGAGCGCGGGATGGATCCAGCGCGCACACGCATAGGGCTTGAGGTAGCTGTCGCGCAGCCGCCATGGTTGGGTGGTTCCCATCAGCACGTCGGCGTCCAGCTCGTCGCAGACCGCGCCGTCGAAGAGTTCGAGCAGAACTGCGCAATCTGTTTGGTCGTCGCCGTCCATCGCAGCATCGGCGCCGACCGACGCGCCGTGGTAGGCACCGAGGCCGGTCCACAGGTTACGGACGGTCCCGCCCGCCATCGGCACCTCGAGGAGCGCGGCGAGCGGGAGCGCCGCGCCACGGGCGAACGCGCGGGCGAGGGTGGCGGCGTCGCCCCCGCGCAGGGCCGCCTCGGCGACGGCGGCCCCGGCCGGGCCGTGGATGCCGTGCGGGTGGATCCCGGGGCGCAGGCTGCTGCCCGCGCCGAGCCGCAGCCCGAGCTCGGTGCCCGCGGCGAACGCCCGTAGCAGGGTGACGTCGTCGTGCCGGCCGGCGTGACGGAGCAGCACCGGCAGCACGTGGGGCGCGGGATGGGCCGTCGGGACCGGGGGCAGCCGGTCACCGCGCGGATGGAACGAGCCGCCGGAGTCGGCGTCGAGCCAGGTCGCGGCCGTGCCCAGCGTGACGGTCTCGCCGAAGCGCCCTGGGCCCAGGTCGCGGCCGAGTGCGTGCACCGCCGGGTAGTGCAGGCCGCCGAGCGCCGCTCCCACCGTGTCGACGAACAGTCGCCGGACGTCGCGCCCGACGGACTCGTCGACCCAGCCGTGCGTGGCGACGTCGTGGGCCACCCGACCGAGTGCGGGCAGGTCGACGGCGGTCATCGGGATCCGGCCGTGACGCCGGTCGTGCCGGCACGGACCGCGGCGACGGTGTCGGCGAGCCGCCCGCGCAGGCCGCCGGTCGCCCCGGCGAGGACGATGCCGTCGACCCCGCCGGCCCGGCACAGCTCCCGGACGCGGGCGGCCACGTCCTCGGCCGGGCCGAGCGCGAAGAAGCGGTCGCGGACGAAGCCGGCGGCCGGGCCCTCGGCCGGTGTCGCGTCCCCCCGCCCGTGGGTCGCGTAGTCGTGGGCGGCGGCGAGTGCCGCCACGTCGTCACGGAGCGGATCGGGCACGCGGTACCAGTCCGGGGCGGCCGCCAGCCGGTGCGCGCAGGAGCCGAGCAGGGGCGCCGCCGCTACCGGTGCGTCGGCCGTGACGGCGGCCCGCAGGAACAGCCAGCACGGCACCGCCGGGGTCGCGGTCCGGGCCGTCGCCGCGGCCGCGGCCACGACCTCGGGGTCGGCCCCGACGTCGAGGAGGACGCCGCGGGCACCGCGCGCGGTGCCCGCGATCGTCCGCGGTCCGGACGCCGCTCCGAGCAGCGTGATCGGCAGCTCCGCGGTGCGTTCGGCGACGGCGGCGAGCGCGGCGAGGTGGGCAGCGAGTCGCGGCGGCGCCAATCCCTCGTTGCGCACGGCGCTCTCGCCCCGGGCCAGTACGGCGAACACGCGGCCGCCGTGCCGGTCGGCGAGCGTGCGCAGGGCGACCCCGACGGTCGCGGGGTGCCGTAGCCCGGTGCCGAGCACGCAGGGGCCGGCGAGGGCGACGTCGGTGTCGACGAGCAGCCGCTCGGTCGCGAGCAGCGGATCGGGGAACAGCCTCGGGCTGTCGGGCAGGCCGACGCCGTCGGCGCCGGCGTCGCGGGCGAGCGCGATCTCGGCGCCGGTGACGTCCGGCCAGGCGGCGTTGACGACGAGACGGGGGCGCGTCACGCGATGCCCGCCACCAGCTCGTCGACGTCGGCGACGGGCCGCGGGTCGCGCGGCGGCGCCCCGGTGACGACGGCGACCGTGCGCCGCACGGCGTCGGGCATGCCGGTGACGCCCGCCCGGACGCAGCGTGTCGCCAGCCACCCGGCCGCGGCGGGGTGTCCGGCTCGCAGGGCGGCGACGCGCGGCGCCGGCCGACCGGGCACGCCCGTGTCGAGCAGCATCAGGCTCGCGGCGACGTCGAGGAGACCGGCGAACCGATCGTCGCCGGGCCCCGGGCGGGGGGCGCCGCCGACCCACGCCGCGACGACCGCGCAGCCGAGCACGGCGGGATCGGGCCGGGCGGGGCCGGCCGGGACGGTCGCGGCCACCGCGGTGGCCACCGCTTCGCCCGCGGCCAGCGCCCGGCCGGCCGTCACCGCGTCGGTGCCCGGCGCGGCCGTGAGCAGTGCCGTCACGACGAACGGGTCGGCGGGGTGCCGCGCCCCGCTCCACAGCAGCGCCTCGTACCGGTCGGCGTGGCGACCGGTGCCGACGAGCGGGGTGTCGCCGTCCGGCGCCCCCAGCTCGTCGGCCCATCGCGCCAGCACCGGCGGCAGCGGCGTCCGCACCGTGGCGCGCAGCCGGTCGTACGCCGCGGCGAGCAACGCCCGCGCCGCCGTCTCCGGGAGCACGCCGGCGTCCCGGATGCCGGCGAGCACCGTCAGCCCGCGTCCCGCGCGGTGGGGCGGTGCAGGTACCGGCCGGTGGGCTCGCCGTTGATCGCGCCGTCGGCGAGCACGTGCGCGCCCCGGACGAAGGTGTCGGTGACGGTCGCCCCGATCTCCATCCCCTCGAAGGGCGTGTACTCCTGCGTCGACAGCGAGTCGGCCGCCCGCACCGTCCAGGCGCGGTCGGGGTCGACGAGCGCGAAGTCGGCGTCGTAGCCGAGCTCGATGGTGCCCTTGCTGTGCAGCCCGAAGCGCTGCGCCGGGTTCCACGACACGAGCTGCGCCACCTGCTGGTAGGACAGCCCCCGCTTGCGACCCTCGCCGACGAGCCCGGGCAGCAGGTACTCGGTGCCGCCGAAGCCGGACTTGCCCGCGAACACGTCGTCGCGCGGCTCGCCGAACTTGTGCTCGTCCTTGCAGCAGGCGTGGTCGCTCACGACCCAGCTGACGTCACCGGCGAGCAGGTGCTCCCAGAGCGCCTCGACGTCCGCGCGCGGCCGGATGGGCGGGTTCACCTTCGCGCCGAGCCCCGACGCGGTCGTGATGTCGGCCAGCAGGTGGCCGATCGTCACCTCGCGGCGGAAGTCGACGTGCGGGAAGGTCCGGGCCATCAGCATGGCCGCCTCCATCGCCTTGGCCGACGACAGGTGCAGCAGGTTGATGGTGGGCAGGCCGGTCTCGTGGGCCAGGTAGCTCGCGATGGTGACGGCGAGCCCCTCGGAGTGCGGCGGCCGCGAGTCGCTGTAGGCCTCGAGGTCGTGGCGCCCGGTCTGCTCGACCAGCTTGGTATAGGCGGTCATGATCTCGGCGGTCTCGCAGTGCAGCGACAGCGAGATCGAGTCGGCGTGCTCGGGCAGCTTCTCCCGGGCGGCCTGGATGCCGCGCATGACGAACTCGAAGTGCGCGATGTCGTACCGCTCGCCCTCGGGGATCATCAGGAAGTCGCTCTGGTTCGCCGACCGGCCGTGCAGGCCGTGGCTGCCGTAGAACATGAAGATCTTGAACGACGTGACGCCCTGCTCGGCCACCAGCCACGGGATCTCGTCGATGTGCTCCTTCATCATCGGCGCGAGATGGAAGGCGTAGTCGACGTACGAGCGGCCCTCGCTCGCGGCGAGCACGGCCGGGAACACGTCGTGATAGCTGCCGCCGCGGTTCATGTAGTACTGCCCGGTGCGCATGTAGGTCAGCGACGTCGTGACGCCACCCTGGGCGCACGCGCGCGACTCGGTCCCGGTGTCGTCGGGCAGCGGGTTGTAGATGCCCCAGTGCTGATGGGCGTCGACGGCACCGGGGAAGGCGAGCAGCCCGCGGCCGTCGACGACGGTCGTCGCCTCGGCGGGGTCGATGCCGGTCTCGATGCGGGTGAAGACACCGTCCTTCACACCGAGGTCGACGCGCTCGACCTCCGCGCGGTCCGGGCGGACCACCTGCACGTCGGTGACCAGCAGGTCCAGGGTCGTCATGACTGCTCCTTGTTCTCGATGATGCGCACTCTGCCGTCGGTGTCTCGTCCGACGACCGTGGGCTCGGTGACGAGGTAGAACCGGAACGCCGTCCGGCCGGCCGGCCCACGCTCGACCGGAAGCGGGTGGTCGTCGAACCAGGCGCGGTAGGCGCGGTAGGCGTCCTCGCCGGCGAAGTGCATCTCGGCGATGCGGTAGAAGGTCGGCCCCGGTGGGATGTCGGCGGTGCCGCCGGAGGCGGACGTGACGGGGCGCAGCACCCGGTTGAAGACGATCCGGTCGAGATGCGGGTTCGCCAGCAGGTCGGGGGCGTGGACCTCGAACAGCCACCGCTCGTACTCCTCGGCCGTCACGCCGGGCTCGAGGTCGTAGCCCAGGATCGCCTTGATCATGTCGTGCCTCCTGTCGTGGGGTCGGGGGAGCGGGGGTCCCAGGTCTCGGCCAGCGCGTCGTCGCCGAAACCCTCGGCGCGCACGCGGTCGACGACCACGCGCAGCCCGACGAGGTCGGCGTCGACCTGCTCCGGCGAGCGCAGCGGCGCACGGGTGTGGCCGCGACGCATCGCGGCCTCGAGCTGCCGGCGGTATGCGTCGCGGGTGGCGTCGGCGGCCATGGGCTCGGCGCGTCCGCCGAGGGCGACCAGTCGCGGGACCGGCCGGCCGTAGTCGATCACCGCGGGGTGGGCCGGCGGCTCGTCGCCGCGCGGGGGCGCGACGAAGAGGACCTGCAGCCGCGGGTTCGCGGCCAGCTGACGCAGCCGGGCGTGGCCGCGGCGGGCCAGCAGCTCGAGCGTCCAGTCGGCCGCCACCGCAGCGCCGACGGTCCGGGTCACCGGCCGGCCGTGCGCGTCCACGGTGACGAGCTGCGCGAACCGGGGCGGTTCGTCGAGGAAGGCGCGGACGGCGGCGCGGGTGGGTGCGGTCATCGTGCCGCCGCGGGCGCGTCCCGCCGGGCGGCGACGTCGCCCGCCGCGAGGTAGGCGAGGCCGAGCGCCGGCAGCAGACCGTTGCCGGCGAGGTAGCCGGCCGCGCCGTGACCGGAGATGCCGGCCGCCGCGCCGCCGCTCGCGTACAGCCCGGGGATCACCGTGCCGTCCTCGCGCCGGACGGCGGCGTGCTCGTCCACGCGTAGCCCGCCCTGGGTGTGGAACAGCGCCGGGACGACGCGGACCGCGGCGTACGGCGGGGCGAGCGGCGCCTCGAAGTCGGTACGGCCGAACGGGTCGGCTCGCTCGCCGCGCGCGACGGCCTCGACGTCGCGCAGCTCGACCGCGAGCGATGCCGCGGGCACGTCGAGCACGGCGGCCAGCGCGTCGCCGTCCCCGGCCCAGCGCACCGCACCGGACTCCGCCGTCTGCCGGTAGTCGGTGAACGGTTGGCACAGCTCGTGGATGCGGCGGTCGATCACGATCCAGCCGGCCGCTCCCGGCTGCGCCGCCAGCGTGGGACCGAACTCCGAGTACCCGGTCGACTCGTCGGCGAAGCGGTGGCCGGCGAGGTCGAGCATCACCCCGCCGTGCATGATCGTCGCCCAGCCGACGAGCGTCGTCGCGACCGAGGACAGCGCGCCGTGCCCCTGGTAGGCGTCCAGGTAACCGGTGGCGGCGCCGAGGGCCCGGCCGATGCGCAGCGCGTCCCCGCGGGAGGTCTCGCTGCCGTGGTAGTGCGCGGCGGCGATGTCGGGCAGGTGCTCGGCGACGAGGTCGCGGTCGGCGCCGTAGCCGTTGGTGGCGAGCAGCACCGCGTCGGTCGCGATCCGCTCGCTCGTGCCGTCCGGTTGGGCGACGGTGCAGCCGACGACCCGGCCGTCCTCGACGTGGACGTCGGTGAGCCGGGCCGGCGCCAGCAGGTCGACGCGGGGATGGTCGGCGACGGCGCGGGCCAGCGCGTCGACGAGGTCCGACCCGTGCCGGCTCGGGATCGTGTGGCACCGGTCGACCGAGTGCCCCGGGTAGTGCATGTCGGTCATGACCGAGATCGGCAGGCCGACGTGGTCGGCCAGCCACTCGACCAGCTCGGCGCTGACGCGGCCCAGCACGCCCGCGAGCTCCAGGTCGCCGGCGCCCTTGGTCTTGCGCTCGACGTCGGCGACGAACAGCTCGACGGAGTCCTCGATGCCGGCGTCGCGCTGGAAGCGTGACCCGCACCCGGGGATCATCGCCGTCGACATCGAGGTGTTGTTGCCGCGGCGGTAGTGCGTGCTCGCCTCGACCACGAGGACGTCGAGGCCGAGCTCGGCGGCGCGCAACGCGGCGACCAACCCGCCGCCGGCACCGGCGACGACGAGGTCGGGTCCGCCGGCGCTCACCCGGTCACCTCGGCCGCGCCGACGAGCCGCAGCGCGGTCTCGACGGGATCGACGACCCGGGCCCGACCGGCCGCGGCGACGACCTCGACGGCCGAGCAGCCGTTGACGATCCAGTCGGCGCCGCGCTCGGCGAGCTCGTCGACGGCACCCCCGAGTGCGGCGTTCCACCGCTCGTCGTCGGCGATGGCGTCGAAGTCGAGGTCCAGCACGCGCACCCCGACGAAGTGGTCGGCCCAGCCGTACGCCCCGACCTGGGCGACCAGGGCGTCGGCGATCGCGCGGTTGCGGGTGACCGCACCCACGCGCCGCCCGGTGGCCAGCGCGTACCCGATCGACAGCCGCAGGATGCCGAAGACCGGCACCGGCCGGTCGTCGCCCAGCGCCGTGACGGCGGGGTCGAGCACGCAGTCGGGCAGCAGGCCGTCGTAGCCCGACGGCGCGTCGCGCAGCGCCGCGACCATGAGCTCCTCGGCCGCCTCGATCTGCGCCGCGGTGTCCATCGCGGTGGGCGCGTCGGCACCGATGTCGACGAGGTCGAGCGTCACACCGGGCGGGCACAGCCGCCGGTACCTTGCCTGCCTGCGGGCGAGCTCGGTGTCGGTGACGTGGATCGGCGTGACGGCGAACAGGCGCATCGGCGACCTTTCGAAGGTGGTCAGGCGGACGGGGCGAGCAGCGGGCGGACCGACGGCGCGGTCGCGAGCCCGTACGCCTGCTCGCGCAGCCGGGGCAGCGTGGCCGGGTCGGCCAGCAGCTGTGCGAACAGGGCAGCCACGTCGTCGGCGTCGAGCGGGTGGTGGTCGGCATCGCCGACGGGATTGGGCACCTCGTGCACCAGCGTGCGGCCGTCGTCGGTGTGGATGGTGACGCGGGCGGCGCGCTCGACCGGCAGCCGGGCGTCGAGGTCGGCGGCGGTCCGCACCCGGACGCGGGCTGCGAGCTGCGCCAGCTCGGGGTCGTCGCGCTGCGGGCCGGACTGCCGCGGCCCCACCCGGCCGTGCTGCAGGGCCGCGGCGACGACGAACGGGGTGGAGAACATGGCGCCGAGGCGGGAGTCCCACGAGGTCCGGTCGAGGCCGGCGCCCAGCGAGTGCGTCTCGACGAGTACGTCGTCGACGTTCGCCGGGCCGACGTGGCGGCGCAGCGCGAGGACGGCGTCGGCGGCGGGATGGGTGAACGAGCAGGACGCGTGCCGCTTGAAGTACCCGCGGGTGATGTCGTGGCGCCGCCCGAGCTCGGCGGTGAGGGCGGTGGGATCGAAGCGGCCCAGCAGGTCGCCGAGCGACGTCGCGGCCGAGCCGGTGTTGCGGGCCAGGCCGGCGGCGGCGAGCCGCGCCGCCGCGAGGCCGGACGTGTTGCTCACGCCCACCCAGGTGTTGCGCACCGGGTTGCCGTCCAGCGCGCTCGCGAAGTGACCGGCGACCGGCAGGGCCGACCCGGCGTCGATCGCGGCGGCCGTGGCGTCGGCGTCGAGGCCGAGCAGTCGGGCGCAGCCGGCCGCCGCCCCTGCCACACCCCAGTTGCCGTGCGGGTGGGCGCCGGCGCGCAGGGACGTCGCGCGGCCGAAGCGCGCCGCGACCTCGTAGGCGACGAGCAGGGCGGTGGCCGTGTCCTGCCCGCTGGCGTCGAGCTCGCAGGCCAGGGCCAGGACGGCCGGGAAGCCGTGCGCCGCGGGATGGCCGCGGGCGAACTTGTTGCCCTCGTCGAGTTCGAGGCTGACCAGCGCCACCGCGTTCAGGTGCGCCGCGGTGTCGGTGGTGGTGGTCGTCGTGGTGCCGGCGAGCGGCGCCGGCCCCGGGCCCGGCCGCCACGCCGCGACGAGTGCCGCGTGTTCGGGCAGCTCGGCACCCAGTGCGGTGACGGCCAGGGTGTCGAACAGCACGAGGGCGAGCCGCTCGCGCACGGGCTCGGGGACGTCGTCCCACCGCAGCGCGGCCGCCCAGCGGGCGAGGTCGGCGACGGCGCGGGCGGTGACGTCCGCGGGGGACGGGTCGGTGGCGTTCGTGGTCACAGTCCGAGGTAGGCCTTTCGCACGCGGGGGTCGCCGGCGAGCTCGGGCCCGTTGCCGTGCAGCACCGTCGTCCCGCTCTCCAGGACGTAGGCGCGGTCGGCGATGGTCAGCGTCTGGTGCGCGTTCTGCTCGACGAGCAGCACCGCCACGCCGCTGTCGCGCACGGCCTTCACGGCGTCGAAGACCTCCCAGGTGAGCTTGGGGGAGAGGCCTGTCGACGGTTCGTCGAGCATCAGCAGCGCGGGCCGGGCCATGAGGGCGCGGCCGATCGCCACCATCTGCTGCTGGCCGCCGGACAGCGTCTCCGCGGCCTGCCCCGCCCGTTCGGCGAGGATCGGGAACAGCTCGTGGACCCGGGCGAGGTCCTGCTTGACCGTCGCACCCTTCGTCGTCCACGCCCCCATGCGCAGGTTCTCCTCGACGGTCATGCCACCGAACAGGCCACGATCCTCGGGGACGTGCACGAGCCCGCGTCGGGTCACCTGGTGCGGCCGGAGCCGATCGATGCGCTCCCCGCGGAACCGCACCGAGCCCGCCGTCGGCCGCAGCAGCGCGCTGATCGCGCGCAGCGTCGTGGACTTCCCGGCGCCGTTGGCGCCGACGAGCGCGACCAGCTCGCCTTCGCCGACGGTCAGCTCGATCTCGTGGACGACCTGCAGCCGGCCGTACCCGGCCGAGACGGCGTCAAGCTCCAGCAACGGTGGGCTCCTCTCCGAGGTACGCCTCGATCACCCGCGGGTCGCTCGTGACCTCGGCCGGGGTGCCGCTGGCGATCGTCCGTCCCTGGTCGAGGACGAGCACCGAGTCCGACAGCTGCATGACCGCGGCCATGATGTGCTCGACGAAGACGAGGGTCATGCCCTCCTCCCGTCGCAGTCCGGCGATGAGCTCGATGACCGGTTGCCGTTCGGACGGGACGAGGCCGGCGAGCACCTCGTCGAGCAGCAGCAGGCGCGGGCGGCACGCGAGGGCGCGACCGAGCTCGAGGCGCTTGAGCGCGGCGGTGGGCAGCGCGCCCGAGACCGAGTCCCGCCAGCGGGTGAGCCCGATGCGGTCGATGACCTCGCTGGCCTCGTCCTGGGCGCGGCGCCGCGACCGCGTGCGTGACATGGCTGCGACCGTCACGTTGTCCAGGACGGTCATCGTCGCGAACGGGCGCATGAGCTGGAAGGTGCGCAGCACGCCGGCCCGGGCGACCCGGTGGGCCGACAGCCCGGTGACGTCGCGGCCGTTCACCACGATCCGTCCGGCGTCCGGCGCGAACGCACCGGCGACGAGGTTGAAGAAGGTGGTCTTGCCGGCGCCGTTGGGGCCGATGATGCCCTGGATGCGCCCCTCCTCGACCGACAGGTCGACCGCGTCGACGGCGCGCACGCCGCGGAAGGACTTGCTGACCCCGTGGACCTCGAGCAGCGTCATCGGCGCAGCCGATCGCGCACGGTGCCGTAGATGCCCTTGGGCAGCAGCAGCACGATGAGGATGAGCAGCACCGCGTAGATCACGACGTCCAGGCCGCTGCGTCCCTGCAGGAACATCAGCCAGTCCGGTGGATGTCGCAGCAGGGTCGACGTGCCGTTGGACAGCGGCCCGACGATGCACGCGCCGATGAGCGGGCCCCAGATCGTGCCCACGCCGCCGATGACGGCGGGCAGGATCGACTGGATCGACTGGTTCTGGCTGAAGGCGAGGTCGGGGTTCACGAACAGGAAGTACTGCGTGTAGAAGGCCCCGGCCACGGCGGTGATCGCGCCGGAGAGGGCCATCGTCTGCAACCGGTAGCGCAGCACGTTCACTCCCAGCGAGGAGGCCGCGGCCTCGTCGTCGCGGATGGCGACGGTGTACTGGCCCGAGCGGGAGCGCAGGTAGCCGATGGTCACCAGCATCGCGAGCGCGAGCAGCGCCAGGCCGGTCCAGTAGTAGCGGTGGTCGCCGGCGGGGAACTGCAGCTGCGTCCAGGACGCGTCCTGCAGCAGCGGCACGTTGTACCCGATCGACCGGTTCACGAGGTCGGTGTTCGTGGCGACGAGCCGGAGGATCTCGGCGAAGGCGAAGGTGGCGAGCGCGAAGTACGCCCCGCTGACCCGGTAGCGGAAGGTCAGGAAGCCGATGAGGGCGGCGAGCGCCGCCGCGAGGGCGGCGCCGGCGAGCATGCCGAACCACGGTGACACGCCGTGCTCGACGAGCAGGTAGGCGTCGGCGTAGGCGCCCACACCGAAGTAGGCGGCGTTGCCGAAGTTGAACATGCCGCCGAACCCGCTCATCAGGTTCCAGCCGACGGCCATGATGGCGAAGATCAGCACCTGGACGGCGACGGCCTGCTGCGAGGCCGGCAGCACCACGGGCGCGAACGCGGCGAGCACCACCACCACGAGCAGTGCGACGCCGTGGCGGGCCCACAGGACGTCGGGGTGCCGGGCCGCGGTGGCGGGGGCCGACGCGTCGGACTCCGGCGCGGTGTCGAACACGGTGCTCATGCGGGCCTCCCGAACAGCCCCTGCGGCCGGAGGAACAGCACGAGGACGAAGACGACGAAGACGGCGAGCAGCGGGCTCTGCCCCGGCAGCAGGACGCCGCCGAACTGCTCGACGAGCCCGATGATCAGACCGCTGACGAGCGCGCCCACCGCGTTGCCCTTCGAGCCCATGACCACCACGACGAAGGCGATGATCGTGTACTGGTTCCCGCTGCTCGGCGTGATGGTGGTGAACGGGGCGACGAGCATCCCCGCGGCGCCCGCGCAGGCGGTGCCGATGGCGAACGTGGCGATGTAGACCTTGCGGACGTCGATGCCGACGAGCGCCGCGCCCTCGCTGTTCGACGCGACGGCGCGGATGGCCGCGCCGAGGCGGGTGCGGTTCAGGACGACGAAGAGCACGAGCGCCAGCACGATGGAGCCGGCGAAGGCGAGGACCCGCGACAGGTTGGTGACGGCACCGAGGACG
The DNA here is from genome assembly GCF_900129455.1 of Jatrophihabitans endophyticus. Classification (NCBI taxonomy): domain Bacteria; kingdom Bacillati; phylum Actinomycetota; class Actinomycetes; order Jatrophihabitantales; family Jatrophihabitantaceae; genus Jatrophihabitans; species Jatrophihabitans endophyticus. The sequence continues at coordinate 585,090 of NZ_FQVU01000003.1, forward strand.
CGGATGCGCCGGTCGTCGGCCAGCCCCACGCTGTGTGGGTCGCCGCCGTAGACGAGCAGTGCCACGTTCGTGAGCAGCAGCGACACCCCGAGGGTGATGAGCAGCTGGTTCTCCAGCGGTCGTCCCATCGTGCGGTTGAGCAGTCCGCCCTGGACGAGGCCGCCGAGCACGAGCAGGGCGAGGACGGCGACGACGAGGGCGAGATAGGGGTTGGTGCCGGTGCCGCTCACGAAGGCGTAGGTGACGAACATCGCGACCATGAGGAACGCGCCGTGGGCGAAGTTGACGATGTCGAGCACCCCGAAGATCAGAGTCAGCCCCATCGCCACGAGGCCGTAGATGCCGCCGGACAGGATGCCGGTGACGATCGCCTGCATGACGACCTGGCCGCTGCCCGCCTTGGCGTAGCCGCCGGCGACGACGGCGACGGCCAGGACGGCCAGCAGGCCGGCGGTGCGGCCCCTCATGAGCGTGGTCACTTGCCGGGAACCGCCGGGAAGATCGGCTCGGCCGTGGCGTCCTTCGCGGGCAGGACCGTGACGACCTTGCCCTTCTGCACCTGCTCCAGCACCGGCAGGGCGCCCGTGTTCTCGCCGGCGGCGTCGAAGCTGATGGTGGAGCCGCTGACGACCGGCGTCACCTTGCTCGCGGCGATGGCGTCGCGCAGCTTGGTGCGGTCGGTGCTCTTGGCGCCCTCCAGGCCGGCGGCGATCACCTTGACGGCGTCGTAGGCGATGGCGGCCTCGGTGCGCATGGCCGCGCCGTAGGTGCTGCGGTAGTCCGTGGCCAGCTTGGTGGCCTCGGCCGACTTGCCGAGCGCGTAGTTGACGTCGAAGTAGTTCTCCGCCCGGCTGCCGACGTCGGCGACGAACTGCGCCTGGTCGAACGCGCCGTCGGCGACGCCGAGCACGGCCTGCAGCTTCGGCTGCACCGCGGCGATGGCCTTGGCGGCGAGGACGCCGTCGTTGTAGTAGCCGGACACCGCGACCGCCTGCGCGCCGCTGGCCTTGATCTGCGTGACCTGCGTGGTCAGGTCCGACACGCTGGCGGCGTCGTAGCCGATCTCGGGGCTGACGCTCACGCCGGCGCGCTCGACGGCCTGCTTGAAGATCTTGTAGTTGCCGGTGCCGAAGTTGCTGCTCTCGTGCAGGTAGGCGATCTTCGTGATCTTGGGGCTGGCCGACGCGTTGAGCGTCTGCAGGTACTTGGCCGCCTGCTCGGCGAACAGCGACGCCTTGGGCTGCACGCGGAACGAGTACTTGTAGCCGTGCTGCAGGATCTCGTTGTCACTGGCCACGTCCATCAGGAACGGCGTCTTGTTCCGTTCGGCCACCGCGGCGATGTTCTGCGCGACCGCGCTCTGGTAGGTGCCGACGAGTGCGACGGCGCCGTCCTGCACGAGGCGCTGCGCCTCGCTCTGCCCGGTCTCGGGCGTGCCCTTGGTGTCGCCCGGGTCGAGCGCCAGCTTGGCCCCGCCGAGGGACTTGATGCCGCCGGCGTCGTTGACCGCCTTGATCCCGAGCTTGACGCCGTTCTCCAGCTGAGCGCCGTCGCCGGCGAAGGTTCCGGTCAGCGGGTGCAGGGTGCCGATCTTGATGGTCTTGCCGCTGCCGCCGTCGCTGCCACCGGTCGCGCCACCGCCGCCGCCTCCGCCGCCACCACTGGTGGTCCCGCTGCCGCAGGCGGCGAGGACGAGGGTCGCCGCACATCCCGCCGCGACACCGAGGACGGCGTTCGACTTCGCCATGCGCATGAGTTCTCCGTCAGTCGGGACCGTATCTCTTAGCGGAACGGTGCTTCGCGCCACTCTTGCATCGGTGTCCCGGATGGGTCAACGGGTCGACGAAAATATCCGGCTACATCGATGTTTCGCGAGCGATTCGGCCCTGCGACAGGGCACGATAGACCAGGAAAGTCCGTATCGCTGAGCGGAACATACTGGTCGGAGCGTTCCGGTACCTGCTACGTTCCCCCGGACACCCGACCTAGGAGGGCGCCGTGGCCGCGATCGCCACGACAGACAGCGCGGGCACCGACGCCGGACCCGGAACCGAGGCCGCGGCGCGCGTCGCCAACGTGCTGATGCTGTTCGCCTCGGGCCCGCAGACCCTCGGCGTCAGCGCCATCGCCCGCGAGCTCGGGTTGTCCAAGGCGGTGGTCCACCGCATCCTGCGCACCCTCGCCGACAAGCAGCTGATCAGCGTCGACGGGCCCACCCGCGAGTACCGCCTCGGGCCGGCCACGGCCGCCCTGGGCGCGCGAGCGCTGCGCGACTCGGGGCTGCGCGCGGCGGGCGTCCCCGTCATCGCCGACCTGCGCCGGCGCACCGGCGAGACGACCACGCTGTCGGCGCTCGTCCCCGGCGGCCGGGTCTATCTCGACCAGTTCGAGAGCGAGCAGGAGATCAAGATGACCGTCGAGCTCGGTACGCGGTTCCCGCTGCACGCCGGTAGTTCGGGCAAGGTCATCCTCGCCTTCCTCCCGCCCGAGCGTCGCGACGAGGTGCTCGCCGACGACCTCGCCCGACTCACGACCCGCACCGTGGTCGACGCTGACGCGCTGCGCGCCCAACTCGACGAGATCCGCACGTCCGGGGTCGCGGCGTCCGACGGCGAACGCCAGGCCGACGCCGGCTCGGTGGCCGCGGCGGTCTTCGACGTCGACGGCGTCGTCATCGGCTCGGTCTCGGTCTGCGGCCCGCGATCCCGGCTCGACGACGCGGCGCGCGCCCGGGCCGTCCCCGCCCTGCAGGCGGCGGCCGACACCATCTCCCGCTCGCTCGGCTGGGCCGGCGGACTCCCGGAGGCACGATGACCACGACCCAGACCACCGCACCCACTGCCGGCGACGCGCTCGCCGGTGTCAAGGTGCTCGAGGTCGCGACGCTGTTCGCCGGCCCGCTCGCGGCCACGCTGCTCGGCGACTTCGGTGCCGACGTCGTCAAGATCGAGCACCCGAAGGGCGATCCGGTCCGCCACCACGGCGCGGCGAAGGACGGCATCGGCTTGTGGGGCAAGGTGATCGGGCGCAACAAGCGCGCCGTCACGCTCTACCTCGGCTCGCCCGAGGGGCAGGCCATCTTCAAGCGGATGGTCGCCGACGCCGACGTCGTCATCGAGAACTTCCGCCCCGGCACCCTCGAGCGATGGGGGTTGGGCTGGGACGTCCTCAGCGGGATCAACCCGCGTCTGGTGCTCGTCCGGGTCACCGGTTTCGGCCAGTTCGGCCCGTACAGTGCGCGTCCCGGCTTCGGCACGCTGGCCGAGGCGATGAGCGGTTTCGCGGCCATCACCGGGCAGCCGGACGGCCCGCCGACGCTCCCACCGTTCGGGCTCGCCGACGGCATCGCGGCGCTGACCACCGCCTACGCGACGATGACCGCGCTCCATGCGCGGGAGCGTTCGGGACGCGGGCAGGTCGTCGACCTCGCCATCGTCGAACCCATCCTGACCGTCCTCGGCGCGCAGCCGACGGCGTGGGACCAGCTGCAGCAGGTGCAGGAGCGCACCGGCAACCGCTCGCACAACAACGCGCCGCGCAACACCTACCGCACGCGCGACGGGAAGTGGGTCGCCGTGTCGACGAGCGCCCAGTCGATCGCCGAGCGGGTGATGCACCTCGTGGGCCGGCCCGAGCTCATCGACGAGCCGTGGTTCGCGACCGGGACGCAGCGCGCCGAGCACGCCGACGAGCTCGACGACGCCGTCGGCTCCTGGATCGCACGGCACGACCGCGACGACGTCGTCGCCGCCTTCGAGAAGGCCCAGGCCGCGATCGCCCCGATCTACGACGTGCGCGACGTGATGACCGACCCGCAGTTCGCGGCGCTCGACTCGATCGTGACCGTCGACGACGAGGAGCTGGGACCGCTCAAGATGCAGAACGTGCTCTTCCGGCTGTCCGAGACGCCGGGCCACATCCGGTCGTCCGGGCCGCGCATCGGACGAGACACCGAGGCGGTGCTCGCCGACTACGGCGTGGACGCCACGCAGCTCGAGCGGCTGCGCGCGGACGGCGTCGTGTGACCGGCTCCGCCGTCGCGCCCCGTTCCTGGCTCTACGTCCCGGCCACCCGGCCCGAGCTGGTGGCCAAGGCGCTGGCCGGCCCTGCCGACGCGGTGGTGGTCGACCTCGAGGACGCCGTGCCGGCCGACGCGAAGGACGCCGCCCGCGACGCCCTGGTCGCAGCCCTCGCGCAGGACGCCTGCGTGTGGCGTACGAAGCCGTTGTGGGTCAGGACGAACCACCCCGCGACGGCGTGGGGGGCCGCCGACCTCGCGGCGCTTCACGACGTCGCCGGCACCGCGGTCGACGGCGTGCGGCTGCCCAAGGCCGAGGACGCCGATCTGGTCGCCGACGTCGCCGGTCGGCTCGGGCGCCCGCTGCACCTGCTCGTCGAGACCGCGCTCGGGCTGCGCAATGCCGACGTGCTCGCCCGCGCGCACCCGCAGGTCACCGGCATCGCGCTGGGCGAGGCCGACCTGCTGGCCGACCTGGGCGGTCTCGACAGCTCCGCGCTGGCCTACGCGCGGGGGCACGTCGTCGCGACGGCCCGGGCCGCCGGCCTCGGCGCGCCCGTCATGAGCGTGTGGACCGATCTCGCCGACCTCGACGGGCTGCGTGCCGACACCGAGCGAGCGCGGGCACTCGGCTTCGTCGGTCGCTCGGTCGTCCACCCGCGCCAGGTCCCGGTCGTCCACGAGGCGTTCACCCCGCGCCCGGACGAGGTGGCCGCGGCCCACCGCGTCGTCGCGGCGCTCGACGCCGCCACGCGGCGGGGGAGCGCGGTCGTCGTCGACGACGCCGGGCGCTTCGTCGACGCCGCGGTCGTCAACCGCGCCAAGGTCGTCCTCGGGCTGGCCCGGCGTGGCGACGGCGCGGCCACCACACCCCCGTCACCAGACCAGGAGAACCGATGAGTGCACTGCTGTCGGCGATCGCGCAGGGCGTGCGCGTCGTCGAGCTCGGCCACCCCCACTTCACCAACATGCCGTGCTCGCCGAACCACCCCGGCTTCCGCATGACGCTCATCCGGCGTCACGGCGACATGGTCCGTCCGGACGGCGGCTCGGCGGCGAACGAGATCATCGTGACCGGTGGGCACGTCGGCACCCACGTCGACGCGCTGTCGCACGTCAGTCACGACGGCCTGCTGCACGGTGGTGTCGACGCGGCCGAGGCGCAGGCCGGCGGGGCGTTCCGCACCCACGGCGCGGACGCGACGCCCGCGCTGCTGTGCCGCGGTGTGCTCCTCGACGTCGCCGGGGCGCACGGGGTCGACACGCTGCCCGCCGGCTACGGGGTGACGGCCGACGACCTCGCCGCCGCCGAGGCGCGGGCCGGGGTGTCACTGGCCGCCGGTGACGTCGCGCTCGTGCGCACCGGCTGGGCGCGCCATTTCGACGACGCGACGACCTACCTCGGCCAGACCGACGGTGTGCCCGGCCCGACCCCCGACGCCGCGGAGTGGCTGGTGGCCCGCGGCGTGCGGGCGACCGGTGCCGACACCACGGCCTACGAGCAGATCCCCGCCGGGGCCGGGCACCGCGTGCTGCCGGTGCACCGCATCCTGCTCGTCGAGGCCGGCGTCTACATCATCGAGCACCTGAACCTCGAGCAGGCGGCGGCCGAGGGGCTGACCGAGTTCGCGTTCGTGATGGCGCCGCTGCGCATCGTGGGCGGCACCGGGTCCCCGGTGCGCCCGTTCGCCGCGGTGCAGTCGTGACGGCCGCCCCGACGGTCGTCCAGGCGATCGCCGCGCTGGCGGCGCGGACGGTGCGCGACGGCCTGGACGAGCGCCTGCGCCACGACGTCGTCCGCCGCTACCTGGATCTGCTCGGCAACAGCGTCGCGGCCACGGAGCTCGTGCCGGGGCGTGCGGTCACCCGCCTCGTGACGGCGTGGGGCGGGCGCGAGGCGGCGACCGTCATCGGTGCCGGGCTGCGGGCCCCCGCCGCGTCCGCCGCGCTGGTCAACGGCACGCTCGCCCACTCGCTCGACTTCGACGACACGCACCTGCCGTCGGTGCTGCACCCGTCGGCGGCCGTGCTGCCCGCGGCGCTCGCGGTGGCCGAGGCCACCGGTGCCGCGCCCACGGCGATGCTCGACGCCGCGGCCGTCGGGGTCGAGATCACCTGCCGGCTGGGTATGGCCGGCTACGACCGGGACGCCCGGGCGTCGGTGTTCTTCGACCGTGGTCAGCACGCGACGTCGATCTGCGGCACGCTCGGCGCCGCGTGCGCCGCCGCCATGCTGCTCGGGCTGGACGAGGACGGCATCGCGTCCGCGATCGGCATCGCCGCGAGCATGGGTGCCGGCGTCATCGAGGCCAATCGCACCGGCGGCACGGTGAAGCGGGTCCACTGCGGGTGGGCCGCGCACAGCGGCGTCGTCGCCGCCGAGATGGCCGCGGCCGGCATCACCGGTCCGCCGACCGTCATCGAGGGTCGTTTCGGCTTCCTGCAGGCGTGGCTCGGCGAGCACGCCGACGCCGCCGCGGTCACCGACGGGCTGGGGGAGCGGTGGGAACTCCCCGGCATCTTCTTCAAGCCCTATCCCTGCAACCACTTCACGCACGCCGGCATCGACGCCGCGCTGCGGCTGCGCGACGCGGGATTGCGTCCGGAGGACGTGCGCTCGATCGAGCTCGGTGCGCCGAGCTCGGTGCTGCGCACCATCGGCGAGCCGGCCGCGGCGAAGGCCCGGCCGGAGTCCGGCTACCACGCCGCGTTCAGCGGGCCGTTCACCGTGGCGAGCGCGCTCGTCGGCGGCGGTGGGCTCGGTCTGTCGCACGACGACTTCACCGACGAGGCCGCGCGCGACCCGCGCCGGCTCGCGCTCGCGGCCACGGTGACCTGCGTGCCCGACGCGCGGTGCGACGAGATCTTCCCCGACCAGCTCCCCGCGGTCGTCCGGGTCACCACGACCGACGGCCGGGTGCTGGAGGAGCGCACCGACGTCAATCGCGGCGGCCCGCAGCACCCGCTGAGCGACGACGAGCTGGCGACGAAGTTCGCCGGCAACGCGCGGCGGTCGTTCGTGGCCGACCGCGCCGACGATCTCGCGACGGCCGTGCTCGGGCTCGGTTCGGCACCGTCGCTCGCGGCGTTGGTGGCCCTGCTGCGGGGGTGAGTCGCCGCGCCGTCGCGGGGCCGGCTCGCTGCGCCAGGGCGGCTCAGTCGCCGTCGACCGCCTCCTCGAGGGCGGGGACGTCGATCTCGCGGGCCACGATGCGGCGGGCCAGCTCGTCCAGCACGAGGTCGTGGGCGATGCTGTGCGCGCGGAGCAGGTCGAGTGCGTCGCGGCCGTCGAGGGCGTGCCGTCCCATCGTCATCCCGGCGGCGACCCACACCGTGTGCCGCGCCGCGGCGGCGGGGCTGGCCAGGAGGTCGGTGTCGCTCGCCGGCCGCAGCCCGGCGACCAGCAGCTCCATCGTGGTCGCGACGTCGGCGAACGGGACGGTCGCGAGCGCGGTCTCGTCGGTGAGGTAGAGATCGGCGCCGAAGAGCCGGTCGGGGAAGGCCGGCAGCGGCAGGCTGAGCACCGCGCGGTAGGGCGTGCGGGCGAAGAGCTGGTCGGCGAAGACCGACCAGCGGCGGTGGATCGCCTCGTGGTCGGCGGCCAGTGGCTGACCGTTGCGGGTGGACTCCCAGCCCGGCCCGTCGCCGAGCGTGTACTGCAGTCGCTCGGCGAGCGCGGCGACGCCGTCACTCGCTCCGAGCGGGATCTGCTCGCCGTCGCGGGCCAGCCCGAGGCCCACGCCGGCGACCGGGAGCACATCGCGCGCGGCGCGGGCGAGACAGCTGGGCCGCAGCGCCGCGTCGTCGCCGAACTCGCGCTCCGCCTCCTGCAGGCAGCGTGCGAACTGCTCGGCGAACCCGGTGTCGCGGTCGGTCACGTCCTCCACTCTTCCCGTCGCGCGGCGGCCCGTCCACGCCGAGCCGCCCGCGCGGCGTCCGTCGACCGATCGGCGTGGTCAGCCCTGGCCGAGCAACTGCGCGAACGGCGGCGTGCCACCGAACGGCCCGTCGAGCGGCGGGTCGACCGGCGATCCGTCCGGTGATCCGTCCGGCGCGTGCCGCGTGCCCGCCACGAGTCCGGCGAGTTCGGCGGCCGCCCGCTCGACTCGTGGACGCAGCGCCTCGGCGCCCGCCCAGTCCTCCGGGGCGGCGAAGACCGCGGTGGGGACGGTCGCCGCGCGCAGGTGGGTCAGCAGCGGTCGCACCGCGTAGTCGAGCGCGAGAGAGTGACGGGCGGTGCCGCCGGTCGCGGCGGCGAGGACGGGCTTGCCCGCCAGCGCGTCGCGGGGCAGCACGTCGAAGAACGTCTTGAACAGCCCGCTGTAGGACCCGGAGAACACCGGCGTGACGACGATGAGGCCGTCGGCCGACGTGACCGAGTCGATGACCGGCTGCAGCGTCCCGTCGGCGAAGCCGGTGACCAGGTTGTCGGCGAGATTTCGCGCGTGATCGCGCAATTCGACGACCTGGACCGTGGGGTCGTCGCCCGCCGACCGCAGCGCCGCTACCGACGCCGCGGACAGTCGGTCGGCCAGCAGCCGGGTGGAGCTCGGCGTGGACAGTCCGGCGCTGACGACGGCGAGCGTGCGCGCGGTCATCGTGTGGCCGCTTCCGGTTCGACCGCCCGTGCCGTCGTCACCAGCGACGAGTGGGTCGGGGCGTCGGGGACGTGAGCGGGCTTGCGCGCCGCGAACTCCCGGCGCAGGACGGGCACGACCTCCTCGCCCAGGATGTCCAGCTGTTCCAGGACGGTCTTGAGCGGCAGGCCGGCGTGGTCGACCAGGAAGAGCTGACGCTGGTAGTCGCCCACGTAGTCGCGGAAGCCCAGGGTGCGGTCGATGACCTGCTGCGGGCTGCCGACGGTCAGCGGGGTCTCGCGCGCGAACTCCTCCAGCGACGGGCCGTGGCCGTAGACCGGCGCGTTGTCGAAGTACGGACGGAACTCGCGTACCGCGTCCTGACTGTTGCGCCGCACGAAGATGTGCCCACCCAGGCCGACGATCGCCTGGTCGGCCGTGCCGTGCCCGTAGTGCTCGAAGCGTTGCCGGTAGAACTCGACCATCCGCTGCGTGTGGCTCTTCGGCCAGAAGATGTGGTTGTGGAAGAACCCGTCGCCGTAGTACGCCGCCTGCTCGGCGATCTGTGGGCTGCGGATCGAGCCGTGCCAGACGAAGGGCGCGACGCCGTCGAGCGGCCGCGGTGTCGAGGTGAAGCCCTGCAGCGGGGTACGGAAGCGCCCCTCCCAGTCGACGACGTCCTCGTGCCACAACCGGCGCAGCAGCGCGTAGTTCTCGACGGCGAGCTCGATGCCGTCGCGGATGTCCTGCCCGAACCACGGGTACACCGGGCCGGTGTTGCCGCGGCCGAGCATCAGGTCGACGCGCCCGCCGGCCAGGTGCTACAGCATTGCGTAGTCCTCGGCGATCTTGACCGGATCGTTCGTCGTGATGAGCGTCGTGGCGGTCGAGAGCAGCAGCCGGTCGGTCTGCGCGGCGAGGAACGCGAGCGTGGTGGTGGGGGAGGAGGAGAAGAACGGCGGGTTGTGGTGCTCACCGAGGGCGAAGACGTCCAGCCCGACCTCCTCGGCCTTCCTCGCGATGGCCAGCACGGCCTGCAGCCGTTCGCCCTCGCCGGGGGTGCGACCGGTCGTGGGGTCGGTGGTGATGTCGCTGACCGAGAAGACGCCGAACTGCATCGTGACCGCCAATAGTTGCTCGTGCAATTACATCGGACATGCGACGGAACGCACGCCGGGGCCGTCCTATTTCCGCCCGGCCACGGCGTCGTCGGCGCTCGCCGGCAGCAGCCGTGACAGCAGGAAGGTCACGTGGCGGCGGAGGGTGTCGGTCAGCGCGGCCGCATCGGGCGCGGTGGCGTCGACCGTCACGCGCACGACGTCGACGAACAGGGTGGCGTAGACGGCGTGAGCGGTCATCCGGCGCGCGGCCTCGGGCGCGGCCGTGCCCCGGGAGAGGATCGCGTCGATCGCGTCCTCGAGCTCGGCGACCTCGCGGGTGCGGCGGCGCACCTCCGGCGCCGGCGCGAACAGGGCCTCGCGGTGGTAGACCGCGGTGTTCTCGGGATGGGTCGCGCCGGCGAGCACGAGCGGCTCCACCAGCGCGAGGATCGCCTCGACCGGGTCCGCGCCCGCGTCGGCGAGCTCGAGGGCGTGCTCGCGACCGACGCGCAGCTTGTCGCTCATGACCTCGACGAGCAGGTCGGCCTTGCTGGCGAAGTACCGGAAGACCGTGCCGGTGCCCACGTCGGCCTCGTCGGCGATCTGTGCGGTCGTGACGGCGGTGTACCCCAGCTCGGCGAAAAGCCGGTCGGCGGCGGCGAAGATGCGCTGGCGCTTGTCGGCCTTGTTCCGCTCGCGACGCCCCTGTCCGGGGGCGGGCCGGGGCGGGGGTGACGCGGAGCGGGCTGTCATGGCTGTCACCGTTCCCGAGTCGCGGTCCCCTGGGCAAACCGGAGTACGATCAAAAATGAACACAGTCATTCTCTTACGGAGGTCGTCATGGCCGTTCGGACCGTCCGCACGGAGCTCCGCGACGCCGTCACGCCGCGCGCGTTCGCCCTGGTGGTCGGCGTCCTGCTGCTGCAGCTGGGCTTCGTGCTGTCCTACGTCGGCGCCTTCCACCACCCCACGCCGCACCGGGTGCAGGTCGCGCTCGTCGCGCCGGCCCAGCAGGCGCCCGCCCTCGCCCGAGCGCTGGACGGTCTGGCCGGGCAGCCGCTGGCCGTGCACGTCGTCGCCGGTGAGGCGGCCGCCCGCGAGCAGGTCCGCGACGGTGACGCCAGTGCGGCGCTCGTCGTCTCGCCCGACTCGACCACCGACCGGCTGCTGGTGGCCTCGGGCGGCGGCTCGGGCGTGGTGACCGCGGTCGAGGACGTCGTGGCCCGGGTCGAACAGGCGCAGCAGCGCTCCGTCACCACCGCCGACATCGTGCCGCTGCAGGCGGGTGACGCGCGCGGCCTCACCGGCTTCTACCTCGTCGTCGGGTGGATGGTGGGCGGCTACCTCGTGGCCTCGCTGCTGGGGGTGGCGAACGGGTCACGACCCGCCACGCGCCGCCGCGCCGCGATCCGGCTCGGCGCGCTCGTGCCGTACGCGATCCTGTCCGGCCTCGGCGGCGCAATCATCGTGGGGCCGGTCCTCGGTGCCCTGGACGGTCACCTGCTGGCGCTGTGGGGGCTGGGCACGCTCGTGGTCCTGGCCGCCGGCACCGCGACGATCGCCCTCCAGGCGCTCTTCGGCGTGCTGGGCATCGGTGCGGCCGTCGCGCTGTTCGTGGTGCTGGGCAACCCGAGCGCCGGCGGCGCGTTCCAGCCCGACCTGCTCCCGGCGTTCTGGCGGGTCATCGGCACCGCGTTGCCCAACGGGGCCGGCACCGACGCCGTGCGCCGGATCGCGTACTTCGACGGCGCCGGCATCGGCGGTCACCTCGCGGTGCTGGTCGCCTGGGCCGTCCTCGGCGTGGTGGTGGCGCTGCTCGGCGCGCGGACCCGTGACCGGCACGCGGCCTGACGATCAGCGGCCCGAGAGGCGGTCGGCGACCCGTGCCCAGCGGCTCGTCTCGCGCGAGCCGGGTCGGCGCTCGCGCCGGTCGGCGGTGCGGTACAGCGCGTACATGCCCTGCACGCCCTGCCACCGCAGGGGCTCCGGTTCCCACCGACGGACGTCGCGACCGACCCACGCCAGCCCGGTCAGCGCGGTCTCGCGGCCGAGCACCAGGTCGGCGAGCGTGCGGCCGGCGAGGTTGGTCGTCGTCAGTCCGTTGCCGACGTAACCGCCCGCGGTCCCGAGCCCGGTGCCCGCGTCGTAGGCGACCGTCGTGCACCAGTCCCGGGGGACGCCGAGGACGCCGCACCACGCATGCTCGACCGCGACGCCCGCCGTCGCCGGGAAGAGGTCGTGCAGCATCGCCGTCAGCGCCGCGACGGTGCCGGGCTGCGTACGGCCGTCGACGTCGGTGCGGGAGCCGAACCGGTACGGGTTGCCGCGGCCGCCGAGGGCTATCCGGCCGTCGGCGGTGAGCTGGGCGTAGACGTAGGCGTGCGCGAAGTCGCCGAGCGTGGCCGGGTCGCGCCAGCCGATGGCGGCGCGGACGTCCGCGGGCAGTGCAGCGGTGACGATCATCGAGCTGTTCATGGGCAGCCACTCGCGCCGGGCGCCGGGCAGGCCCGCGGTGAACCCTTCCAGACAGCGCAGCACGTGACGGGCGCGCAGCGTCCCGCGGTCGGTGCGGACCGCGCCCGCCTCGACGGCGAGCGCCGTCGTCCCCTCGTGGATCGTCACGCCCCGGCGTTCGACGGCCGCCGCCACGCCGCGCACCAGCTTCGCCGGGTGCACCCGCGCGCAGTGCGGCGTGAAGGTGGCGGCCCGGGCGCCGGCCACCCGCAGCTCGCCGTCGAGCTCGGCGGCATCGAGCACGCGGACGTCGGCGTCGGTCGCGCCCCAGTCGCGCTGCCACGCGACGTCGGCGTGCAGCCGCGCCAGCTGAGCCCGGTTGCGGGCGACGACGTAGGTGCCCGCCTTGACGATGTCGGCGTCGATGCCCTCGCTCGCCGCCACGTCGATCACCTCGTCCACCGCCTCGCGCATGGCCGCGAGCAGCGACACGACGGCCGCGCGACCGTGCGCCGCCGCGTAGCGCTCGCGCGAACCGGACAGCTCCGCCGACAGCCAACCGCCGTTGCGCCCGGACGCCCCGTACCCGGCGAAGCGGCGCTCGACGATCCGCACGTCGAGGTCGGGACGGGCGGCGGCGAGGTAATACGCGCTCCACAGCCCGGTCAGCCCGCCGCCGACGATCGCGACGTCGCACCGGTCGTCACCCGCCAGCGGGGCGCGCCGGGCCGGGCTGCCGAGGTCGTGCTGCCAGAACGACACGTCACCGTTGCGCACCCCGGCATTGTCCCGGGTGCCTGCGAGAGTGGCGCCATGCCCCGCACCATCCGCATCGTCCCGATCGTCACGGTCGCCGACATCGGCACCGCGCGCGACCACTTCGTCACCGTGCTCGGCCTGCGCGAGGTCATGAACCACGGCTGGATCGCCACCTACGCCGACGACTCGGGCCGCGCCCAGCTCAGCCTGATGACCCGCGACGCCACCGCGCCGGTGAACCCGGACGTCTCCGTCGAGGTCGACGACGTCGATGCCGCCCACGCGGCGGCCGTGAGCGCCGGCCTCGAGATCGTGCACCCGCTGCGCGACGAGGAGTGGGGTGTCCGCCGGTTCTTCTTCCGCGACGCCACCGGCACCGTCGTCAACGTGCTCGGCCATGCCTAGCCGCCGGCCCGCAGGACCGGGCCCCGCCGGCCGGTGACCGACACCGTCACGGTGGGGCGGGCCACCCGCGCCACCTACGCCGCGTTCGCCGGCTCCGGCTTCGCGTTCGCCAGCTGGGCGTCACGGATCCCGCAGCTGCGCGATCACCTGGCGCTCTCACCCGCCGAGCTGGGGCTGGTGCTGCTCTTCGTCGCGGCCGGGTCGGTGACCGCGCTGCCGCTCTCCGGCGTGGTGGTGGCCCGCATCGGTTCCCGCCGCTGCGTGCAGGCCACCGCCGTGCTCTTCGGCGCCGCCCTCGTCCTGGTCGCGCTCGCCTGGGTCGCCGGCGTGTGGCTGGTGGTGACCGCGCTGTACTTCCTGGGTGTCGCCAACGGCCTCTGGGACGTCGCCATGAACGTGCAGGGCGCGTTGGTCGAGCGCCGCCTCGGCCGTTCGGTCATGTCGCGCTTCCACGCCGGTTTCAGCATGGGCACGGTGGCGGGTGCCCTCCTCAGCGCCGGCCTCGTCGCCCTGCACGTGCCTGCCACCGCGCATCTCGCGACCATCGGTCTGCTCGTCGCGCTCGTCGTCACCGCCGAGGTGCGCGGCTTCCTGCCCGATCACGGGACCGATGACGACACAGCCGACACGGGCGACGGGACCGGCGGCGCGAGCGCGGCTCCCGGCGAGCCGGGCGGAGCTGTCGGGACGGGCGTACGGACCGCCTGGCGGGAGCCGCGGACGGTGCTCGTCGGGGTCTTCGTGCTGGCCTTCGCCTTCGCCGAGGGAACCGGCAACGACTGGATCAACGTCGCGGTCATCGACGGCTACGGGGCGTCGCCCACCGTGGCGGTCCTCGCATTCGCGACGTTCCTCGCCGCGATGACGGTCGGCCGCTGGTTCGGCCCCGCGCTGCTCGACCGGTACGGCCGCGTCGTCGTCGTCCGCCTGCTGGCCGCGCTCGGCGGGCTCGGCTCGCTGCTGTTCGTCCTCGGTCCCGGGCTCGCCACCGCGTTCGTCGGTGCGGTTCTCTGGGGCGGCGGCATCTCGCTGGGGTTCCCGGTGGGGATGAGCGCCGGCGCCGACGAGCCCCGCGCCGCGGCCGCTCGGGTCAGCGTCGTCGCCTCGATCGGCTACTGCGCGTTCCTGGCCGGCCCGCCGGTCGTGGGCTTCCTCGGCGATCACGCCACCGTCCTGCGCGCGCTGGTCTCGGTGTCGGTGCTGCTCGCGGTCGCGGTGCTGCTGGCCGACTCGGTCCGGCCGCTCGGCGCGCAGCGCCGGCACGCCGACTGACACGGGCGTGTCACCCGGGGCAGGATGGACTCATGTCCTCCCCGCGTCGCGCCGAGCTCGTCGAGGCCGCCTACGTCCACGTGCTCCGGGCCGGGCTCGCCGACCTGTCGCTGCGGCCGGTGGCCGAGGCGATCGGCTCGAGCACCGGCGTCCTGCGCTTCCTGTTCGGGTCGCGCGACGGACTCGTCCGTGCCCTGCTCGACCGGGCCCGGGCCGACGACGCCGCCGTGCTCGCCCGGCTCGATCCGCAGCCGGGTCTCGGGAACGCCGCCGCCCAGCTGTGGCTGTGGCTCGCCGCGCCGCAGCACCGGCAGCGTCTCGTGCTG